>NZ_JBHTFO010000004.1:0-4625 GCF_042666275.1 Paenibacillus sp. GCM10028914
AACACTTACGTATACATTTACGTTTATGTATTCGTATATGTACACGTCCACGTAAACATTTACGTGTACTCTAAAACTCGTATTGCTGTTACACCTGACACAAACGATTACGTTTATGTACGTGTAAACATTTACGTATACATTCTTAACCTTATAGGGGGATTTCATCAAACAAAAAGAGGTCATCCGCGATCCAAGCAAATAACCCCATTTTGTAGTTATTGTAATACGTAAATGTAAACGTGTACGTTTACGTACGTATCTATTAATTTGCTTCATTAAAATAAAGCCGCAGTGCTTCATTGATTATCCTTGTTTTCTCCCCTCTGCCATTTTCCGCACTCTGACTGTCTAACCTCTTTTTTAAAGCATTCTCAATCCAAACGGTATCCCTTGTATGCGTTTCTTCAAATTTCTTCTTCTTAGTGTTCGCCTTCGGCTTATCTTCTTGAGATGTATCAATAAGTTCTGGATGAACACTGCCGCCCGATGTGCTTCTAATCCTATTCTTTAACTCGTCCATCTTAGACACGCTCAATCAGCTCCTTTACGAATTCTCTGTACAATTTCAAGCCTTGATTTAATTCGGGATTATCTTGGAACCCATTGATCGATAAGCGACCTATAGCAGCTGTACGGGTCATTATAGTTTCAAAGCATAGTTCCCCGTATTCTTCCTCAATTAGCTCGATCAACGCCTTATTATCTGTTCTTCTTGCATCTATGAGAGAACGTAATATACCCGCAATCTTCATACCACAAGAGTTCTTAGACAGCTGGGATAGGGAAACTTTTGGTCTAGTTGAATATGATGATAAAGTAATTGATTCATATTCTTTGTCTCAAGAATCCAAGTATTTCTTAATTAAGGCAGGTTTACCTGAATCGGCTTCACCGTTTCTAACATTTGAATCCTCGCTTAATGGTGGGGGGGTCAAATTAACTGAGAAATACGATGACGCCAACCCTCTTTATTCTAAATACATATATGTTGGATTCACTGGTAACGGCCATCCCATATGTATCGATGAGTTGAACGATGAGGTCATATATATTGATTATGATAATGAGAACGAAGAGGTATTTATAAATTCTTCGATAACGCAGTTTACGGAATCCTTGTTGGTCTATGTGGATTTTATTGAAAAAATAAAAGCTGAAAATGGTAGAAGAGCTTTTCTTGAAAGAAAAGCAACTAATGCTTCGATAGAATGGGTTGCTAACAGACTCGAGGAGATAGATGCTGATTCACTCACTCAAGGGGCCTTTTGGAAAGAGGAACTGAACAATTTTCATTGTTGATGATTTTGAAAAACTAAGTGTTTTACGAGAGTCTGTAAAGGAGGATAGATCTAGATGAATATTTTTGAAGAGATGAGTAGCAATTTTCTTGTAGAAGTAAAAGAACCACCAGCTAGTCAAGAAGATATAAGCAGACTTCAAAACTTCTCTAGTATCACAATTCCAAAGGATTACGAAGAAATGTCCAAAATAGCAACTGAACTAGAGATAAATGTGAAAAGTGAGATGTACATCCGTACATAATCTTTGATGGACTAGGAGGCTTTTTATGATAAATCCACATTCTTTGTCGGGTTTCAATCTTTATCCTTCAGTTGATGAACAGGAGATAAACCAAGTAGAGACGGATATGGGTTTGAAATTTCCTAGAGTATTTAGGGAACTTCTCAAGTTAACAAATGGCTTTGAAACTGAAGAGGGTGTCTTAATTTTTGGTACTGACATTATTAGTGAAAGAAATCAAACGTATGAGGTTTCTGAGTACGCTCCGGGATACATAGCAATAGGAAGTAACGGCGGAGGTCAGTTCTACTTAATGCCAGCAAACGAAGATTCTATTGAATTAATACAAGTAGATACAGGTGTAATGAATCCACAATTTGCTTCTTTAGTAAGTGATAGCTTTATACATTGGATAAATGATGGAGCAATAAAATCGATTTGTTAGACGAAGAATGCTGAAGAGCTTTTTATTTATGTTTAAACATGATTACGCAGTGATTAATAGATCATATGAACTACTTTTAGTTAGAAGTTTTTTCCTATATGCGATATATTATAGTTAATATTCCCTATATCTGATAGACTATCCATTGTTGAGATTTTTCAGAAATGGGGGAACTAAATTGAAAAAACCGATTTTTAAAAAATGGTGGTTCTGGGTCCTGATAGTACTATTAATTGGTATTATAGGTAATATGGGTAGTGAAACGGAGAACCAACCTGAGTCAGCAAATGGAGCTGTCACTACACCAGAAAATGTTAAAGATGATAGTCAACAATCAGAGGAAAAGAAAGACGATGAACCAACTGAAGAAGAATGGCAGGAAAGCTATAAAAAAATCGCACTTAATGAGTTTCAGTCTTATGTAGAGTTATCCGTACGTGGAACTTTGTCTGATGAACGTCATGAATCAGCAGTTAAGGTCTTAAAAAAACAAGCGGAGAAGATTACTGGCGACTCCAAGGAGCAATTTACCAAGCTTGCTGAAGCCGTTGAACAGGATGATATGGAGGCAGGAAAGAAAGTTTACCTAGCTTTAGGCGGAGAAGATTTTGAAGAACTAAACCAAAAGCCAGCTCCTAAGAAAGTTACAATTGATGCTAATGGAACTTTCGCAGTGAATGACGAAGTTCAACCAGGACTTTATAGAGCTGAAGATGGAATCATTTACTGGGCAAGAACATCCGGATTTTCAGGGGAACTAGATGAGATCTTAGCTAATGGTAATGGTTCGGGTCCAACAATTGTTGAGATTAAAAAGTCAGATGTTGGTTTTCAATCCACCGGTATCGGTGAATGGGTGCTGATTGACGAAAACTATAACCCTGAGAAACTAACTGAATTTTCCGATGGTACATATATTGTAGGCAAAGATATTGAACCTGGTACTTATAAAAGTGATGGGTCTGTTGTATATTGGGCAAGATTAAGTGGATTTTCTGGAGATTTGAATCAGATCCTCGCTAACGGGGTTCCTAATGGTTCAGCTATCGTAGAGATAAAAAGTAGTGATAAAGGATTCACAACTTCAGGCGGCGGCACATGGAAGAAAATTAAATAAACAATAAGAACCTTGCATTAGCAGGGTTCTTTTTATATTCTCAAGCGCTTATGATTTTTAATATATGGTGGTTGTTGCTTTTGTGTAAAACAGAAATACTCGGATACATGTTGGAATCGTCTGAGAATGTTCGGTACAACATGTTGATGGATACTTGTTGCTTCAATAAGAGAGTCACTATATTATAAATCAGCTAATTGTATCTTTGCGCTGCGATATTTTGATATAATTAATCATAAAACAATAGTTTCGTTGTTTGGTGCGAATGTAAAGCGAACATGAAATTCTAGGTGCATTCGCACCAATTTTTAACCATTTAATACCACTTTAATCCTTTGCTGGACATGTTATTTGTAAGTATTTGGATATAATAGGTTTCCTTAGTATAGAAAAACGACTTTTGTGGCTGTATTGTTCAAAAAGTCGGAGTCGCACCCTACGCGGGTGCGTGGATTGAAATTGGGATACATGGGGCAAGACAATCACCGGAGTGTGTCGCACCCTACGCGGGTGCGTGGATTGAAATATGGCTTGTGAAACTTTCCCCGCGCCGGATCTGTGTCGCACCCTACGCGGGTGCGTGGATTGAAATGACAAAAGGGAGGCATTTCCTTTTTAGGTGGTGAGTCGCACCCTACGCGGGTGCGTGGATTGAAATTTCGTGACGTCATCAACATTTTCATCAAAGCCGGGTCGCACCCTACGCGGGTGCGTGGATTGAAATAATATACAGCAGGGTTGATGTACTCAACACTTTGTCGCACCCTACGCGGGTGCGTGGATTGAAATCAATAGACTGTTACAGTTGCGGCTTGCTGATCGGTCGCACCCTACGCGGGTGCGTGGATTGAAATGAGAATGGCTTGCGCGATGGTGATACTTGCAAGGATGTCGCACCCTACGCGGGTGCGTGGATTGAAATACCATTGGTGATCACTTTATCAACGGTGTGGCGGTCGCACCCTACGCGGGTGCGTGGATTGAAATGTCAAATGGAATATCTTTTAAACCAATCAATGAAGTCGCACCCTACGCGGGTGCGTGGATTGAAATTCATATAATCTAACTTGTAGTTCAGACCTTTCACGTCGCACCCTACGCGGGTGCGTGGATTGAAATGTGCTGGTAGCGTTGGGGAGCCGTGAGAAGTTAGTCGCACCCTACGCGGGTGCGTGGATTGAAATTAGACGTAGAGGGCGGCGCGTCGGCGCTAGGAGCGGCGTCGCACCCTACGCGGGTGCGTGGATTGAAATGAAATGGCTCGAGCGCTTGTGCTGCTTATCTAGTTGTCGCACCCTACGCGGGTGCGTGGATTGAAATGAAATGGCTCGAGCGCTTGTGCTGCTTATCTAGTTGTCGCACCCTACGCGGGTGCGTGGATTGAAATTATGTACCACATGTTACGCGCTGCGTGCCTATGAGGTCGTCGCACCCTACGCGGGTGCGTGGATTGAAATAAGCTCATATAAAGCGTCGTAATCAAAAATGATGTAGTCGCACCCTACGCGGGTGCGTGGATTGAAATTAGCAACTTGGAGT
>NZ_JBHTFO010000004.1:4668-316945 GCF_042666275.1 Paenibacillus sp. GCM10028914
TTGAAATAATGAGCCTTTCCCCGCCTAATCTAACAGGATCAATGTCGCACCCTACGCGGGTGCGTGGATTGAAATTCCATCTCCACACCCTTGGAATTGGCGTATAAGGTCGCACCCTACGCGGGTGCGTGGATTGAAATATGCCTCCTAGCGGCTCCGTTTTGGTTTAGACCCGGGTCGCACCCTACGCGGGTGCGTGGATTGAAATTTCGTAAGTCTGTGCAGATGCGTCTACGCTGAAGTCGCACCCTACGCGGGTGCGTGGATTGAAATTTACACGGGGGAAGGATCGCTGGGAGCAAACGCGTCGCACCCTACGCGGGTGCGTGGATTGAAATTGAAAAATCCCATAAATAAAGCGCCAAGAAATTGGTCGCACCCTACGCGGGTGGTGGATTGAAATTTCAATACACTCACATATGCTTGGTTCATTTCCTTGTCGCACCCTACGCGGGTGCGTGGATTGAAATTCAATAAAAACGGCCCTGTGATGATCGAGGGCAAGTCGCACCCTACGCGGGTGCGTGGATTGAAATTCGCCTCCTTCGTCTTATCCCTCCTTGGGTTTATAGTCGCACCCTACGCGGGTGCGTGGATTGAAATCTTCAAAGGAGGAATGCGCTGATGTACATTGACTGTCGCACCCTACGCGGGTGCGTGGATTGAAATTCTGGATTTGATGGCAGCTCACTCAATGTGAAGAAGTCGCACCCTACGCGGGTGCGTGGATTGAAATTATTAATCAGTGGTCATGGAGCCGGAGATCCAGGTCGCACCCTACGCGGGTGCGTGGATTGAAATACCACGTAGGCGATTCATAACTTTTTTAATTAGTCGCACCCTACGCGGGTGCGTGGATTGAAATGACTCTACTAATGTCAGTGGGACTGACGATGTATAGTCGCACCCTACGCGGGTGCGTGGATTGAAATGTCGCTCGCGCCCTGCATAGCAGAAATGACGTTATGTCGCACCCTACGCGGGTGCGTGGATTGAAATACACAAATTATTATGTATAACAATGTAACGCTGTCGTCGCACCCTACGCGGGTGCGTGGATTGAAATCTCACTCGCTTTGATGCGGATACCCAGTTGCATCTTGTCGCACCCTACGCGGGTGCGTGGATTGAAATACCCAACGAGAACCGGCTCCCTAGCGGTATGTCCGTCCCACCCTACGTGCACGGATTGAAACCGAAAAGATCAATTAATCATGAATGTCCGAATATAAAAAATTATAGACAAGTATCAGAATATAAATAGCGGTTCTTTGCATGTATTGCGAGGGATCGTTTTTTTTGTTGGAATTTGTTCAATTTAATTAAATATATTCGTAAAATGTATAATTTAGGAAGGTGTTAGAAGTAGATCTGTAGAATTACTCACGCAGGTTGTTAGTATTTGAAATTGGTTTGTTTGAACTATACATGATGGTTGAATAGTCCTTTTATTTGGAAAGGAGTTACATATGTCTTACATTGCTCATATTCGCGAGAGCGATCAAGAACATCAAACTGTTGAAGAGCATCTGCTGGGTGTTAAAAAATTGGCAGAGTCTTATGGAGAAGGCATAGGAATCAAGCACATCGCCGGTCTGGCTGGAATGCTGCATGATCTTGGGAAATATACGAATGCGTTTCGGAATTATATTTTGGAGGCTGTGCAGAATCCGGATGCTCCCCCGAAACGAGGGAGTGTGGACCATTCAACCGCAGGTGGACGGATGTTGTATACGTTGTTTCATACCGGAAATATAAATCGATTTAAAGGGATTCTAGCAGAAATAGTAGGGAATGCGATTATATCTCATCACTCTTATCTGCAAGATTTTTTGAATCCGGATTTAGAGTCGAACTATTTACTGCGTGTGCGTGATAAAAATCTAGATGAATTCGAAGAGAGTGTACTACGTTTTTTTAAATATGTGCTGAGTGAAGAGAATTTTCATCGCTATGTTGATCAAGCAGCGCTAGAGTTAGAGGTATATCTTGCAAAAGATACTTCTCTCAGCTATGAAACCAGATGTATGTTCTTAACTAAGTTTGTTTTCAGTACACTTATTGATGCAGATCGAACTAATACCAGATGTTTTGAAGACAATTGCTCTGAGGAATCTGGTCAGCATACCCCAAAGATCTTCAATATCTATTATGACAGACTGAAGACAAAGATCGATTCTTTTAATGCGCTTAACCATGCCCACACCTCAATTAATATGCTTAGAAGTCAGATGTCCGAACAATGTGACAAATTTGCAGAAAAGCCCTCGGGCATTTATACATTATCCATTCCTACGGGCGGCGGCAAAACATTGGCGAGTCTTAGATACGCCCTCAAACATGCCATAACTTACAACAAAAAACGTATTATTTATGTTTTACCTTTTACAACGATAATCGAGCAAAATGCGGCAGAGGTACGCCGTATTTTACAAGATGATGTCAATATTTTGGAGCATCATTCCAACGTGATTGAAGATGTAAACGACGATGATGAGCCTATGGATGGCATGATCAATACACGCCAAAAGTTGAAGTTAGCCAAAGATAACTGGGATTCTCCAATTATTTTCACAACGATGGTACAGTTTCTGAATGTGTTCTATGCGAATGGTAGCAGGAATATACGCAGGTTACATAATTTGAGTGAAGCAGTCATCGTTTTTGATGAAGTTCAGAAGGTTCCTGTTTCATGTGTGTCCCTATTTAATGAAGCGTTAAATTTCTTGAATCTCTATTGCAATTCTAGTCTGGTATTGTGTACAGCTACGCAACCTGCGTTGGATTTTGTGGAGCATGGTTTGAAGCTTACTCCGAATGCCGAGATGATCGATTATCTCGATAAGGTGATTGCAGCGTTTAAGCGCGTTGAAATACTGGATCAGGCGACAGACGAAGTGTTCAATAATGACAAGCTTGCGGAGTTTATTATGGAGAGAATGGCAGATGTGAATAGCATTTTGATCATTTTAAACACGAAATCTGTAGTTAAGAAGCTGTATCAGCAGTTACAAATGACAATGAATGATACTCCAATATACCATCTGAGCACATCCATGTGCGCGGCACACCGAAAAAAGATTTTGGATCAAGTGAGGGATCATTTAAAAAAAGGAAATAGGATTATTTGTATTAGCACACCGTTAATTGAAGCAGGGGTTGATGTGAGCTTTGAATGTGTCATCCGCTCATTGGCTGGTCTGGATTCTATTGCACAGGCAGCAGGTAGATGTAACCGCCATGGCGAGCGTGAACTGCAGCAGGTATATGTCATCGACCATGAAGAAGAAAACTTGAATCACCTCAAAGAAATAAAAAAAGGTAAAGAGATTTTGCGGAAGATTTTGATCGATCTAAAACGGGATTCCTCTTGTCATGGTGGACATCTCCTGTCCGTTAAAGCGATGGAAAAGTATTTTCAGGAGTTTTATTCAGACCTTAAGTTGAATCTTAATTACTTATTACCTAATTTGAATACTAATATGGCAGCGTTATTGTTCGCTAATAAAGTGGACAACACATTTTACCAAAATTATTTTAACAACAAAAAAGAGAGGCTCCCTTTATTTTTAGCTAATAGCTATAAAACAGCGGCAGAGAACTTCCATGTTATTGATAACCTTGCGACACCGGTCATTGTTCCTTATGAAGAAGAAGGGAAAGCGATTATTGCAGAACTGAACGGGGCTAGCCGAATCGAAGACATTACTCGATTAATGCGGAAAGCGCAGCAGTATACGATCAACTTGTTTGAATATGAACTGCAGCTCTTGGACAAGAACGGTGGGCTGGAACGTTGTCTGGATGGACAGATACTGGTGCTCAAAGAAGGGGCTTATCATACAGAGTTTGGACTGGACCATGAAAATGATAGCTGGACGGGAATGAACATATTTTAATCCTTTATTGGAAAGGAGGTGAGTCTATGAGAAACGCTATCGAATTTGTTGTCTACGGTGACTATGCGTTGTTTACAGACCCATTAACGAAACTAGGGGGTGAGAAACTCTCATACCAAGTTCCAACGTACCAGGCGATCAAAGGGATATGTGAATCAATATACTGGAAGCCTACCATTCTCTTTATAATTGATGAGATTCGTGTAATGAAGCCGATTCGTATGGAATCAAAAGGAATTCGTCCAATCGATTATAGCGGAGGAAATACACTTGCTAACTATACTTATTTACAAGATGTTTGTTACCAAGTGAGATGTCATTTCGAATTTAATATGAATCGCCCCGAAATGGCTTATGACCGCAACGAACATAAACATCACAACATACTAATGCGTTCTCTACAGGCCGGAGGCCGGAGAGATATTTTCCTCGGTGCTCGTGAGTGTCAAGGATATGTGGAACCTTGTGTATTCGGCGAAGGTGAAGGATTTTACGATAATTATGGAGATATTCATCTGGGAAATATGGTGCATGGAATTAACTACCCAGATGAAACAGGTCGAGATCAAATGGAGGTAAGACTGTGGAGTCCTGTGATGAAGAATGGCATCATAACATTTCCAAGACCGGAGGAATGTACGCAGGTCCGCAAAGTTTCGGATATGAAGCCAAAGCAGTTTAATGAATCAAATGTTGAAGCAGTTGACGAACTGTTCGCCAGATGGGGAGAGGAGGGAGATGCATGAGCTGGCTTTTAAATTTATATGAAACGTATGAGTCGAATCTGGATCGTGTAGGTGAAATTGAAAAGACGTATAACGACCGTGAGTTCACCTTGTTACCCGTATCGCATACCACTCAAAATGCCCATATCGAAGTGACAATTACGGAAGATGGCGAATTTCATTCAGCTGAGGTTATTGATAAGAGTGAAGCGAGCACATTGATTCCAAGTACTGAAAAGTCGGCGAGCCGAGCAGGGGCAGTGATATCCCCTTATCCTCTTCACGATAAATTAAATTATGTTGCAGGGGATTTCAGAGAATACGGTGGGAAAATCAAGGGTGAGGAACCTTTTGCAACCTACATACAAGAACTACAGAATTGGGCCGAATCACCCTACGCGCATCCAAAAGTGAAGAGCATTTATCAATATTTAAGTAAGAGGAATTTAATTCAGGATTTAGTAAGTAATAAGATTCTCTGTGTTGACGAGGATAATCGACTTATTGAGAAATGGGATAAGAAATACGAATCATTGTATCCCGAGAAACCTGCGATTTTTGGTGTGTTAGCTGGAGAGCAAGACAGTGCTTTTGTACGGTTTAATGTTTATTCGCCCGAAGCTGTTCTGATAAAAGTGTGGAAAGATTCAGAGATGTATGATTCATTCATCCGGTATTATCGTGAGCATTTGGGTGATGAAGATATTTGTTATGTTACAGGCAAGATGCTGCCTAGTACAGATAAACATGCGAACAAAATTCGAAATGCGGCAGATAAAGCAAAGTTAATCTCGGCAAATGACACCAGTGGGTTTACTTTTAGAGGTCGATTTAATAACAGTAAGGATGCGGCGAGTATCAGCTATGAAGTATCGCAAAAGGCTCATAATGCTTTGAAATGGTTGATAAATCGCCAAGGTAAAACGATAGATCAAAGGGTGTTTCTCGTGTGGGGTAACGATGCGCTTGATATTCCAGATCCGACGGAAGATAGCTTCTCCTTAGATCCAGATCTAACACCTGCTGTTGTTATCAAATCTAATACAAACCAAGCTATTGCAAATGAATTCGCAAAAGCACTAGCTGGATACAAAAATAAGTTATCTTCAAAATCCGCTGATGCGTTCAAATCGGAAGTTAATATTATGGTTCTTGATTCTGCGACCACAGGACGAATGGCGGTTTTGTATTATCGAAATCTCAATAAAGAATTGTATCTGGATAAGCTGATTAAATGGCATTCGACTTGTGCGTGGCTTCATAAATACCGTAAAAACGAAGAAGGATTCACCTCGTTCTACGGCGCTCCATCAACAAAGGATATCGCCTTTGCTGCATACGGGCCCAGAGCAAGCGATAAAATTGTCAAGGGACTTATGGAACGCATGCTGCCTTGTGTCATAGATGATAGGGCTATCCCTAGAGATATTATTTCCAGTGCTTTTCACCGCGCATCCAATCCGGTATCGATGGAGAAATGGGAATGGGAAAAGTCGCTTAGTATCACATGTGCCTTAATAAATCGACAGGAGGAATATCCATTGGCGTTAGATACTGATAACAATAATCGCGATTATCTGTTTGGACGTTTGTTGGCTGTGGCAGATGTGTTGGAACGAAGAGCCTTAGGTGCGGATGAGAAGCGTTCGACGAATGCAATCAGGTATATGAACTCTTTCTCCAGACATCCGGAAAGAACCTGGAATACCATTCAGCAGAGCTTGCAGCCTTATCAAGCAAGAATGGGTGCCAAGGGGATCTATTTATCCAAAATCATTGACGAGATCGCTTCAAAATTCGAAATTGAAGATTTTAATAACAAGCCTTTATCCGGTAAGTATTTATTAGGGTTTTATAGTCAACGTCATGAGCTCTATCAAACGAAGGATAAAAATCAGGATGTCACTGAAGCATCTGATAATGAGGAGAGATAAATATGAGCAGCCTGGATCATAAAATTGATTTTGCAGTGGTGTTGTCGGTAACGAGTGCCAATCCTAACGGGGATCCCTTAAACGGAAACCGTCCAAGACAGAATTATGACGGGTATGGTGAGATTTCAGATGTTGCAATCAAACGGAAAATCAGAAATCGTTTGCAGGATATGGGAGAATCTATTTTTGTTCAATCAAATGACCGTAAGGTTGATGAATATAATAGTTTAAGAGATCGTGCAGATGGAAACCCGGATTTAAGTAAAATATTAAAGTCGAAGACTGGCTCTAACGATGAGTTTGCAAGTGTAGCATGCAGGGAATGGATCGATGTTCGGAGCTTTGGTCAAGTTTTTGCATTTAAGGGTGCGGGTAATGGTGGAGGTGTTTCCGTTGGCGTAAGAGGTCCGGTCTCTATCCATACGGCGAAAAGCGTCCACCCGATCGACATTACGAGTATGCAAATTACGAAAAGTGTGAACTCCGAGTCAGGTAAGGATAGAGGCTCCGATACCATGGGTATGAAGCATCGCGTTGATTATGGTGTGTACGTGTTCTATGGAAGTATTAATACACAGTTAGCAGAAAAGACTGGATTTACGAATGAAGACGCGGAAAAGATCAAAGAGGCATTAGTGAGCCTATTTGAAAATGATCTATCTTCAGCAAGACCTGAAGGTAGTATGGAAGTTCACAAATTGTATTGGTGGGAGCACACTTCCAGAATAGGTCAGTATTCATCGGCAAAAGTACATCGTTCTTTATCTGTGAAGTCGCGGGTCGAAGAACCTAAAACATTCGAAGATTACGCTATTGAATTGACTGAGTTGGATGGTTTAAAAGTAGAGATTCTAGATGGACGTTAATGAAGATGAGCATTATCTGATGCTTTCAGGTATTCAGCATTTTGAATTTTGCAGGCGCCAATGGGCTCTTATCCACATTGAACAGCAGTGGGAAGAAAATGTGAGAACCGTAGAAGGACAATATCTTCATAAGAAGGCGGACCAGCCCTTTATCAGAGAGAAGCGGGGGGACAAGCTTACTGTACGAGCAATGCCAGTGAAATCAGAGAATATGAAAATAACCGGCATCTGTGATGTAGTAGAGTTTATCCAAAGTGACGAAGGTGTAGAGATTCATGGCAGCGAAGGCAAATATTTAGCTTTTCCTGTAGAGTACAAACGGGGAAAACCCAAAATTAATGATGCTGATGTTTTGCAGTTGGCTGCACAAGCTCTGTGCTTAGAAGAAATGTTATTGTGTGAGATCGGCACAGGCTATCTCTTCTATAATGAGATTAAACATAGGGTCGAAGTGCAGCTAACAGCAGAAATTAAAGATAAGGTGAAGGTAGTTACAGCTGATATGCATGACTATTATCGACGTGGGTTTACACCAAAAGTGAAAACGGGGATTTTTTGTAGAAGTTGTTCTCTTCAAGAGATTTGTCTGCCTGAGGTCATGAACAAGCGTACGGTGCGCAGTTATGTTGAGGGGAAAATCAAAGAATGAAAAAGCTTTTGAACACATTGTTTATTACCCAACCGGATGTATATCTTTCTCTGGATGGAGATAATATTGTTCTTCTGAAAGAGCAGGAGAAGCTGGGCAGACTTCCATTGCATAATTTAGAATCTATTATGGCTTTTGGGTACACTGGAGCGAGTCCAGCTCTCATGGGCTACTGTGCAGAAAGAAACATCTCGATTGTTTTCTTAACCATGAGTGGCAGATTCTTGGCCAGAGTAGTAGGTGCAAGCAAAGGAAATGTAATTCTTAGGAAAAAACAATGCCTTATATCTAATGATGAAGTCCTGTCTGCAAGAATCGCACGCAATTTTATTATCGGTAAAATATATAATCATAAGTGGATTCTTGAGCGAATGACTAGAGATTATCCGCTGCGAATAGATGTGACAGCATTCAAGGCAGCCTCGCAGCAGTTATCTTCTATGATGGTGAGAATAAGAGAGTGCGAAGATTTAGAACAGCTTAGGGGGCTCGAAGGGCAGGCTGCTTTAACCTATAATCAACTATTTAATGAGATGATTTTGCAGCAACAAGAGGATTTTTACTTTCATAGCCGTTCTCGAAGACCACCACTCGACAATGTAAATGCAATGCTATCGCTTGCTTATACGCTTCTGGCTAACGATACAGCGTCAGCATTAGAAGGGGTTGGATTAGATGCTTATATGGGATTCTTACATAGAGATCGACCTGGACGGGCTTCACTCGCTTTAGATTTAATGGAAGAACTGCGCGGGATTTACGCTGACAAGTTCGTGTTGTCCTTGATTAACAAAAAAGTAATGAACAAAGAGGACTTTATGCGTAAAGAGAACGGGGCTGTAATCATGACTGATGACGGTAGGAAGAAGTTTTTGACCGCTTGGCAAAACAAAAAGCAAGAGAAAATAACGCATCCCTATTTAGGTGAGAAAATATCGTGGGGATTGGTGCCGCATGCACAGGCTTTATTGTTAGCACGTCATTTACGCAATGATTTAGATGAATATCCTCCATTCTTATGGAAGTAGGTGCAGCCCATGCTAGTATTAATTACGTATGATGTGAGTACGTTGAGCAGCGAGGGGCAACGAAGGTTACGGAGAGTGTCGAAGCTATGCCAGGATTATGGTCAACGTGTTCAGCATTCCGTCTTTGAATGTGTGGTTGATGCTACACAGTTTGCGGTACTGAAGATGAAGCTGATAGATATTATAGATAAGGAACAAGATAGCCTGAGATTCTACCAACTTGGAAACAATTACAAAAACAAGGTTGAGCATGTAGGCATAAGAGAATCCCTTGATATGGAGGGGCCTTTGATATTGTAGTGCGAATGTCAAGCGAACATGATTTTTCAGGGGGATTCGCACCATGAAATATACATAATTTTAAATTTTTGTAAAAAATAGGGTTTTGTTTTCGGCGATGTTTGATAAATTCAGCATAGTTTTTGAATGAAAAGCCGATTTTTCAGGGGTTTTAGCTTGAAAATCGGAGTCGCACCCTACGCGGGTGCGTGGATTGAAATAAACGAAGCGCATGCAGCTGAAGACATCACGTATAGTCGCACCCTACGCGGGTGCGTGGATTGAAATATCATCGTCAGGAGTCCAAAGGTGTTCAGTGGTAGTCGCACCCTACGCGGGTGCGTGGATTGAAATCCGGCGCACCCGTTGAACCGTTGATCCCTAGTGGTCGCACCCTACGCGGGTGCGTGGATTGAAATCGTAACTGTATACACGAAACTCCCGTCTTTGATTGTCGCACCCTACGCGGGTGCGTGGATTGAAATCCCATCTTGTTCAGAGTGTTGTCGCTCAAATTATATGTCGCACCCTACGCGGGTGCGTGGATTGAAATACCTCGGGAAGGCAGTAGCGCTGCGCCGTGGGCTGTCGCACCCTACGCGGGTGCGTGGATTGAAATCTTTCAGAACCAAAGTGGCTTGCTCGCTTGCTCAGATGGAACCTTGTCGCACCCTACGCGGGTGCGTGGATTGAAATAGCGACTGTCTCAACTCGTTCATTTATTCGGAGCAGTCGCACCCTACGCGGGTGCGTGGATTGAAATAGCAACTCGTCCGATCAGGACCAGACGGTGAATCCAGTCGCACCCTACGCGGGTGCGTGGATTGAAATCGATCACATGTACATCTTCCAATTCAAACTCATCCGTCGCACCCTACGCGGGTGCGTGGATTGAAATGCCGACCGTTCCTTCGTATTATCCGTTTGAGTCTGGTCGCACCCTACGCGGGTGCGTGGATTGAAATCGTCATGAGGCCGAGTTCCCGGAATAAGCCCGTCGTCGCACCCTACGCGGGTGCGTGGATTGAAATGTAGTCAATAACGGGCGGCACGTCGAGAATTACGTGTCGCACCCTACGCGGGTGCGTGGATTGAAATTCGATCTCCCAGAATACCGTGACTTCCTTGTCGAAGTCGCACCCTACGCGGGTGCGTGGATTGAAATTGAAATATCTCGCCCAATAAAGCGCGGATCTCCTGGTCGCACCCTACGCGGGTGCGTGGATTGAAATCTATCATGGGAGGAAAACAAAGGGAAATCAAAAAGGTCGCACCCTACGCGGGTGCGTGGATTGAAATCACTGTGACTGGAATTCTGCCTTTTTTGTATTCATGTCGCACCCTACGCGGGTGCGTGGATTGAAATCCATACGCATACCGTTACATTACCAACACATAACCAGTCGCACCCTACGCGGGTGCGTGGATTGAAATGGCAAATGCATCGGCTTGTTGTCTATTGTAATCGTCGCACCCTACGCGGGTGCGTGGATTGAAATCAGCTATGTGAGTCTGTCCGTTCGTCTAACACCGTCGCACCCTACGCGGGTGCGTGGATTGAAATTGATTTGATCGGTGAACTCGAAATCTCGTTCAACGTCGCACCCTACGCGGGTGCGTGGATTGAAATCATTTAAGTAAACCTCCTTACGGTTTTAGATTTGTCGCACCCTACGCGGGTGCGTGGATTGAAATTTTGTTTCCACGTGATTATAACGCCTCCTATTGCGAGTCGCACCCTACGCGGGTGCGTGGATTGAAATAGCGAACGAATACGCACCACAGTTTGCGGCTCTTGTCGCACTCTACGCGGGTGCGTGGATTGAAATACCGTACGCTCCTACAATGCTCTCCCATTTGACGTCGCACCCTACGCGGGTGCGTGGATTGAAATGTCCAATGATCCTAAAGTCGTTGCGCAAGCCATCGTCGCACCCTACGCGGGTGCGTGGATTGAACTCGCAACGTCTGTCAACTTTTGTTGTATCTCGATGTCGCACCCTACGCGGGTGCGTGGATTGAAATATACATGAGTCAGAACATCGAAAGAGAATTGGGGTCGCACTCTACGCGAGTGCGTGGATTGAAATGTAACGATCGGGCAAGAGCAGTTGTTTATGCAAGTCGCACCCTACGCGGGTGCGTAGATTGAAATTGGATCAGTTGTCCTCCTTAATTGGCTTGGCAATCCTGTGTATCAAAAAGAAGGAAGCAACCGATGCAATTGTAAAATAATTCTTGATAAAAGAATGGGTGGAATATTGTGGAAGTATATGGATTCGAACTATAATGACCATAGTTGGAATTTATTGTACTGAGGAGGAAGTTTATGAAGAATAAATTACGTCTACCACTTACTATCCTTATGATCATGGTCCTTGTATTTCCTACAGTATCTTATGCTTCTTCCACCCCAGGACTGCCTCTGCGCATCGTTGTGGATGGTAACAAGATCAACCTGTCTACGGAACAATCATTTATGGATGGCAATGATGTTGTGTTTGTCCCTTTTTCATTTTTTAAAGATACATTTAAGCTGGATACGACACAAGATAATCTTAAAGCAAGTATCGCAAAGGACAATAACAAAATCACATTCTCAGTAGGTGAACAAGCCTATGAATTGAATGGAACCAAGAAGCAATTTGAAGCATCTACGATAATAAAAGACGGTGCATTACTCGTTCCATTAAAGGGAGTTTGCGATGCTCTTCAAATTTCGTACAGATGGGATTCGGTTGTCAATACATCCTATATCGTACTGAAGGAGCAAACAGGAGGAACCAGTGAACCCGATACTCAGTCACCTGTTATCCTGCCTAAGCCTCCGAATGCATCTCCTTCTGTTTTGAAACAGCAGAGCCAATATAATGGAAATATGAACAATTTCGGAGAAGTAACAAGTACGGATCGTTATCATTTTTATGTTAGGCAGATATCCTCTAATGAGAGTGCTTTATATCGCTATGACTTGAAGACCAAGCAGACGAAGCAGCTTACCAAGGGTCGGTCGATCTATAACCTGGTTATATCAGGAGAGTGGCTGTATTACTTAGGCGACAATATGGACAATTCTTTTTATCAAGCCTATACCTTCTACAAGATAAAGCTGGACGGAAGTAAGAAGACACTTGTCGTGAAGAAGAACGATCTCGCTCGTTTCTTTAGCATCGACAAAGGCTGGATCTACTTTGGCAACTGGCAGGACAATCAGAAATTGTACAAGATGAAGCTAGATGGTACTCAATTGAAGAAGCTTGCTGATGTGGAAGTGGCCCAGATCAATATGTGGGGGAACTGGCTCGTATTCGATTCAGGCTATGAGATTTATATTTACACGACAGAAGGCAAGAAACTTGCAGAAATTCCTCTACGCGGAAGATACGTTACTGTTAGTGAGGGTAATCTGTATGTTAGCGGTTTTAGAGGTGAGATTACGAAGATTCCTCTAAAAGCAGGTGCCCTACAGCAAACTGTATTCCAGATCAAGCCTGTTCTGAGCTATGAAAACTATGGGGATATTTTAACTATTAATTACAAGAACAATATCGCCTACATGTACGTCGATCATAGCAACCAAATTGCAAAGATGAAAATGGACGGAACTAAACCAACCACATTTGTTAAGACTCCGAAAAATGGTAGCGTTCAGGAAATCCACCTCGTCGGTAACTATATGTATTACACCGTTATTTATACAGTTAATAATTTCAAGATAATCAAACGTGAGTTGTACCGCATCCCACTAGAAGGCAACCATAAGCCTGAACAGATTTATTCGATGAAAGTAAGTTAATTGTACAAAGGCTTATTCCACTGCAGCGTAGGAATGAGCCTTTTTTGTATGCCATGAATTAAACCAGCTTATATATACGCGACCCTATTCTAGCCGTTAAAGATCTGCTTAGCTGGTGCAAATGTTCAAAATCAAGCTGATCCACCTGTTCGGATAAGAACGCGGGTGTCGTACTGTTCGGTTTTCTTCTTCTGTTTAAGGATGTTATCATGTCTGACGCGTTCTTGATGCCGATGCCGTGCCCGAAATATAAATCATCGGTGAGCATGATGGCGTTCTCTCCTCGCCACTGCGGGGTCTTCGGGTTAAAGTCGGGATTCTCGAAATAAACAACATCCCCGGGATAGGCTTCATTTATATTTTGTACAATACGGATCCGTAAGTCGCTGTCATATTGCCAATCATACAAGAGCAAATTGTTAAAATGAGTGTTAAAGTTCTCTTCACCAATCGTATCGAGTGTCGCTTTATACCAAACAACAATCATGGCAGTTGCGCATTCAAAACCGTATAATCGGCCATTTTTGAAAATATCACGAATGGCAGCGGAGCTTAGCACATCAGGTCTCTGCTGTAACCCTCCTTTAGCTGTACGTACCCAGAATTGTTCATTTCCCCGGGAATTTTTGAAGGTAGCGAAGGCGGCACGACTGTCTTTCAGCTCTTTAGCTGCTGTTACAATGTTGCTCCTCATCTTCAGTTCGAACCGCAAGGAATCCGGGGAAGTATAGCGATAGATAACGGGGCTTCTCTGTTTTTTATTGAAAATGGATCTTTCAAGCTCCGACAATGTAGACGTATCAAACTGTCCTATATCATAATTCATGATCTGGATCATGATGTCCCTCCATTTAACATGTGCATATGCCTTTATAGGTCATTGTACGGTTGAGTCAGCTACTTCGTGTAAGGGTCTTCAGAAAATAGGCGAACTTTACAACTCGTTGTATAATGAAAAAATCTCGTTGAAAGGCAAAGGAGAGGTTTTGATGTCGAATACGATTTTTACAAATGGAAGCATATATACACTGGATGAAAACTCACTCGTCGTTGAAGCGCTTGTTGTACGGGACGGGAAAATTATAGATATCGGTTCTCACGTGGATATGATGTTGCAGTGGGGGAGACCGGGGAAGAAGATCGTTGATTTACAAGGGAAAATGGTGACCCCCGGCCTGATTGACAGCCATATGCATCTTTCGGGGGTGGCATTTAATCTATTGGATGTGGATCTAGTCGGCGTCACTTCCAAAAGCGAAATGCTTCACATCATTAAGGAGAGAGCAAGAACGGTTCCAGAAGGCAAGTGGGTCATTGGAATGGGCTGGGATGAGAATTTATTTACAGACGGAAGTAGCATACCGACCATACAAGAATTGGACGAGGCCGCGCCTCACTGTCCGATCTACTTGAAAAGAATTTGCCACCATGCATTTTTGGTTAACAGCAAAGCCCTTGAAGTGTGTCACTATCATCCGTCGATGGAGGTTCCTAAAGGGGGACAAATCGTTCTTGATCCAACAAGTGGAGCACCGAGTGGATTAGTCCTCGAATCGGCCTCTAAGCTATTTACAGACCACATACCAGATAAATCTTATAACGAACTTAAAGAAGGATTGGCCCAAGCGATGAAGCTTGTTGTCAAAAAAGGGCTAACGGGTGTTCATACGAACGATCCTCTGTATATTGGCGGTCTGGAACAAACCTATCAGCTGTATAATGATGCCCTTCATCAGCACAATATTGGATTAAGATGCAATCTTCTTATAGATCATGTATTTCTAAATGATATGAAAGAGCGAGGAATGTATACGGGGTTCGGAAATGAGAGACTTCGGATCGGTGCGATCAAGATGTTTGCTGACGGTGCGTTTGGGAGAAGAACCGCACTGTTGTCTGAGCCTTACGAGGATGCTCCGGGGTATTATGGAGAAGCGATGCAGGACCCGGCAGTACTATATGAAAGCTTTAAAGAGATCAGAACATATGGAATGCCGATTGCTATACATACCATTGGTGATCAAGCTTTGGAACAAGTGCTGGATACACTGGATCAACTGCCTAAAAGTAAGTATCGGGACCGGATCATTCATGTGTCTCTAATACGTGAAGATCTGTTAGAGCGCTTGGCTGATCCCAGCCGCGTTGCCGATATTCAGCCAAGATTCGTAGTGAGTGATTATCCTTGGATTACCAATAGAATTGGCGGGAACAGAGAGAAGAACCTGTATGCATGGAAAACGCTGTTGTCCTCCGGTGTGAATTGTGCCGGTGGATCAGATGCGCCTGTAGAGCCCTTTGATCCTTTGCTCAGCCTTCATGCGTCTGTTACACGGAGATTGCCTGAACAATCCCGAGGTTGGAATGAGAAGGAAAGGATCTCCATGAAGGAGGCAGTCCGGTTATATACGATCGGCGGGGCCTATGCGACGAACGAAGAACATGTGAAGGGAACACTGTCACGTGGGAAGTTTGCTGATATGACGGTGTTTTCCCAAGATCTATTTACCATGGAGCATCCAGACGAATTATTAGCAACGAATGTTGAGATGACGATTATAAATGGTGAGATACAGGAGATCTAAGGCTTGTGAAGACTAAGAAACATATTTCCCCTCCTAACAAACCTAGCTCACTTAACCGATATACATAATTTGAGAGATGATTCCGAAAATGGGACATCCAGACAACAGGACTAAAGAGACTTACTCCGTTGAAGAGGGTCAAACTGGTCCATAGAGCAGGGGGAACATATGGGGATTTTAACAGGAAAGAAAATGAAGAGGGGTCTTCGGATCATGCTGGCTATTTGCATGCTATCTGGTATGCTGGCTCCGTGGTCAGCAGGCAAGCAAGTAGACGCAGCAACAAG
This sequence comes from Paenibacillus sp. GCM10028914, assembly GCF_042666275.1. Taxonomy (NCBI): domain Bacteria; kingdom Bacillati; phylum Bacillota; class Bacilli; order Caryophanales; family Paenibacillaceae; genus Paenibacillus; species Paenibacillus sp. GCM10028914. The sequence continues at coordinate 20,717 of NZ_JBHTFO010000004.1, forward strand.
CTCGAAGCAGAACAAGGTATCATCATCCAGCACGAAAGCGGTCAAAATGGATCCCAAATGGATCTACCAGAAGAAGCAGAAATCCTATGCCTTGTTCGTTAACGGTGTAGAGCAAGTAGGTCCGGGATACAATGACTATGAAACGCCGCTGTTTTATCTGAATGGTACGGTATATGTACCGCTCCAGCATATTGTAATGGGCATGGGTGGAACCTTTAAATACTGGTCAGATAAACTGACTGAGATCACATACTGGATGAATGATAAAGGGGATATCTGGAATTTTAAGTGGGATGGAGTTAGAAGAGAATCCGCTATATTCTTAGGAAATCATCAACAAGCGGAGGATCAGTCCGATACGATCAGAGGCATCCAGAAAAATGTATTGTATGTGCCGCTAAACTTTATCGAGCGCTTCTATCCGGTAACGGTAATGAAAGAGAAGGATACAGCACTCATTCTGGTAGGGGATGTGCCGAAGAACCCGACGGCTAATTTTTTTGGCGTAAAGGGCCAGTATCCAACCACATTTAACTTTAATCCGCTGGATCCGAAGCAAGCGTACCCTGGCGATTGGAAGGCTCCGCAGTTGACTGCGAAATGGTCTTCTGATGAGACGAAGAACTTCAAGGCATTTGAAGAACAGCTTGGCTTTAAGGAAGGACGCAGCTATGGAATTCCAGGTCAGAGCAAGGCGATCTTTCTATTTGGAAAAGGTGGTACGCTCCATAACGGCGGCGAAGTGATGATTCGATTGACCATGTGGGGAAGTCCTCCGGGGGTTCCAGATACGCAGGTGTCTAACAGTTACAAGATCCCCGTCATGTCAGCACAGTTGTTCAAGTTTTATTTCGGGAATGATTGGCGGAAGGTATGGAATTATTTCAATCGTAACGACATCCCGGATAAGTTCACTGCGAACGGCAGAACAGTATGGGCAGATTGGATCGAAGTGGACGCTTCGCTATATTTGACGATTGGCAGTAAGACGGCGAAGAGTAAATAACCCGTAATGTAGTAGAGTATGATTACATAAGAATGTACAAAGAGTGTCAGCTGGTGCTGGCACTCTTTGTATTTGGTGATTGAGATTATTAGCAAACCAGGTTCTTTGAGTATTTCTTACTCTTTACTATGGTTATTTTGCCCTGGATCAGCCTGGATGGTTTCATCTGCACCTGGAAAATCCCGTTCCATGCCCATATGCTGCTGACGATCCTCATAATCAAAACGATTCGGTGGTCGCTGATCCTTACGCCATGGAGTGCTTTTGCCTAGAGATTCACTCTGTAGATCAGATCCATACGGTCCCTCGGGAAATTCCTCGGGAATTAAATCGTTACGTTCTGATTCAACCGTAGACAGGTCTGTATATTCCGCTCGTTCTTCCTTCTCAAATCGGTTCATTAACGAATCCTCCTGAAAGGGTACTTAACATACCGTTTTAGTGTGCTCCTGATAGTAAAAATCATACAGTTCCTAATCCTATATTCACACTCTTACGCATACATATCATATGAAGAGGAGGGTGAATGATATGGATAAGAAGCTTAGGCGTTATCACCAACTAAAGCAGAAGCAGAAAGAGATAGAGCAAGAATTAGCGGAATTACGCAGCGAGATCATTGATCATTGCAAGGAATGTGAAGTCTCTGAGCTGGAGCAAGGGGGCTATAGAGCAAAGCTTGTATTTCAAGAGCGGAAGGAATTCGATGACAAGAAGCTGTATGAAGCACTTCCTGATCCGGAGGTCTGGCGCATGCTCTCTAGGGCGGATACTGCGAAGATTTCAAGTTTAGTTACGCTTGGCATCATTTCAGACGAAAAGATTAAGGATACATATGCGATCAAGCAAGTAACGATGTTACAGGTGGATAAGAAATAGATATGTAGCATAAAACATTCCTGCCGCGTATGGTAGGTTTGTTTTTTTATGTTTGCACATTCTCAACGGAACTGAATTTAGCTATACTTCTGGGAGCCTAATATTGTATATTTCATCATATGTGTATGAATAATTGAGGATAGAGGATATAATTAAATTTCGAACCGAAGTAATAGTGAATTGCACGGGTTATTGAGGAAGGGAATGAATGATTTGACTACAGAAGATATGAATCATGAAGTAAATGAAGTGGAAGTAGACGTAATTTATAAGGAACTGAAAGCAGCAGCGAACCGGACAGCAGATTGGCGTGAGCGGCTGAGAGCAGTTCAAGAGCTAGGCAAAATCGACAATCCAAAAGCGCTGGATGTGCTGAAGAATCGGATGATGAATGACCCGGTATATAAAGTTCAAGAGGCTGCTTATCAGGAGCTGAAGGAAGCGGGCGAAGATGTTCAGAAGCCTGCAAGAAGACAAGAGGAATTGGTCAAAGGACTTACGAAAATGTTAGTCAGAATCAAGAAGAGCCTTCCGGCTGGACACAGCTATGAAGAGTTCAAAGAGAAGCTGAAAAAGATGAGAAGTGACGTATACGATACGTATGAAGGTGACAAAGGCGACGAGTTCGACAAGTGGCTGGAAGAGAAATGGGCTTCACTGCGGACAAGCCAGCAAAAATAACAAAGGCGGGTGGTTCCTCAGAGTAGGAACTGCCCTTTTTTTGTCATTCTGAGACAACTGTATCCGCCTAATATTTTAATGAAATTGTAAATTCGCTCAGACAATTATGGATTTACCTGATATACTGGTGAAATGATCATTACGTATTTATGCCCGTATACTAGGTATACTGGTAATAGTAAGTATCAATAAGCTAGATTATAACGGAGTGATGTTTTGAGTAAAGCCAAGGGTAAGGGCGGTACAGGTAGGGGAACAGGTAAAAAAGGATGGAACCGGTGGCAGGCTAGTGCTAACAGATCCAAAAGCGCCCCAAAACCTTACAAGAGCAAAAACACTAAAAATCAGGATCTTGTAGACCCGAAGATTGATGGAGACAAATTGGACATATAGGAAACCTGATGTGTATAAACTGTTAGATAGGCTGATTCTGTAACCTTGAACACTTGACGAAGGCGCAGGTGTGGAGCTAGGCTAGAATCGATAAAATAGATTTAGGAGTGGTAATTTGAGGAGACAAAAACCAATGTCATTTGACGAACTGCTGGCAGATTTACAAGGACAAAAAGCAAATCAGAACGATCCAAATCATGTTTCATTAGACCAGTTATTTAATGAATCATTCATGAGCAAACACTCGAACTTTAATAGCTTTAGCTCTTTTGTAGAGAAGGGTAACTTTCAAGTAGAGACACAAGCGGATGTCGATAATATTCCAGATGAACTGTTTGATCGTCATGTCGCTAGAGAAACGGATTTTGCGGATTGGAAATCCATGCTGGATACTGCGACCAAGGAATATGAAAATAAATAAGCATACTGCATTTAATGAAAGACACGGGATGATTTGATTTCGTGTCTTTTGTGTTCCTGCGGAAGTGTTGAACCAGGGAGAGGGTGCAACCGATGACTTTTTTAGCAATAACACTCGTACTCGGGTCAGGTTTTCTTCATTCCATATGGAATCTGTTCACGAAGAGAAGCTTAGACAAAAACGCATTTTTATGGTTCTGCCAGCTCGCGGCCTTTCTTATTTTTTTACCATGGACGATCATGGAATGGGATGCCATCCAGTTCACCAGTACAGCGGGGTGGATTGTTCTTGCTTCTATGATCCTCCATGGATTGTATATGGTTCTGCTCGCGGCTACCTATTCTATAGGTGATCTTTCACAGGTATACCCCATTATGAGAGGAACGAGTCCACTATTGGTACCTCTCCTTGGAGTGACTTTACTTAATGAATATTTATCCATCTATGGGTGGATAGGTATTCTAACCATCGTTGTAGGCATTGCTCTATTAAGTAACATAAAAATAAGGAGCAAAACGTCTTCCCTAAAGGCACCCTTGATGGCATTATCCGTAGGGATCTGTATAGCGGGTTATATCATTGTGGATAAAATAGCGCTAGACTATGTTCCAGCGGTTGTATTAAATGAAGCGGCCCATCTAGGAGGACTGTTGGCCCTTTCTTGGATAGCCTTTCGATCACAAGGAATGCGTAAGGAACTACGCATCAACTGGAAAGTCGTATTATTAGGTGGACTAATCGCACCTGGGGGATATTTATTGTTTCTATATGCGGTGACTCTTGCTCCGGTATCCCAGCTTGCACCGATCAGGGAGATTGGAACTGTGTTCGGGACAATGATGGGAATATTTATTCTGCGAGAACAGCAGGGCATTAGGCGTATGCTAACATCTATTCTGATCACGGTAGGAGTCATTATTTTAGGCGTATGGGGATAGAGGGAGATAATCATCTTTCGAAGGGGGCGAGTCATGAGTACATCGCAGCATTGTTTATAGACGTCGATGAACAGAATCGTGGTTTCGGAAAAATGTTGCTGGATCATGCTAAGAAAGATCACAGCTTCCTCCAATTGAAGGTTTACCAGAAGAACGAAAGTGCTATAAGGTTCTATGAGAAGAATGGCTTTCTTATTACGGCAGACAGTGTAGATCCTGCAACCTCAGAAAAGGAATATGTAATGGAGTGGAGACAGCGAATGTGGTAACAAGCCGCCTGAGGGTTAACCTTGAGCGGCTTGTTGAATGTGAGTCTATTTATTACATACCTCTACTATTTCTTGTGCTAGCTGATTTACTTGAATGGGCTTATAATTCGATTTACCCGGAAGTTTGCCCATCAATTTCATGAAGGGAACCATTGCCGCGACTTCCGGCTTATCTCCATAAACTAGACTTGGTTTGATGATGCTGATATTCTTTCGGCTTTCTCTAATTAAAGTTTCAGCCTTTTGCTTTGAAGCGATGAATGGTTTGTTTTTGAATGGCATGCCAATCACTCCTGAAATGAAGCACCCCTTCGGAATGGAAAGGCGATCCATTAATTCGATCATTATCTTAACAGGCTCTACATTTATTTTCATGAACAATTCCGTGCTCTTTGCATCTGCGGTTCCGACTAAGTTAACGATCGTGTCCACCTTAGTTGGTAACTTAGTGATATAGGAATCAATATCAAAGATGTCTTCTGATAACCACTGGATTTGATCATTATTTTCTAAATAAGAAGATAATTTTTGAGGACGACCATGGCGAGAAATACTACAAATTTCTAGCTTGGGATCTTGTTTTAACCAAACCTCTGCTAAATGAGTTCCCACGTAGCCACTACCACCAAGTACAATTACATTTTTCATATTGATTCTTCCCTTCTGTACTATTCATCCTGATACTCGGTTATGAATGATTCTATATTAATGAACAGCTTAATTAGCTTGAATATATCGCTCTTTAAAACATCCAAATAATAATAATTCATCGTACCTTCTCGACTTACTCCTATTAAATTTGCATCTTTCAGCACCTTTAAATGGTGAGATACTGCTGGACGAGATAAATTAGTCTTTTTGGTTATTTCGCCAACCCGAATACCTTTTTCACAGTCGCCTTCGCCTTCAATGAGGGCGATAATAATAGATTGACGTGTTTCATTGCCAATGGCGGTTAAAGCTTTTTGACAATCACTGAACTCGTTCGCCAACTTTTTCAAACGCTGTTGTCTATCCATCTTTAGCTCCTCTGTTTAATGGTTTGATCTTACGAACCATGATACTATAAATGAATTCAAAAAATTATATTGGGAAACAAAATCGAGACGAATGATTTAGAATGAGAAGGATGGTAGGTATATTGGTGAATGATAAAGAATTTCAGGCTGTTATTAAGCTTCCCGCAAATATAAGATATGAGTATTTCATCAAGAAAGTCGTTGATGAGGAAACCGTCTGGGGTTTATATAACGATGGTTGGGCTGTTACTGAGGATGAGGACGGTACGTTACTCTTACCATTCTGGCCTAAAAAAGCTTTTGCTCAGCACTGTGCGATTGAGGAATGGGCGGAATATTCTTGTGAGAGTATCGATTTAGACGAGCTAATGGAGGAATTCTTACCTCGATTATTAGAAGATGGATACAAGCCTTCGATATTCTTTAACAATGTGGATTCGGCTGTTCTCGAAGTTGAGACATTGATTCGTGATTTGGAAACCGAATTAGAGAACTATTAATATACAAATAAAATCGCTCTTTTTTTAGATGCTGGCTCAGTTACATCTATCTAACAAAGGGCGGCTTATTTGTATTATCTGTATTGGCGATGGATACTCACGCAGCAGCGGAGGGGACGAAGCGTTTCCGGACAAGCGAACGCGGTCGCCTTTGTGCTCCAATTTCTACCTAAACTAAAACCAATTCAGGAAATTGGAGCACAACAGCGATGGAAGGAATGATTCGTACGCGAAGCGTCTAACAACAGAAAAAAAGAGGCATCCCGTAAGATCTTAGATCTTTTGGGACAGCCTCTGCTGTCTTTCTTCATTCGGTTTACGCTACAACCGGTCGTCCCGTTCTACGCACAAGCAGTAAATAACACAGCACTGCTCCGATATCGGCACCGAATATGACAACACCCATAGGAATAGCGGTCTCACTGCCCATAATGCCAACGAGCGGCATAACCAGTGCACCTAAAATGTAAGACAGCAGTCCGAGTAGTGCAGATGCACTTCCTGCTGCGTGTCCGTAATTTTGCAGCGCCATTGAAGCGCCGGCCGTACCGACAATACCGACACAGGAAACGACGATAAAGAGTGTGGGAAGAATTAGGTTCAATCCTGCTCCGCTCACAATGGCTAACAGCAGAGTAGAACCACCTATCGTAGCTAGGATAATACCTGATACAAACAATTTTCGCTCACTAACCCGGCCTGCAAGGCGGCCTGTGATTTGTCCTGCAATAATGATGCCGAGCCCATTAGCTGCAAATATAATGCCGAAAGTCTGTGGAGATACACCGAAGATATCCTGCAGCACAAAGGGAGAGCCGGAAATATAAGCGAACATGGCAGCAGAGATAAAGCCTTGGCACAGAGCAAGTCCTACAAATTTACGATCCCGCAGCAAGGTTCCGAACATGGAAAGTGTATTCTTGACCCCGCCTTTGGAACGCTTGTCCCCGCTTAAGGTTTCGGGTAGTCCGAAGAGTACCGCGAGAAGCATAGCCACACCGATGAATGTTAGTACAATGAACACACCGCGCCAGGAGGTGAACTGCAGCAATTGCCCTCCAATGATCGGGGAGAGAATAGGTGCAGCCCCGTTAATCAGCATAAGCATAGAAAAGAACTTGGTCAGCTCAGAACCAGAATACATATCCCTTACGACTGCTCTTGAAATAACGATCCCTGCCGAACCGGCAATACCTTGAACAAAGCGAAACGCAATCAACATTTCAATCGATGTGCTAAAGGCGCATAATAACGATGCAACTCCATACACAACCATTCCGATGATTAACGGAAAACGTCTGCCGCGAACATCGCTCAGTGGCCCTGCGAGCAGTTGGCCTGTAGCCAGACCAATAAGGCAGGATGTCAGACTGAGCTGTGTAAGTGAGGTTGTCGTATGCATCGTATTAGCCAACTCCGGTAAGGAAGGCAAATACATATCCAGTGACAGTGGGCCAAATGCGGACAGCGCGCCTAAGATAAGAATCATCCAAAGTCGGCTCGTGCTCGGCCTACTGCGCACAATCGTTTCGAGATTGTTGTTATTTATTTGTTGTCCTTTTACACTCAAATGTTTCCCAACCTTTCCTTTCAGAAAAATGCTCATTTATAAACATTAGCACATAAGCTTATTTAATGACCATCTAAATCTACGAAAAGTGTGTTTGTCGAAAGGAAAATAGACGACCCGAGGAGTGATCCATCGGTCGCCTATTTGGGTAATAGAGTCAATTTTGATATAAAGGAAGCCGGATTTCGATCAGTGTTCCTTTTTTCTCTTCGCTACTGACTTTGATGGATCCCCTATGTGCCTCAATGATCTTCTTGCTAATCATAAATCCGAGGCCAATCCCTTTGGTCTGCGTTGTATAGAAAGGTTGCCCCAGTTTGCATAGAATATGTGCGGGTATGCCGAGTCCTTCATCACGGAAACAGATGATAACCTCCTGTTGATTGGACCTTAACTGAATGGTTAAAGCTCCACCGTCTGGCATAGACTCAATACCATTCTCGATAATGCTTGAGAATACTTGCCGAATTTGTGTGACGTCACATTCAATGAGTGAAAGGCTGCAATCTAAATCGGTTGTAATCTTCACTTGTTGACCCGCTGCTTCCTCTGAGCTAGCAACAGCGTCCTTGATCAGTGTGGATACATCAATCAGCTTTAGCAGATTTTCCTTCGGCTTGGCAAGCAGCAACAGTTTGCTTAATACATATTCAATTTGTTCGATTTCAGATTCCATAATTTCATAATAATAGGGCGCTCGATGGACTGAAATATGATTGGACTGCATCAACTGAAGAAATCCTTTAAGTGTAGTAAGTGGATTGCGTATTTCATGAGCTATGCCTGCAGCTAAATCAGCATTGAAAAAAATATGATCCAGGAGCGTTGTGTTTGACTCTTCTCTATGTTCTCTTATGACCTTTAGAATAACTGCACGTCCATAAAACCGATTGTCTCGATCTTGTAAGGGAAAGCACGATATCCTAACCTGAAGAAGGGTACCGTTGCTCGTTAATCGAATGGTTTCGTATTCCTTGATGGCTTCTCCAAAATCAATGATCTCTTTATTTCTTGACACTTCAAATTTCTTATCTTCGGGAATGTTCGGCAAATCATATGCATGTAGTCCGACCAATTCATCCTCAGACCAACCAAAGACTCGGTCAAATGCAGTATTGGTTTTCATAAGTAGATCATCCTTATCCAGGATAACTGCAGGGTCGGGATAGCGTTTGAAAAATGTTTCCCATTCCGATGGAATTCTACTTTCCGACTGATGCGAATATGTATTCTCAAATGGATAAGTGATGACTTCAAAGGGGCGATCCATCAATGATATCGTCTCTCCTTCAAGACTTAAGGTTAATAAGCAATCATATCAATAAAGGTTATAATGTTATATTGATATAGTAATTCTTTAGAAAGTCTCACAATTCCTCTATTTTTAATTAGAAAAGACTCAAGCTTTTTTGCTTGAGTCTCCATGTATCGTTTATTTTGTTCTTCCGTATTGTTTACCGTAGGAAAGGATGCGATTATATAACGTTTTGTTCGTATTTTTGAGTGGATAGAACTGGGGGCGTGTATTCACTTCCAGTATCCAAGGTTTTCGATTGTTATCAAGAGCGACATCCAGTCCTAATTCCTTAAAGCCTTTGTAATTACGGTCGAAATTATGTCCTACAGAAACACCAAGCTGCTTGAGCTTTGACTCCATATTCTGAATAGAAAGACGATCATACCCTGCTCCGGCAAGTGTTTTGTCAAAATAACCGACGCTTCCGCCCTGATTATAATTAGTTGCAACTTTATTCGGAATGCCGATTTTTGTGAATAGTCCGGAACTTATCCAATGACCTTTGTTTGTTTTTTGAACCATAACCCGAATATCAAACGGTCTACCATTACTTTTAGCCAGACGGATTCCCTTTTGAAGTAAAAATTTCTTCTTTCCTGCGAATCGCTTTAGTTCTTTGTAAAGTTTCTCTTGCGTTCGGTAAGTGGTTTTTACGGTATTGTACTGGGTCTGATAGCCTCCGTCTTTTTTATTGATACGGATGATGTTTGCCCCGCCAGAACCGTTTGTTGGTTTGAAATAAACCGTGGAATAAGAGGATAGCATGGATTGTAGATTTTTTTCGCTGAAAGTCATAGTGGCGGGTACATACTGCTTTATATGTGACTCCTTCAAGAGCCATTGGGTCTTTTTCCACTTGCTCTTGATTGTACTGCTTTTATAGGACATGGCAGAGCATCCCCACCTTTCTTTTTGTCAGCATATGAATAGCTACAGGAGCTTGTCACTGTGTTTGCCTACGAAAAGGGGCAGATTATTATTAATAGTTAGTATATATTGGTTATAGCAATGAATTAATAACAAAGAAGGTATCCATATCGTGAATTTATTTGTGCGTGAGAAGCAGTTTTACAAGAGTTTCTTCTGGCTAACTTTAATCATTGGTCTACAGAACATCATTTCTCTCGGTGTGAATTTATCGGATAACGTCATGCTGGGAGGCTACAGTGAAGCCGCACTTTCTGGTGTGGCACTGGCAAATCAGATTCAATTTCTGCTGCATATGCTCGTAATGGGGGTAGGTGAAGGGCTTGTAATTATGGCTTCACGATATTGGGGTGCGAAAGACCCCCTGTCAATTCAAAAGATTTCCAGTATCGGAATGCGAATGGCAATCGCGTTAAGTGCTGTATTATGGGCTATTGTGTTTTTCTTTCCTCATGCGACGCTATCCATTTTTACGATTGGAGAAAGCGTCATTGAAGAGGGAGTTAAGTATTTGCAGATCATTTGCTTTTCCTATGTGTTTTTTGCAATAACCAGCATCCTCCTAGCCTCATTGCGCAGCGTAGAAACAGTGAGGGTCGGTTTTATAGTATCCTTGTCCACGCTTATCATTAATGTGGGTTTGAACTATTTGCTGATTTACGGTCATTTCGGATTTCCGGAATTGGGCGTAGAAGGTTCAGCTATAGCAACCTTAATAGCGAGAATCATTGAAACGGCTATTGTATGTGTGTACATCAAGAAGTTTGATCGCAAAATCATGCTCAAGTTAAAAGACTTCTTCCAATTCGATATGGGATTATTTAAGCAGTATATCAAGGTCGGTTCACCGATCTTGTTGTCCAATACGATTTGGGGACTTGCCATGGGGGCTCAGACTGCAATTCTTGGGCATATGGGTGAAGCTGCAATTGCGGCTAACAGTATTGCAACAACAATATTTCAGTTAGTTACGGTTATGATCTATGCATCTGCTAGTGCAACAGCAATTCTCATCGGGAAAACAATCGGGGAAGGATTCTCGGATAAGATTAAAGCATATGCAAAAACACTTCAGATTCTCTATCTCGTTCTAGGTCTGTGTACAGGGGCAATCTTGTTCATTCTAAAAGATTATGTGCTAGGTTTTTACTCGATATCCGGTGAAGCGAAGGCACTTGCCTTACAGTTTATGACGATCCTCTCGATTACAGTGGTAGGAACGGCTTATCAAATGCCGGCTTTAACGGGCATTGTACGTAGCGGTGGGGATACGAAATTTGTACTGTATAATGACTTGATTTTTATGTGGCTTATCGTGCTCCCATCTTCATTCCTGTGTGCATTTGTGTTTAATCTATCACCGATCGTGACGTTTATATGTCTTAAATCGGATCAGATTCTTAAATGCTTTGTTGCCCTCGTGAAAGTGAATCGATTTAAGTGGATCCGGTCGTTCGAATCATAGAGCTTGGTTTACGCTAAAGCACCGAAAGGTGCTTTTTTATTTGTCAGATTGTTGTTGATATATTAAATATTGCTTTTAGCAAATCCCGAACATTAATTAATTTTTTAGGCACAATGTACTGAAATAAGGCGCAAAAAAGATAGAAATATGTCACAAGATGTCAAAATTCGACCCTATTTGCTAAAATTCCTTTGACATTTCCCGAACAATGTCATAGGATAATAGTATCACTAGCAAGCAAGATATTGAGGGGGATAAGGGCAGGAATGAAAAAGACATGGTCAATTCTATTAACAATGGTGCTGTTCGTTGGATTGTTAGCAGGTTGCGGCAGCGACGATAGCGCATCCGGTAACGACACATCAGACAAGGGCGAATCTAAAGAGACAAAACGCATCGCGCTTGTTATTCCTGAGAAAATCGGTGTTAACCCTTTCTTCGCGTTAATGGATAAGGGATTGAAGAAAGCAGGAGATGAGTTCGGCGTAGAGGTGAAAACGATCGAATCTACGGACCCGGCTTCCATAGAGCAAAATTTACGTACTGCTGTTGCAGAGAAATATGATCTAATTATTACGGCTACATTCCAGATGGAAGATGCATTGAGAAAAGTTGCAGCTGAAAATCCGGACGTACCATTCGCCATCGTAGATACAGTAGTTGATTTGCCAAATGTTCGCAGCGTTGTATTCCGTGAGCACGAAGCGGCTTACCTGCTCGGAGCAGCGGCTGGATTGTCCACAAAGACTGGTAAGGTCGGCAACGTTGTTGCAGATGACATTCCAATTATGCACAAATATACAACAGGTTTTGCTGAGGGTGCGAAATCGGTTCGCCCTGATATTGAAATCTTCGTAAACTATGTAGGCAGCTTCTCTGACCCAGCGAAGGCGAAAGAATTTGCACTTCTGCAAAATTCCAAAGGAGCTGACTTTATCGCAGGTTTGTCTGCGGTAGGTGACCTTGGCGTTTTTGAAGCAGCGAAAGAAAAAGGCTTCTATACTTCAGGACAAGATACGGATAACACGAATGTGGATCCAGAACACGTGGTACTCGCTCAGCTAAAGGGTGCGGACACAGTTACTTATGAAACTGTTAAAGACTTTAATGAAGATAAGTTTTCCTTTGAAGTTCTCGACTATGGCTTGAAGGAAGGTGGCGTGGGTCTTACTTACGTAACACATGAGAGTGAAACTCCGCTGAATGACTTCATTGGACAAGAAAATGTAGACAAGTTAAAAGCTATTGCCGATGACATTATTGCAGGTAAAATCAAAGTAACTAACGCTCTAGAACAATAATTGGTTCTACTTCGACCGGCTGTCTTTGGCAGTCGGTCTTTCATTAATTCCTGAAAGGAAGGCATAACCTAGATGCTACTCCAAATGGACCGTATTACGAAGAAGTATGGTGATTTTAGCGCGAACAAGGGCATCGATTTTTCACTGGAAGCAGGGGAAGTACATGCGATTGTTGGGGAGAATGGTGCCGGAAAAACAACGCTCATGCGGATATTGTACGGCATGGAGCAGCCAACGTCCGGTACGATTAAGCTCAATAATAAAGAAGTTTCCTTCTCAAGTCCTTTAGATGCTATTCATCACGGGATTGGTATGGTACACCAACACTTTATGCTCTTTCCTTCGTTTACGATTGCGGAGAATATTGTGATTGGTAACGAACCAGGCTCTTCCGTCAAGTTTGATCGCAAACAGGCAGCTCGGATCGTGGAGGATTTGTGCAATCAATATGGGATGAAAGTAGATCCTAATGCGATTACAGGGACGAGCGCCCCAGGTGTTCAGCAGCGCGTTGAAATTTTGAAAGTTTTGTTTCAAGGTGCAAATATCATTATTTTGGATGAGCCGACAGGTGTTCTTACACCGCTTGAAGTACAGGAGTTGCTGCAAGCAATTAAGCTGCTGGCGAAGCAAGGCAAGAGTTTTATCCTGATTAGTCATAAGCTCAATGAAGTACTTGATGTAGCGGACCGGATTACGGTGCTCCGTGATGGAGCGGTTACAGGGACGGTTGCAAAGGGTGAGACAGACGCTAACCATCTGTCCCGCTTGATGGTCGGACGTGAACTTGCAGAGCTTAAGAAGAGTCCGTGCGTACCAGGTGACAGTGTGCTTGAAGTCTCTGATGTTAGCATTCGGGGAACGAAAGGCAAGCCGGCATTAGATGGAATTAATCTGAATGTTAAAGCCGGTGAGGTTGTAGGCGTTGCCGGGATTTCGGGAAATGGACAATCGGAGCTGCTGCAGGTAATATCGGGGCTTGCTCAGCCAGATCAAGGTAGAATTTTATTGTCAGGGACGGATGTAACAGGAATGCCTACTCGCAAAATCCGTGAGCGAGGTCTTGCGCATATCCCCGAAGATCGTTATGTCTGGGGAGCGAACCGCGAGGCAACGGTAATGGATACAGGGATCATGGGACATCAGCGTCGTCTTCAGCAAGGGGGCTTTCTGAAGCTTAAAGATATTCGCACGCTCGTATCTGGTTGGGTGAATAAATTCTCCATTAAGACAGGTTCACTGGATACAACCACCCAGTATTTATCAGGTGGTAACTTGCAGAAGTTGATTGTAGCCAGGGAGCTGGAGCAGGGGACGCCGTTTCTGATCGCTGCAGAGCCTACACGTGGTGTGGATATCGGTGCGATGGAAACGATCCACAGCGAACTTCTGAAACGACGTGATGCAGGAACGGGCATACTGCTTGTCTCATCAGAATTAACGGAAATATTAAAGCTGTCTGATCGAATTGTTGTTATGTATGAAGGACGGATTGCCGGCGAACTTTCCGCACAGGAAGCGACGGAAGAAAAGCTCGGTCTGCTTATGGCAGGAGGAACAGTATAATGAACAAAATGATGAAATATACACTTCCGCTGCTCCAACCGCTTGTAGCGGTGGTTGTCGGTCTACTCGCCGGTGCAATTGCGATTGTTATCGCAGGCGGGGACATTCTGGAAACGTATGCTGAAATGTGGAAAGGCGCATTTGGCGGAATGTATTTCTTTACAAATACACTTTCACGGGCGACACCTATTATTCTGGTCGGCTTAGGCGCAGCTTTTGCGTTTCGTGCCGGATTCTTTAACCTCGGTTCCCCGGGACAGATGATATTCGGAGCGTTAGCGGCCGCGCTGGTTGGCCTTTATTTGCCAGGTCCGGGCTGGCTTGTCTGCATCTGCGCTTTGCTTGCAGGTACGATTGCCGGTGGATTCTGGTCGGTGATGGCTGGATATTTTGATACTAGATTTGCAGTGAACCTGCTGATCTCTACCCTGCTTCTAAACTATGTGGCTGATTTGTTTGCAGGCTATTTAGTAGCTTATCCGCTGAAAGATACTTCGGGCTCTGCCGCGATGGCACAGTCGGCCATGATTGAGAATCAGGTGTGGCTGCCTAAACTGATCAGCGGAATGCCGCTTCATTTAGGTTTTGTTTTTGCGGTGGTTGCGGCCGTTGTTATTTATGTGTTGCTGAAGCGCTCCGTCATCGGTTATGAGATTCGCATGCTGGGTGGCAATCCGCTGTTCGCCTTATATGGTGGAATCAAGCGGGGATCCATGATGATCGGTGCCATGTTTGTCAGTGGTGGATTAGCAGGTCTTGGCGGTGCCGTTGAAATTCTCGGATCACAGTATCGGTATATTGACGGTGCCCTGACAACGGCTGATTATGCATGGACAGGTATTATGGCTGCACTACTCGCTGGGTCCCATCCAATTGGTACATTTGTTGCTGCATTGTTCTTGGCTGCATTACAGACAGGTGGAATGGGTGTAGAGCGGAATACAGAGGTTCCCCTTGAAGTCGGAGCAATTATTCAAGCTGCACTTATCCTGTTCATATCTGCGAAGTTCACATACAGCTTCCTGAAGCGTAGAAAGGGGAACAAGTCCGATGGAACAGCTGTTTGATCTAGCGTTATTAAATACAGCCCTTCGTGTCCTTACTCCGATTTTGCTCGCCGCGCTTGGAGGAGCCTTGTGCGCGCGTGTGGGATTGTTCAATGTAGGTTTAGAAGGTTTTATGCTGCTCGGTGCTTTTGCATCGGTTGTCGGTAATTATTATTTCGGTAATGTGTTTTATGCCATCTTGTTTGCGATCGCAGTTGTATCGATATTTTCATTTATTTTCGCTTATTTGACGATCAATCTAAGGGCTAATGTTATTGTCGTGGGTATTGCGATGAATGCGTTGGCGGCTGGACTTACAACCTTTTGTTTGAGAGCGATATTTGATGTGAAGGGCGCTTTCTATGATAATAAAATGGTTGGTCTACCAAAATGGAATATTCCGATTCTAGAGGATATTCCTGTCCTTGGACCGATTCTATCGGGGCATACACCTCTCGTATATCTAGCATTCGTCATTGCAGGTTTAATGTGGTATTACTTCTACCGGACGAAAAATGGCTTCCGATTCCTAGCTGCTGGGGAAAACCCGCTTGCGGCAAGCAGTATCGGTATTCGCGTACCGCGTTACCAATATGGTGCTGTGTTAGCTAGTGGTGTGCTCTGCGCGCTGGCAGGTGCTCAAATCTCGCTTGGACAATTAACGATGTTTACTGAAGGAATGACAGCGGGACGTGGTTTTATCGCGCTTGTAGCTACGATGCTCGGACAGTCCGGACCGCTTGGCGTTACAGCAGCCAGCTTACTGTTTGGCTTTATGGAGGCAGTCAGCATTCGTTTTCAAGGATTGGCGTTGCCATCTCATTTCACGGACATGCTTCCGTATATTGTAACGATTGTGGCCATGTTCTTCTTTAAAGATAAGAGCTTCCTGAAGGATGCTCAGAAGCAAAGCACAAGCTCCAGATAATCAAGCATCTAGATAGAGGGTCGTTGAAGATGAAAGGAGATGAGCAAGGGTGCATAAAAAAGCGGAACGTTTAAAGAAGATGAAGCCGATGCCTGTGAGTGATCTGACGGAGGAACAGCGTGCTAAGCTCCCGCCCGGACAAGCATTGACGGAGAAATTTCCGATTCTTCATGAAGGCGAAGTGCCTGAATATGATATGTCCCAGTGGACACTCGAAGTGTTTGGAGAGGTGGAAGAGGGAAGAACGTTCACCTATGAGGAATTGATGGCACTTCCGACCGTGACGGTTGATTGTGATATTCATTGTGTAACACGCTGGTCCAAGTTTGATACTCGCTGGGAAGGAATTCTATTCAGAGATTTCCTGAAGCTGTTCAAGGTAAAACCGGAAGCGAAGTATGTTATGTTCCATGCTGATCCGGATTATGATACGAATGTGCCGATTGAGGATCTTCTCAAGGATGATGTGCTCTTGGCATATCGTTTCAATGGTGAGCCTTTGACACAGAAGCACGGATGGCCACTGCGAACCGTTGTACCACATCGTTACTTCTGGAAGAGTGCCAAATGGCTGCGTAAGATTGAATTTATGAAGGAAGATCGCCCTGGTTTCTGGGAGCGGAATGGCTTCCATAACGAAGCAGATCCGTTTAAAGAACAAAGATTCAGCGGAGAAGCACTACCAATACCCGAAGATGAATGGACACATAAGGAGTATGATTAATATGTTGATGCCCGTATTGCAAGTGAACTCAGAAGATATTCCGGAGTATGTTATTGTTTGCGGTGATCCCAGCCGTGCCGAGATCATTTCTCGCAAATTGGATGATGCAAGAGAGCTGGCGTTCAGCCGTGAATATCGTACCTTTGTCGGGACATATGAAGGCGTCAAGCTTGCTGTTACAAGCCATGGCGTAGGTTCTCCGGGAGCTGCGGTTTGCTTCGAGGAGCTGATTCGCGCGGGTGCTACAACGCTGATCCGGGTAGGAACAGCGGGTTCTTACCGTGCGGATACGCCTGCGGGCAGTCTTGTGGTTAGTACAGCAGCGGCAAGAACGGACGGCTTGACCAAGCAGCTCGTACCTGACGGATTCCCGGCAGTAGCTGATAGCATGGTTGCTGAAGCGTTATATGAATCTGCGCTTTCTTTGGGTGAGGGTATCGTACGTAAAGGAATTACCGTGACACTGGATGCATTCTTCGCTGGAGTTGAAGAGTTCCCGCATCAGAAATTTAAAGCGGCGGGCGCGCTTGGCGTCGAGATGGAAATCTCCGCACTGTACATTGTAGCTGCTCTCCGCGGCGTGCGGGCAGGAGCAATCGTAGCGATGGACGGATTCGCTGATGCAGATCTTGCTGCAGAATACGATCCGAACACAAACGTCGTAGCGGATGCGATTGAGCGTGAAATCAACGCTGCTCTGAAGGCAGTTGTGAAGCTGGCGAAATAGAATTTTTATGGTATGTAATTAGCGATCCTAATCGGTGTAATACTGATGAGGATCGCTTTTTTTATTTAAGCACGAAGCAGCGGAGGGGACGAAGCAATTTCGGAGAAGCGTTAGCGTTCGCATTTGTCCTCAAATTTCTACGCTTAAGATATATTCAAGAAATTTGAGGGCAAGAGCGATCGGAGGAATGTTTCGTACCCGGAGCGTCTTACGACATCAACTATTGACATTAAAAAATAGAACGTGTTAAATAAAAGAAGTGTTGGCACTCTCAATAGAAGAGTGCTAAAAAGATAATTCGTTCGAAGGGAGATTCATCCATGGCTAAAAAGGAATTTAAAGCGGAATCTAAACGATTGCTCGAAATGATGATTAACTCCATCTATACGCAGCGTGAAATTTTTCTCAGAGAACTTATTTCTAACGCAAGTGATGCTATCGACAAGATCTATTACAAAGCGCTTACTGACGATAACTTAGTATTTAATAAAGAAGACTATTACATTAAAGTAACTGCCGATAAAGCAAATCGTACGCTCACGATTACCGATACGGGGATCGGGATGACTCAGGAAGACTTGGAGAATAACCTTGGGGTTATCGCGAAGAGTGGTTCACTTGCTTTCAAGAGCGAGAATGAGGCGAAGGATGGTCACAACATCATCGGTCAATTTGGTGTTGGTTTCTACTCTGCCTTCATGGTAGCGGATGTGGTAACTGTAACAAGTAAAGCTTTGGGCAGTGACCAAGCATTCAAGTGGGAGTCCACAGGAACCGAAGGCTATACAATCGAGCCTAGTGAGAAGGATTCAGTAGGTACGGAAATCGTTCTGAAGATCAAAGAGAATACGGAAGACGATCAGTACGATGAATATTTAGAAGAGTACCGTTTGAGAGCAATTATTAAGAAGTACTCTGATTTCATCCGTTATCCGATCAAGATGGATATTAAGAGTCAGCGTCCAAAAGAAGGCACTGAGAATGAATTCGAAGAGTATCAAGAAGAGCAAACCATCAACAGTATGGTTCCTATTTGGCGGAAGAATAAAGACGAGCTGACAGAAGAGGATTATAACAACTTCTATGCAGAGAAACGTTATGGATTTGATAAACCGCTGAAACATATCCACATTAAAGCTGATGGTGCAGTCGTGTATAATGCGATTTTGTTCATTCCGGAGAATACTCCGTTTGATTATTACACGAAGGAATATGAAAAAGGACTTGAGCTGTACTCCAATGGTGTCCTTATCATGGACAAGTGTGGGGACCTTCTTCCAGACTATTTCAGCTTTGTGAAAGGTATGGTTGATTCTGAGGATCTGTCGCTGAACATCTCCCGTGAGATGCTGCAGCATGATCGTCAGTTGACACTCATCGCGAAGAACATTAAGAACAAGATTAAGAGCCAATTGCAAAGCCTGCTTAAGGATGAAAGAGAGAAGTATGAGCAGTTCTACAACTCCTTTGGCAGACAGCTCAAATTTGGTGTTTATAACGATTACGGAACACATAAAGATGTTCTGCAAGACTTGCTTATGTTCTACTCTTCTACCGAGAAGAAGCTGGTTACACTGGATGAATACGTTTCGAGAATGCCTGAGGATCAGAAGTATATCTACTATGCATCCGGCGAATCCATCGAACGGATCGAGAAGCTTCCGCAGACAGAACTGGTGGCAGACAAGGGATACGAAATTCTGTACTTCACAGATGATGTGGATGAGTTCGCGATCAAGATGCTGATGACATATAAAGAAAAAGAATTTAAGTCTGTATCGAGCGGCGATCTTGGAATCGAGCCAAACGCGGATGAGAAGCCATCGGAAGCTGAGGAAGGCGAGAACAAGGAATTATTCGAGTCCATGAGCAGTATTCTGGGTGGCAAAGTGAAAAGCGTTCGAGCATCCAAGCGTCTGAAGTCCCATCCGGTATGCCTCACTGCCGAAGGCGATCTAACCATTGAAATGGAAAAAATCCTGAAGGCTATGCCGAATGGTCAGGACATTAAAGCGGATAAAGTGCTCGAAATTAACATCAACCACGAAGTGTTTAAGTCGCTGAAAGACGCACATCAAGGTGATCAAGAGAAATTGGCGCTTTATACGAACCTATTGTACAATCAGGCACTTCTGATTGAAGGATTGACGATTGCTGATCCGGTTGAATTTACGAACGATATTTGCAAAATCATGGTGTAACATCGAGACTGCTTAAGCACCTCGTGTCACATTATTATATAACCCATTATCTGAAGTAAGGTGCACCCCTTAGAATAGACATTGGAAAACCCTTGGGTAAATCCGATGTAATTCTAAGGGGGCATTTTTTTATGCTAGTGAAAACGATCGGTACAAAGAAGAATTGAGGAATTTATTCAGTTTTATAACGAGGAGAGGGCTCAATAAATAATTAAATAAGCTGATTCCTGTTGAATACAGGAACCAGCTTGCAGGTTAAGGAATTCTAAATCTACAACGGAGAAGGCGGAATCATTCTGGAGAAGCGGAGCGGTCGCCTAAAAGCTTTCCAAAGGAAAGCTGCTTCGAAAGCATATGCTTTGTCCCCGGATTTCAACAAAAACTATATAATTCAAAAGAAATTCGGGGGCAACAGCGATCGGAAGAATGATCCGCATTCGTAGTGATGCACAAACTTTTATAGCGTTTTTTCAATGTCTACAAATCAGCTGACAGAATCATAAGTGGACCATCTTCAGCCGCGACATTCTGGAGAGTATATACCGAGATTGGAAACATCGGAAACCCCACATAATACGGGGTGATTGCATACAGCGGATAGAAGATTACAAGCGACTTGTCAGCCAAATAGTAATCTTGATTAGGCTGTACCGTAACGACGCTGCCTTCCAATGTAGGAATGTTTCGTTCCTTAATCTGTCAATTCACTTCGGCAGTCAGAAGCTCTAAGTAGTTGGAGCCTGGGCGGAATAAATCAGACAGCGTGTAGGATTGACCTGTTTGCGTTGAGAAGGTCAGTGCTTTCGCTACGGTGTAACCGTGAGCCATAGGTATGGAGTAAGTGTAATTGCTCAACATTAAGCTTAAGAGACCACGTTCATTCGTTTTGATCTCAAAATGCCCAGTTGTTTCTGGATTCTTCCCCGTCTGTACGCCCTGCTGAATACGCTGCATCTCCTGAATCTGAAGAATAATCGCTCGGTTGATACGCTCCTCTGCATGACGGTTAGCAAGGCCGGTTACCTGTGGGTATTGAATGACAGTGCCGGGAGCTCTGTAGGTCAGTGTCCGGATCTCAACCGGCGGATAATAACTCATGCATCTTCGCTCCATTTCACATCAGATGCATTAGCCTATTCCGAGAAAGCCCAATCGGTTAAACATTTACTTCGAAATCTATGCGCGGGCATCATCCCACCATTTGTAGTACACCTTGATTTGTCCGTCCGGACTGGATATTAGAGGATCGATGACCAGCGTCTTTCCGCTGACTTTAAGCTGAATTTCCTTCTTGTTCTTCACGGCCGAGTCCAGCTTGGTTAAGAAGTAATCCTTGTCGACCTTGAATCCGTACAAATCAAGGACTTCTACGAGCATACTCCGCTGCGTAACATCCTTACTGTCGGAAAGTGTTACACTGCTAAAGGATAGGATTTGGGGCTCGAATTGAACTGCCACCGCATTATCAACCTGTCCTTGCTGCTTGGTCTTCGTCATAATGACTTTACTGTCGCCGTCATCATAGATACGATAACCGCTATAGTTTACGAACACTTTTTGGCGAATGGACATGTACATGTTATCTCGGTACAGATCCCAGGCCGTCGGCAGCTGTGGCAGCTTAGATTCAGGGCTGGCTTCTGTCGGACGATCGTACAGAATGGACATGCCGTGATTGGTCAAATTTTTGATCAATTGGAGCACTTCTGCCCGAGTGATCGTTTCGTGGCCCATATACCCCTGAATGGTATTCTCGCCTTTAATTCGGCCAAGCGCATATTTCTTACCGAGGACATACTGGATGGCTTGGTTACCAGAATAGTTCACTCCGTCTGCGCTCGATACTAGCTCAGCAACGTGAGCACGTGTTATGTAGGTGCTGCGAATCTTTTTGTCTGCGAACCCGCGAACAGGGTAGTTTTTAAAATGAAGGAAGTTATAGTACTTGTCTGACCACCATTCGGTTAAATAGGTTTCTTCCAGATCCTTGCCCGTGATACCGACCACAAGCATGCGAATGAACTCCGCCTCTGTTACATTTTGATTGGGCATGAATGTGCCGTTGGCATATCCATTCACAATTCCCTTCTCGACACCCCATTCAACGGTCGATTTTGCCCAGTGGTTATCAATATCGCGAAAGGTTATTCCTGCACTTGCAGGGCTAACGCCTAAGAATAATGACACAACCAGGAGTATGGGGGCAAATAGTCTCAACTTTAACATTTACAATCCTCCATCAGATAGTTTGCTAAATTGCTACAAAATACATTGTATAAGTCGATATTTCTGACGGTCAAGAAGGGGATGCCAAAGATGGTTAATTCTAACTAATCCATAAATGAAGATAGCATACTAAAGCACTAGCAATGATCTTAGGATAGGGAAGTAAAGTACTATTCCAGCGTAAGGTGAAGGAAAAAGAGATCGGGATGATTTGATTTCAAAACGTTGTTTCAAAATGTCCTACAGGAATTGTTGAATGTATAGAGAAGTACCTCTATGAACTCAACATATGAAAAGAGGGATTGGATTGAAACAACAAGATAGACCGAATCTGATGCTGATTACGGTTGACCAGATGCGCGGAGATTGTCTAAGTGCAGCGGGGCATCCCATTGTGGAGACACCGAATCTGGACAGACTGGCGAAAAGTGGCGTATTCTTCCGGAATGCTTATTCTGCCACTCCTAGCTGCTTGCCTGCCCGGGCGTCGATCTTCACGGGGATGAGTCAGCAGTCGCACGGACGAGTAGGGTATATGGATCAGGTTCCATGGACATACCCTCATACATTGCCGGGGGAACTGGCAGCTGCGGGCTATCACACACAATGTGTTGGCAAAATGCATGTATATCCAACCCGGAACTTGTGCGGGTTTCATAACGTTGTGCTGCATGACGGCTATATGCATTACAACAGGGACAAAAGCCGGGTGAAGGCATCGGAACATTTTGATCAATGTGACGATTACTTGCACTGGCTTCGGAGTCAGGCCGGAGCAGATCATGATTTAATCGATCACGGACTGGATTGTAACGCATCTACCGTCGCTAGACCATGGCATTTAGAGGAGAAATATCATCCGACGAATTGGGCCGTAAGTGAGTCGATCGATTTCCTAAGGCGCCGTGACCCGTCAAAGCCATTCTTCCTATGGTCCTCCTTCGTTCGTCCGCATCCGCCATTTGACCCGCCTCAAGTTTATTTTGACATGTATAAAGATTTGGATATTCCACTGCCAGTTGTAGGCAATTGGGTCGATGAGAATGCTGCGACGAATGGAGACACGAGTCCAGAGACCGCCTTCGGCAAACTCAAGGGAAGAAGATTACAGCGGGCTCTCGCAGCTTATTACGCTTTAATCACACATCTTGATGACCAGATTGGAAGGCTTATGAATGCTCTGTTTGAGCAAGGCGTGCTGAATAATACCATTGTTCTGTTTACCTCAGATCATGGAGAGATGATGGGGGATCATCATTTATTCCGAAAATCACTGCCGTACGAAGGAAGTGCGAAGGTTCCGTTCATGGTCTACGATCCTGGCAACCATCTGTCCCTGAAACGTGGCCTGGAAGTTGACCGTGTCGTTGAAATGCGGGACATTATGCCAACACTTCTTGAGGCTGCAGGCGTGCCGATTCCGAGTTCGGTTGATGGTTCAAGCGTCTTACCTTTGTGCAAGGGAGAGGAAACCCAGTGGAGAGAGTATCTTCACGGTGAGCATTCTCTAGGCGAGCTATCTAATCAATATATTACGGACGGAAAAATGAAGTACATATGGTTTACACAGTCCGGCCGCGAGCAGCTGTTTAATCTGTCGGAGGATCCGCAGGAACTGACGGATTTAGCACAGTCTCCTTCAATGGTGTCTGAGCTTGAGAAATGGAGGGGGATTCTCGTTCAGGAGCTGGATGGAAGAGAAGAAGGTTACTCAGATGGAACAGCTTTAATCACAGGACGGAAGCCGCTTGCCTGCTTGAGTTACCTCCTGAATCAGTCGTAAAGGGAATATGAGGTATGGTATGATAGCCGGGTAGCGGTTTTTCCGCAGGCATTTTCAGCTTGAGAAGTGGAGTGTTCTAGAATGACAAAGAGCGGGAAATTGTTAACGCGTGCCCGGCTAATGGAGCAGTATGAAGCGTTGTTTGAGTGCCCTTTATGCTATGGTGAAATCAAGGTAGACGAAGGGAAAAGTCTGCTCTGTACAAATGGACACCGATTTGACCTTGCTAAGCAGGGATATGTGAATATGCTGACGACCCCATCCAAGACGAAGTACGATAAACGGATGTTCGATGGCCGTAAAGTGATGAATGAGGCGGACTTTTTCGAGCCTATGCTGAATAGGCTTAGTGAAATCGTAAGTCAGTGGCAGGCAGTCGCCCATAAACCGAAAGTTACTCTACTAGATGCGGGATGCGGCGAAGGGTCACATCTGTCTTCTTTACAAGAGAAGGTAGGTCGCCAAGTGCAGGAAGACGTTTTGGGTGTGGGGATTGATATCTCTAAGGAAGGCGTTCTGATGGCTGCGAGGAATGACGATGCGAACCTATGGTGTGTTGCTGACCTGGCGAAGTGTCCGTTTGCAGACGGAGCCTTTCATGTGATTCTGAATATATTGTCGCCTTCTAATTACTCGGAGTTTGATCGATTACTGTCAGATGACGGGGTGCTGATTAAGGTTATTCCAGATCGTAACTACTTAACCGAATTACGTTCGGTGTTCTATCAGGAGGATGACCGGCGTGAGTATTCAAACGAACAGACGGTGGAGCTGTTTGATCGCAGTTTTGAACTGCTTGAGCAAGAGCGAATACGATATTCGGTTCGTCTGAATCCGGTCCAGTTGGAACATTTGGTGCACATGACACCGTTATCCTGGGGAGCCGCCGATGAGCAGGTTCGAAAGGTTCTGGAGCATGATCTGCAAGAGATTACCTGTGACTTCACCATCTTGGTCGGAAGAAAAAAAGAAATCATACGATAGACCATCTGGGCGCAAATGCACCTCAGATTGCGACATAATGTTAAAGGATGCCGGAAGAATTAATTCCGGCATCCTTTTTATGTGGTGATGTGCGAGTTAACTAATCTTGTTCACATCATGCAAGACAGGCAGCACAGTAGGGAAGGAAAGAGTGATCGCTGTCCCTTTGCCTTGTTCGCTTCTCAGGCTTAATCCGTATGGATCGCCGTACTTGACATGAATCCGGTGATGGACATTGGCGACACCGATATGCTCATTGAGTATCGTATTTTTATCCTCGGACTGGAGCAAGTGGTTCAACTCTTCAACCCTAGCGGGATCTATACCGCTTCCGTTATCCGATATGGTAATCATGAGTACACCGTCGACCTGCTCTACATGGATGCGTACGATACCACCTGCAGCCAAGGTTTCAAGTCCATGCGTGAGTGCATTCTCGACGATGGGCTGAATGATCATTTTGGGGATTTGCAGCTGCAGAAGCTCTTCCGGGCAGATCTGTTCATAGGTGAACCGATCAGAGAACCTTAATTGATGAATCCTGATATATGCTTTAACAATCTGAAGCTCTTCGCCAAGACTAACCTCGTCACCGCCCTTGATGCTGTACCTAAGCATCCGGCTTAAGGCACCTGCCATTTCATACGTTTCCTTACTGCCTTGAGCGATGGCGATTCCTTTTATCGTATCCAGCGTGTTGCTCAGAAAATGCGGATTAATCTGACTCTGGAGAAAGGCATATTGCAGGCGCTGCTTCTCGAGCTCAGATTGATACAGCTGTGTATCTGATTGAATCAATTGATTCGTTAAATTATTGATCCGATGGAGCATTGTATTGAACTCGCTCGAGATCATTTCGATTTCCGCATAGCCTTCCAGACTGACCTTGGATTGCAGGATATTGAGGCTGCCCGTCTTCAGCTGCTTCATGAAAGTCATAAGCTTGGACAGGGGCTTTAGAATGTTCATCATTAGAATGCTGTACGGTATGGAGATGAGCAGCAGCATCAGGATGATCAGAATGTAGCTGTTTGTTTTTAAAGGCTGTAACCCCTTGGTAAGAAGACTGATCGGCGTTGCGGTCACGATTTTCCCCTTGATCTCAGGCAGCGCAAGGGACTGTACAATATAACGGGTTCCCTTGTTCGTTTCTATGATCGTGTGATCCTGTTGATCCTCAAAGAGAGGGGTGTTAATTTGCTGAATCAAGTTATCATCCTGATTACTGTTGGAGAATACGATATTGTTGTTTTCAAATAAATAGAAGTTGGTTCCAGCGAGCCGTGGATATTTCTCAATCTCCTTGTTAAGGGAGTGTGAATCCAAGCCAATCATCATAAAGCCGGCATTCTCACCATAGGTAGCCTTATTGCCGAGGGAAAAAATGTTCATGCTGAACAGAAACTTGTCCCGATCGCTGTTATGGCTAGCTTTTCGAAAGCCCGCATAATGAACAGCTCCATCTTGCTCTGACCGATTCGTCAAGGAATAGATATCCGGGATACTTCCCTTTAATGAAACGACTTTTCCTGCGTTGTTCACAATGGAAATGTCCAAAATATCGGAATTTGTATTCTTGAAAACGTCCATCAAGCTATCGATTTTTTTGGATACCTCATAGATTTTCAGATTGTCATTTTCGACAAGGAAATTCTGAACGGTTGCATCATAACCTAGGTTCACCATAAGTTTAGACACCTCGGTGTAATTTGCAGAGACGCGTTCCTTCATAATAGATATAAGTTCTTTGTTATACTGTGTGTTCTGCTCGATAATCAACTCGCTCGATTGCTTGTACGCATTGAGAACGATAATGGGGACGATGGCGACAATGATGAACCCAATCGTCAAGACCTGAATACGAATAGAAAGCTTTTTAAAAAACTTCATTTGGATGTGCTCTCTCTATACTGAGTGGGCGTCTGATTCATGATCCGTTTGAATATTCGGGTGAAATAGAAGTAGTCATGGATGCCGCATTTTTCTCCAATTTGTTTAATTGGCAGGTCTGTTTCAGTAAGAAGTTTGCAGGCGTATTGAATTCGTAGCCGAGAAATATATTCAATAAAATTATCTCCGACTTCCTTCTTGAATAGGTGGCATAAATAATTGGGACTTAGGTAAAATTTCTCTGATAGCGTTTGGATGGAAATTTCATTCGTGAAATTGTCATGGATATACTCGAGCGTTTTCTTGATCGTTTTATGGGAAACCTCTGACACCAGTGCCGGGGGCTCCTCAAGGTAGCTAAGGGTATGTTCCGTCAAATAGTCAATCATGGCTTCTGCGTCTCCATAATGATAGGAAAGCTGCTCATAACCTTCGAACACCCGAGCAGAACTAGAACCGCCTTCTCGGTAAAACAGAGTCATTAAAGCGGTGAAAATAAGGTAAGCATCTTTAATATTGAACCGCCCATTGCGAAAGTGAGTTCTAGCCGTATTCATACAAGCATTGAACTGGACTCTATCTTTCTCTGTTAATGACTGTGACAGATTCTTCAGCATTTCTTCGGTCAAAGGATTCGTATGCGGAGGAGCGTAGAAAACGCCTGATTTCCCTGTCGTAAACATGCCGTAGGATGCAAGAGAGGCTGCCTCTAATGAAGAGCTAAGCTCTGTCAAATCAGAGAGAGCATCTCCAACTCCGATGCTGTATAAAGATGTATTGCTGTGAGAGAGAAGATGTTGAATAAAGACCTCCGCCTCATTCTCATATACAAGACAACCGAGCCGGCGGGGACTCATCTGAAAGCGCAAATGCTTTATTTGTCCGGTAAGGGCGGGTAACTTTTTGCTTTGAATCACAATGGGTCTGATTTTGTTATTTTCATTTACGTCCATTCCATGTTGTCGAATAATCCTTTTTACAGCTTCCGTCTCATTAGCGCAGAGTGTTTCGTACAGATCGGGAGCTGACTTGCTTTCCGTGGAGGATGATTGTTTACGCTCAGATAATGCCGCAGACAACCGGTTTAGCATACTATGGATTTCTTCAATTTCAAACGGCTTTAGACAGTATCCAAATGTCCCGTAGTTTAAAGCTTTCTGAGCATATGCGAACTCAGCGTGAGCGCTCAGAACGACAAATAGCGTATTTGGAGATGCTTCCCTACCCGTCTTGATCAGTTCCAATCCGTTCATTAAAGGCATCTTAATATCTGTCAATACGACATCTGGATGAAGACTTTCGATAAGTTTCAACGCTTCCTGCCCATTTTCGGCACTGCCGACCACTTCGAATCCAAAGCGATTCCACTCTACCCCAGCTTTAATGCCTTCCACAATCCATTTCTCGTCGTCTACAACAATGGCTTTATACATATGACCTCCTATAGTTAAAACGATATGTCTTCTTTGGATGCCAATTGAAAGCGCACTCATTTCATATGGAAAGAATACACTACTTTTCTATTTCGGTAAACGGGAGAAAGGAGTTTTAAGCATATACAATATTACGATAAATATATACAAAACTTAGATATGATAGAAAATGAAATGATCATAATTAATTCCACACAGATGCCGAGTTATGTCTATATGCGTCAGAATGGAAGCTTAATATAATGAATCCATAAGTTGATATGGGCCGCGGGTTTGTATCTTAAACATGAAAACGCATTCAGCAAGGCGGCACACGATCTTGAAAATACGAAAGTAAGGCGGCGAGGGTGGATGAAAACAGAGAAGAGATCGGAGGGGCGCACCTCTAAAAGCGCTTTATGGAGTACGGTTCGTCAATATAAGTATCACTATTTAATGTTGCTTCCTGTTGTCATATGGTACTTGGTATTCAGTTATTTACCGATGTATGGTGTTACGCTTGCTTTGAAAACATTCGATTTCAGTAAAGGGATATTAGGAAGCCCTTGGATCGGGTTTGATCATTTCAAAGCGCTAGTGAATGATTTGGAATTTTGGAATGCATTTCAAAATACGGTCATCATCAGTTTATCGAAGCTGGTCATTCATTTTCCGCTTCCAATCATTCTAGCCATTGTCATGAATGAGTTCTCCCGGCACCGGGCGAGAAAGTTCTTTCAGACATTGTTTACGTTTCCTCACTTTATCTCATGGGTTGTTCTTGCGGGAATCCTGACCAATATCCTCAGTAATGATGGGGTGTACAACCAGATCCTAGCACTGTTTGGAATGGATTCATCATCTCCGCTGGTCAATGAGAACGAATTCCGGCCTATGCTTTACATAAGCCATGTGTGGAAAGAGATTGGATGGGATTCCATCATTTATATGGCAGCGCTTGCGGGGATCAATCCGGATTTATACGAAGCTGCTGAGATCGATGGAGCAAGCCGTTTTCAACGTCTTAGATTTATCGCTTGGCCGGGTATTAAGAGTACGGTAGCGATTCTATTTGTACTAACGGTCGGGGGCCTGATGAGTCTTGGAGGCAGCTTTGATCAAATCTTTAACCTGTACAGTTCACCGGTATATTCCGTAGCTGATACGATCGACACCTATATTTACCGGACCACATTTACAGTCGGTGCTGATTTTGGTTATATGACCGCGGTCGGACTCCTGAAGTCAGTGATCAACCTAGTGCTTCTAGTGCTGGCGAACATCACGGTGAAGAAGATGGGAGAACAGGGATTGTACTAAGACTGAAAGGAGCTGCTATGTGAAATGGAACAAACCATTGCTAAGAAAAAAATGAGTACCTTCGATATTGTGACCTATATCGTTCTGGGTATTCTTGCAATCATTACGTTTTACCCTTTCTACAACGTTATCATTATTTCGTTCGCTAAGTTCGATGTAATAAGTAAGAGTGATTTGTACTGGCTGCCACTTTCGTTTGATCTTTCAGCCTACAAAGTGGTTCTAGCAGATTCGAAATTTTGGAATGCATTCGTGGTTTCAATTCTAGTTACAATCGGCGGAGTGATCTTTAGTATGATTATCTCTGTGGCTGGTGCGTATGCTCTTTCGAAAAAAGGGATGCCTGGCAGAAATCTCGCTCTTACACTCATCCTGTTTACGATGTTCTTTAACGGGGGACTGATTCCGTTTTATCTGATCGTTAAGGAAGTAGGCTTGATCAATAACATTCTGGTTATGATCATCCCTGCAGGTATTAATACGATGTACCTGATTATTATGAAGAACTATTTCAGCACAATTCCGGATGGACTTGAAGAGTCCGCTAAGCTGGATGGTGCGAATGATATGTACATTTTGCTCAAAATCATCATTCCAATCTCGATGCCATTTATGGCAACCTTCGGATTGTTCTACGCGGTGGAACGGTGGAACGAGTGGTGGCACGCGCTGATCTTTATCAGTGATGCGGACAAGGCTCCACTGCAGATTTACCTCAGAAATGTTCTGATTACGGCCAGCTCGTCACTGAATAGTATGGCGATGACCATGGCAGAGCAGAAGAATTTGGCCAAGGTATACACGCCTAGTCTGCAGATGGCAAGCATCGTGATCTCCTGTTTACCGATCATGCTTGTATATCCATTCCTGCAGAAACACTTCGCCAAGGGAATCCTTGTCGGATCCATGAAAGAATAACACTTTCACATACAGACATCTGTTATACAAAAAAAAGGGAGGGTTTTATATGCAAAAGCTACGCAAATTCAGCATGCTAACGATCGTTCTTGTGATGATCGCTGGATTGTTCGCTGGATGCGGTACTAAGGAAGCAACAAATGAAGGCAACAACAGCGATGGAGGAACTAGCACAACCAACACAGCTAGTGATGATCCGTTTAAGGATCACCTCGAAATTTCGGTAGCATTTTGGGATATTGACAATGTTGCCTCTAAGTTTGAACAAGATAAAATTTTTCAGGATTTGATGAAGAAATTCAATGTCACACTGAAACCAGTAAACGTTACATGGGATGACTATGTACAGAAATATCAAATGTGGGCAGCTTCCGGTCAGCTTCCGGATGTGTTTGCAACCGATGCAATCGGAACACAGTACTATAGAAACTGGGTAAATCAGGGCATTGTTAAAGCGCTCCCAGAGGATATGTCAGCTTACCCGAACTTGGCTGAATATTTTGAGACACCTGATATTAAAGGACTAAGTGAAGATGGCAAGTTCTATAACGTTCCAAGACGTATGTTCCCTACGGTTCAGTGGAGTGTACTTGACCGTCCTGTATTGTACAGATGGGATCTTGCGCAAAAAGCAGGTATTACGAAAGAACCTGAAACATGGGATGAATTTAAAGCGATGCTTCAAGCTATTGTAGATCAAGATCCTGAGGGCAAGAAAGTAACGGGCCTGACATCCTCGACTACAAAAATGCTTGGCGGATTCTTCTGGCTGTACGGCAATGCTGCAGCAACGAGCGATGGTAGTGGCAGTGACTTCAAATGGATTAAAGAAGACGGACAATTTGTTCCAGCTGTATTCAGTAAGAATGCACTCCCTGCTCTCGAAAATATGAGAGAGATGTTTGATAACAGACTGGTAGACCCAGATATCGCTTTGACGAAGCCAGATACCGCATATGACAAGTTTGTATCTGGTAAATCAGCAGCGCTATTAATGGGTGGCGGATTTACGGGCGTCGATCAGAACATTTACGAAAAACGTTGGAAGACTGCTTATCCAGATGTAGATTTCACTGAGAATGTAAAAGTATTGAAACCGTTAAAAGGTCTAGATGGTGAGCGTTATCACCCTGTATTTAAGACATACTGGTCAGAAAGCTACTTTAATGCAAAGATCGACGACAAGAAGCTTGACCGTATTATGAGAATTTATGACTATGTCCTTTCCGAAGAAGGTCTTGAATTGCTCACATACGGTATCGAAGGTGAAGATTACAAAGTGGAAGGGGATAAGAAGGTTCCTCTACACGAAGAAAATCTAAACGAGAAATATCCAGCTAAAAATCTCATGGTAAATCTGGTTACTTATAATACTTCGGCTGCTTACGACATGGATAGCCCAACGATTGCCAATAAAGAGATTAGACAAGAAGCTGTGGATTTCATTGATTGGAGTACTAAAAACTCTAAAGTGCCAGATTATGATATCCGACTGACTTATATGTCTACACCAACTAAGGATAAGTTCAGCGTGTTGGATCATGACGATCTTTTAAAGGTGATGCTGAGTAAAGAACCGGTTGAGCAAGTATGGAATGAGATTGTAAATGGGTATAAGTCCAAAGGGCTTGATAAAATGATTGAAGAAGTAAACGCTCAGGCGAAAGAAGCCGGAATTGAATAGAGCATAAGCACGAGGAATTAGGTTTTACCGCAAAACGCGTCTCTTATTATTAACAGGAAATGTTCAAAGTCAGCCAAAGAACAGATTCTATTAAGATAGAGGCGCTTTTGCGTATCAAAATATATAGGAGGCAGATGAATGAAACGAAAAGAAGTTGCCAAGGGCTTAAAGATGGTGGTGATTATGTTATGTATTATGGTAGCAGGGGCATTATCGGAAAAAGCAGCAACCGTGCTTGCAAATGACAGCGCTTACTATGTGGACTCGGTAGGCGGGAACGATGCGAATGACGGCTTAAGTCCAGAAACAGCATGGAAGACCCTTACAAAGGTTAACAGCACAACGTTTACGCCAGGGGACAGCATTCTATTTAAAGCTGGTGGTGTGTGGAGCGGAGAGCTGTGGCCAAAGGGATCTGGAGCTAGCGGAAAACCAATCAAGATTGATATGTATGGAACAGGGAGCAAGCCAGCTTTTACCGGTAGTCCTACGGCCAAACAGACACTGTATCTGTTCAATCAGGAATACTGGGAGATCAGCAACCTCGACATCTCTGCGAATTATTCGGATTCTTTTACTAGAAGAGGGATATACGTGCATGCGGAGGACTACGGAACGGTGAATCATCTGCATTTCCGCAATTTGGTCATTCATGACGTATGGCCTAACATCCCGCATACCAACAATAACACGGCTAAGGATACAGGCGGCATGTTCTTTCAAATTACGGGAAGCAGCACCATTACCAAATTTAATGATGTTCTCATTGAAAATTCAACAATCCGGGATCTTGACCGGGAAGGGATTACGCTTACGTGGACATCTTGGGCTAACCGGACTGGAGAGACTGGAGGAGCTGGTCCATGGACCGGAAGTACAAATGTTGTTATTCGCAACAACTACTTAACAAATATCGGTGGAGACGGTATGGTCCTCCAAGGGGTACAGTCTCCCCTGATTGAATACAACACAATCGATGGCTTTAACCTGAGAAATAATAACGTGAGTTATAATGCAGGAATGTGGGCCTATTCGGCAGATGATGCGGTGTTCCAATATAATGAGGCGTTTAATGGCAAGGACACAAGGGACGGCATGGCCTGGGATGCAGATGCGCGGACGAACCGGATCATCTTCCAATACAATTACAGCCATGACAACGAAGGTGGAGCAATGCTCTTCATCAGTTATGGTACGGAATATTCCAGAGATGCCATATATCGATACAATATTAGTCAGAACGATAAGAACTATCTGATCACCGCTACAAATCCGATTAATGCGAGCGTGTACAACAATGTGTTCTATACAAAAAGCGGTCTCAAAGCCAACGTATTTAATACGAACAGCGGAACGGCATCATTTAAGAATAATATCTTCTACAATCAAGGGACGACTTCTACAAGTGGTTGGGGAGCCAATTATACGTATAACAATAATATTTTCTTCGGCAATTATGCCAGTACGCCAAATGACCCGAACAAAATTACTGCGGACCCTCAGTTCGTGAATCCGGGAACGGGGCAGATTGGAATAAACACACTGGCAGGGTATCAGTTAAAAAATACATCCCCGGCTCTCAACAGCGGTGTCAGTGTTCCGAACAATGGCGGCAAAGATTTCTGGGGGAATCCGCTTTACTACGGAAATCCGGATCGGGGTGTGTACGAGCATCAGGCAAACGTCAGTGTCCCGACAAACGTAGCGCTTGGAAAGCCAGTGACTTCGGGGAGCTTCGTCAATAATTCCTCTTATGCAACAGATGGATTAGCGAGTAATAAGGATCTGTTCGCAGGGTTGGATTCCGGATTACAGTGGATGAAAATAGACCTTGGCGCTTCTTATCAAGTGGATCGGGTGAAGCTGTGGCATTACTTCGATGGCCGAAAATATAAAGATGTTATCGTCCAATTGTCTAACACCGCTGATTTCTCAAGCGGCGTAACAACGGTATTTAACAACGATGACAATAACAGTGCCGGACAGGGAGCGGGCACGGATGCTGAATATTCGGAGACAGCTGCTGGTAAAGAGATTACCTTTAATCCTGTACAAGCCAGGTACGTTAGATTTTGGTCAAACGGAAGCAATACGAACATTTGGAATCACTATGTGGAGGCTGAGGTATACAGCGCGACCTCGCCGTAAGGAGAGGCTGTTATGAGGGCGATACTTCTAACCAGGAAATTCATGATAACTTTGCTTGTGGGTGTGACGACTCTTTGTTTTGCTGTAGTAGGATTTCAGATTATTAATAATGCTATGGCAAAACAATATGTAGTATCGGTGAACGGCAATGGTGTATCTGAGCAGGAGTTTGAAGCAGCCATGTCGCTTGAACGAGTGGGCGTTATTCATGAATTCCAGACGACTTATGGGGCTGAATACGATCAAGATTTCTGGACCACTAGCTATAACGGTATCACGCCTACAGATATTATTCGCAAGAGAGCGCTGGATCGAGTTATTAGCATAAAGCTACAGCAGATCGCTGCTGTCAAGGCAGGTATTATAGAGGAAAAAGATATCTCCTATTCAGGGTTCCTTAACTTATTGAAGAAGGAGAATGAACGGAGACAGCAGGCCCTGAAGAATGGACAGGTCATCTATGGTCCCCAAAGCTATGGTGAAGAGGAATTCTATCAATACACCATAAATAACATGGTGATTGGTCTCAAGGAGGAGCTGGCTAAGTCCGAGCTTGACCTTTCTCCTAACGAGATGAATGCCTATTATTATGAACATAAGAATTCCCTCTATAAAAAACCACCATATATCCGGACGATGAAGCTGGTTGTAGAGGAAACACCGAAAGTTAAAGAGAAAGCTTGGAGCACTGTAAAGCAGGTTAAGCTTGAGGCTGAGCGCCTTCGTTCGCTGGAGCTTGCTGTGGGCAGTAATAAGGGAAAGGTAGAGCTTTCGGAGCAAGTATTTGATGAATCCTCAGAACGTGGAGATCATAGGTACGCAGCAGAGCTGCTGGAGGCGGCTAAACAGCTGGAACCGGGAGAGATTAGCGATGTGATCACGATCGAAGGCGGGTTCGCTTTATTAGAAGGCCTGGAGCGCAGAGATGAAGGGTACTACCCGATCGCTGAGGTTCAGGAGGATATAATGAATCGGCTCATTGATAAACAATACGATATCTGGCTTGCTAATGAGCAAGATACAGCTGTGATCGA
This sequence comes from Paenibacillus sp. GCM10028914, assembly GCF_042666275.1. Classification (NCBI taxonomy): domain Bacteria; kingdom Bacillati; phylum Bacillota; class Bacilli; order Caryophanales; family Paenibacillaceae; genus Paenibacillus; species Paenibacillus sp. GCM10028914. Next base: position 55,974 of record NZ_JBHTFO010000004.1, read on the forward strand.
GCTGAATAACAAGCAGTATAACAAGATTGGCATAGATCTATAAAGAGAATGGTAAGAACAGAGCAGACCCTTAGGGAAAGCTCTGTTCTTTTTTTTCGATATATGAACGGGCAGGTCAGCATAATATTTGTATTGTGAATAAAATATAAGCATTTTGTTATTGAATAGATAATAATATTATGATAACTTTGTTGATAGTTATGAGTTTGTTAGTATGCTGTTTGCAGGATCGTGTAGGTAATAGAGAGCAACATTAATAAACCTCAAGGAGACAAATATGAACCCACAATTACTAGGTAACTGGACATTTAAAGCTTGTGATGAACACGAATGGCTGCCTGCCCAGGTACCGGGATGCGTACATACAGATTTGCTGAGGAACGGTGTGATCCCGGATCCTTTCTATGGAACAAATGAGCATGATCTGCAGTGGATCGATAAGAAAGACTGGGAATACGAAACTAGCTTTGAGGTTTCGGATGAACTGATGGCAAAGTCTCATATAGAGCTTGTATTTGACGGATTGGACACGTATGCGGATGTATACGTGAATGGAAAAGCTGTTCTGTCAGCAGACAATATGTTCCGTTCTTGGAGGATTGAGATAAAGGATATCATCGTTCGAGGCAGCAACAAAATTCGAATCGTATTTCGTTCCCCGATCCAAGAGGACCTGCCAAAGCTAGAGAAGTTAGGATATGCGCTACCAGCATCCAATGACCAATCTGAACTAGGCGGACTCGGGGAGAAACGGGTTAGTATATTTGCACGTAAAGCTCCATATCATTACGGCTGGGATTGGGGACCGCGCTTTGTAACGAGCGGAATATGGCGTGAGTGCCGAATTGAAGCATGGTCTGAGTTAGAGATCCGGGATCTGTTTATCCGTCAGGATCAAGTAACTGCATCGTCTGCCCGAGTTACAGCTGTTGTAACTGTAGAATCGGATGAATCCATCGATGGAACCCTCGCCATCACTGCGGCAGGACAAGAGTGGAAGTCTGAGGTACAGTTCGTTCGTGGTGTTAACACCATAGAGCTTGCTCTGGATATAAAGGAGCCGAAGCTATGGTGGTGTCGGGGTCTTGGCGATCCGAACCTCTATGATTTCCGTGCAGAGATTAGAGCGGGAGAGCGCACAATAGCGGATGCGGCGGTTCGTACCGGACTGCGGAGTGTGCGGCTTGTTCAGAAGGCGGATCAACGGGGCTCTTCCTTCTACATAGAATTAAACGGGACACCTGTATTCGCTAAGGGAGCAAATCATATTCCGAATGACAGTTTCTTGACCGATGTAACAGACGAACGCTATCGTCATGAGATTGCGTCCGCCGCGGAATCCAATATGAACATGCTGCGCGTTTGGGGTGGCGGCATCTATGAAGATAAAGTATTTTATGATCTGTGTGATGAGTATGGGCTTATGGTCTGGCAGGACTTTATGTTTGCTTGCAGTATGTACCCTGGCGATGAGGCGTTTCTCGAAAACGTCCGGCTCGAGGCAGAAGAGAATGTGAGCAGGCTGCGTAATCATCCAAGCATTGTGTTATGGTGTGGAAATAATGAAATTGACTCCGCATGGGCCCACTACAACGAGCATGCAGGCTGGGGATGGAAGAAGGATTACAGTCATGAGATCCGCGAGAAGATATGGGCGGATTACAAGAAGATTTTCCACGATATTTTGCCGGCAGCCGTTAATAGCTGTGCGCCTGGTGCTGATTACTGGCCGTCTTCACCAATCGTATCCATTAGCGAAGATATAAATCAGCATGCGACTTCACTTACAACAACGGGAGATATCCACTATTGGGGAGTTTGGCATAACACAGAGCCGTTTGATAACTACAACGTACATGTCGGTCGCTTTATGAGTGAATACGGTTTTCAATCGTTTCCGGAACCGAAGACGGTAAGAACGTATGCTGAAGAGAGTGACATGGAGCTGGAATCCAAGGTTATGCTGGCCCATCAGAAGAATGGTGCAGGCAACCGCCTGATCAAGAACTATATGGACCAGTATATGAATGAACCAAAGGATTTCATATCGTTCTTGTATATGAGCCAAATGCTGCAAGCGGAAGCGATGAAGACAGCAATTGAAGCGCATCGTCGGAATAAACCGTATTGCATGGGCACCCTATATTGGCAGATGAACGACTGCTGGCCAGTTGCTTCCTGGGCAGGGATTGATTATTTAGGGCGTTGGAAGGCGATGCAATATGTTGCCAAGCGGAGCTTCCGCGATATTTCTCTAGCGATTGAACAGAAAGAAGAGAAGGTATCCGTTCACTTAATATCTGATGTGTCTGAACCGGTTAGAGGAGAACTGCTTCTTCAGCTGTTCAACTTCGAAGGTAAAGAGCTTCAAGCAAGATCCGTATTGGTTCATGCCGAGCCACAGGCTGCTCTTGTTGTATATAAGACGGAATTAACTGAGCTCCTTGGTGCGCATGATCCTTCTTCGGTTGTCCTCCATGCCGAACTGAAGCTTGAGGAAGAAATTGTGGATAGTAAACAGCATTATTTCGTACATGATAAGGAACTTCAATTTCAGAATCCAGATATTACGGTAACGGAAGTCGAAGGAAGTGGTGGTACGGTCTTTACGGTGGAGAGCAAATTGTTTGCTCGTCAGGTATGGTTGTCGACAGAGGTCGAGGGGATTTTCAGTGATAACTTCTTTGATCTTATCCCTGGGAAGCCTAAAACCGTATCTTTTAAATCACGGCACTCAGGTGAGACGGCGTTTATTCCTGCATCTCCAGGGGCAGTGAAGGTACTCTCGATGTCGGATTGTATTCTTCCTAAAGAATCGGTTGTAGCGCACGATTAATTGTCATGTTGCAAAGGGCATATTCCAGGTCAAACGACCTTAGGGATATGCCCTTTTACGTATTCATGGTGCGTGATTATTCCCTAGGAAATGACACGTGGTAGTCTGAGGAGTCATTTTGTTAGTACGAAAGTATGAATTCGGTTATTCGCTATTGGAAGTAAGTTCAATTACAGGTAGAATATGCGTGATTTTCTAATATTGAAAAAGGGGGCATTATTCTAATGAAAAAAGAAACTTTATATAAGTTTTTTCTTGTGGCATGTGCATTTTTCATTGCTTTTACCGCATTAATTCCTCTTCCTACTGTGGAAGCAGCTACAGATCAGAAGTGGATCAATCAGGTGTGGAACAAGTATAAAACGTATAACAAGAAAACGGTTAGCGATTATAAAACATACCAGCAACAGATCGACAAGAACTACAAGCAGTTATATGATACAAGCCAAGCGGCGCTTGATGCATTGGAGAGCAAGGTCCTTGCAGATCAGGAGCAGTGGAATGAAAAGTTGAAGGCTGACTTAGACGAGATGGAGAGGCTGTTCGGTGATAATCGTGATATGGCGAACAAGTTGAGAGACTATAAGAATTTCATCAGTCCTACTTATCTCAATAGCCCGATGTGGAAGTATACTAAAGAGGCAAGCCGAACATATCTGAACAGCAAGATGTGGAAACTGGATAAAGAGCTAAGCGAGACGTATTTGAACAGCTACATGTGGAAGTATAACAAGACCATTTCTCCCACCTATTTGAACAGCGCTGCTTGGAAAATGAAAAATAATGTGAGTGAAACGTACTTGAACAGTTACATGTGGAAACTTCGGAATGCTTCTAGCGCTACGTATCTCAACAGTCCGATGTGGAAATATCGTTCAGGGAAAATATCTAAGGCACAGGCTCAAAAACAATATGATGCCTTGTATAAGCAGCAGACTACAGCACTAGCGAATAACAATGCGGCAAGGAAAAAAGAGATTGCAAATATGGCTAACAGCACCAAGACAAATGTAAACCAGCTGATTCTTGAAACCAGCCAAGCACTGGAATCCCAACGAGAAGAAACACTTCAGCGGATTTCTGAAGCCCGGAAGAAACTTACGGGAGAGGGACTGACGTGGGAGCCGTTGTTGATGGTTAGTCCTTAGTCGGAGAAAGGGACAGAGGACATATTTGAAATTCGATTCTTTATAAATATGAAATCAGGCCCTCGAGATGATGAATCTTGGAGGGCTTGCTTCACTTTATTGGTGTATAAACGATGTCTTTCTCGCTTGGTTCTCATAGAATGAGCTCTCTTAAGGATGGTTCCGTGGAGAGCTCATTTGCTTGTCTATTCGGCTTCATACTCCTGAATGACGGATAGTGCGGCGCCGACAGCTGGATTTTCCTGATTCCGGACGAATAAGATATCTGTATGCTGGGCAGGGAATCGGAGCGTATTTGCTTGGGTTGTTTCAATGGTAACCTGTTTGAACAGCGCATTCTCACCATATGGGCTGTCGATGACGATCTGCTTCGGATTACAGAGATGAATAATGTGAGTGAGAGCAGTGCTTAAATACTGACCAATATCCCTGTAAACAGTCTCTTGTTCCTCCTGCTGTAGACGGAGGTCTACGGTTTTCGTCCGTATGAAAGCTTCAAGGCATCCTCTTCGTCCGCATTGGCAGAGAGGGCCTGCAGGATCAATCATTAAGTGACCCACCTCACCTGCTGTCCATGTGCCACCAAAATACAGCTTGTCCGAGATAAGGAAAGCACCTCCCACGCCCTCGTCAATCCGGATATAGAATGTAGAAGGAGCAGTCTCTTCGTCTAATTGCTGCAAAGTGGCGAGCGCGCTCGCTTTAACGCTGTTCATAACCCGGAGCGGCAGTGATATATGGGAAGATAGAATACTGTTTGCATCCACGTTGCTCCAGCCCAAATGTGAGGAATAATACACAAATCCTGTAACCGGATCGACGATGCCTGGAAGTCCTACACCGACACCAATCGTCTCGGGGTGTATTCTCATCAGTTCTGCGGCTCTTTGTCCGATCTCCTTCAGACACTGCTCCGGCTCGGCGGTGTTCAGAGTGAAGCGTTCCGATTCGATAACCTGGGAGTAATAATCGGTAACCACAAGATAAGCTTGATTGTGCTGAATAAGAATTCCGATGGATTTAAGAGCGTTCGGAATGATGGTTATTTTTATTTTGGGACGTCCTGCTGCAGTTGCCTCGTTAGTGCCCACTTCCTGGATGATCTGCTGTTTAATAAATTTTTCTACGATCAGTGACACCGTATTCTTACTGATGGTAAGTTTACGGGCAATGTCCAGCCGTGAACTGATGCGTTCTTTTCGCAAAAAAGCCAGAACACGCTTCTCATTCTGCTGCCGCAATACGGCGGTTCCTTTCGTCATTTCATAACCTCTTTTGCAATATTGGGATAAAGCTGCATAAAGTTATTGTAACAGTGATGATTGACTTTCCAAAGACCCTATAGTATTTTATAGAAAATAATTAATCCTAAACAAGGATTAATGCAAGCGTGATAGAGAATATCTGAGACACGGAGGAGATTATGATGAGTCTACCGGCTGTAGTGGATGAGATGGTTGATCAGCTGAAGGTTCAGGTGTATGCGAACCGTTCGGCGCTTGGCAGAGCTGCTGGTCTGGATTGTGCCGCACATATGAGATCGCTGCTGGATAAGCAAGAGCATGTACGGATGATATTTGCAGCAGCTCCATCACAGAATGAATTTCTGGAGACGTTAGTAGGGGAGAAGGATCTGGACTGGTCCCGTGTCACGGTATTTCATATGGATGAATATATCGGACTTCATGAGCAAGCGCCTCAGAGATTCGGGCAGTTTCTGAAGGAGCGGTTGTTCGATAAAGTTCATCCTGGAAAAGTTCATCTCATCCAAAGCTCCAATATACCCGAGGAGGAGAGCCGGCGTTATGGAGAGCTTGTTGCTGAAGCGAAGATTGATATCGTCTGCATGGGGATTGGAGAGAATGGGCATATCGCTTTTAACGACCCTCCCGTTGCTGATTTTAACGATCCTGCATGGATGAAGACCGTGGAACTGGATGAGGTATGCCGGCAGCAGCAGGTGAATGATGGGTGCTTCGGCTCGATAGAGCTTGTTCCTTCACATGCGCTGACACTGACAATCCCTGCGCTGATGAGCGGGAAGAGACTATTCTGCATGGTCCCTGGAGTGACTAAGAAGGAAGCTGTGAAGCGGACGCTTAGGGATGATATTTCTACTTCATGTCCTTCTACAATTCTACGGAAACACGGGGACTGTACACTCTACACGGATGTAGCAGCTTATGGAGAGGGAGAACCATGAACCAAGGCGACTCTTGGACTGTCAGAGGGATTCATTATGAAAGTGGAGTACCCGTTGAACTGAGTATTAGCGGAGATCGAATCGTTGGTATGAAATCGTATGATCCGCTAGATCGAGAAAGCCTGCCTTTTATTGGCCCTGGACTGATTGATCTACAGATCAATGGATATGGTGGTATGGATTTTAATACGCTGCCCTTGTCCACTCAGCTGGTTAATGAAGTGACAGAACAGCTCTGGCGGGAAGGTGTAACAGCGTATTGTCCGACGATCATTACGAATGGTGATCAAGCGATTGAGGATGCGGTAAGGACAATAGCCGAAACTTGTGATCAGTATAAGAGGGTGGATGAGAGCGTTATTGGAATCCATCTGGAAGGACCTTTCATTACGGCAGAGGATGGCCCCCGAGGTGCACATGCTCGGCAGTATGTAAGAGCACCGAAGTGGGAGTTGTTTCAGCGGTGGCAGGAAGCAGCAGGCGGCAGGATCTCCATCATAACAATTTCTCCGGAGTGGAAGGAAGCGCCGTACTTTATTGAACGCTGCGTGGACAGCGGTGTGATTGTGTCTATTGGGCATACAGCTGCCACGCCACAGCAGATTCAGGAAGCGGTGAAAGCCGGAGCGAGCATGTCTACGCATCTCGGTAATGGAGCGCATCTGATGCTGCCGCGACATCCGAATTATTTATGGGAACAGCTTGCAGAGGATAGCCTGCATGCTTGTATTATTGCAGACGGATTTCATCTGCCAGATTCCTTTATTAAGGTTGCTTTGCGCTCTAAGGGAGAGCGTCTAATGTTAGTAAGTGATGCCGTATCATTATGCGGCAAGCCCGCTGGCATCTACGACATGCATATCGGGGGAAGGGTCTTGCTCACGAATGAAGGAAGGCTTTGCGTAGCTGAGCAACCAGAGCTACTGGCCGGTTCTGCCCAAATGCTGACATGGGGCATTGGAAAACTAATTGATAGCGGACTAACGGATCTGAGACAGGCTTGGGAAATGGCATCTCTTCGTCCCGCCCAGTTTACCAGATGCTCTGATCTCGGTGAGTTTAATGTGGGTAAAGCCGCAGATCTTGTACTGTTTGATGTTCGGGGAAGGAACGTTATTGTTCGTCAGACGATCAAGAGTGGTAAAGTGGTCTTTACTGGTGTCTAAGCTATAAGGGAGAGAGTTGTTAAACTCTCTGTATATAAACAGTAAAGAGGCCTCCTTTAGTCAGTTGACTGAGGAGGCCTCGTATTAATCTAATTTGTTATTTTGAAGCTTCTTGATATTTAGCCAAGAATTCCTTTACCTTCGCCGAGTCGGCTGTCAGTTCATTGCCAGTCTTAACCAGCGGGCTGACGGTGGAGAATGCTTTAATCTTGTTGCCGTTATAGTAAGCCAGGATTTCGTCCTGATTAATGGAATAGAGAACGGCTTTTCTCAGATCTTCACTCTTCGCTACATCGCGGTTCTTGGTGTTGAAGAGCAGGTAAGAAACCGCGTTGCTCTCGATTGTTTGCAATTTAAGCTTGCTGTCGCCTTTAACGACATCGTACTTGGTTTCTGGAACGCCATAGTACAAATGAATCTCGTTACTGCGCAAAGCGGACAGGGTACTGTCAGCATCTTTGATGAAGCGTACTTTTACTTGGTTGATCTTAGGCTCATTCTCTGTTCCCTTCATGTAACCTGGGTTTTTATAGAATACAGCTTCATAATCGTTCTTGTAAGACAGAATGTAAGGACCGCTTGCAAACAGCGTGTTGTTGTAGTTGTCGCCTTCGGTTACGGTGTTCTGATCCCCGTAAGGAATATCTTTGTTCACGTCAAATGTAGCTACATCATAAGTGTTGATGCTCTCAACCTGTTTCTTGGATACGATACCTGCAGATTGGTGAGCCAGATAATTCAGTACCTGTGGGAAAGGCTCTGTTGTGGTCAATTTGATGACCTGATACTTACCATCTTTCGTGCTTGCTTGGTTTTTATCTGTTACGAGAGAGGAGATTGGCGTATCTAGCCCTGCTTCCAGCGCTTGTCTTACTGTCTCGTCGCTTCCGGATACTTTAACGGCATCAAGTGCGCCTAGATCCTTAACTACTTCTACATCTTTGATGTGCTCGTGCAGTGTATACGTACGGTGATCTGGAACGGAGTCCTTATCTTTAGCACGGTTCAAAGAGAATACCACGTCATCTGCACCGACACGTTCACCGGAATCTACAGCGAGTTTGTCTTTTACTTGAGCGAAGTTGATGTCGTCTCTAAGAATGAAATAGTACTCCGAGTTACCTTCAGCAATGCTGTGATTGTATGACAGAGATCCTTCTGAAGTAATCTTGTCATCATCGGTCAGGTTAATCAGACGAACATTCATGTTCGTATTAATAATATTGATAGATCCATCGTTACCTTTGATAGGATCAAGCGATGTCAGTGTTGAAGTCGCTTGGGCCAAAATCAGCGGTTCTGAATCACGCTTGGATTGATCTTTGAAATCAATGGCTTCCCAAGGAAGGGAGCGGGATTTGGACAAACGAACGGAATTCTCATCAAGAATGTCCTTGTTTAAAGCTTGGCTTTTCAGCGAGATGTACAGCGGTGCAATGTAAGCCTTGTCGGTTACGAGGCGCTGTTCCAGCTGCGTGTAAGTTTCTTTGGCATCATCTGATGATTGAGTAGCCGCCTGATCAATCAGTTTATCGACTTCCTCATCGGACATGATGCTATAATCTCCGCCAGTCTTGAACAGAGAACGTACCGCATAGTCCGGGTTACCTGTTACAGTCGTCCAGCTAGTCAAGGCAACATCGTAGTTACCGGCATCTTGTTGTGCCTTGTAACTGCCGTAGTCTGGTTGTAAATTCAGCTTCACGTTGAAGCCATTTTTAGTAAGTTGGTCACGGATGATGTTGATATCCGCTTCATTTGAACTCATACCTAGCAGTTCAATCGTTACAGCTGATGGATTTGCAGATTGTTCACCTGCGGGTTCAGTTGGTGCATTACCAGCTTCGTCTTTTGTTTTGACGGTGCAACCACTGATCACCATAACTAGCGCGAGCAGCAACAGCAAGATCGATCTTTTCTTCATGATGTGGTCCTCCTGATCAATTTTATGTGGTGAAAATATAATGCATAAAGTGATTAATCCATCTTGGGATCGAGTGCATCCCGCAATCCATCACCTAGGAAGTTGAAGGACAATACCAATGCAATAATGGCAAGTCCCGGATAAATCGCCAGGTACGAATTCGTTTCGAGATAGGTGCTGCCAATCTTCAGAATATTTCCCCATTCCGGAATATGAGGCTCAACACCCAGTCCCAGATAGCTTAAGCTGCTCGTGGAAATAACGGCTCCCCCGATGGTCAAAGTGGATTTGACGATCATTGGAGCAAGCGAGTTTGGAACAATATGCTTGAAAATGATAGACAAGTTACTCGACCCAAAGGCTCTAGCGGCATCCACATATTCGAAGGTGGACACGAGCAGCACATTGGCTCTCATTGTTCTGGCATAGGTCGGAATCGCACCGACACTGAGCGCCAGAATCAGGTTCACTGTATTCGCGCCGAAAGCGGCGATAATCGCAATGGCGAGTAGAATACCGGGAATTGCGTACAGCACATCCAATAGACGCATGATAATGTTGTCGGTATGGCGACCATAATAACCCGAAATCGCACCGAGAATTCCACCGATTACGAGAGGAATAATCGTGGACATGAAACCGACGATAAGGGAAATGCGAGCACCGAATACGATTCTAGAGAATAAATCTCTACCAAAGTTGTCGGTCCCTAGTGGATATTCAAGGCTTGGAGGCTGTAAAATCGCCGAGTAATTGTTGTCTACAGCAAATCCGTATTCAAATGTCAGTAGGCTGCACACAGATACAGCGAACAGAAAGATGATAAAGAATAAACCGAGCATCGCGGTTGTGTTACTGGTAATCCGTACCCATACATCTGCCCAGCGTGTAACTGCAGGGTTCCCGTGCTTGCGGATCTTGGAGAGCAAGTTCATACCAAGCACCAGCGCAAATATATTTCCTGTTGCTACGGTAAGAATGAGCGGAAGCGCCAGCCAGATCAGCTTTGGATGCGCTGTATGCCGATCGACATATTTGGCAACAAGCAGAAGTGCTATGAGATGGAAGACAGCAACGATTAGAAGAATTGCCATCCCAATGAGAAACGTATCAGCGACATATGGCTTAAACATGTTGAGTGCGGACAGAGCAATGACAAACAACGAAGTCAGGAGCATATATACAGCAATCGTATATTCGGTAGACTTCTTTTTCTTAATCAGATTGAACGCAAATGTCACGATAAAGATATTACCCGTAACAATACTAAGCAGCTGTACATAGCCTAGCGCCCGGGTGCCGCTGCGAATGTGCCCATCACGAAGCAGATCCTTGCGAACTAAGAGAGTGATGACGATCTGTAATATCGTAAACAAAGCGTAGGCGACAAAAGCTGTGAAAACAAACGGCTTAAGCGTCTTTCCAGTGAAATCAAAGCTGTTCAGTAGCAGGATCACGGTTAATGTCAGAGAGACGACAGCTGTGAAGCTGGCTTGGCTATATTCTTGCAAAGATTTCAGCTGGTGCTGGGTTTGCTGCTTATTAAGTAGATTCTTGATCATGAATACACCTGCTTTAGTATTGTTTCATCTTGGATCTGATCCTTGGATCAAAGAACGCGTATAAAATATCAATAATGACATTCACAAGAGAGATCGTAATTGCCGTGTAGACGACACCGCCCATAATTGCTGGAATATCGGGGATGAATTGCTTGTCTACGATATAGCTCCCGATACCGCTGATATTAAATACTTTCTCAGTTACTGCAGATCCGCCGAGCATACCGCCGAATTGAAGACCGATGACCGTAATGATCGGAATAAGTGCGTTACGAACCGCGTGTTTACGCAGTATTTGGCGCTTACTCAGTCCTTTCGCTCTAGCGGTAATAATATAATCTTCATTAATAACCTCTAGTGTTGAGGAACGAGTCATTCTTGCGACGGCAGCTGTAAGCCCTGTACCCAGCACAATGACCGGCATGATGATGGAGAGCCAATTCTGCGGATTGAAGGTAGCAGGCAGCCACTGCAGCTTGATCGAGAAGTTAAGTATGAATATAAGCCCTTGCCAAAAGTTCGGAATTGACAACCCTAGTAGAGCAATAAACATAAATGTATAATCAAAGAATGAGTTCGGTTTAGTAGCTGAAATAATACCAACCGGTATGGCGATGATTAAAGCCAGAATGAGCGAAATCACGGTTAACGTCAGCGTAATCGGAAACTTTCTTGCAATTGAAGCGGTAATTTCCTCATTACCGGCAAATGATTTACCAAGATCGAAGGTAGCAATTCCTTTGATGTTGTTCCACAATTGGGTCAGATAAGGCTGATCCAGTCCGTGCAGCTGATTAAAGGCTGCAATCTGCTCATTCGTCGCCGTTTCTCCCAGTATATTTGCGGCCGGATTGAATGGGGATAAGTGCAGAATCGTGAAGACCAGAACGGCTACGCCGAATATGACAAAGACGCTCATAACAATGCGTTCGAATATATATTTCAGATAAGGTCTGCTATATAAAAAGATAAGGATGTACATTAATAATCCAGGTATTACGGATAAAGCTAAGAAAACAGGTTGCTTAATGAGTGAGGCGAATGTGTCGGCAAAGGTGAGCCGGGTTATTCCTTTTAACTGCAGTTCCTTGCGGGTCTGTTCGTCGACAGCTTCCCGGAACTGAGTCCCTGTCATCGATTCAGCCTCGCGTTTCAACTTATCCTCGCTCACTTTCTGATTAAAGAAAGCATGTTTTCGTAGAAGCTGTTCTTTATTGTCTGTTAACAACTTATCTCGATAACCTGATGCGAGAAGTTCAGCTTCTATCTTTGTCCTGTGCGTAGAGTAAGCATCCTTTTTACTCTGAACCATATAAATAAGGAACACCACTAGGTTCACAGGCGCTCCTAATAATAGAAGAAAATATTTATATGAAGGATTCAGAAGGATCTTTCTGTAAATCGTGCTAATCGAGTTCGCTAACTGGTTCGTACCAGCTGCTTCTGTCCCCCCCATAAGGTGTCGTGCCTCCTTCTTATGAAATTGCATTATTCCGAGTGATATAGTATATTTTATTTTAGCGCATTTTAATTGTCAATAGATTAAGATATTAACGTTGTTAACTGATTTATATAGGATAAGGCAGGCGAAGTTATATGGAACCGATACTACAAGTGAAAAACCTGAGCGTATCCTTTCAATCACGGGACTCGGAATTTCATGCAGTTCGTGGAGTCAGTTTTGAGTTGAACAAAGGGGAGACCCTTGGAATCGTTGGTGAATCCGGAAGTGGTAAGAGTGTTACAGCACGTTCAATCATGAAACTGCTACCTTCACCACCTTCTTTTATGAAAGATGGAGAGGTCATTTTCCTGGGAGAGAACCTCGCGGATAAGACCGAGAAAGAAATGGAGAGCATCCGCGGACGGGATATGGGAATGATCTTTCAGGATCCGATGACTTCCCTAAATCCGACCATAAAGATTGGTGAACAAATCTCTGAAAGTTTAATCAAACACCACAAGCTCTCACATAAGGAAGCGAAGAAACAAGCACTCGACATGTTGAAGCTAGTTGGTATTCCGAATAGTGAAGCGCGTTACAATCAATACCCACATGAGTTCTCGGGTGGTATGCGTCAGCGGGTTATGATCGGGATCGCTTTAGCTTGTCGACCTGCCTTACTTATTGCGGACGAGCCTACAACTGCGCTTGATGTCACGATTCAGGCTCAAATCTTAAACTTGATGAAGAATATGCAGGAGCGCTTTGGTACATCGATCATCTTAATTACGCATGATCTCGGTGTTGTCGCCGGAATGTGTGACCGTGTTGCGGTTATGAAGGATGGATTGATCGTTGAGACTGGAACGACGGAGGAGATTTTTGAGAATCCCCAGCATCCTTATACACTCAAGCTGCTGAATGCACTACCTCGTCTGGATGAGAAGAAGAAGCCGAAGCCGGCGCCACTTATCCTTACGGGATCGGACCTTGAGCGCCCGCTGCTTGAAGTGAAGTCGTTGAAGCAATATTTTGATATGGGTAAAGGCAAGGTGCTGAAAGCTGTTAACGATATTAGTTTTCATATTAATGCGGGTGAAACACTCGGCGTTGTAGGTGAATCGGGCTGTGGTAAATCGACAACGGGAAGAGCTATACTCCGTCTGCATCAACCGACCGGAGGAGAAGTGCTTTATAAGGGCATGGCGGTAAACCGCCTGACTACATCCGAGATGAAGAAGATGCGGCAACATATGCAGATGATCTTTCAAGATCCATATGCATCGCTGAATCCTCGGCTTAAAGTACTGGATATTATCGGTGAAGCACTGGATGTGCACAAGTTGTCAGGAAGCAAGCAAGAACGTAGAAAAAGGGTAGAGGAGCTTCTGGATATGGTAGGGCTCGACCCGGCATTTGCGCTCAGATACCCGCATGAGTTCTCGGGTGGACAGCGTCAGCGTATCGGTATTGCACGTGCGCTTGCGGTAGAGCCGAAATTCATCGTCTGTGATGAGCCGTTGTCGGCACTCGATGTTTCGATACAATCACAGATCGTTAAGCTGTTAGAAGAGCTTCAGCACCGTCTAGGTTTGACGTATCTGTTCATTGCCCATGATCTTTCCATGGTCAAGCATATCAGTGATCGTGTAGCCGTCATGTATATGGGGAAAATCGTAGAACTGGCAGAAAGCGAAGAACTGTACTCGAACCCGCAGCATGATTACACCAAATCATTATTGTCCGCTATTCCAGTTCCAGATCCGAAAGTGGAATCGAAGAAAAAGCGTGTCCTAATGGAAGAACGTACGGGTGAGGATAAATATAATTTAGAGCATTCAGAGCTGGTCGAAGTGTCTAAAGGACACTGGGTTGCCCAGCCAGTAAGTACTTCAGCATAAATTCATATATATAGTAAGAGTTCTTCTTCTAGATTTACTAGACATCTGGGAGGAGAACTCTTTTTTTGTTGCAGCAGCGTTAAGATAGACTTCATCTCAAGTGGATGCGTCACGTAGTTCAGTAAGCCGTTGTTGGGGTGATATACTTAAGGGGGACTGGATGAGGAGGACTTTTATGGGAAGTAAAATTCTATATGTTATATTTAATCTATTTTTCTTGATCGGTATTCTAGTTTCTCCATATAGTGTTCCAGCAAAAATCATATTTTACATCATTATGAGTGCAATCCTGGTTTTTGTAGTCAAAAGGTTGTCGAAGGAAGAGGGAGGGGAATGAAGAATAATTAGTAAAGAAATATATTGACAAATAATGTGGGGATGATTAGATAGTATTTGTAAACCGTTGTTAGCGGCGAATGTTGATATATAGTCCCAAAAAAAGATGTGCAGGAGGAATAGATATAATGAGACTGCGTAAAGATGATATCGTCCTTTTTCAAGGAGATAGTATTACGGATGCTGGAAGAGACCGGATGAACCCGAATGATCTGGGTACAGGGTATCCGCTATTGACCGCGGGTTTGGTAGGTATGAACCATCCAGAGATGAATATTACATTTTTAAACCGCGGAATCAGCGGAAACCGTGTTAAAGATTTGCGGGCAAGATGGCAAGAGGATTGTCTCGATCTAAAACCAACCTGGGTATCTGTATACATCGGGATTAATGATTGCTGGCGTCGTTATGATGATGCAAAAGATCCAACGAGCACGGAAGCATTCAAAGCAGGTTATCGGGAGTTGTTGAAGCAGACAAAGGAAACACTCGATGCCAAGCTGATCCTTCTTGAGCCATTCGTATTGCCTTATCCAGAGGACCGTAAGGCTTGGCGTGAGGATCTGGATCCGAAGATCATCGCGGTAAGAGAGCTTGCAGCAGAATTTGACGCCTTACTTGTACCCCTTGATGGATTATTTGCAGCCGCAGCTGCACGCCGCGAGCCTGCTTACTGGGCTCCGGACGGTGTGCATCCTTCACCAGCTGGTCATGCGCTGATAGCGCGGGCTTGGATGGAAACGATGGGAATTGGCTTGAAGTAATTCTATAAATCTATTGACTCCCCCTGATAAATCCGATAGGATTACTTGTAATAAATCGACATACATATTTTGGGGGGAAGAGAAATGAAGGGGAGTAAATCGTGGTACAAGCTAACTAGCTTGCTGCTGTCTGTTGTCATTCTGGCGACTGGTTGCGCTCAGTCCGGCAAGGAAAGTGGGAAGGCTCAAGTAGATAACTTGCCAGCAGGTATTGCCGAGAAGGACGAAATCAAATTGATGGCCATCCGTAAAATCGGCGGCGATGATCATACTGCGCAGTTCTTGGCGGGAGCGAAACAGGAGGGCGAAGCGTTAGGCTTCAAAGTAGATACATTCTCCGCGAATGGTGACAGTGCTAAATTCCACGATGCTATCGCTCAGGCTATGAATAATGGTTATGACGGCGTGATTCTTTCACACGGTGATGATCCAGCTACAGTTGAAGATGTGAAGAAGCTGACAGAGAAGGGAATACCGGTTGTCGCTTTTGACTCCGTTCCAGAGCTTGCCGACATTAAAGGTGTAACCCTGACTTCTCAGGATGACGAGGCACTCGCGAAGTTTGCCCTCGACAAAATGGTAGAGGAGCAAGGTACAGAGGCTAATATCGTTTATCTATGGGTAGACGGGTTCCCACCGATGGTTCGCCGTAATGCGGTGTATCAGGAAACACTGAAGAACAACCCGGGTATTAAAGAAATTGAACGTTTCGGTGTAGCTAGCGCAGACACTTCGGTAGATACACAGAATGCTGTAGCTGCCATGCTGACTAAACATCCGAAAGGTGAAATCGACGCGATTTATGCCAGCTGGGATGCCTTCGCTATTGGTGCTGCGAGAGCTCTGATCGAGGCGAACCGGACCGAAATCAAGATCTATGGTATTGATGTATCCAATTCCGATCTAGAGATTATGCAGAAAGATGGCAGTCCATGGGTCGCTACCGCTGCGGTAGATCCGAAGATGATTGGTGCAGTAAACGTTAGACTTTTGGCCAAGAAAATTGCGGGTGAGGAAACGCCTGCCACACACAATCTGGAAGCGACACTTATTGATCGCGCAAGCCTTGAGAAATCCAGTGAAGCGGTGAACATGGTGAATCTTAGCAATATTATTCCGGGCTGGGGTACAAGTGCCGACTTTGAAGAGGATTGGATGAAAGCCTTGAAGCAAGCTAACGGTAAATAATATGCCGCAGGCGCTCTTATCTTGTTCATTGATAAGGGCGTCCTATTTTTTTGAAAGGGAAGGTGGTCTTCATTGGCAGTCTCAACTACAGCACATGCATCCGTGACGGCAGACCACGCCGCTCCATTGCTTCGGATGAAACAGATTTCGATCTCTTTTCCAGGCGTGAAAGCTTTAAGTGAAGTTGATTTTGAACTGAAGGCTGGTAGCACTCATGCCCTAATCGGGGCAAATGGAGCGGGAAAATCCACTCTGATGAAAATTCTTGCGGGAGCCTATGATCACTTCGAGGGCGAGATTTGGCTTGAAGATCACAAGGTTACGATTGCTTCACCTAAAGACGCTAAGGATCTTGGTATTCAAGTTGTGTATCAAGAGGTAGATACAGCACTCATTCACAATCTGAGTGTTGCCGAGAATATTATGTTAGACCGGATGGTTCATGATATGGGCAAGCGTCAAGTAATCCAGTGGAAGGAACTTCATCAGGAGGCACAAGCAATCCTAGACCGGATGAACATCCATATTTCTACGCGTAAGTTAATTCAGGAACTGACGCTAGCCGAGAAGCAGATGGTGCTTATCGCTAGGTCGATCTCGAAGCAATGTCGTATTCTTGTATTGGATGAGCCGACAGCGCCACTTAGTCATAGCGAAACCGAGCAGCTCTTCTCCATTGTGAGGCAGCTAAAGGGGGATGGTGTTGGAGTGATATTCATATCGCATAGACTTCCTGAATTGTATGAGATCTGTGATGAAATTACGATCTTGCGTGATGGGAAACGGGTAGCGAGTGATCATATCATCAACATAGAGCAGCCGCAGGTTGTGGAGCATATGCTGGATGCCAAGCTGGAGCAGCAATTCCCTTATAAGAAAAGCGAGATCGGTGAGGTACTGTTCGAGGCACGTAGTATCAATGACCGTGGAAGGGTTCACGATGTGAATCTACATATTCGCGAAGGGGAAATTGTGGGGCTTGCCGGTCTGGTTGGAGCCGGGAAGACGGAGCTATGTCGCGCTTTATTCGGCGCTTCAAAGACATCATCAGGTGAGCTGAGTTTTCGGGGGAAGCCGCTTCGGATTTCATCGCCGTACGATGCAGTTCGGCAAGGAATAGCGCTCGTTCCAGAGGAGCGTCGCCGTGAAGGTGTCTTCGTTGAAGAATCGGTTGCGGTTAATTTGACGGCAGCGATGTTATCAAGATTCTGCAGATGGGGATCTTGGCTTAGTCCTGCGAAAGAAAAGAGTACCTCGGCCATGATCATCGATAATCTGGGCATTAAAACGCCTGATGAACGAACGAAGGTAAGCAGTCTGTCTGGAGGCAATCAACAGAAAGTTGCCATCGGCAAATGGCTGTTAGTCGATGCCGACGTGTACATTTTTGACGAACCGACCAAGGGTGTAGACGTGGGAGCCAAGCGGGATATTTTCGAACTGGTGGAGGAGCTGGCGCAGCGGGGCAAGTGCGTGTTGTACGCATCCAGCGAATTGTCCGAAATTGTTGGTATTTCCGATCGGGTCTATGTTATGTATGACGGCAGCGTCATTAAGGAACTGAAGACAGAGGGCAGCAGTGAAGAGGAGATATTGTTGTACTGCACAGGAGGCGGATTGACATGAATACAGCAAGAGCTTTACAGGAGAAGCCGGCGCGCAGCGCATTTGATTTTCTATATAAATACGGCACGATTATTACAGTTGTGGTATTGATTGCGGTATTTGGCATCCTAAATGATAATTTTTTGAGTAGCGGCAATATTATTAATATTTTACGTTCGATCTCTATCGTTACTATTATTGCCGTTGGTCTTACCGTTTCTTTAGCTGTTGGCGGGTTCGACCTTTCGGTAGGTTCTACAGCTTCACTTGCCAATGCGCTGGTCATCTCTATGTTCGTCTGGCATGGTCAGAATATTGGCGCAGGCGTTGTTATTACACTTGTATTCTGTCTTGCTGTGGGACTTATAAACGCATTTCTCGTGATCAACTTCAAAATTCAGGATATGCTTATGACACTGGCAACGATGTTTATCTTTCAAGGAGTTGCTCTTACATATACCCGGGGCGCTACCGTCTCGCAGAACATGATTATGCCGAATGGCGATTTTGCCACTGGAAAAATACCGGCGGTGTTTGAGAAGATCGGACAGGTTCCTTGGATTATCATCATTATGCTGCTTGTAGTGGTGCTCGTTCACTTGTTTCTTACCTATACGAAGCACGGAAGATATATGTATATGATAGGTGGAAACCGTGAAGCTGCTGAGCTCTCAGGCATTGCAGTTAGCAAATACCGGCTTGCGGCATATGTGATTTCAGCACTGTTTGCAGCCATCGGCGGTATTGTACTGGGTGCGCGGGTAATGAATGCAGAGGTGAATTCCGGCGGACCTTATTTGATGGATGCTGTTGCGGCAGCCTTTATCGGATATTCCGTTCTGGGTGCAGGTAAACCGAATGCGCTTGGAACTTTTGTTGGGGCTGTACTGATCGGTATATTGCAAAATGGTCTGATCATGCTGTCCGTTCCTTATTATGCGATGGACATTGTGAAGGGATCTGTACTCGCACTGGCTTTGGCCATTACTTATTACAAGAAAAAGTTTTAAACGATTGGAGGAGCTGTCCCAAAGTAGATTTTTTTCTACTGAGGGGCAACTCCTTTATTTTTGCTCGTTGTACCAAAGTACTAACTTGCTCATGTAGAAGGAAATATACGATAACACATCGAAACATAGGAAACAGGCGAATCAAGTCGATTAATGGCGAGAGTCAACCAATTCATGATGAAGGTGGTTGTTGACGGGGATAACTTGTATTCATTATTCTTGTAGAAGTGGCTTTACACACCGCGAAAGGGGATTCATCATGAAAAAAGAAAGTTTTATACAACCAGATCCTCAGAGCTGGTTAAATACATTCCATTTCTCTATTCCGATCAAGATTCGCTACTGCGAGACAGATATGTTGGGACATGTGAATAACGTAAGTTATTTCATGTATTTCGAACAAGGAAGAATTGAGTACTTCGAGAATCTGGGATTGACGGAAGAATTGTTTAGTGAACTTAAGGTATCTGTTGTTGCAGATCTGGAGTGCCAGTATCTTGCGCAAATGTATCTCAAGGATCCACTAGTTCTGCATGTGAAGGTAGCTGAAATTGGTCGATCCTCTATGGAAATACAGTATGCGATTGTGGTGAACGACCAGCTAAAGGCAGCAGGACGCGGGACGATTGTGCTTATTGACACCAAGAGCGGGAAGAGCACGCCGATTCCGGAGGAAGCACGTAAGATCATTGCATCTTTTGAGGGTTGGGAATAAGGGGCGGCTAAGCGCCGCCTGCATATTACAGGAAGGAAGGCGAAGAAGTCATGAAAGTGCGCTTTGGAATTATCGGTACCAACTGGATTACAGAACGTTTCATACAGGCGGCCATGGAGACGGAGCAGTTCATCCTGACTGCGGTTTATTCTCGTTCAGAAGAAAAGGGGACAGCCTTTGCGGCAAAATATGATACTCGTCCAGCTGTCTATACAGATCTGCAGCAAATGGCATCTAGCGACGAGGTGGACGCTGTCTATATTGCGAGTCCAAACTCTTTCCACGCAGAACAAGCTATTCTATGCATGAATCATGGCAAGCACGTATTATGCGAAAAACCGATGGCTTCGAATGTGGAGGAAGTGAGAAGTATGATCTCTACAGCAAAAGAGAACGATGTATTGCTTATGGAGGCGCTAAAATCAACTCTCATGCCGAATTTCAAAGCGATTAAGGACAACCTGTATAAGCTAGGCTTGGTACGTCGGTATTTTGCGAGCTACTGCCAATATTCGTCGCGTTATGATGCTTTTCAGCAGGGGACTATACTTAACGCCTTTAATCCTCAGTTCTCAAACGGATCACTAATGGATTTGGGGGTTTATTGTATTTATCCGATGGTAACTTTGTTTGGTAAACCGGATGCGGTTCAAGCTGTTGGGACAATGCTATCTTCAGGAGTAGATGGAGAAGGGAGTCTATTGCTTAAATATCCGGAGATGGATGGCGTGATCATGCATTCTAAAATCAGTCATTCCTATGTTCCTGCCGAAATACAAGGTGAGAACGGTACAATGGTCATCGATAAGATTAATCAGCCTTATGATGTGAAGATTTACTATCGAGATGGAACGATCGAGGATATTACACAAACCCAAACTCATGAGTCCATGTATTATGAAGCGAAAGAGTTTATCGACCTGCTGGAAACAGGCAAAAGAGACAGCGTAATCAATTCGCTGGAGAATTCACTCATCACGGCAGAGATTGCTGAGGAAGCAAGACGACAGATCGGTCTCCGTTATCCTGCAGATGAGAAATTATAATTTTGAATTTTAAGACAGTGATATAACAGATAACAACGATTTTTACGCATGCTCAAGCTGCCAGAAGCTTGGGTTTTTCTTTTTTTATATAAAAAAACACATGCATATCGCCCCCTCTATATGACATTTGTCATACTCACGACTTGACGTTTATGACTACATACTATGACCAGGCGCACCTATAATGAAGATAGATTCGTGTGTATTAGGTATTTAACACATACATGTGTCATATCGAGGAGGAGACCTGCAATGGCCCAGCCAAACAACCTGTCCAGCTTGAAGAAAGATGTAGCACCCTATGAAAAAATAGAGACGAAATCAAGTATCCGGCAGCTGTTTAACACGTTAGTACCTTTGGTATTACTGTGGTATGCCGCATATTTAAGCCTGTCTGTATCTTACTGGTTAACGATTCCTATTGCGATTGTTGCATCCGGATTTGTCATTCGGACATTTATTATATTTCATGATTGTTGTCACCAGTCTTTCTTCAAGAACCGCCGGGCAAACGAAATCATCGGTACCATTACTGGTGTGATTACCCTTGTCCCCTATCAAAAGTGGAAAATAAGCCATTCCATCCACCATGCGACGAGTAGTAATCTGGATAAGCGTGGAACGGGTGATATGTGGATTCTCACGGTGGAAGAGTACCAAGCAGCTTCAATCTGGACTCGGATTGCATATCGTTTTTATAGACACCCGCTTGTAACGTTTGGACTGGGACCGATTTTTATATTTCTGTTGACTTATCGCTTCAATCGGAAAGGCGCGAAGCGTAAAGAGAAGATTAGCACTTACATTACGAATGTATCTTTGGTTGCGCTGTATGCGTTGCTTTGCTGGGCGATTGGATGGCAGGCCTTTGTTCTGGTACAAGCGCCGATCTTCTTCTTTTCTGGTGTGATGGGCATCTGGTTGTTCTATGTACAGCACCAGTTTGAAGAAACCTATTTCGAGCATGATGAAGAGTGGTCTTACATTAATGCCGCAGTGGATGGTAGTTCATATTACAAGCTTCCCAAATTGCTGCAATGGATTACTGGTAACATTGGTTTCCATCACGTGCATCACTTGAGTCCGAAAGTTCCGAATTATAATCTTGAAAAAGCTCATAATGCATCCCGACCTTTGCAAAAGGCAACGACGATTACGATCCGCACCAGCCTTAAAGCACTGAACTTCCGGCTGTGGGATGAAGAGAACAAGACGTTCATCAGCTTCAAAGATTTGAAACGCATGAAACGAGCGAAGCTTAAACCAGATTCCGCAGTATCTGTAACAGAGTCCCGGCACCTACAGAAGCCAGGCTTGCAAGGAAAATAACGCTTAGTCGGTTGCGTTTATGATAAAATACAGGTAACAAAGATTAATTAAGGTGGGCAGCCCATGCAGAAATGGCATCAGATTTTTCAGAGAAATACGGGATTAAATCCGTATGTATGGGTCGTCTTTTATATCCTTCCTTTTTACTTTATATTTCGTTCTTCGTCCACGTATCAGATCGTGTTCGGAATTATTATGATTGTTGTCTTCTTTGCCTGTTATGTGCTCTCCTTTGTATCGAAGGGGTGGCTCGTGTATTTCTGGACAAGCGTTCAAATACTGATATCAATTTCCATGTCACTAGTATTTGGTTATGTATATTTCTCGCTTTTCTTAGCCTTCTTCATTGGGAATATTAAGAGCCGGATCGGATTTTTCACATTATATTCGATTCATCTGATCACGACAGTCATTACGATTAACTATGGATTTATATCGAAAATGCCATGGTTTATTACGCAGTTGCCTTTTGTAATGCTCAGTGTAGTAGCAGTTATCCTGCTGCCAGTAACGACATATAACCGCAATAAGAATGATAAACTCCAAGTACAGCTTGAAGACGCGAATAAGAAAATATCAGAAATGGTGAAGCTTGAGGAACGGCAGCGGATAGCTCGTGATCTTCACGATACGCTGGGTCAGAAGCTGTCTCTGATCGGTCTGAAAAGTGACCTTGCGAGTAAGCTCATTACGAAAAATCCGGCCCGAGCACAAGCCGAAATCAATGATGTTAGGCAGACAGCTAGAAGTGCGCTGAAGGAAGTTCGAGAGATGGTCACCGAAATGCGGGGAACTCGTCTGGAGGATGAGATTTTTCGGATTTCCCAGATCCTAAAGGCTGCTCAGATTGAGTTTGCGCTTGTGGGGAATCCGGAGCTGAACAACATATCGCTAATGAATGAAAATGTACTCAGTATGTGCTTGAAGGAAGCGGTCAATAATATCGTGAAGCATAGCAGTGCAACGGCTTGTTCTATTTCAATTGAACCTGGTAGAAGTGAACTTACCATCACTGTTAAAGATAACGGAATTGGTATACCGAGTGAAACCGCATATGCCCGTGGTAACGGTCTGAGAGGGATGAGGGAGCGGCTAGAATTTGTAAATGGAAGCATGGAGATGAAGTCAGATCAGGGAACGATTCTGGTGATAAAAGTACCTAACGTGCTTATACAACTGGAGGAGGAGACGAGGGTATGATTTCAGTAGTCATCGCCGAAGATCAGCGGATGCTGCTAGGGGCTCTAGCCTCTCTGCTGGATCTGGAAGACGATATGCAGGTGGTAGGAACGGCGAATAACGGAGAGGACGCTGTAAAGCTTGTCCATCTTCATCAACCGGATGTGTGCATCATGGACATCGAGATGCCGATCAAAAGCGGATTAGAGGCGGCTGAAGAACTGAAGGGGATGGGCTGTAAGATTATGATCTTAACGACCTTTGCGCGTCCCGGATATTTTGAACGAGCTTTGAAAGCTGGAGCCCACGGCTATTTGCTAAAGGATAGTCCTAGTGAAGAGCTTGCTACTTCAATTCGCAGCATTATGGCCGGCCGGCGCATTTATGCCCCAGAACTTGTTGACGGAGCTTATGGCGAGGAGAATCCTTTAACTGAGCGGGAAAAGGAAGTGCTTGGCCTTATTGCAGACGGTAAGAATACAAAGGAAATTGCCAGTGAACTGTTTATTACGACAGGTACTGTTCGCAATTACATATCGGTGATTCTTGATAAGCTTGGTGTCAGTAACCGGATTGAGGCCATAACACGCTTCAAGGAGAAGGGCTGGTTTAAGTAGCAGTAATTATAATTTTTAGAATAGCGACGTCTTTTTGGTGAAAACTAAAAGGTATCGCTATTTTTTTTGACAATAAAATGAATAATTATACATTATTTTTCTATAATCGAGGAGTTCAAACTTCTTTTTTACTTCATGTTGAGAATGGAAAATATTTAAAAACTATGGATAATTCAAGCTTTTTTATATGTATCTTTTGTTATATAAAAAATAAATATGACTAAATATATCTGATTTCTTTGTAAAGTTATGCACTTTTTTTGTATAATATAAATGATTGCCTATAAGTCATCGTTAAGGAGGAGGACGAACGTTGTATGGACCACATGATCTTTGAAGTCGGTACGGCCCTTATGCTAATAGCCCTAGCTTCCGTTTTAGCAGGCAAGTTGAAGTTTTCGATCATTCCATTTCTCATTGTACTTGGAATGCTGGTAGGGCCACATGCACCAACGATCGGAATATTTGACTTTAAATTTATTGAAAGTCAAAGTATCATCGATTTTTTAGGGCGGATTGGGGTATTGTTCCTACTGTTTTATCTGGGTCTGGAGTTTTCAGTCCAGAAATTAATTAAATCCGGCAAAAATATTGTGTTTGGTGGAACTGTCTATGTTCTGTTGAACTTTATTGTTGGGGTCGGGTATGGTTTTATGTTCGGTTTGCCGCTGTATGAAACATTAATTATAGCGGGAATGCTTTCTGTCTCATCAAGCGCCATCGTTGCAAAGGTTTTGGTGGATTTGAGACGTACCGGTAATTCGGAAACCGAATTGATTCTCGGAATGATTTTGTTTGATGATATTTTTCTAGCCGTGTTTTTGTCCGTGATGTCTGGACTTTTGCTTGGAGGAGCAACGTCGGTTGGAGCGACGCTGCTATCGGTATCAATATCCATCGGATATATGCTGTTGTTCTTCTTAATCGCTAGAAAGGGTACACCGATTTTAAATAAGCTTCTTAATATTGCATCAAGTGAAATATTTATCATCGTAGTCTTTTCAGCATTGTTCTTCATCGCTGGGTTCTCCGAGACACTACACGTTGCAGAGGCGATCGGTGCGCTTTTGTTCGGTCTTGCTCTATCGGAAACAGAACACAGCAAAAGAATCGAACACCTCGTTGTTCCTTTTCGAGATTTCTTCGGGGCGATTTTCTTCTTCAGTTTCGGGCTGAGTATAGATCCACTTGCTCTGGGTGATGCTGCATGGATGGCACTTGGAGCTATCGTTCTGACGATCATATGTAACTTTATTGCAGGGATGCTTGCAGGACGTAAAGCAGGTTTATCTCATAAATCTTCAGCTAATATTGGATTAACTATTATGGCTAGGGGAGAATTCACCATCATTGTAGCTAATCTCGGGATTGCTGGAGGCTTGGCGCCTATCTTGAAGCCTTTCTCTGCTCTTTATGTTTTAGTGTTGGCGATACTGGGTCCATTGTTAACCAAAGAATCAAAACATATTTACAAAGTGATGAACAAAGTGTTTAAATGGAGCGAGCCCAAAATTAATGTGAAAGAAAAAGGGTAATAATTGCTAGTAGACTACTAAAGTATGTTATCTTCATGTTAGGAGTAAGATGAAGACACAGAATATGCAGTTGAACGGGAGGATTCTAAGAATGAGTATGATCAGAGAATCCGATCTGCCTGGGATCGGTAAGAAGTTTCAAGTGAATACGAGATCCGGAGATAAACTGGTGATTGTCATACATGATGATGGCCGCAGAGAGCTGTATCATTATGAAGATGATGATCCGGATGAAAGCATCTCCATGGTTTCTCTGGAAGACGATGAGGCTCGTCAGATCGCGGGTATTATCGGAGGAATGACATACAAGCCAAAAGCGCTAGAGACCGTTGAAGTTTCCCTTGATGATCTGATTATTGAATGGTACCGTATTGAGCCTCACTATAAAGGGGTAGATAAGACGATTGCGGATCTACAGGTTCGTCAGCGTACCGGTGCTAATGTTCTAGCTATCGTGAGAAAGAATGAGCAGAAGATTAATCCTGGTCCGGACGACCGTCTTACAGCTGGCTCTACGCTGGTCCTTGCTGGGGAGCGTAAACAAATCAATCAGTTGAAAGAGCTTTTGGTAAACGGCTAGATCAAGTTTTCTGAACTATGCACAACAAGCCTATCCGACTATGGATAGGCTTGTTTGTTGTTTCGTGATCGTAGTAATATATATTATTCTGTTTGTTCGCTATAATCTTGGAATATACTAAGTAAATGGGTGTCAGCACAAATCTTAAGCAAATGTTAAGAACTTAAGAAGCATGGTGTTAAGAACTGTCCAGTATATTAGGTTACGACGCTTCACTTCGGGAGCGAGACGAAACCTAGTTATATTGGAGGTTAAACAATGTCAACCAAACCGGAAATACTGAAGAAGCGCGAGAAACTACCTGAGCTGCAGCTGGTGCGTGCATTCGCTATTTTGGGTGTGTTGTCTGTGCATTCCACATCCTATGCTGCAACTGCAATGGTGAATTCAAACTACTTCTTCATTTACAATTTTATGAACATCTTTATGAAGTATGGGACACCAACGTTTATTTTCTTAAGCAGTTTTGTACTGTTTTACAATTATTATGAACGGCCATTGACCAAAGAGTTAATTGGTGGTTTTTTCAAGAAAAGAATGCTGTATATCATCATTCCGTATATTGTGTTCTCTGTGTTTTATTTCGGTCTGCTTCATGTCATTTACTATCAGGACCGTTCACTACAGGATACGATTATAAGCTTTTTCAGCAAGCTGTTAACGGGAAAAGCCTATACTCATCTCTATTTCGTATTTATTAGCATTCAGTTTTACGTGCTGTTTCCGCTCATCCTATTGCTGTTCAAAAAAATCCCGCAGCTTTCGAAATGGGCTATTCCGATCGGTCTTGCTGTGCAGTGGGCATTTATCCTATTGAACAAATACTACTTGCAAGTACCGAATAAAGGAAGCTGGTCACTTTCATACATGGCCTATTTCATGCTAGGTGCCTTTATCGGCATATATTATCCGAAGCTTAAAGGCTGGTTTGTTATGAGCCGGGAAAAAGCGACTTTGGGCCGAATGGCTGGATGGATTGTGTTATGGGCAGGTTGGGCAACAGCGGGACTCGCTCACGTATATATTTATTACAACAGTCGTTTATACGGCACGCAGTATAACTCAACATTATATGAACTGCTATGGAACTTGCACACGTATTTAGGGGCTATGGTTCTATTACAGTTAGCCATTGTTGTGTACAGAAAAGCACCTCGAAAACTGACAGCTCCGCTGGATAAGCTAGGTGCTCTATCATTCGGTGTGTATTTGATCCATCCGTTCTTTTTGCTTGTGTATAGACAGTTTCCACCGCAAACCGGAAGTTCGATCATAACTCATATGTGGTACGCTGGCGGGTTTCTAACAGCTCTGTTCTGTTCCTGTATCGTCGTGGCATTAACTGTGCGATATGTTCCCTTCTCCTGGATTGTGTTCGGTAATATTTCAAAACCAAAGAAAGCTAAACAACGAATTGAAAATACGGCTGCCACTGTAAGCAAGTAATTAAAATGGGTTAAATAGATCTTTATCAAGGAGGAGCTATGGCTGAAGTAACAATACTCATGGTGGATGATGAAACAGAGATTATCAAACTAATGGATATTTACGTGAAAAATGAAGGGTATACGCTGCTCAAAGCATCAAATGGCCTGGAAGCACTAGAGATCTTAAAAACACACAAGGTTGATCTCATCATCCTCGATGTCATGATGCCGAAAATGGATGGCATACAGGCATGTATGAAGATTCGGGAAGAGAACAATACGCCCATCATTATGCTATCAGCCAAAAGCCAAGAAATTGATAAGATCGCCGGTCTCAGTATTGGAGCAGATGATTATGTTACCAAGCCTTTCAGTCCGCTGGAATTAATCGCACGTATAAAATCACAGCTTCGGCGATATAACCAGCTGGGTACGAAGACGGTTCAGAACGAGAACGAGATTCAGATTGACGATTTGATCATTAATGTAGCATCCCACCGGGTTACCGTGGACGGCAAAGAAATTAAATTGACACCCAGAGAGTTCGCGCTGCTTCATACACTGGCCATTAACCGAGGACTGGTGCTAAGCATGGACAAGCTTTATGTTGAAGTATGGAACGAGCCGTTCATGGAATCCAAGAATACGGTTATGGTCCATATTCGAAAGCTGAGGGAAAAGATTGAGAAGGATCCTCAGCGACCGGAATATATCAAAACGGTATGGGGAATTGGTTACAAAATTGAGTAAATCTAGGCAGAGGTGAAGGATGATGAGAACGAAATTACTCCATACGATCCGCTGGAAGCTTATCCTTCTGCTATTGTCCAGCTTCGGAGTTACTGCTATATCACTTCTTATTTGCTATGCCGTAAGTACGCTTCTTGTAGATGTTAAACCGATAAATATTCCTCTCCGGTGGATCGTTAATAATATCGGCTCTCTTCCGGTGATGATCGTTGTGGGGTTCGTTGTTTTTTTTGTGAGCTTCTTCATGAACAGCAAACGTTTCGTTCGTCAATTGAATGAGATTAACACAGGCGTGAAAGAGATATCGAACGGAAGGTTCGATTATCAAATTAAGCTGAATTCCAATGATGAGATTGGAGAAGTAGCAAATAGCATGAATCAGATGACAGAGCAGCTTAGCCTCTATCTTGAGGAGATTACCTACGGACTGCGTGAGATCGCGAAAGGGAACTTTGATACCCAAATACCGGTTCGACCGGGTAGTAAGCTCGGTGAAGTGGCAGACAGTATTAATCAGATGAGCAGACAGCTCAGCCATTCCATACAGGAAGAGCGCAATGCAGAGAAAACGAAGAACGATCTGATCACCGGGGTCTCACATGACCTGCGGACTCCACTAACCTCTATACTCGGATTTCTGGAGGTTATCGAGAAAGATCGCTATCAAGATGAGGTAGAGCTGCGATATTACGTGAACATTGCCTATGAAAAATCACTGGCTTTGAAAAAATTGATCGATGATTTGTTTGAATACACACGGATTAACAATGGGCTTCCGCTCGACATGGAAGAGCTTGATATGGTTGATTTTATTGGACAACTAGCCGAGGAATTCGTACCGAGCTTCGAAAAGGCTGGGATGGAATGCGTGCTGGAGGCGAATGAAAGGCAGCTAAAGATCATGGCGGATGGCAGTCAGCTTGTTCGGGCATATGAGAATCTTATGACGAATGCACTGCGGTACGGGAGATCGGGCAAGGTAGTCGATATCGCTGTTCGCAGAGACCATGATCAGGTAGTTGTGAGTTTTACCAACTATGGTGATCCGATACCTGAAAGGGATATTCCCTTTATCTTTGACCGGTTCTACCGGGTGGAGGGCTCGCGCTCGAAGGAGACAGGGGGAACTGGGCTCGGTCTAGCTATTACAAAGAGCATTATTGAGACACAAGGTGGAGAAATTACCGTGCGCAGTGATCGTCAGAAGACGACCTTTGAGACACGGTTTCATATATATAGAACTTAGCTGTGAAAGTTACAGCAGTAAGCTCGGAGGAGATAGTGATATGGAAGAACACCGTGCTCCTGCCCGTAATAATAAAGCTCGTATCCTGCTCCTTGTGCCTATTATAGCCATAAATCTCTGGGGTGGTATTCATGCTGTTAATGCAGCGACGAGTCATCAGGGTGCTCTGTTTGATTTTAGTAATAATTCAGCCGTTTTAGAAAAAGGAACCGCATCCGGGGGGGCTGTGCCCGAGACTTCAGTTTCAAGCACAGTCAATCGGCTTGTTTTGTCTACATCCAGTGCTACGTTTATCTACAATGGTCAGCCAGTAAAAGCCGCACAACCGATGGCGTATAGGAGAGGCTATTATTATGTACCGGTTATTACGATGGCTGAGCTATTCGGTTTGAATCTGACCTATGATTCAAGAACAAAGGAAACGATTGTTTCGGATAAGAACATGAAGGTGCATTTCAGAGCTGGTAGCAGAGCTTATACCGCTAACGGTTCAACTAACATGATGGAAGCCCACACATTTACGCAGCAAGGAACGCTGATGATTCCCCTCAGCAGCTGGGCCGATATGACGGGAAGTACACTAGTTAAAGAAGGAAAGTCACTATCACTGACATGGAGATGAACTTGTGTATTCGAAGGAAGACTATGAACGGCTGTTCACACCTATTGGGCATAAATATGAAGTGGATGGCTCCTCCGTATAACTCATGGATTCTATCCCCTACGCAACTTCTGCTAACAACAAAAGTTTCATATGAGTAATAGTCCTGAGCATCTAACAGAGGAACACTTTGGTTGCACTGAATGCGCGTGGCGGTCATTACGCGGGTGCATTTCTCGTTAACGAAAAAGCTGTACAGATGACGGAGGGAAGCATCCTGAAGGATCAGTCCGAAGCAGGTATGCTGTACCGAACAGGCAGTCGTGCTGAGACAGTTACCTTTCAGTTCGTGCCCGCATCCGGCAGCAATCTAGCGGTTAACATGCTGTTCCTGCCGTTACCGGAACGGCAATAGATACATTAGATTATAAGCAGGCGATCCGAGTTATTCACTCTGGGATCGCCTGCTTTTGTTAGGAATCGATTCGAGGGGCCTCAATAATGTGGAGTCCGTTCATTTTTCATTGATGTTAAGAGGAGAAACCGCTGCGGATACACTCATTCCACTTCGTGAATTTTGTAAGAAATTCGATATCGAGGTCGATTGGAATCATAAGAAGAAACTTGCAGCACTCACATCTGCCAGACGTTCGGAAGGGTAACCGTTGTCAGACGTATGCGGTGCCATTTTAAAATTTTCGTCCTTTTCAGCGGAACTATTAAATCGATTTAGACGTTTAATCAGTATGCGTCTTTCACCTGAAAGGATGGATCTAATGAACAAGCAAATTTCTCTCCATAACATGCTCAAGTATGGCTTTATGACAGTGGTAAGCGTTTCTTTGTTGCTAAGTCAGGTCACCCAGGTGCAGCAGGTCGGTGCAGAGACGGCAGTGGGTTTCTCTGCAGATGTAGCAAGGACGGTTAAAACGGGCGATAAGGTGACGTTACAGCAAAACATGGTATATTTTCCCGAACAATTGACGAAGAGCAACAATCTTAATCATCTTGCAATAGAATACTACGGTACAAAGGGCGAGACATTTAAGGTGGACGCGGTAGCTGGAGAGATGATTCGAGTGAAGGATTCCTCTCGAGGTACCTTATGGATTCCATCATGGTATTTAACGAAAGAAGCTGTGAATACCAAGAGCATTGTACCCAAAACGATACAGTTGAAATCGAAGCGGAATGTATTTCTGGCACCTGATAGTATGCTGAAGTGGTCTGGGACTAACCTTCGGAATGAGCTGGTTGCAGTCGCGCAGTGGAAGGATTGGTACGGAGTACTTGTAGATCCAGTCGAATGGCATAAGGATAATATAATTTACCGTCCAGGATTGTTCTGGGTGCATGCGAAGGATGTGGAAAGTGAGAAGGCTCTTCCTGATGGACTATGGAATAAGGACGCGAACGTTTCAAGTGACGTGATCAGGGAACTGACTACATTCAAATTAAAAGCCGGAGATCATTCGACTTCTGTTCAGAAGCTGCTTGGTACTCCACTCATAAAGGAAACGTCCAGTAATCTGCAGATGGAGGCTAACGGACCGATGCAGCTGGGTGAGACGTGGAGATATGAGCGGGACGATGCGCAGTTTACAGTTACCTTTGGCAAGACCGGCAAGATAGAACATACCCAGTGGATCTTACCTTCTGCAGACTCGTATCAAGCTGGACGCAGCGCCGGAGATGATTATTATTTCACCTATGATTTCATTACAACCCCTCTTGCACGTACGCTGGAAGCTGATCCGGTATGGAGGAGTCAAGGAGATCTTAATTTTACTTATCTGCTTGGGGGAAATGATGATGTTCTTCTGCTCAGAGGAGATGATGGCGGATTCAGCGGTATGCATTATAACTCATCGCTTTATGCTGTTAACCGATCGACAGGCAAGGAGCTATGGCAGCAAAATGCAGGATTCGGCTGGTTTACTTCACAAATGGATTCAGAGCGTAAACATGTAACGATGTATTCTGCTTATAATCCTGAGAAGAAGGAATATGAGGACCGGGTTCGTCATATCCGTCTGTCAGACGGCAAGATCATATGGGAGCTCAAGCTGAAGAAAACGAGTGGTACATATCGTATGGCAGCAGCTGATCGGTCGATCATTGTAGAGGACGCGCCATTTGAACTTGAATCCAGGAAGGGCGGAGTGACTGTACTCGATAGCGTGACAGGTAAGATCCGGTGGAAGAAGACGCTGCTGAGGGACGTTCGTATTTTAAATCAAGGAGCGGGAGACCCTTACGTACTCATTCAACAAGGGGATAAGCTTAAAGGATATGATCCGCTAAACGGAAAAGAAGTGTGGAGCTACAAAGTGAAGGGAAAGCAGCTTAATGATCCAGCCTTAGATGCATATTACACAGGAGGAGAGCGTGTAGAACCTCTACTCGATGCTGATAACAACAAGAGATGGATGCTCCTTGGTGAGGAGTGGGTGTTGCTTGATGTAAATACCGGTAAGCCTGAAGCTGTCTATCCTGCTAAATCCTCTGAACGATTTGAAGTGTTAGATGAGAAGTATCTTTTTGTTCAGCGAGGTATTGGGGACGAGGAATATAGTTCTGCGAAGAGATACGAGAGTGTACTCTATGACGCTGTGAAGAAAGAGGAAGTATGGACGATCAAGGGCAGAGCAACCAAGGCTGTTCTGGAAGGCGATACGATCTATGCGGCTATAGACGGCATACCAGCTGCTATTGATAAGCACACTGGCAAAGTCTTATGGAAGATGAAGATGACTTCAAAAAAGAATGAGGACTTGTCACGTTTAGCTTCCAGCAGCTTCGCTGTACTGGATTCATATTTACTTCTCCAGCATGGTTCAGATCTTCTGGTACTGAGTAAAGAGGATGGTAGTCTGCTTGGACGATTTTATAATATACGCACCGGCAGTGTCGATCTGCGTGAGCAGCAAGCGAGAAATGGTGCGCTGAATATAGCTCAAGATGAAATCTACGTTGGAACGGCAAATGGTGCATTTGTACGTTATGATGCCAAGGCATTGGTGGAATGGCTCGCGCAAGTGAACTGAGAAGCACATGGACTTTATTGAGACAAGAAAAGCTGCCGAATTCGGCAGCTTTTTCTTATTAGGAAGCTTATCGCGTATCGAGTATTTACATCATTCGGGATAAGACAAGAGCACCGTAAGCAAATGCGGCAAGAATGACCAGAGCAGGATGGATTTTACGAATATTCATTGCCCAAAAGGCCACAGCAGCGATGCCTATCGTCTGTAGAGCACCGATGGAGACGATAGAGCTTTTACCCATCTGCCAAGTTAGCGTCACCATCATGATCGCGATGACAGGCTGTACAAGCAGTGTCATACCTTTGACCACAGGTGACGTACGATATTTCTGCAGCAGCTTCAAGAGCAGTATGAGGGCAACGGCTGAAGGTACAACGGTTGCTGTCAGTGCGGAAAGCATGCCTATCCAACCGGATACACCGTACCCGACAAAGGCAGCGATCTTTGTAGCGATCGGTCCAGGCAAGGCATTTCCTAAGGCTAGCATATTGGAGAATTCCATATCACTGAGCCAAGCTTGGCGGGTAACGACCTCATCGTACATTAGCGGAATTGAAGCTGGGCCTCCTCCGTATCCAAGGACGTTGGCGATAAAAAAACCGATAAACAGCTGAATCCATTCCACTATTCACCGCCCTCCTTATCTCGTCGTTCCTTTTTCATTTTGGCTACAATTTTAAAGTGTACTGCTCCGTAGGCGAGAAACAGGATGATGACGATGGCGGGATGAATTTCGATGGTTTCAAGCAGTAAAAATGCAAGGACAAAGAAACCGAAGCCGGCATATTTTCCGAGTCCTTTTACAGCTTTTTCGCCAAATTCATAAGCCATGGTGCCTAGCATGACAGCAATAACGGGAGTAACGCCAGCAATCATACCCGCAATAATCTTGGAGCTGCTCAAATATTGAACGGCAGACAACAGTACGATCATGGCTAGACAGGTCGGAAGGATATGGGCGAGAATGGCGACGATAGCGCCAAGCGTCTTTTTTTGTTGGTAACCGAGGTAGGCGGCCATCTTGGTGGCAATAGGTCCTGGTAATGCGTTAGCCAGTGCGAGAACCTCCCCGAACTCATCGTTGCTTATCCACTTGTAACGCATGACAGCCTCGTGGCGAATGAGCGGGATTACAGAGGGGCCACCTCCATAACCGAGAATCCCGGTCCGGAACATGGCAAGTGTAAGATTCAAGTATGTATTTCCCGATTTTTTCAAGATGAGATTCCTTTCTTGGTCGATATCTTGTCATTACTATATGTATAAATATATAGAGGTTATCCCGTGTTTTCAATGAATCTGGTAAGAGTATCTTCTATTCATATCTCCTTTCTCTCGGTTTTTTATCCATGTATTACAATAATGAAGATAAATTATTAACCAGAAAGAAAATAAAATTTTGAAAAACTATTGCATTTCGAAATAAAATTTCAATATGATAAGTATGCATCTTGTGATTACACTTCTCCTGAGTTCATACAAACCTAAAAGGAGGTGGGACAATCTTCTCTGTTACGCTGGATAAAGGGAATTTTTACAGCGAAGTGGCCTCATTATTTTTATAGGGAGTGAATTTGTGAATGATGAGTAATCGGAAAACAAGGCGAAGTCGAACGTTAATATGCTGGACGATGGCAATTGTAATGATGATTGGTACTACTCTTTCCGGTTGGGGTGTGATGTTACCATCGGTATCAGCTGAAGGGGAGGTTGAAATGGGGACAGATCTACCGGCTGATTCCCCTGTAGAAGACTTACCGGACATCTACGTTGACCCTTCTATTGAAATGGAGGAATCGGCAGATGTATTGCCGGACATAGAAACAGAACTAATCGATGCGCCAGAACCAGTCGCTGATCTATTACCTGCAAGCTCTTCATCCGGGGTGATCGAGGAGTTTGAAAATGTGACGGATTTGCAAGCTTCAGCGGTTAGAGGCATAGCGAGTCTAGGACTCGTAAGCAGACCGGAGACGATTTATTATGGTAACCATGCTGTGAATTTATCGTATGATTTTACGGGCACATCAGGCACTTCTGCAGCCTACATTAATTTTAAGGATCCGAATGGTTCTGCCGGTCGAAGCATTCCAGGGAACCCGAAAAGTATGGGGCTATGGGTATATGGTGATGGGGGCAATCACTGGCTTCGAGCACAGGTGCAGGGGGCAGACGGTACAAAAACAGCTCTGGACCTCACCTCATCGACCGGACTGAATTGGAGCGGATGGAAGTACATCACATTTAACATTCCAGCTTCGATACCTGCTCCTGTGAAACTTAATCAGATTTATGTTACAGAACTAAAAGACACGAATAAGAACAAGGGAATGATCTACTTTGATCGTCTGACAGCGATGTATAATAGCTCCGCAATATATGCTTTAGACATTACAGGACTGACTCCAATGAAGACAGGAGAGTCCCAGCGTCCCGCATTTTATGCTACTTCTGCGAACATGACAGAACCAGCACGGATTACCGAAGGGGTAACAATCAGCAGCAATAATGAAAGCGTTGTCAGAGTGACGGGGGCTACATATGATACTTTGCAGGCAATCGCGCAGGGTGAGGTTACAATTACTGCACAGTATGGGGACGCGGCGCCGGCAACATTTAACTTAAGGATAACGGATGAAGAGGTCGCTCCTCGGGCAGTAGTATTGTCGGGACCTCAACATCTGGAGACAACTGTTACGAGTAAAGTGAAGGCATATGCGGTTTATGATGGTTATGATGATCCCCTTTCGCTTGTGGATGGCGTGACTTTGATAAGCAGTCATCCTGATATCGTAAGCGTGAGTGATGATGGTCAAATCACTGCCTTATCTCCAGGATCGGCCGTCATCACAGCATCCTACAAAGGGGTTTCAGCTGAACATTCGATTACGGTGAGCAGTCCGGTACCTGTTCTGCAGAGTATTGAATTACGCGGGTTGACGGGAATTCATGTTGGTGATTCTTTTGATACAAATACGATAGCTACTTATTCCTGGATTAACGAACCGGTAGAGCTTACGGAGGGCGTAGTGTATAGCAGCAGTAAACCAGAGGTTGCGTCCGTCGATGAGAAGGGGAAGGTGACCGGAATGAAGGTAGGTGCATCCAGAATAACCGCGACATATGACGGTAAAACAAGCTCTTTGTACATTACCGTTGACCAAACATCGGGCATGCCGAAGGCAGAGATGAGAGCAGCGTGGATTGCCACGGTAGAGAACATCGATTGGCCTGTTAAGGGGGCAGAGCCTGAAGCTCAAAAACAGCAGTATATCGATCTTCTCGACCAGCTGCAGTCCGTAGGTATGAACGCGGTTATTATGCAGATTAAGCCTACAGCCGACTCTTTTTATCCTTCGGAATACGGTCCGTGGTCGGAATGGCTGACGGGCGTACAAGGTAAGGACCCCGGATATAATCCGCTGGAGTTTTTGATTGAAGAAACACATAAGCGGAACATGGAGTTTCATGCCTGGTTTAATCCGTACCGAGTCAGTATGAAGGATGATCTGAACGCGCTGACCGAGAACCATCCGGCTAGACAACATCCGGAATGGGTTGAGTCGTATGGCGGGAAGCTGCTCTTTAATCCGGGCATTCCGGCTGCACAGGAGTTTATACTGGATAGCGTGATGGAAGTCGTAAAGAATTATGATATCGATGCGGTTCATTTTGATGATTACTTCTATCCTTACCCTTCAGGGGGAGTAGACTTCCCTGATGATGATACTTTTGCTGAGTATGGCACAGGCTTCTCTAACAAAGGAGACTGGCGCAGAGATAATGTGAATCAGTTCGTAAAGAGCGTTAGCGAGGCGATCAAAGCAGAGAAAAGTTATGTGAAATTTGGCATCAGTCCATTTGGTATTTGGAAGAATAAAAGTGCAACTGCTCCGGATGGATCTGAAACGAATGGACTCAGCAGTTATGATGCCATCTACGCAGACTCTAAAAAATGGGTTGAGGAAGAATGGATTGATTACATTACGCCTCAGATTTACTGGTACAGAGGTTATGCACCTGCAGCATACGATAAGCTTATTGAGTGGTGGAGCGATGTAACCGCCGGCAAGAACGTGCAATTGTACAGCGGTCAGGCTGTTTACCGTATTAATACGGTGGATAGCTGGCTGGATCCAGAGGAGATGCCAAACCAGATCAAGTATAATCGGAGTTTTGAAGAGGTAGCCGGAAGCATGTACTTTAGCGCGAAATGGTTCGCAGACAATCCATTACAATTCTCAGATCGCCTTCGTGATGATTTATACCGCTATAAAGCTTTGGTGCCGACTATGCCATGGCTGGATAACCAAGCCCCATCAGCTCCAGTAGGTGTGACAGCGCATCATGGTCCGGAAGGAGTTAGCTTAAAGTGGAGATCGAAGGATGATGAAGCCTATTATGTTGTTTACCGTTTCACAGATAAAGAAGACAGAGATATTCAAAATCCAGCGAATATTGTTCAGTTGATACGTAAACAGCAGGGGTCTTCCCAATCTTTCGTCGATACAACGCCACTTGAAAAAGGGAAGTACAGATATGTTGTTACTGCTGTTGATCGACTTCATAACGAGAGTAACACGAGCGGACCTGCTACGGTCAATGTCAAATAAAGATGTTATAGGAGAGGTACCTGCTGAATGCAGGTACCTTTTTGTGTCACATTAGAGCTAAGTATTCAAAATGGTAATGCCCTCGGCGTGTCCAATAGTGGTAATTAAGTGATAGAATGGCTAGGAGAAATTGTAATGTTATCTGGAATGTATAAAGACGACTAGAGGAGTGCTATATGTACAAAAAGCTCGGGCTGGCATTGCTGTATGCAGGGATCGCCTATCTCTTGTATGTTTATGGACAAGACATATTGGCTTGGGTTGAGGCGTCCAATCATGTTCTGCTCGTAACCTTCATCTCTATATGCTTAGCTCTATTTCCGGTCATCCCTTATCCGCTTGTCGGTGGCATCATTGGCGCGGCGTTCGGGCCCCTGCTCGGCGGTGTCATCACATGGATTGGTTCTGCAGCCGGTTCTATTCTGATGTTCCTGTTCGTGCGTTATGGTTATCAGGAATGGGGGAACAGGCTTCTTCACAGACATAATCGTTTAGGACAAATGACCGCGCTGTTTGAGAACCATGCGTTTTTAACGATTCTTTTTTTCCGGCTCATCCCATTTATTCCTTCTTTCATAATTAATGTGTATTCGGCCTTAAGCCGAGTTTCATTTATAGCGTACGCTCTGGCCTCCTCACTTGGAAAAATACCCGCTATGCTGCTATACGCCATGGTAGGAGATAGTTTGATGACAGAACCGAGAAATATAGTGGTGACGATCGGAGTTTATGGTGCGTTTATTAGCTTGATGTTGCTGATCTATCGGATTTGGTTAAGAAAACAGTCACTGAAGCGCGCGGCCTCAGATATTTGAAGAGCAGAAGGGCGGATTAGGCTATGAAAATAGATCGCTTGCTGGCGATTACGGTGCTGCTGCTTAATCGCGGAAGGGTTAGTGCTAAGGAGTTGTCTGAACGATTTGAGGTTTCCAGCAAAACCATATACCGTGACATGGACACTTTAAATCAAGCGGGTATTCCAATCGTTGCCCACCAAGGAATCTCTGGTGGTTTTGAAATCATGGAACAGTTCATGATCGATCGGTACTGGTTATCCATTGAGGAAATGGAGTCTCTTGTAACGGCTGTAAAAGGCATCAATCTTGCCCTCGAGGATCAGGAGACGGACGCACTGCTGCAAAAGGTAACAAGCCTGCTGCAGAAAGCGCAGCGCGGTTATACTTTTCAAGGTAAGCGTGATGACCGTTTGGTTATGGATTTGAACCCTTGGGGGCAGCGAGGTGGAATCAAAGAGACGATGAAGCTGCTACGGCTCGCTATTAACGAAAGACGACGGACAGCTATTGAATATATCTCGTCGAATGGGACAAGCCAGCGCAGAATTATAGAGCCCGCATCGCTAATCTTAAAAGGCTCAATCTGGTATGTTCAGGCATATTGTACGGTGCGCAAGGATTTTAGAGTCTTTCGCTTGTCCCGTATTCAGGATGCGGAAATGATGGAGGGCACCTTCGAGCCACAAGAGATACCGAAAGTAGAGCATTTTCGGTGGGATGAATCCTGGTCGGATACTTCGACGGAATCTCTTGTGTTAAAGTTTGATCCTACTGCAAGGCAGAGAATCGCGGATGTGTTTCATCCGGACGAGGTCACGATGCTGCCAGACGGATCGATGCAGGTGGAGGTTGTGATGAAGCCTGACGATTGGTTTTATGGCATGATCTTAAGTTTTGGAGGTCAGGCCAAGGTAGAGAGACCGGGTTTTGTAGCGCAGGAAGTTGTAAGGCGGGCACAACAAATTATGGAGCGTTATGTAAACGAAGACAGACAGATGTCCACTTTTCCAAGTTAGACTAGAATCATACGATATGGAAAAGAGGATGACAGATGAA
Source organism: Paenibacillus sp. GCM10028914 (assembly GCF_042666275.1). NCBI lineage: Bacteria > Bacillati > Bacillota > Bacilli > Caryophanales > Paenibacillaceae > Paenibacillus > Paenibacillus sp. GCM10028914. The sequence goes on from NZ_JBHTFO010000004.1 coordinate 95,599, forward strand.
CATAGAACGTGTTAGCAGACCGGCAATACAGGTTAGAGGGATAGCGGAAAGAACATCTAACCGGGCAGAAGCGGGACCGGAGGGGAAAATATCTGGTTTATGGGAACGTTTTTTTCAAAATGGAGTATTGCAGCAGCCTGGACTAAGTCCAGCGTTCATCTATGGATTGTATACAGAATATGAGAGTGATGTGAACGGGGAATATACTGTCCTGCTTGGCTGTGAAGTGGCTGATGGAGGGACCTTGGCTACTTCGGAAAGCTTCAAGACCATTGACATTCCTGCATCTGACTATCTTGTGTTTACGAGCAAGCGCGGAGCCATAACATCTGTCGTGCAAGAGCTGTGGCAGCAGATCTGGACGTACTTCCATGAAAGCGGGGAGACCAGAACATATACAGGAGATTTTGAACTCTATGAGGTAGTTCAGTTCGATCCGTCGAATGCTGTGGTGAAGGTTTATATGGCTGTAAAATGAGAATATAGTAGCGCTATGCAGAAAGGGAGCTGCTCCTTCAGTAGATGGATCTACTAGGAGACAGCTCCTCTTTGATGTCTATGTATTTACTGTTTCTTTAGCGCTGACAGGGCGTCCTTCAGCTCAGCGTATTGGAACTCAAAGCCATGATCCAAGGCTTTAACAGGGAGAATTCGCTGTCCTTCTAACAGAATCATTGAGAGTTCACCGAGTACGCCTTTGAGCAAGAAGGAGGGGACCGGGAACCAGTGAGGACGGTGGTAGACTTTTGCGGCAGTACGTCCAAATAGATCGTTGGTGACAGGTTTTGGCGAAGCAGCGTTAACCGGACCGTTTATCTCTGGATGATGAATACAGAAATCTATAAGCCTAACGATATCATCCAGGTGAATCCAAGACATCCACTGCTGACCGCTGCCGATTTTGCCGCCAAGACCGAGTTTGTAAGGGAGAATCATCTTTGGGAAGGCACCGCCTTCATTTCCCAGCACCACACTGATCCGTAGTTTCACGACTCGATCTGTCTGGATGCGGTCTGCCGCCTCTTCCCACATTGAGACTACCTCGGAAGGGAAGTCCATCACGCGGGGAGGACTGAGCTCATCAAAGGTTTTATCTTCTGAAGTTCCGTAAATGGCCATTGCGGAAGCTTGAACAACGACAGGAGGCTTATGCTCTAGAACATTCATAAGATCAGCTACCGCGGACACTGTTTTTTGCCGGGAGGTATGAATTCGTTCTTTGCCTTGGGTAGTCCAGCGCTGACTGAGCGAAGCTCCGGCTAGATTAATGAGAGCATCCAGGCCTTCAAACTGCCCAGGATTTGACTTCATATCATCCCATGTTACATATGTAATGGAATTCTCCTTGCTGCTGTGATCAGGTTGTTTACGAGTGACGATCATCACCTGATGCCCTTGGCTTATGAAGTGTTTGCATAGTGCCTGACCAATAAATCCGGTACCACCGCAAATGGCTATTTTCATAGGAACTCTCCTTTACGAAGGATCTAATATATTCACATCATAGAGCATGCTGTAGCACCAGATCAAACCTTGTGAGCTCTCGGGCGCTAATCAATTTTTATGTAAGAAGATAACCATATCATAATCTTTGCGAATCTGTATCATATCTATAAATATTTGACCATTAGTCGCCATCGACAAATTTCTTGTAATTTCCAGTCCGAAGGTCTTAGAGTCTAGATTTTGTCCTGAGTTTTCTGGGGGAAATCTGGTAAGTTCGATCCTTTAATCTAAAAATCAAGTTCATTATAGTAATATGTAAGCGCTTTACAAATTGGGGTGATGAAAGAAAAGTAATTAACAAAAACTTAACACATTAGGGAGGTGGAGTTTACAACATGTCGTTATACTGACCAGAAGGGTGACTGATCGTGATAGCCCCTGCGTAAAATTAAATTTCTAATAGATATGGAGGTCATGATGGAATGGCAGGAAGCAAGCGAAAATCATTGATATCTTTTTTGCTTATCGGTGTGATGTTGCTGTCTCTTCTGGTACCGGTAAAGCAGGTGCTGGCGGAGGAAGTGACTTCAAATACCTTTGATGTCCTGGATGAGCAGAAGATGGAGATCGGACCGGGAGCGACGTATACATGGAAGAATATGAAGCTGGATCGAGGTCTGGAGAAGCTTCATTATGTCGAGTTTAATCCGAAAGATCAAGCGCTCGAACTGCAGCCGGGCAAGACGGATGGGAAAATTTATGGTATGCAGGGAGTTACCAAAATGGCCTCGGATGCGGATACCGAAGGTAATCGGGTCATTGCAGCTATCAATGGAGATTATTACGATATGTCCAATGGATTACCGCTTGGTCTGTTCATGGGTGATGGCGAACTGCTGAACAACCCGCCGAATGATTGGCTTGCCTTCGGCATGAGGGAGGATGGATCAACGATTTACGGTCCAAGCCCCAAGTTAATCCGAACGGTAAAGATCGGTGGTAAGGAAAATCATCTGACGGCTATCAATCGCCTGCGCAGCAGTGATGCATTAGTACTTTATACGCCCTCATTTCATACCTCTACCGTAACTAATGGGCTAGGAGATGAGATTGTACTTGATATTCTGTCAGGCGAGGTGAAGAGTGGGCAGACCATGCGTTTGAAGGTATCCGAGGTACATAAGGATAAGGGAAACACACCGATTACAGACGGTAAAGTAATCCTCTCGGCATCTGGTAAGCAGCGTGAAGTATTGGCTGGGCTTAGTGTCGGTGATGAGGTTACATTATCGCTAGAGCTAGAAGATGTGTGGAAGGATGTTACGATGGCGATCGGCGGGCATTCCCGGTTAATCGCGAATGGCTCAATTGTGCCTACCGATGATCCGGCAGTATATCCGCGGACAGCGATCGGTACCAAAGAGGATGGTTCGATGATTATGCTTGTCGTTGATGGACGCCAACCAGGCTTCAGCGAGGGTGTAACCTTGACGGAACTCAGTCAGATTATGCAGGAGCTTGGCGCGGTTGATGCCCTAAATCTGGATGGCGGCGGCTCTGCGACCTTCGTTGCGAGAATGCCAGGGGAGACAGATCGTAAGGTGATGAATTCTCCCTCTGACGGCGGGGAGAGAAGAACGGCTAATGGTATTTTGCTGGTGAATAAAGCACCGGAGAGAGCAGCGGACAAGCTTGTTGTGAAGCCTCAGATCGAGCGTGTACTGACAGGCTCCACGGCGGAATTTAAAGCCGCAGCAGTAGATAGTAACGTACATCCAGTTCGTTTATCTGGTGCGGTAGAATGGAGTGTTGCCCCAGAGTTAGGTACGTTTGACGGAGCAGGACTCTTCACAGCGGGAGCGGCAGCAGGTATGGCCGATGTGAAGGCTCGGTCCGGCAGCTTAAGCGGAACGGGGAAGGTAGAAGTTGTGGATGAATTGACGGAGCTAAGTTTTGATGATACCGTCAAGAGCTTTGCCCCAGGGAAATCTGAGACACTGAAGGTCACAGCTCTTCGCCAGGGTCAGGTTATTCAAGCGAATAACAGTCAACTGGAATGGCGAACCGAGGGAGATATTGGTTACATCGATGACACCGGCACATTTACCGCCGTGAATGAAACGGAGAAGACTGGCAAGATCATCGTGAGCTACAAAGGTGTGGAAGCCTCTGTAGACGTGAACATCGGTCTTCCTCCAGTCACTCTGGAGGATTTCGAGAATGGCCTGGATGCTTATCAGGAAAGCGCTGGTGCACAATACAATTCCGTTAGGGCAAGCATTGAGAACGATGAAGATCTGGTGCGATTCGGCAATAGCTCATTGAAGCTGGAGTATGACTTCACAGGAACTCCGGGAACTTCAGGAGCTTATCTGCAGACCAAGAGCGCAGCGAATAACATCGTTATTCCAGGTTACCCCGAAAAAATAAGCATGTGGGTGTACGGAGATGGGAAGAAGCACTGGCTTCGTGCACAAATGCGTGATAGTAAAGGGACCATCCCTCTTAATTTTGTCGATGAGGGTGTTGGCGTAGACTTTGAAGGCTGGAAGTACTTAGAGGCAGACGTCCCTAAGGGGCGTGTTATGCCACTGACTATGGATATGCCTGTGCGATACATGGAGACTTCGGCTGCAAAGAAGGATGCAGGTGTTCTCTATATAGATCAGATCCGCGCTTTATACGGACCGAATCAGGACGATATGAATCCTCCGGTGCTAAAAGAACTGTCACCCGCGGATGGGTCGACGATTACCAATAGCCAGCCTAAGATATCGTTAATCGCGGAGGATGCTGACTATGATCCGGACAAGCATCCGGGGACAACGTTGATCGATCCGGACAAGATCCGTTTCTATCTGGACGGGAAGCTGGTGGAGCATACGCTGTACCCGCCAAAGGGAGAAATTCACTTTACCCCTTCCACACCTTTAGCGGACGGTGTCCATCAGGTGAAGGTTTCCGTTAAGGACCTTTCAGGTAATCAAACGATCAAGGTCTGGACCTTCAACGTAGAGACAGGCTCCTCTAAGCTTGTATATAGCACACCAAAGGATATCTATGCGGGCAATACGTATACATTGGATCTATTTGGCGTAAAGCCATCGGATATTCGCAGCGGAGAGATTGATTTCGCTTATGATCCGTCAAAGCTAGAGGATCTGGAGCTTGTTCGTGGCGAGAAGCTCAATGAGTCTCAACTGCAGTCTGAAATCGATAGTGAAGCTGGCCGTGTGAGGCTGAAGCTGAACGATATACAAACAGCCGGTTTGACAGATGAGGATGGGATTGGACAAATCCAATATCGCGTAAAAAAAGATGTTGTAGGAACCCACACATTCGAATTTATATCCGGTAGCATTTCGTTTGTCAGTACAGGGGATATTTCTTATCCATTCTTCGGACTTCCTCAGACATCAGAGATCCGCACGCATTTGACACTGGAGTGGAGTGAAGAAGGGCAGATTGAAGGCTATGAAACGCTCCTTCAGGTTAAAGATGAGAGCGGCGCACCACTTGAGGGAGCAGAAATAACAGCAGATGGTCAATCGATTGGCATTACGGATTCGGAAGGGATTTTGAAAGACACGACTCTGACTTCGGTCGTTAAGACCTATCAATTGCAGGCTGTAAAAGGAACCTTCTACAGTCCGGTTATACCGTTCACGGTATCGAAGCTGTTCGGAAGCCAGACGCCTTATAACATTAATGTAAGTATGGGAGAGGACCCGGCGCAATCCAGGGGCTTTACGTGGCATACGAATCCGGGTGTAAATCAGACGGTCGTTGAACTTGTAGAGGAGTCTGAATTTACAGGCTTTGACGGACCTAATATGACGCTCATACAGGGCGAGAGCAGTCTTTATCAGACGCTGGACATCGGTACCATACGGGTGCATAAAGCAAACGCAGATGGACTAAAGCCGGGAACTGCTTATGTTTACCGGGTAGGAGATGGGAAAGAGCACTATAGCGCCCAAGGGAAATTCCAAACTGCAGAACTTGAAGGGGATCATACGAAATTTTTGTATTTTGCAGATTCTCAAGGAAGCTCAGAGTTTGACTTCAAGCTGTGGGGCAACACGGTACGAAAAGCCGTAGGTGAACATCCGGATTCTGAATTTATCTACCAGGCGGGAGATATGGTGGATAAGGGCTTCAATGAGAACCAGTGGAATTTATGGTTTAGGGAAGCGCAAGAAGCATTTCTGAATACGACGCTCGTCGGGGCTATTGGTAATCATGAGGTTATGGGGACGAAGGGGAACAGCGATTTCCTCGCGCACTTTAACCAACCCGGTAATGGAGTGCCGAGTCTGCAAGGAACGAACTTTTCCTTCGACTATAAGGATGCTCATTTCATCGTGCTGAACAGTGAGTATCAATATGAGGAGCAGAAGGAATGGCTAGAACAGGATCTGGCCAAGACAACGAAAAAATGGAAGATTGCGATGTTTCACCGTGGGCCATACGGAAGTATTTACGATACGGTGGAAGTTAGAGATTTATGGGCACCTGTGTTAGAAAAGTATAATGTCGATCTCGTTCTGAACGGACACGATCATATGTATTTACGGACTCATCTTATGAAAGACAAGCAGGTTTCAACAGATGGCCAGGGGACAACCTATGTAATCGCAGGTTCGTCGGGATCCAAATTCTATCCGTTGACATCAAGGGATTGGCAGAAGGTAACGGATGAAGAACAGACCCAAATGTATGCTTCGGTTGAAATAACGGGTGATGAACTGAGAATGGTAACGAAGACTATAGGCGGACGTGTTGCCGATGAATTTACTTTATCAAAAAATACAGTTCAGCCTGAATCAATTGAAATTGAGCAGCAAGATATCCATTTAGCACTTGGCGAAAGCAAGACGTTAACGGCTGTGGTTAAGCCAGACCATGCATCGCACAAATCAGTCACATGGTCGGTATACAGCTCCGACCCGGAAGAGGAAGAGGTGGTTACAGTCTCTGAGGATGGACTGGTTACTGCCAGAGGTCTTGGTACCGCTGTTGTCCGGGCTACAAGCAATGCTGTACCAGAGCTGTATGCAGAGACTACGATCACGGTAGAACGAGTTCTGGAGGGGAAGATCGAATCTTTGGAACTGCAAGCTAAGTCTCCTCTTAAAGTAGGAGAGACGCATCAGACCGTGACGGAGGCCGTATATGAAGATGGTACTCGTATCCGATTGCTAGAAGGTATTGTGTATGAAAGCAGCGCACCGGGTGTTGCATCCATCGATGACGGAGGGTTAATAAGAGCACTGTCAGAAGGTACTACGGTGATATCTGCAGTCTATGGAGAATTCAGCGCCAGTTACGATCTAAGTGTCTTACCTTCGGGAACACCGGGTCCAGATCCGGGTGAAGGTAATGGTGGAGGTAATACAGGAGGAGAGAATCATGGAAGTGGTAGCGGTGGTGGATCGACCACGCCAGTTCAGCCACTTGTTCCGACTCCTGAAGTTACCGGAAAAATATCAGTTAGTTCAGCTGAGCTTGTGGCCATGATGGCAAAAGGTGAAGTGGTTCTTAATACGAAGGAGCCACTTGAAGAGCTGCACCTACCGGGTAACGCTGTATCACTATTGAAGGAAACACCGGTAATTGTGAACGCAGGAAATGTGGCACTTACAATTCCTGCAGATGTGCTCCGTTCTCTGAGTGAGTTGATCTCTGCTGATGAGCGGGAGGGAAGCACGATTAAGCTTAGTGCCAAGAGAATCACAGGGGAAGAAGCACTTCGCCTGATGGCTGAGGCAGCCGGTAAGTCGGGCTCTGTAATTGGTGCAGCAAGTGATCTGTTATCCTTTAGCTTAAATATCATGACGAAGGATGGTAAGACAACCGGGCTTTCAACATTCACTAAACCGATTACCATCCATCTTCTGGTAATAGGTGATGTGGATCGTAAATTGACGGGCATCTATTATTTTGCAGCAGACGGCAGTCTGGAATACGTCGGTGGAACATGGAATGGAGATAATCTGATCTCAGAGATTCATCATTTCAGCACCTATGCGGCACTCCAATTCAATAAGAATTTTACGGATGTAAAGCCAGGACACTGGGCTTCTCAGGTCATTCAAGAGCTGTCGGCTAAACAAGTTATTAAAGGCATCAATGACCATCAGTTTGCGCCTGACAAGCGGGTGACAAGGGCCGAGTTCGCAGCTATGCTTGTTCGAGCACTCGGACTGAAGGAAGAAGGAAGCTCTCATTTTACGGATGTTCCTTCTGAGGCATGGTATGCAGGAGCCGTAACGGCTGCGGCGAAGGCTGGCATCGTTAGCGGTATCAACCGCAAGGAATTTGCGCCGGGTGCATTCATCAAGCGCCAGGAAATGGTGGCTATGATTGTAAGAGCGTATCAATCGGTGGCTGTACAGCGAGCAATGCAGGATAATGAGATACAGTTCAAGGATGTGAAGAGCTCCCCGATCTGGGTTCAGGAAGCTGTCCAATCGGCATATGCGCTCGGTCTGATGAAGGGGATCACGGATGATGTATTCAGACCGCAAGGGATTACCACACGGGCTGAAAGTGCCCAAGTTCTCTATAACCTGCTGAGTAAGCTGCCAGGTCATGCGATGTAAGTATTTTGGTTAAGTGAAAACAGCCTCCATCCGATAAATTACCGGGTGGAGGCTGTTTCGTGTTAATTTAATGATGAAGTAGAGCTGTAAAACGTATTATTTCTTAGCTTTGGCTGCAACCAGAACAAATCCTTTGGACGGGTTGGATACAGCGACAATCTCGGTTGATTTATCATCTTTTACAACATGACTGAGGATGATCGCTTTATACTCCTTACCTGCTTGAATGTCCGCTCCGTTCCCGTCTTTGCCTGGAATCTTGAAGGTGTACTTCTTGATCGTATCCGCTCCGGTTCCTGTTCCGGTTTCACCGGTACCGTCGATCTCTGATTGAGGTGGATTGATTTCAGACATTCTAAGCAGGGTTGTGGAAGCGGCGGCTTTCTTCAAGTTGAAGGTGCCAGCGCTGTCAGCTGGAAGAAACACAATTTGATAAGAAGTAATTTCACTATCCTTCATCGCCGTCTTAAAACTTACGCTTATGCTATTCTTATCCTTCGCTGGTTCTACAGTTACACTACTTGCTGCAGATTCGCCAGGCTGGAGGAGCTCTAAATTCTCTAATGGCTCAGATAAAGCGTTCTTAGCTGATTTTGATTTATTGACGGCAAGAACATACGCATTATACTTTAAATCTTTGCTTAATGGTGCATCGTATATATCTTTTTCAAGCAGTGCACCAAAGTCTTTGCTAGTACTATTAACAGTAGCTTTTACAGAATGGGCGACATCCTCCAAATTATCTTTAGGATTGGATGCAGGTACAAGCATTACGCGATATTCTTCAACATTCTTAGATTGCTGTCCTGGTGAGAATGTAATGTTGAAGCCATACTCATTCGCTGTTGCCTTCACGTTCGTTGGAGCTGCTATTCCAGGTCCTTCAAGCGTAACAACCTCGGATGATGCTGACAATGCATTGTTGCTAGAATTTTTGTCCTTGCTCACAGAGAGGACGAAAACTTTGTAAGACAAAGGATTGGTAATTTTGTTACCGCTACTATCCTTAGCTTCTTGAGAGAAGCTGTCGCGATAATCGGAACCAACTTTTACTTCTTTAAAATGAGAGGACCTATTAGCGTCGTCAAGCTTGAACTCAGCATCTTTCGGAACGACGTATATTCTATAATGGTCAATGTTTTTCTCATTCGATGCTTTTTTAAAAGTTACAAATAAGTCTCGGCCATCACCATTGTCACCGCTATCCATCGCTGTTACATCTGTAACCGGATTGACTGGAGTTTTGTTCGTCAGTGTGATCACATTTGAGGCAGTGGAAATTGCCGTTCTGTCAGCAAGATTGTTTTTACCGATGGCTAAGACGAATACACTGTATTCAATGCCATCTTTAATAGCTTCTCCGTCGGTATCTTTTGCATTTGCTGCGAGTGTCCTTGTGATTGTTCCGTTTTGGCTGGTTTCTTTCGTGTAATCATTTACGGCATTGGCAGCTGTAAGATTAAAGTTACCTGCTTTACTATTTTTAACGACGAGGATACGGTATTCACTAATGTTGCTGTAATCCGAAGACCGTGTGAATTTCACCTGCAAATCGCTGCCGTTATCATTATCGCCTATGTCTTGAACTTCTACGCTCGTTGCAGGATTCAGTGAAAGTGTCTTGCCCAGTGTAATGGCTGAAGAGTAGGATGATAACGCGTTGTTGCCGGCATAATTGTTGTAGCCTACCGACATAATGAACACGCGGTAGCTAGTTCCCTCACGGATATAATCTCCGTCCGTATCACGACTGCTGGAGCTCAAACTTTGGCTGATATCGTATCCGGTTTTATTGATCTGTGTGTAGTAGTTGTTAGAGCTGGCAGTATTCAGATTAAAGTTATTTGCTTTGCCTGATTTGACAACGAAAGCCTGATAATGACTGATTGGCGATTCATCATAAGCTCTCGTGAAAGATACATTCAGGTCACTACCATTGTTATTATCTCTTACATCGTCAACCCTTACATTAGTTACTGCACTCACATTGCGGTTGTTGCTCAGTGAAATGGTTGATGAGTAAGATGACAGAGCGTTGTTACCCGTAGAATTATTATTTCCGACCGACAAAATGAACACGCGGTAGCTGACGCCGTTTTTGATAAGTTCTCCGTCTGTATCCCTGCTACTGGAGTTCAATATCTGACTGATGTTGTATCCCGTCTTATTAATTTGTGTGTAGTAGTAGCTGTTGGACAACGAGTTAGCTTTGTTCAGATCGAAGTTATTCACTTTATTCGATTTAACAACGAAAGCCTGGTAATGGCTGATATTGTATTCATCCGATGCCCGGTTGAATGAAACCTGAAGGTCACGGCCATCGCCATAATCGCTAACATCGCTAACAGAGAGACTTGAGATAGTTCCTACATTCGTATTGTTGTTCAAGATGATGTCGCTAGAAACAGAAGACAAACTGTTGTTTCCTGAATTGTTTCCTGTTCCTACTGCCATTACAAATACTCGATAGTAAACTCCACTTCTAATCGTCGCTCCATCCACATCTCGGGCTCCAGAGGAGAGAGTATGAGTGATATTATTGCCAGTCTTGTTTACTTGTGTGTAATTGTAGCTGGATACGGAGTTTGCTTTACTCAGATTGAAATTGTGGTAATCGTTAGACTTTACTACGAAAATACGGTAAGAACCGATACTGGATTCATTGGATAGCTTCGTAAAGCTAACTCGAAGATCGCGGCCATCGCCGTAATCATTGACATCTGTTACCGATGTAATAACTGGAGCAGTGGTAGAGCCTGTTGCAAGCGTAATTGAAGATGATCCGGATGACAGCTTGCTTGCTACCGTATTCTCATTGCTGCTGACGGAAAGAACATAAAGTGTATAAGCTACTCCATTCTTGATGTATTCACCTGAAGAGTCGCGTGAGGAGGAACTTAGTGTAGTTGACAGCGTTGTGTTGCTGCTGTTCGTTTTGCTTACTGTTGTATAATTCTGACTCGGTAATGATTTGGCTGCTGCCAGATCAAAACGGCTAATATCTTTGGTTTTAACGGCAATAACTCGGTAATTCGAAATAATGGATTCATTTTTTGCACGTGTAAAGCTTACGGATAAGTCCCGACCATCATTGTAGTCGTTGACATCGTTCCCTTTCACGTTGGATGCAGATTCTACGGCGTTCGTATTCGTTAATGTAATGGCTGGTGAAGCTGAAGATAACACAACCTCGTTACTTGTCTTTCCAATAGCCAACACGTAGGCTGTATAAGCTTGATTGTCACGGATATAATCTCCATCCACGTCGCGTGAACCCGATGTTAGTGTAACCGAAGGGTCTGAACCGGATGGATACACAACGGTGTAGTTATAGGATGGGACCATTTGTGCTGCTGATACATTAAAGCTGGATGATTTAGATGATTTGACGATCATAACTCGGTACTGACCCACCCGGGATTCGGTAACAGATTTGGCGAAGTTGACCTGAAGATCGCGGCCATCGCCGCTATTTCCGACATCTCTTAAAGTGACATAGGAAACCGGGTACAAGCTGTTATCAGGAGTGGTAACTCCACCGCCCGAAGATGTAGTGATGGAGACGGTTTTGGTTTTGGAATTCCAACCGACTTTTTCTCCTAAGGATTCACTGACAAAGCGAACAGGTACCATTGTCGTACCTTTCAAATTCTTAGCTGGAACATCGAGTTTAACACTTTGCTTGTTGATGGTTGCTGTCTTGGAGTTAATCTTCAATACAACAGTTGTTCTGTCTTTAACTGCGGTAACCGTCTGAGCTTTCTGATTCCAAGTAACCTTGGCGTCCAGCGCTTCAAAGATGGCCCTCATTGGTAACATGACACGACCTTGAATCATAACCGGAGCCTGACTTGTAGATAATTTTACCCCATCAATCAAGATGGTGAATTTTACTGCTGCCTGCGCCTGTGACTGGAACAGTAAAGGAACGATGAGTATTCCTACTAGCAAAGCAGTCCAAAACTTCCTCACACGATTGACCTCCTTCATCATAAGTGATTGTTATTATTTTCCTCATCTATAAGACGCTGTCGGGTAGGGGAAAGTTTCAGCAATTCAGGTAGAAGAGGAAAATTTTGTTTTGTGAATCTTTGTTGGCATTATCATAAATTGATATCCATGAAAAATCCCCTTTTGCAAACCTTCTTATAAACGGCTAGAATAGCAGGTAGACGGCTTAGATTGTGATCAAGGTCATTGCTATAATTTGAATCTTGAATTTCTAAGGAACCACTAAGACACCTGGACAAGGGGAGAGGTAAAATGGAACGCATTCAAACAGAGAAACAATATGAAGATCTGATTAATCGTGACGGACTAACCGTCATTAAATACGACGCTACTTGGTGTCCGGATTGCAAAACGCTAGATAAATTCCTGCCGGATATTATGGCTAAGCATCCAGATAAAGAATTTTATGCACTGGATGTAGAACAACTCGAGGAGATTACAAGCAAGAATGAAGTTCGCGGTATTCCCAGCCTGTTGGTTTATAAAAATGGTGAGAAATTGGCTCATCTTCACAGTAAATTTGCCAAGACACCGAGTCAGATTTCGGAGTATCTAGAAACGCTCGAATCGAAGAAATAATGAATGCATTGAGGGACCGGGTTTCTTTTATCTCTTAGATAAAAAAACTCCGGTCCCTTTGTTATTTATTCTCTGCCCTCGACATTTAAGGAAACCTGCTTTACTGTATAGAGACTGCGAAGAAACTTAGTTTACAGTAGAGGAAGGAAGAGCTATGACAACAAGAAAGAACATAACCTCCATGATAGCCATGATTGTTTTCGGTTGTATCGCGATGGCTTATGTGGATGCGGTAATCATGCCGGATTATGCGGTGAAATCGATGATCAAGTTCGTTCTATTTTTAACTTTACCGCTCGTTTATTGCCTCATTAATAGAGAGGTATCGTTCCGATCCTTATTTAAGCTTGAGAAAAAAGGGCTTATCTTCTCCATACTGCTCGGAGTTGGCGTATATGTTTTGATTATGGGGAGTTATATGTTAATCGGTCCAATGCTTGACCTGTCTCAAGTGACGGAATCATTACAGAATAACATTGGAGTAAATGCGGATAACTTCTTATACGTCGCCATATATATTTCCATCGTCAATTCATTGCTTGAAGAATTTTTCTTTCGTGGCTTTGCATTTTTATCGCTGAAGAAGCTGACTGGACGTAAGTTTGCCTACATATTCAGTGCCGGTGCGTTTGCGGTGTACCATATCGCGATGATGACGAGCTGGTTTACAGTCCCTTTATTTCTTCTGTTAATTACAAGTTTGTTTATCGCAGGTTTATTGTTTAACTGGCTAAATGAAAGAAACGGGAATATTTATGCTTCGTGGATGGTACATATGTTTGCTAATTTAGCAATCAATACGATCGGATTCATTTTATTTGGATTGATATAAGAAAAGAGCGCTCTGCAAGGAATTCCTTGCTAGAACGCTCTTTTTTGCTACGAGATTATTTTGAAAGTGAACGAGCCTCCGAATGAATAGCGGCTGTTTGCTGAGCCATACCTTTTGCAGAACGTAGGGGAATTTCTTTAAGAAATAGTGCAGTTACTACGGCCAAGCAAGCGACTATGGCACCAGCTAAAAAAGTCGTTGTGATGGCGTAACTCAATGCTTCTCGAATCATATCCAGCATTTGTGTAAATACGGTTTGTAACTCTGGTGACAAGCTGTTCAATGCCGCTTCAATCTTGGGTTGATCCAGAAGATTTTGCGGATTACTAAAGAGAGACAGTTTCTCAGCTAATTCAGGGTTTGATGCTGCGACATTCGAATTATCTCCAGTGTTACCAGATAATTGGGTCATTTTCTTCGTAATATTTGCACTCATCAAGCTACCCATGACCGCGATGCCTATCGTACCTCCAAGATTTCGGAACAACTGCGAGGTTGCGGTTGCCACCCCTATTTGCTGAGGAGAGACGGCGTTTTGAACGGTAAGGGAGAAGACGGGCATGGCTACTCCGATTCCGAGACCTAGAAGGATCATATAGATAATGAGGACATAGATGGGAGTAGAAGGAACCATGAAATACATCAAGGCCATTGAGATGGCCATGACCGTTAATCCGATAATAGCCATCTTTTTATATTTGCCTGTCTTGGACATCATCTGTCCGGCAAAAGAGGTTGTAATCAGCATAGCAATCGACATCGGCATAGCCACATAGCCTGCCATTGTTGGAGAAATCCCTTTAACACCTTGAACAAAGAATGGTACATAAATGATGGCGCCCATCATGGCGGCGTTTAAGAAAAAGCCAACCAGGTTAGAAACCGTAAACACACTGTTTTTAAACAAGGCAAGAGGAAGTACAGGACTTTTTACTTTGAATTGAATCCTTACAAAGATGATTAATGAAAGGATGGTCGCCGCGAACAATCCAATGATTTGCCATGAACCCCAAGCATATTGTTTAGGTCCGTCACCAGCCAACGAAAAGGCGAGCAACATAGGAACAATCGTGAGTGTTAAGAATAGTGATCCCCAGTAATCCACGGATTCACCTTGCCGCTTCGGAACCTTCGGGAAGTTGATCAGAATTAATATAAAGGCAATGATACCGAGGGGGAGGAAGATCCAGAATACCCACCGCCAATCAAGGTGATCGACGATATACCCACCCATTAAAGGACCAGCTACGCTGGACAGTCCGAAGACAGCACTCATGACTCCGGTCCATTTCGCACGTTCCCTAGGCTCGTAGAGATCTCCTATCGCGGTGAACACCGTGGACATAATAATACCCGCCCCTGCACCTTGGATCGCACGATAGCTAATTAATTCGAATATATCTGATGAAAAACCGGATAAGATCGCACCAATCATAAATAATCCGATACCGGACAGGATGAATGGTTTTCGCCCATAAATATCGGAGAGTTTACCTACAAGTACGGACGCAACAGTAGAAGTTAGCAGGTAGATCGTAATGGCCCATGAATAATAGTCCATACCGCCTAAATTTGCGATAATACGAGGCATAGCAATGCCGATGATGGTCTGGTTTATTGCGGCAAAAAATAAAGATGTAATGATCGCGATCATAATTGTCATTTTTCGTTTGTCAGATAAATGTACCATTAACGTCCCACCTCTTTCTATTTATCTATATTCAGTAAGACCTGTTGATAAATCCGAATTAAATGATTGATATCCTCTTCCGATATACCAGTAAAGAAATCCTCCATAATACTCTTGGTCTCAATTCTGAATTGTTTCAATACTTCTCGTCCTTGATCTGTTATTTCCAGATATACGATTCTGCGATCATGGAGATCTCTGTTTCTTATGGCATAACCACTGGAAATCAATTTATCTGAGAGACTTGTTATTGCTCCAGGCGTAACGTTCATCTGAGCCGCGAGTGTGGATGCTTTTTGAGGGCCAGAAAGTTCTAGTTTCCATAAGATCGTCGCTTGTGATCCCGAAACCAGACTGTCCATACGCTTATGCCATTCGGCCGATACTTTGCGCTGGAATTCCAAGTATAGTTCTTCAAACTCGGTTAAGTTACTCCGGGTTGGCATTTCTTCACCTCCTGATTCATTCAAAATTTAGTATAGCTTTTAAAATATTTACCCACTAAAATAAATATGAGTATAAAGCTTTTGTCTTCTTAAAGTCAATTACTTTCCAAATGTGTACATTTTAGCTGTGATCGTACTATAATAACCAAAGAATAAGTTTTTTGATTCTGTGGTTTTATTTTTGAATACGTTTACATTTCGTTTGATTGGACACTAGCATCTTGTACAGTACATTACACAGGAGGGAATATGAAGAGAAAATCGTGGTTTTATAGACAGCTATTATCTTATATGCCTGCCTTTTTTATCGTCGTTTCATTTATTTTCTTCGTGTTCTTTCAAATGCTCAGCGATCAGAGTCGAAAAGAAGCGACGAAAGCGAATGAGACCTTGCTGCTTCAAGCGATAACCTCTATGGATTCCTCTATGAAGACAATTGAACAGATGCTCTTGAGTGACATGCTAAACAATCCGGAACTTTCGGTTTTCTTTAACGATGGGAAACAGAGTGATTATTATTTAAACATCAAAGTGGTTCAATTTATGAAGAACTTCAAGATTTCCTATCCCTTGGTGGATTCCATGTATCTTGTAAGGATGAATGATCAATTCATTCTTAGTAACTCAACGAATGCTAATTTGCTGGATTACCCTGATTACAAGTTTATTAATCGTTATTTGACTGAATCATTCTATGAGACGAAATGGACAGGTGTTCGTAATTTTCAGGAGTTTTCCTTTAAGGAACCGGAACAGGTTATTTCACTTGTGCTGAAAGCTCCTTATATACGGAGTGGTGATGGGTTCGTTATCGTTAACATCAAGGTCGATTCCCTGAATGCGATGATCGAGAGTATGTACAGTCAAGATGTTAGTTATATTGATATTTTGGATGGTGAAGGTAAGTCCATTCTTCCTGAGGATCACTTGAATCCCACACATAAAAAACTCATCTCCTCAGCTACCTCTCCGCTAACGGGCTGGAACTTTGAGAGTGGTCTCATTCATGGCGGGTGGGTGAATATAGTCGATCAATTGTTTAACATCTGGTTTATCATAGGTCTGTTGATGACAGGCGCAGGCGTAGGGTGGATTGTCTTTGTTGCCAGGAGGAATTACCGCCCTATCGAACAAATTGTGTCCCAAATTCAGAAGTTTTCTCAGGATAAGACGAATGTATTGTTACAGGAAAAGCGGCAGGATGAGTTTACCTTTATCCAATCTGCACTGAACAATATGCTTGAGCAGTCGAATTCTTATCAGCAGCAGTACCGCGAGGATTTGCTATTGAGAAAAACCTATTTATTTCAGCAGCTTCTAGACGGCCAGTACCCTTCGAACTTAGCACAGTGGGAGACGCAGCGCGAGACGATTTCATTAAACGATTTAAGTCAACCTCAAACCGTATGTGTTATTGAAATCGATAAATTTAATCAGTTTGTTAGTCAGTATACACAGCAGGATCAATACTTAATGAAGTTTGCCCTCAGAAGTGTTATTCAGGAAACAGCTCAGAAGCATGAAACGACGATATGGGCTGAGTGGATTTCCAGCTCGAAGCTTGGACTGCTTGTACAAATAACAGAATTACACCAGGCCGAAGAAGAGCTTATGAATGTGCTGGAGTATTCACGAATATGGGTGGAGGAACATTTAAAGCTGACGATTACGGTAGGTGTTGGACGAACAGTGGAGGCATTTACCTCTATCCCTGAATCGTATAGTGAGGCGATGCAAATGCTTAAGTATAAAATGATTATGGGGGAGAATACCATCATTTTTTATACTGCGATCAAAGCGGTGGAGCAAGGAAAGTCCTTTGACTTTTTCCAACAGATCCAAGCGATGGCGCAGTCCTTCCGGTTAGTTAGAGATGATTGGAGGATGCAGTATAAGCGTATTCTGAAAAATATAGAACAGGACATGTTAAATCAAGATCATATCATCAGCCTAGCTGACTACATGATTTATTCCCTTGGACGGGAAATGAATATGATGGCTAAGGAGTTTCAGGAGTACTGGAAGCTTAAGGGGGAACCAGCCTTGAGTGAAGCTTTAATAAACGCAGACACACTAGAACAATTGGAGAGTCAAGTCGAACAGGTGCTTGAACAAATTTTCGAGAATCTCTTGTTATTGCAAGAGAATCGAAATCACTCCGAAATTATTCGCAGTGTTCGCGCCTATATGGAGAAGGAATCCTCGAATCCGAATTTATCTCTGGATTATCTAAGCGAACAGTTTCAGATGAATCCCAAATCGTTGAGCAAGTTATTTAAAGAAGAGACCGGACAGAAGTTCGTCGATTATCTAATTGAGCTTCGTATGAACCATGCAAGGCATCTACTCGAAGATACGCACCGTTCCATTCAGGAAATTGCCGAAGAGGTTGGTTACACGAATGCGATATCATTTGGTCGTATGTTCAAGAAAGTGGTAAGCATGTCTCCAGGTGAGTACCGGGATCAGACAAGCAAGAAGAATGCCTAGCATGATTGATAACGCCTCTGGTGTCTATTAGACGCTGGGGGCGTTTCTACTTAGCCGATTACTTAGCAATTACGGAATTTAGTTGGTCCGAAGAAAAAGGTTTATCGCGGCAAAGAGGCTTGAGAATGCCCGTTTATAAGGTTTTTGCGGAAAATAGTTGTGACGAGATTCTTGTTTATTGCTGCATGCACGCCCTCCTGTTTAACATGAGATTAACTGAAAGGCAAAGGAGAGTGGCTTGATGGCTAGTATAAGCAGTAAACCTGTTCCAAGGCGGGAACCCCTTGTGCATCCGAACAGAACGGGTAGGCATGCACTGCAACAAATGAAGAGACACTGGCAGTTTTATTTACTTGTTGCTTTACCGCTTCTCTACATTATTATTTTTAAATACGTCCCGATGTTCGGTGTTGTGATTGCATTTAAGGACTATAACCTTGTAGAGGGAATCTTGGGAAGCCCGTGGGCAGGATTCAAGTATTTTCAACAGTTGTTAGATGCGCCTTACTTCTGGGATTATTTAAGGAACACATTACTGATCTCATTATATGGGCTGCTGGTCGGATTTCCTGCCCCGATTATATTGGCACTTGCCTTGAATGAAATTCGAAACGGTGTATTCAAAAAATCGGTTCAGATGGTTACCTATGCACCATACTTCATATCAACCGTTATTATTGTGTCGATCCTCATCGTGAACCTGTCACCGAATGTAGGGCTCCTTAGTAACATTTACAGAGCATTAGGTCTTGAGCCGATCGATTTCCTCGGAAAGTCGGAGCTTTTTAAGTCCATCTATGTATGGTCAGATGTGTGGCAGAACATGGGCTATGGAGCGATCATCTACATTGCTGCGTTATCCGGTGTAAACCCTGAATTGTACGAGGCAGCTAAGGTAGACGGCGCGACCCGGTTCCAGAAGATCTTTAATATTGATATCCCAAGCTTGATTCCGGTAATTGTGATTATGCTGATTCTAAGTCTTGGACAGATCATGAGCCTTGGATTTGAGAAGATATACCTGATGCAAAATCCACTTAATCAAAATACATCGGAGGTCATTTCTACCTATGTATATAAAGTCGGTTTGCTTGGTGCGAACTTCAGCTTCTCAACAGCGATCGGATTGTTTAACTCCGTGATTAATTTTACGCTGCTCATTATCGTGAATTTCGTAGCGAAAAAAATATCTTCCAATAGCTTGTGGTAGGAGGCGATGACCTTGGGTGGTACCAGTATTAAAGAATCAGTGACAGATCGTATATTTATTGGATTTGTGTATTTATTTCTGGCATTAGTCTTCATTGTTATTTTGTTTCCGCTGTTACATATTGTGAGCGCTTCCTTCAGCTCACCCGCTGCGGTTACGTCTGGTAGAGTTTGGTTATGGCCTGTTGACTTTACGCTCATTGGCTACAAGGCTGTATTTCAGAATTCGGATATATGGATTGGATTTGGCAACTCTCTTTTTTACACGGTATTTGGTACGCTGTTGAATGTTTCATTCACTATTATGATGGCATATCCTCTTGCACGAAAAACATTTTATGGTCGTAACATTATGATGCTGCTTCTTGTCTTCACGATGTTTTTTGATGGAGGATTGATTCCCAATTACCTGCTTGTAAAGTCGCTCGGTATTTTGGATACAAGATGGGCTATGATTCTCCCGGGAGCCTTTGCAGTCTTTCAGGTTATTATAGCGAGAACGTTCTTTCAGTCGCTTCCTGATGAGCTTCATGAAGCTGCGCAAATCGATGGCTGTAGTGATATGAAGTTCTTCCTTCAGATGGTTATTCCATTATCCAAGCCGATTATAGCCGTATTGTTCCTGATGTATGCGGTCGGTCACTGGAATGCTTACTTTAACGCATTGATTTATTTGAAGGACAGTCACATGTTCCCGCTACAGATTTTCCTGCGGAATCTCCTTATTCTGAATTCTGAAAATTCCGATATGTACAAGGATGTTAACAATGTTTTGATGCAACAAGGACTCAAGGACTTATTGAAATATTCATTGATTGTTGTATCCAGCGCTCCTGTTTTGATCATTTACCCGTTTGTTCAGAAACACTTTGTTAAAGGGGTTATGATCGGATCTTTGAAAGGATAAGGAGTTCACCTGTAAGGGAGGTGATGATCAGCAATCGGTTTATGAATAAATCCATATCGAGAAGTATTTAAATAAAAGGGAGGCTGTTCAAGTGAAAAGAAATTTGCTCAAAGTAATGAGTCTGATGTTGGTCCTTACCATGGTTTTATCAGCGTGTGGTTCAAAAGGTGAAGAGAGTAATTCCGCAAATACTCCGCAAGATCCAAATAAACCGGTTGAACTCAGTGTGTTTGCTCCACAAACGGTCGGTATTGAAAATTTGGATGTCAATAAGTTTTCGAAGCACTTAGAAGAAACGCTTAACATTAAATTCAACTGGAGTACTTCCCCGGAAGCTGCTTTTAATGACAAGAAGTTATTATTGTTAGCGAGCGGAGATTACCCGGCAGTTATTCTTGGTGCGGGAATGTCGAAGGCGGATCAGGTGAAGTATGGCCAGCAAGGTGCCTTTATTCCACTGAATGATTTGATCGAACAGTATGCGCCGAATATTAAGAAAGCGATGGAAGATGTGTCCTATTTGAAAGCGGGAATGGTTGCTCCGGATGGTAATATCTACGCGCTTCCGAAAATCAATGAATGTTTGCACTGTACATATTATCAAAGATTGTGGATTAATACAGAGTGGCTTGAAGCGCTGGACTTGGATATGCCGACAACAACGGAAGAATTTTATCAAGTTATGAAGGCTTTTAAGGAGAAAGACCCGAATGGTAATGGCAAGGCAGATGAGATTCCATTCACGACCTCCAATAATGACTGGGGTGGCGGTGTAGAGACCTTCCTAATGAACGCTTTTATTTATAATGATGGAACCGGTTTAATGATTAAAGATGGACAGGTAATCTTCGCTCCTACACAGCCAGAATGGAAAGAAGGCGTGAAGTATTTACATAAGCTATTCCAGGAAGGGTTAATGGATAAAGCTGCATTTACACAAAACGTTGATGCTGTTAAACAACTGGCCAACAAGCCTGATGTGGTTGTAGGTAGCGTAGGTACTGCGAATATTGGAGGCGTGTTTGAAGTTAATGATGATAACAACACACGTCATAAAGCTTACGATGTTGTTCCACCACTTAAGGGACCAGAAGGTGTTCAATTAGCAGGATATACCGTAGGTGCTGGTGCAGGACAGTTTGTAATTACGAATAAAGCAACGAAGGAAGAACAGATTGCAGCAATTCGTCTGGCAGATTACCTCTTCTCCGAAGAAGGAACGGTTCATACAACATGGGGCTTTGAAGGAGAAGGTTATAAAAAAGCAGACAGCGGTCAGCTCGACTATAATGGTGATCCTGCGAAGTATGATGTCGTTACGAAAGATCAGTCGTCTAGTGGACAAACACAACTGGCAAATACGTGGTGGCAATTAGGGACAATGCAGATGCTTAACTCGATCCGTGAATCGTTCGCAGCTCCGGCAGATCCACTTGGTAAAGGTGCGATTGATTACCGTTTGTGGCTAGCTGCGAAAAAGTATGAGCCATTTGCGAAACCGGAAATCGTATATCCTACCGATGTATTTATCGATCCAGCGGATGCGTTAATCGTTACACAAATGTCGAAGACAATAACGGATTATGTGGACTCGAATCTCGCACAATTTGTAACGGGTAACAAGGATATTGAGAAGGATTGGGAGAACTATGTAAATGGATTCAAAGGGATGCAGTTGGATGCTTATCTTGCGGCTTACCAGAAAGCACTGGCTAAAGAATAACCATGTTCTTCAAACTTAGAGCTACGGAGGAAACGAGATGGACGATCTGATTAAGTACGCTGCCAAGGTGAAGCCTTCAGAACGACAGGTAGCTGTGCAGGAAATGGAGTTTTACTCTTTTATTCACTTTACGATCAATACGTACACGGATAAAGAATGGGGCCATGGCGATGAAGACCCGGCTATCTTTAATCCTGTAGAATTTGATGCTGACCAGTGGGTAGAAGCATGCCGTGACGCGGGCATGAAGGGACTGATCCTTACTTGTAAACATCACGATGGATTTTGCTTATGGCCGAGTCAGTACACGGATCATTCGGTGAAGAGCAGCCCTTGGAAAGATGGTCAAGGGGACATCGTGAAAGAAGTAGCTGATGCCTGCCGCAAAGGCGGAATTAAATTCGGTGTATATTTGTCCCCATGGGATCGTCATGAGCAGACTTACGGGGATTCCCCGAAGTACAATGCATACTTTCTGAATCAATTAAGAGAGTTGCTAACGAATTACGGAGATATATTTTGTGTATGGTTCGATGGTGCTTGCGGCGAGGGTCCGAATGGCAAGCGACAAGAGTATGATTGGGACGCGTACTATGATCTGATTCGGGAACTGCAACCGAATGCGGTTATTAATGTGTGTGGACCGGATATCCGTTGGTGTGGGAACGAAGCAGGTGTTTGCCGGGAATCGGAATGGAGTGTTGTACCCGTTTCCCTTCGCTCAAATGAGCAAATTCAGGAGAAATCCCAGCAGGTGGATGACGGCGAATTCGCTAAGCGTTACGACTCAACCGACCGTGACCTTGGAAGCCGTGAGATTATTAGCAAGGAACGAGATCTGGTCTGGTATCCTGCGGAAGTCAATACATCGATTCGCCCAGGCTGGTTCTATCATGCTTCGGAAGATGACAAGGTTAAATCACTGGAAGAGCTGCTTCAAGTGTATTACGGTTCCGTCGGCGGAAATGCAACCTTTCTGCTGAACTTACCGCCGGATAAGCGCGGCCTTATTCATGAGAATGACCGAGCTCGTCTGCGTGAACTGGGTGAAGCAATTCGGAACACGTTCAGAACGAATCTGGCCGAGGGAGCTTCCGCTCAGGCATCAGAGTCTATGAGTGGGCATGATGCTAACCTCATCTTGGATGGGAATCCTGATACCTACTGGTGCCCTGAAGAGGGGACGGAGCAGGCAACAATTGAAGTTGATCTCCAGGAAGAGAAAGAGTTTAACCATATTGTCCTGCAGGAGAACCGATATAGCCAGCGGATCGAGAAGTTTGAGCTGGAAGTTCAGCAGGATGGTGAATGGAAGCCGCTCTGGAGCGGAACGGTTGTTGGCTACAAGCGTATATGCCGGTTCGACAATGTGACTTCACGATATATTCGCCTTAAGATTACCGAATCCAGATGGTGTCCGACAATTTCAAACTTTGGAGTTTATCGTGGTTAGTTATAACAGTTAAGAAGTACAGAGGGGAGTCCCAACAGATCTAGGATCTTACGGGACCCCCTTATTTATGTGGGAAATTTCATAATAAAAAATTAGGGGTGGAAACTAAACTATATTTGCTATATAATTCTCAGTAGGGTTAGTTTTCGAAAATTAACATGATTTTCTGTAAGTATGTTGTATTTACATGAAACTATTCGTGTTATAATTTAATTGTGATTTTTTTATCAGCGTATTATATTAATTTTTAGTATTATAAGTTCAGGTTATTCAATGCATTACGAAATAAAAATCTAAAATAAATGAATATGGATCTTCGGGGTAAGGTGAAATTCCTGACCGGCGGTGATGGTTCATTCGTATGAATGAGCTTCAGCCCGCGACTCGCTGCTGTGAAATTTAAGGCAGTGACTGACTTGGTGTAATTCCAAGGCCGACGGTAAAGTCCGGATGGGAGAAGATCAAACATAGGTTTGCTGTGGAATTTTACTTCTACAGTAGGCTTATTTGGTCAGCCCCCGTATTAGTCGACACTGTCGATTACGGGGGCTTTCTGCTGGTAAGACTCCGTATTCAAGGACAGGAGACAGCAACATGGAAAACATCAACACAGGTATGAAAGTACAGTCAAAACGTACGGCTAAGGAAAACAGTAATCCGAAATATGGTTTTTGGTTAGTTGTATTGGGGGCGGCCCTCTGGGGGGTAGATCCTCTATTCCGGGTCATGCTTCTGAAAAATATGACATCATCCCAAATCGTACTTCTTGAGCACGTGATTATCGCGCTCGTGGCGATTCCGGTACTATGGAGAAATCGTCAAGAATTGAAGAGGGTTGGCTGGAAACAGGTTGGAGCGTTACTCTTTATATCTTGGGGTGGCTCTGCAATTGCAACCATATTGTTCACGATGGGTCTCTCAAGCGGGAATCTGAATGCTGTACTGCTTCTGCAAAAGCTTCAGCCCCTGTTCGCAATTATTCTGGCAGCCTTATTGCTTAAAGAAAAGCTCCCGCGTCACTTCGGTATTCTTATGGTTATTGCTTTAGCGGGAACGTACCTGCTTACATTCGGTATGACATTTCCGATTGGACACTGGAGTGATTTTATTCAGGTAGGAAGTCTATTATCTCTCGGAGCGGCTGCTCTATGGGGCGGATCTACGGTTATGGGGCGCTTGATGGTTGGTCAAATGAAGGTAGAGACGGTTACCTCACTGCGCTTTGTATTGGCCCTTCCGCTGCTTGCGTTAATTACTTTGAATGAAGGCGCCGGATGGAATTTGCCTGAGTTCGGAACTGCTGCATTTGCCGGGGTATCCCTGAATCTGATCGGACAGGCGCTTTTGCCGGGTCTACTCAGTCTGCTGGTTTATTATAAAGGTCTTACTACGACCAAAGCTTCTGTAGCTACGCTTGCGGAACTAAGCTTTCCGACAGCTGGGGTGTTGATTAACTGGGTTGTGTTTAAAGAAATCGTAACCGCTGAACAAATTCTCGGGTTTCTGATGATATGGATCGTCTTGTTTATTATCTCCAGACAGTCAGATTCTGTAGCCAAAGCTGGCGAGTGAAGTAAGTAAAAAGCTTATCAGTGGATCGTTAAAATATAAAATTTTTTAAGTGGTTGCCAAGGAAACTTGGCAACTTTTTTTTGTATGATTCAACCAAATATTTAGATATTTCTGTAAAAAAGAGGATTTTCCTGATTTAGGTCGAAATAAGTCGAAATAAAGAATCTTAAGATGGTGAGAATAAAAAATGAATTTCGATCTGGATATGCAAACGGCTTTTGTATTTTTGGTTGTAGGGCATCTATTCACGATTATTCTGATTACGGCATATCGGCATGGACAGAACA
The DNA here is from genome assembly GCF_042666275.1 of Paenibacillus sp. GCM10028914. Classification (NCBI taxonomy): domain Bacteria; kingdom Bacillati; phylum Bacillota; class Bacilli; order Caryophanales; family Paenibacillaceae; genus Paenibacillus; species Paenibacillus sp. GCM10028914. The sequence goes on from NZ_JBHTFO010000004.1 coordinate 120,849, forward strand.
AGGATCGTGCGGTTAATGCATTTTACGGAGCAAAATGGATGCAGGCATTCGGCTGGGGACTGGCTATGTTTCGGGGAGGAATCCCCGATATATTCACGGTTTCTATGGCAAATACAGCTTTATTTATGGGGGCTGCACTTGAAGCAATCGCTCTGTTAAGGGCAATGGATGCTTTTCATCGTAAAACGCTGCGACTGTATATTGTATTAACGTCTCTTTGTATTCTGTTATTCCATCTCATCATTATGGTAGCGAACACCGAAACGAACAGAATTGTATTGGGTTCTTGCGGGATGGGACTGATGCTTGTATTACCTGTTATTCGTATGTTGATTAGAAAGAACGGCTCCATGTTGATGCGAGTAATAGGATGGATGTACTGTCTGATCGCTGTAGGCGCAATGATTCGCGCGATGATCTCACCACTTGTAACGGTAACCTTTTTTGAGCCTAGTATTTATCAGGCCATGTCCTTTTTGTCGCTATTCCTGCTGATGTTTGTGGGCAATACAGGCTTTGTTCTGTTGTCTAAAGAGAAGAGTGATCGGGAGCTCCATAAGCTTGCAAGCTACGATGATCTGACGGGGATCTGGAATCGTCGGAAGTTTATTCTAGAGGCTAAGAAGTCGATAGAGGACTGTCAAAAACAAGGTTATCCCGTTTCCTTCTTACTTATGGACATCGATCAATTCAAGATGATTAACGACACCTATGGTCATGATACAGGAGATATGGTGCTGCGAGAATATGCTTGTAAGGTGAAGAGCGTGCTTCAAGATAGCGATCTGCTAGGAAGGTATGGGGGAGATGAGTTCGCAGTGTTACTCCCTGGAGCAGATGAGAGACAGTCGGGGGAGATGGCTGAGTCCATTCGCCGTACGGTGGAGCAGAGTTATGGCAAGTTGCCTATCTCGTATACGCTTAGTATTGGTGTTGTAACCGTGACGGCAGAACAACTATTGCCACTAGATAAGCTCTACAAGCTAAGTGATGGAGCTTTGTATAAAGCGAAGCAGGAGGGACGGAATCGGGTATCCCGCTGTAAGGTGGATATTGATCCTGCAGAGCAGTTACCGGGAAGTGTGAAGGTGGTATAGAATCCGCTCGGTGACAAGCGGATTTCCTGTCCGCAAGATGAGAATAGTTGATCAAGATTTAACCTCGTAACATATTGGACAGGCAAAGGGGCAGATCCAGGCTAATTAACCTAGTGCTGCCCCTTTTTTATTTACATCGTTATTCAATCAGTATGATATCATCAGGCGTGACTTCATATCGATAGATCGTCTCCATCTTTGGTCCTTCTCCATTCACTGGTTCACAGTTTTGTATGACCTTAAAGATGTAGCCCGATTCAGTCTGCTCAGTTTCTGTGATTGTATTGAACGACTGAAGACTATTGCCGCATGGCGGGATGAGCTCCAGCATATCAGCTTCCGCTGTCTCCCGGGTAAATTCTTTCTCTGAAGTACATCCACTTAGGATGATGGAAGCCAGAATTATAAAGCCTATGAATCGCTTCATCGCTATCTCCTATCTTCTAGAATAAATTTAGTGGTTTCTCTCTTTATTGCATGGCCTAAATTTAATTTTGAATCATAGGATGAATGGAGTGCATTACGATGACAACCTAGGTACTTTATTTATCATCGATCTGAATATCCGTAACTTCATCTCCTCGTTTAATACTAACCATCCATTTATCCGACGCTTCATCATACTTTACAGCTTTAATGACAGGAACAGCAGGGTTATCTTCTGCAGGTTCTGCTAAAGCTTGGCGTATCGCTTCCGCCTCATCTATATTGGCCTGATCTGGTTTTGGAGCAGGTACAACACGTAATTTTTCTGCGGTCGATTGACCCGGATATGACTGCTTAACTAAATTAAACCAGACTTGAACCTTCTGACCAACAGCAACGTTCTTCTGACCATAGGAGAACCAGATCGCGTTATAGAATTCAGGTTTTCCGCCTGAAGCACTGTAATTCTTCGGAACACTGTCAACCACGAGGATTTCTCCATCCTGTTGATCTACGACATAACCTTCCATTCCTGGCGCTGAATCCTTATTACTATGCTCGTTAACGTCTTTAACGTCCGTCCCTGATCCCGAATTAGAGGTGCTGGAACTGCATCCAAATAGAGATAAGCTGATGAATAAACTGAGTACAGTAAGTAATACAGATCGCATGTTAGACCTCCCTCACAATGAAATGAACTTATAATTTAAGACGTTTTCTTATTTCATAATGTTGCTATTTCCTAAAATTTAGGACGTTTAGTTAATGGTAAATCATTTTCGGTATTTTCGGATATTTAGAAAAATATTTTCCTGAAAGCATTTACATTGTTATTTTGCTTTGGTAATCTAAGGATAAGAAATCACAAAAATATGATGACCCAGAGGAGTGAAGACGCAGATGGAGGGTATGCCGAAGTATGACGTTATCGTAATGGGTGGAGGTATTTCCGGAGCGATGGCTGCCGTGGCGGCAGCAAGTTCTGGAGCAAGAACACTAATAGTAGAATCTCACGGATTTTTGGGAGGGACACTTACCGCAAACGGTGTGGGTCCGATGATGACCTTTCACGCCGGTGAGAAGCTTGCGATTCAGGGATTTACAGATCAACTCATTGAACGGTTAAAGAAATTGGGGAAATCGCCGGGACATATTTTTGACACCGTCGGTTTTACATATTCAGTAACACCGTTTGATGCGGAAGCGATGAAACATGAGCTTGAGCTCATGGTAACCGAAAGCGGTGGAGAGATTTTATATCACACGATGCTGGCAGGCGTGAAGACAGAGAATGGCCGAATCGTGAGCATCACGGTGTGCAACAAGTCAGGGCTCAGCGAAATTGAAGGATCCGTATTTATTGATGGTACGGGTGATGGTGATTTGTCCGTTGGAGCCGGAGCAGAGTTTACGAAGGGAAGGGAATCGGATGGGGCCATGCAGCCGATGACCTTGAAGATGAAAATGTATAACGTGGACATCCCGAAGGTTAAGCAATATATTCATGCGCATCCGGAAGACTTCCCTTTATACAACGGTGATACGTCCATTATCGAGAAGTCATCTCGGCTCTCAGTTGGAGGATTCGACAGTCTGTTCAAGGAAGCAAAGGCCAAGGGCGAGATTTCGATCCCGCGTGAGAACATTCTGTTCTTCGAGACGAACAACCCGGGTGAAGTCATCATGAACACAACTCGGATTTTGGGGCACGATGCAACAGATGCGATGAGTTTGAGCCGCGCAGAGATGGTAGGGCGGAAACAGTGCCGTGAACTGGAGTTATTTGTGAGGAAATATATCCCTGGCTTCGAGAACGCAGTCGTGGAATCAACAGGTCCGAGCATTGGTGTCCGGGGTTCCCGGCAGATCAAAGGCGTGTATACGCTCACGGCAGAGGATTTATTGGAACAGCGTATGTTCGAGGATGCGATTGCCCATTCAGGCTATCCGATTGATATCCATAGTCCGGATGGAGAGGGAACGAAGCATCAGAAGCTGGAATGGGGCGGTATGTACAGCATTCCATACTCCTGCATGATTACCGATTCGGTTCGTAACCTCATCGTTATTGGTCGCTGCATATCAGCCACGTTTGAGGCGCAGGCGGCGATGCGGACGACACCGACAACAGGTGCTATCGGCCATGCCGGAGGGGTTGCAGCAGCGCTGGCTGCGAAAGAAGAGATCGACGTTCAAGATGTAAACATCAAGGAAGTACAGCAGATTCTTAAAGAGCAAGGCGCCTATTTGGAAGTGTAAAACGTAGTAGTAACCATTTTGAGAGGGGAAATTAAAGTGACAACTTTAATGTGGTTTCAAGCCATCGGCATTTTACTCGTCTTCCTAATCTTTGTCGGATTAATGATGACCCGGAAGCTTCCGACGATTCTGGCATTGCCATTAATGGCTATAATCTTCGCGGTTATTGCTGGCGTGCCTTGGATGTCCAGTGATCCTGAAACAGCGACGATCGCCAAGACCATTCTATCAGCCGGCTCTATGAGATTGTCAGGCGCCATCGCCGGTCTCGTGTTCGGTGCTTGGTTCGGACAAATACTAAACAAAGTTGGAATCACGAAATCGATTATACGAAAAGCCGCTGAACTCGCTGGTGACAAACCTGTGCTGATCGCGATCCTGTTCTTTGTTACAGCATCGATTATTTTCTCCGCAGCTGGCGGACTTGGTATGGTAATCCTCGTAGGTACGATTGTCATTCCGATCATGCTAACTGCAGGGATTTCTCAATTCGTGGCTTCGATCGTAGTGCTCTCATCGGTTGGTGTAGGTGCACTCTTCAACGTTTCAAACTGGGCTGTATATGTGGACGTTCTCGGTCTCTCAGTTGCGGAGATTGCTGATTACACACTGGTTGCGGCACTTCCGTTGATTGCTCTATCGCTTGCCATGATTGTTTTTTATATCAAAAAAGACGGCAAAGGTCGTAAAGCATGGGCAATGCCTAATGCTACAGGTGGAGAAGGAAAGAAAGTTCCCACTATTGCACTCATTAGTCCTCTTGTTCCGGTTATTCTCGTATTTGCATTTAAACTTGATATCGTACCGGCTGTTGTAATCGGTGCCCTGGTAACGATTCTGCTTACCCTTCCGAAACGCCCGGTTCATGTACTCTCCAGTGCTCTGGTTGAAGGGATCCAAGACATCGCTGGAGCGATGGCGCTCATGATTGGTATCGGTATTCTCTTGAATTCTGTTATGGCGCCACAGGTTTCATCTCTAATCTCGCCGCTGATTGAAGCGGTTCTGCCAACGAATCCATTGATGTACATTATCTTCTTTACGTTGTTATCACCGCTTGCGATTTACCGCGGACCACTGAACGTATGGGGCCTTGGAAGTGGTATCGCTGCATTGTTCGTAACGGCGGGGATGACTCCGGTGGCTGCGATGCTGGCGCTGCGCGTTGTAAGTAATGTGCAGGCTGTATCCGATCCGACGAACTCTCATAACGTCTGGGTTGCTGATTTTACGAAAAGTGACATTAACGAGATTTTGAAAAAGACACTACCTTGGATGATGGTTTCTGTACTAATTTCAATGCTGATCGGAGCCTTTATGGTCTTTTAATCCGGCAGCTGAACTCGGGCGGGAGATGGTATACCCATACTTGATCCCGCCTGTTACTTCAGGAGGAGAATGATGGAGAGAAGAAAAGTAAGGGTAGGGATTGATGTCGGGGGGACGTTTACGGACGCGGCTGTTATTGATAATGAAACATATGAAGTCATAGAGAAGATGAAGATTCCGACCACTCATCATGATGAAGATGGCGTGGCGAAGGGGATCGTACAAATTCTGAACAAAATTTTGGCAAGCCGGGGGATTCTGCCGGATGATGTTACCTTTATTGCTCACGGAACCACACAGGCTACGAATGCACTCCTCGAAGGGGATGTGGCGGCGGTTGGAATTATCGGTATGGGATCGGGAATTGATGGCCTAAGCGCACGCTCCGAATCCAATCCCGGCGATATTGAACTCGCACCTGGTAAGTATTTAAAGACGTTTCATACGTATCTGGACTCCAAGGATTTAAAGGACGAGCAGATCGAGGCGGTTATTGATGACCTTGTGAAGCAAGGCGCGGAGGTTATTGTAGCTTCGGAAGCCTACAGTGTTGATGATCCGACGAACGAGCTTAGAATCGTGGAGATAGCGAACAGAAAAGGTATTTATGCAACTGGTGGGCATGAGATTTCACAGCTATATGGTTTAAAGACGCGGACTAGAACGGCTGTTGTTAATGCTTCGCTCATCCCGAAAATGATGGAGACAGCCAATTTGACGGAGAAGTCCGTCAAGAATGCGAACATCAAGTCCCAGCTCATGATTATGCGCTGTGATGGCGGGGTTATGAGTATCGATGAAGTGCGTAAACGGCCGATTTTGACGATGTTGTCCGGATTGGCGGCAGGTGTGGCAGGGGCCCTGATGTATGAGAAGATCTCGGACGGTATTTTCTTCGAGGTTGGAGGTACAAGTGTCGATATTTCCGTCATTAAGAATGGTAAGGTTATGATCAAGAATGCACAGGTGGGTGGACACCGAACATACCTCCAGTCATTGGATGTACGTACACTTGGAATTGCTGGCGGGAGCATGATCAAAGTGTCCGGCGGCAAGATTACGGATGTCGGCCCGCGGAGCGCGCATATTGCAGGTAAGGCTTATGAGGCATTCGCCAAGACGGAAAGTATTGTGAACCCTAAAGTGAAGTTTGTAAGTCCAAGGCAAGGTGATCCGGCGGAATACGTTATTCTTGAGACTGAGAATGGCGAGGAGTATTCCTATACTTTGGCTGGAGCAGCGAACATTCTTGGGTATATTCCGGAAGGTGATTACGCTCAAGGAAATAAGGAAGCGGCTGTCAAGGCATGGGAAGCACTTGCGGCTTATGTCGGCTTAAGTGTAGAAGAGGCTGCGAGAGCAGTTATGAATATCGCGATTGACAAGACGATGAAGACAGTCAATGAAATGATTGAGGATTATGAACTGGATCGCTCCTTCGTCACCTTGGTCGGCGGCGGCGGAAGTGGCGCTGTGCTGGTTCCAGCGATGGCAGAACGTGAGAATCTGAAGAGCAAGATTGCGAACAATGCACCTTATGTATCGACGATTGGTGTTGCTTTGGCAATGGTGAAGGAACAAATGGAACGGACGGTTGTGAATCCGACAGAAGAGGATATCAAGCGAATTCGTTCTGAAATCGTTGAGCGCATCGTGAAGTCCGGTGCTAGTGAAGAGACGGTTGAGGTTACGATAGAAATCGACAGTCAGAAAAATATATTGCGGGCTGTAGCTACCGGCTCTACCGAGCTTCGCTCAAAGGATCTCGGACAAGTAGCGATGTCTGATCAAGAGATGGCTGTCATTGCTGCCAAATCAGTGGATCAGCCGCTGGAAACAACGAAGCTTTCTGCGAGAAGCGGACGCTGGAGCCTATTTGCTAGTGAGCATGTGAAGAAGGCCTTCTTCGGTCTCATTAAGAAAAAGTCGAATAGCGTAAGTGTTCTGGACCGAGAAGGTGTTGTACGCTTCAAGAAAGCGAACGTTCATTATACGAAGCTGACCAAAGCCCAGCATGGGGGACTGCTCAGCGAGTTTTTGGATGACAATACGATTTACTCCGATGCGAATGCAACCATTCCGAAAGTATTTGTATTTTATAAAGAGAAAATGCTTGATCTAACAGGCATGCAGACGAAAGAACAGCTGATGTCGATCTTAGAGATTGAAACGGAAATGCTACGCGGAGAAGATGAAATGATTGTTGTTGCATATCAGTAAGAAGGAGTGAAGACGAACCATGATGACGACTCGTGAAGGAATACAGTCTTTACCCGATGAGACTATGGCTTGTGCAGAGCTGGAGCAGGACCCACTATTTCATAGAATACCTCCGGAACAGATTCCGTACTATGTAAGCACATCACTTGCTAGAGGCCGGGAAGCCGCTGCCCCTTATATCGGAAGGAATATTCGGGAACTGTGCGAAGAGGCTGGTCTGCATTATGAAATCACGAGTCAGTCCGGGACGTTTCACAAGGTACAATTTCGCGCGCAGATTGATTTTGCCAAGAAACCACCGGAAATTATCGTTTACTCTGAATCTTTAGCGGGTATGAAGCACTCTTATCAAGAGGTGGTAGGAGATGATCCGGAGGGGATGGAGCTGGGCCGCTTAATTGATATCCATCTGGCGCATGAGTTCTATCATTACTTGGAATATAAGTCTGGAAGATTTACGAATGAAGAGTTGGAGCCAATTGAAGTGTTCAAGCTTGGAAAATGGCTCGCGAAACGTTCGAGTGTGGTGAAGACAAGTGAGATTGCAGCCCATGCCTTCTGTAAGGAGCTTATGGGGCTACCTTGCCTGCCGAATGTGCTCGATTATGTCTATTTGATGCAGAATAAGACGCTTTCCGAGACCCAATTCGCAGCACAGGTAAATCGCTGGAATTCATGGATATAGCGCTTTATTAATACCTTACTCGGTGTGATATAATGGGTTGTGCTAGTGTCCATTGGTAGATCAGGAGGAGGTATCATGTCTTCACAGGTTCCCGCTGTTATTGCAAAAATCGTATCGCAAACACAGAAGTTAACATATGGGGAAAATCAAATTGCTAACTTTGTCATCCATAACCCCGAATTTATTACACGGAACACCATTACAGCTATTGCCAACGAGATTGGTGTGTCCGAGACAAGCATTAACCGTTTTTGTAAAAAGGTGGGGTTTAAAGGGTTTAACGATTTTAAGATCGCTTTTGCCCAGGATGCGTTCTATCGTGATATGCAGGCGAAGAAGAAAGAGAGACGGGAGATCAATGCGATAGATGCTCTCGCGCTGGACTATAATGAGTTGATCGTCAATACCTCTGCTCTGATTACGGAAGAACAGTTGCATGAGGTGGTTAATCTGCTGAAGGGAGCGAGAAGGATATTTCTGATCGGCTTGTTCGATTCCTTCTTGGCGGCGATTGCTTTGAAGAACCGGCTGGCGATCATCGGCATTATGTCTGAAGCGATTAGCGACAGTCGGGCGATGAAGATTGCGGCGTCCCAGTGCAATTCGGAGGATGTCATGATTGCCTTCTCACGCTCAGGCTCCACAAAAGAAATTGTCGATGCTATATCCATTGCCCAGGTTAACCAGGCCAAGACAATCGCGATCACTTGTTACGATTCATCTCCCATTACGGAGAATGCCGTTGTCGGTATGATCGTACCTGACAAAATCTCGGTCAGTAACAGCGCTCTGATGTCCAACCATATTACGTTCTTATTTGTGGTGGATCTGATTATGAATGTCTTCATTTCCTCTGACAAAAAGTATCTAAAGAAGAAGTTGGATAGTGAAGCAATACTGGCAAGCGACCGATCGATTACGAATTATTTTATTTAAATGAAGACAGACGCTCCTTCTTAGGCATTATGAATGCTTAAGAAGGAGCGTCTGTTTTTTAGCAGGATATCTTCTCCTACTATAAAATGATATCCCGTATCCAAGCATAATCTCCAGGCTCAATTAATGCTTCGATCCAAAGACCGCTCAGAATAATCGCAATTCCCCATACCGCATGAACACGCTTCTTACTTAACTTGGTTAATTCGAAGGCAAGAACAAGCAAGCCTAAGATCAGCGGAAAAGCTAACTGCTGGAGCCAAATGTTCGGAGTCATCATATTGGCCCACTCTGAGACAAGTATGGAGAGACCAATGGCCAAGATAAACATTGGGATTCTAAGCTCTACATGCGTCCAAGTTTTTTTGGTGGGCATGTTAACCACTCCTCTTTTTCTTCAAGTTACTCTAAATTTTGTTTATGGAAATACCAGTTCCATTCGGTTTTACGATCATACCTAACTGCGCTGCAATGAATCTGATCGGTACGTATGTTGTATCACCAATAACGATAGGAGCTGAATCGGTGATAACGGATTCTCCGTTCACCAACATTTCCGCGGAGCCAACAGTCAAGATGATGGAGTCTCCGTTATTCCCTATGGTTACCGTTTGATCAGTCTTATTCCACTGCACATCTGCTCCAAGCAGATCACTGATTACGCGTAGCGGGACAAAGGTTCGTCCTTGGCGTTCAAATGGAGCGGCTGGCAGCTCTATATATTTACCGAAGGCGTAAGCCGATTTCGATTTACGGATAAGTAGTATATCTGGAAATGGAACGAATTCGGTATATGAGACCTTTGTTCCTTGTTCTTTAAGCCCTGTTAGGATCGTAGCCGAAGCATTGCCACTGCGGATATCAATGATGTTGTTTTCGAGATTGATGGATTTAAGATTTTTCTTGTTTTCCAACCCTTCAACTGAAGCAATTCGGTTGTATTGGAACTCAGCTTGTTTCAAATGGCTCCATTTTGTTAGTGGAGCGAGAGATTCAATCTGATTGTAACCGGCTTTTATGATCCGTATTTCCTTCAGATTCTCTATTGGTTTCAAGGATTTCACTTGGTTTTCTGACAGGTTAAGGATTTGAAGTTGCTGCAATCCGGCAAGTGGTGTCAGGTCACTAACTCGGTTGTAGACCATCGAAAGTTCTTGTAGTTTGGTCAGTTCCTTCAAAGGTTTAAGATTTGTCGCATTAAAATAATCGATATTCAGTTTACGTAAATTTTTCAATGTACTTAAATCCTTAAGATTTCCATTACCGGAACCACCTAATGTCAATTCCTGCAGACCCGTAAGCTGGCTTAGCGGTGAAATATCTTCCATAGAATTCATATACAAATTTAATGTTTTCAGCTTTTTTAGATTCTTCAAAGGGGTAAGCCCATTGGTTCCTTGATTTAGTTGATTCCAAGATAGATTAAGTTGTTCGAGCTTCGTTAGATTCTGAATCGGTGTTAGATCCTGAATAATATTCGAGCTCACATCCAGAGAAATCAGCCCCGTTAATCCTTCCATACCCCGGAGGGATTCCAAGGATACACCGCTAAGTGTTAATTTTTTTAACTTTTTCAAGCTTTTAAGCTCGGATAAATCCTTTATCGTATGCATGATCGTTGCCGGATTGTGTTTCATTTCAATGCGAAGGGTCTCGAGATTGCGTAGCTGTGAGATCCCCTTCAGGCTCTTGATGCCAACCCTGTTGCTGCTGGCTCCAGGCTTCTTAAGTTTATCTACAAGCATGGCGTGAACCGAGTTCGTATCGAGTACGGTAATTTTGTCGACGTCCTTTTGCGTAATGGTGCCCGTAGGCTTGTTGATATAGTGCCGGACAACCATCTCGAGTACAGGGTCGGGAAAAGATAATCCGGTAGGTGTGGCAGATTTTGCAGAAAAGGCTGAGCTAGGTATAAGTACAAGGACGAGGAGCAGAAGCAGAGAGGTAACGCTTATTTTTCTCATAAAATATCTCCTTTTTTGAGTACATCATTTTAATCTATATAAAGCATCTATTTATATAAACGTCATAAACCCCTAAATGTTGCTAATGAGTTATTAGCTGTATTTATAAGGGGGAGAATTGGAACGTTGTGTGACGATGTCTGCTTTTGAGTACTTGCGTTTTTATTAGCCTATTTTTTTATGATAAACTTGCTTATAAGTTGTAGTTACAAGAAACATTAGACAAAGATCGATTGATGGGAGCGGGTAGAGTGGCATTCGTATCGATAAAAAATGAATATAAACGCTATCAGATGGGGGAGACCACCATTGTAGCGAATGACGGAATTGATTTTGAGATTGAAAAAGGTGAATTTGCTATTATTGTAGGTCCAAGTGGCGCAGGGAAATCAACGGTACTGAACATTCTGGGCGGCATGGATACAGCAGATGAAGGTCAGGTTCTTGTGGACGGGACCGATATCGCTAAGTTCAACAATAAAGAGCTTACCGGATACCGCCGGACGGATGTCGGATTTGTGTTCCAGTTTTATAATTTAGTGCCGAATTTGACGACAAAAGAAAATGTGGAGCTCGCATCTCAGATTTCTCCTCGAGCTCTGGATGCGGAGAAAGTACTGCGCGATGTCGGCCTTGGTGAGCGTTTGAACAACTTCCCGGCCCAGCTATCTGGTGGAGAGCAGCAGCGTGTAGCGATTGCAAGAGCACTTGCCAAGCAGCCGAAGCTATTGCTATGTGATGAGCCTACTGGCGCACTTGACTATAATACGGGCAAGCAGGTGCTTAAGCTGCTGCAGGATACATGCCGGAATACCGGAACAACAGTAATCGTTATTACTCACAACTCGGCAATCGCGCCTATGGCTGACCGAGTGATCGAAATCAACAACGCCAAGGTCCGGAAAGTCGTGCTGAATCCGAATCCGGTCTCCGTTGATAGTATCGAATGGTAAGGAGCTAATCATTTTGAAAAAGAAAGCATTATGGAGAGATATTTTCCGGGAAATATGGCGGACCAAGGCGCGGTTTCTGTCTATTTTTGCCATCATCATGTTGGGGGTCGGATTTTTCGCAGGGATAAAAGCAACAGGTCCCGATATGCTGAATACAGCAGACCATTATTTCAAGGAACTTCGTCTGATGGATCTGAAGGTTCAATCCACCTATGGTCTGAGGGAGAAGGACGTGGATACGCTTAGAAAGATTCCTAGTGTATCTGAGGTACAGCCAGGATATAGTGCGGACGTGTTTCTGGATGACACCGGACTCATTGCAAAGGTATTTTCTTATTCTAAGGACAATTCTATTAATCAGTACAACCTTACCTCAGGCAGATTGCCTCAAGCTTCTGGTGAAATTGCGATTGATGATAACGGGGAGATGGGGAGTCATTATAAGCTTGGCGATACGATAACCTTCACGAATCCGGATTCAGAGGCGTTAAAGGATACTTTTGGGACGGTCAGTTATAAGGTTGTCGGAACTGTGAAAAGCCCAATGTTCATTAGCAATCTTGGACGGGGCAGCAGTAGTATTGGCAAGGGAACGGCTGATGTATTCGTGGTTATTCCGCAGGCGGATTTTAATATGGAGGTATTTACGGAAGCGTACGTAACCTTCAAGGATACTGCGGAGCTGGCCCCCTACACCTCTGCCTATGATGATCTCATTGAACAGCATAAGGAAGAGGTAGAGCAGGCACTTGAAACTCAGCCAGAGGAGCGTCTGAAGGAGATTCAGAAGGAAGGGCAAGTTAAGCTGGATGAAGCGCGGATTGAAATTACAGATGCAAAACAGGAGCTGGCTAATGCCCAGCAAGAACTTGCAGACGCGAAGGCTGAACTGGATGAGGGGCGCCGCAGCTATCAGGAGGGTTCAGACAAGCTTCAGTCTGAGCTTGCAAAAGGACAGAGTCAGCTGGATGCAGCTGAGCGGGATCTTCAGCAGGGCAAGGCTGAACTAGAGCGTAATCGACAACGGATTAGTGAAGGGCAGTCACAGTTAAAGGCAGGGCAAGCAGAGCTGGACGCTCAGAAGAAAGCTTTGGAGCCGAAGCTTGCTCAAGGTCAAGGACTGGTGAAGTCGCTGAAGCAGATTGCGAAGCTCCCTCCAGGAGCAATACCTGAGGAGCAGAAGACGCAGCTTATTACGGGAGCAAGCTCAGCGGATGCGAATCTGGGGCAGGCTGTTTCGGGTTATCTAAGCGGTTCTGTGGATGCTGCAGTGTTAAATGGTGCTGTGAGTTCTTTTGAAGAAGGACTGAACCAAGCATCTCAGAAGCTTGCTTCTGCCCAGCAGACGCTTGATGCGAAGAAGCGGGAGCTGGAAGAGGGACAAGCTCAGCTTCTTGCTGGTGAACGCAAGCTAACACAAGGGCAGGCTGAATTAAATAAGGGAAGATCTGAGCTTGCTGAAGCGAAACAGAAGGGTGAGGCTGAGCTTGCATCTGCTAAGAAGAAGCTCGAAGATGGCCAAGCTGAATACGATAAGGGAAGAGCTACTTATCTGGAAGAGAAGCAAAAGGCGGATCGTAAAATCGCTGACGCGGAAAAAGACATTGCGGAAGGACAGAAGGAGCTGGATGAGCTAGAGCTACCGAAGACGTATGTTTTGGATCGCAGCATGAATCCGGGATATACCGAATTCGGTGATAATGCAGACCGGCTTGCATCGATAGCAACCGCATTTCCGGTATTCTTTTTCCTCATTGCTGCGTTGGTCAGTCTGACCACGATGACACGGATGGTGGAAGAACAGCGGCTCCAGATTGGAACGCTGAAGGCACTCGGGTATAGTAACTGGGATATTATGAAGAAGTTTCTCGTATACGCTACATTAGCAAGTGTGACTGCTGCCGCAGCTGGACTGGCTGTAGGGTATACACTTTTCCCGTCTATTATCTTTGATGCTTATGGCTCGCTTTATAACTTGCCTAGTATACGAATTAGCTTCTACATGAGTTATAGTGTGCTCTCCGTTGTTGTTGCTCTTCTGTGTACGACGATGACAGCGCTGATTGCTTCTAGAGTCGAACTACGAAGCAACGCCTCCGTACTCATGCGTCCTAGAGCGCCGAAGAGCGGACAACGCATTTTACTGGAACGGGTGGGATTTATCTGGAAGAGGCTTGGGTTTACCGGTAAGGTAACCGCAAGAAATCTGTTCCGTTATAAACAGCGGATGTTCATGACGGTACTCGGAGTGGCAGGTTGTGCAGCCCTCATTCTTACCGGGTTTGGCATGAAGGATTCGATCGGAGGAATTGCCCCGTTGCAGTTCGGTAAGATTATGAAATATAATGCTACGGTGGCTTTTCATGACGACAGCAGCGAACAGCTAAAGAAGGATTATGACAAGCTGATTGAGAATACATCGGAGCTGACCGGCGTCCTGAATGTGACGCAGGATGCAGTGACGGCGACTGCTAAGGGAGTCAATAATCAGGAGGTAACCGTATTCGTTCCGGAGTCTCCAGAACAGCTTAGTGATTTTGTTGTACTGAATGATCGGAAGACAGACACAACCGTTCCTCTAACAGATCAAGGGGCTGTGATCACAGAGAAGCTGGCTAGATTATATGATGTAGGACCAGGAGACACTCTTACCATTCAGAACAATGATAATGATACGTTTGAAGTTAAGATATCAGGCATTACAGAGAATTACGCAATGCATTATCTGTATATGACGCCAACTTATTATGAATCGATCTTTGGTGATCAACCAGAAATCAACTCGCAGCTCCTTACGTATAACGATACGAGCGAGAAGTGGGAGGATGCCTTTGGCGAACAGCTAATGAATAACAAGCGGGTGGCTATGGTGAGTTTCACGAGCGGAGTGAGCCTTGCGTTTGACGATACGATGGGTAGTATGAATGTGGTTGTTGTCGTGCTCATTGTTTCTGCGGCAGCGCTGGCCTTTGTCGTATTATACAATCTGACTAATATTAATGTATCGGAACGGATCAGGGAACTGTCCACAATAAAAGTGCTGGGCTTCTACGATAAGGAAGTGACCATGTATATTTATCGGGAGAATATGATCTTGACCGTCCTCGGCATTATCGTCGGTAATATTCTAGGGATATGGCTGCATGTGTTCGTGCTGAGGACCGCCGAAGTTGATGCGATGATGTTCAGTCAGAATATTGAGTGGATGAGTTACGTATATGCAGCGTTGTTAACCTTGTTGTTCTCCGGTATTGTAATGCTGTCCATGCATTACAAGCTGAAGCGGATCGACATGATCGAGGCATTGAAATCGGTGGAGTAGGGAAGTTGTAATTTCGTATAGAATGAGATAATTTAATTGTATCTTTACTATTTGAAGGAGGGGTCTCCGATATGCGTGAAATGGATATATCACAGTTCCATATAGATGCACCCAATAAGGAACGAATATCATGGGTTAAGACTTCCTACACTTCAAAAAAGCGAAGTGATACCGAAAAGGTTCTACTGATGCGCAGTGCCCGGAATCAATTCATTAAAGCCGTGGAAGAAGGCAAAATTGTCATCCATAGTAAGACAGAATGGACTCTGAATTGATAAACGAGGTGACAGGATGTCAGAAGTATGGGACTCTGCGGATTTTAATCAGAATTAAATGAAACGGTTGAATGGATACGTCAAAATAAACATCATCTGTAAGCCATAAAACAAAAACGCGGGCTCCGTAAATATACGGGGCCCGCTTTTTTTAGGTGTGGATCAGTTGCCGGAATGCACGATTCAAAATATGCGACATCTGCATCATATCTTTTTTGT
Organism: Paenibacillus sp. GCM10028914; assembly: GCF_042666275.1. Lineage (NCBI taxonomy): Bacteria > Bacillati > Bacillota > Bacilli > Caryophanales > Paenibacillaceae > Paenibacillus > Paenibacillus sp. GCM10028914. Next base: position 136,534 of record NZ_JBHTFO010000004.1, read on the forward strand.
TGCTGTAAATTCCATTCATAACCATTTCTCTCTCAGTCTGCTGCTTGAATTCAAGAAACATATTTTGTGCTTGGATCAAAGCGTCCATAGTTTCTGCCTGTTCACGGTTATCGTCTGATTTCAGGTAACGAATCAGATTGATAATCTTGATAATGCTTAGTGCTACAGCCTCTTGTGGTATTTGGCTGAGCATTTTGCCGACAGCGCCACCTGCAACGGCCCCGAGCAGACTGCTTCCGCCAACAAGCACGGTCATGCCGCCAGCCATACCAAGTCCACCTGCTGCAATAGAGCCTCCGCCTAGTACCGCTAGACCTGCTGTAGTTGCCGCTGCGCCAGACAAACCTAGCATACCGCCAACGGCGGGAGCAATGACAGGGAGTGCGAGTACGGCTGCTACAGATCCAATGCCTACGAGGCCAGTGATGCCCCATTTGAGCATTTTTCCACCTTCATCTTTAATATCTTTGAAGAACTTTTCGGTGTTCTTATAAATTTTCTTCCCCCAGGGTCCAAATCCGCACATCAGTGAAATTTTATCGATATGAGCTTCAAAATACGTTTCTTCACCCACATTCTTGAAGTGGTCCATATCATTATAGATCGGCGTATGAATAACCTCCTGCATGATAAGGAATAGCTGTATGCGCCCAGAGGTCGTTTCGTTATACTGGCTAATCAGCTTCTCGGTGGGGGCGTTTCTGAGCATTTCCGGGAGTAAGAGCAAATATTTCGCTTCCCAGCATGCCTTCCATTCTTCTTTTTTACGAATTCGCTCAATAGCCTTAGTTGCTGCATGACTCTTATGAGCCTTGTTCAGCGAGTGAACAAACCCGCTCTTTTGCGCGATATTGTGCTGCTTCTCTTCAATCAGTCTCAAGGTATGATGCTCGTACGACAGATCTTCCTCAATACGGAAAAGGATCAGCTTCTGGATCAGGGTGTATCCTTCTTCATTTAATGTAAACGTCTGTGGTAGATTCATGACATCCTCTTCTTTCTACATTGCTATATATTATATCGAATAAAGTGTGCTCATCTTTTAGCGCTTTACAGTCAAAATTTCCTTTTCTAAACGATTCTGTTGAAAAAATACGTTATAATCTACATATGTGGTTTTGAACGAGTTGATGTTAATACGGAAGGCCTTCGCATAACGAGAAGTTGTGACACCAGGGCCCAGGAGCTGGAGGAATGTGAATGGGAATTGTTTTTTCGTTTTTGAAAAAGTACCGGGTTGCTGCCCTTGCGGCGCTTGCCATGATGCTGATCGAGCTATCGCTGGAATTAGTTCAGCCACTCATCATGTCAAAAATCATTGATGATGGAATACAGCAGCATGATTTATCGGTTGTATGGATGTGGGGAGGGATACTTACTGCCAGCTCTCTGATCGCATTTGGAGCGGGAATAGCTAGCTCCTTCTTCGCGGCTCATACAAGCCAAGGGCTTGGTTATGACATGCGGGACAGGCTGTATGACAAGGTGCAATCCTTCTCATACTCGGTGTTTAACCGGTTTGCAACATCTTCACTGATCACAAGATTGACTGGGGATGTGACGCAAATTCAGGATACCGTATTTATGGGGTTGCGATTTATGACGCGGGTACCTCTGGTGGTAGCCGGCAGCATCATTATGGCGCTTGTTGTCCACGTGAAACTCGGATTATGGCTGTTACTGACTGTGCCTGCTTTATTTATTTTTATTGCGTGGATCATGAAAAAAGCTGCAGTCTCCTTCCGAGGTGTGCAGCAGCGTTTGGATGCGGTGAATGGTGTCATTCAGGAAAACCTGACGGGGATTCGATTAATTCGAGTATTTGTACGTATGGAACATGAGATTCGGCGATTTGCTCGTACCTCCAGCCTGCTAATGAAGAATACGGTAGCAACCCTTCGAATGACGGAGCGGACGATGCCGTTCATTCTCATCATTATGAATGCAGCCATTCTGGCGATTTTATGGTTTGGTCGTCATGATATTGCTACTGGAAGCGGTGCCTCCATGGGGGAAGTCGTTGCGGTGCTTAACTATACTTTGCGTTGTGTAGGCGCCATGTCAGCGTTATCGGGTCTTGTCATGGTACTATCCAGAGCACGTGCATCTGCGCAGCGGGTAGAGGAAGTACTGAAAACAGAGAATGATCCATTTGAGGCACGCGTCACTACTGGAGACAAGGCAGTCAAGGGTGGAATTGAATTTGCTCATGTAAGCTTCAGCTATCCTGGAAGTGATATTAAGGTTCTATCGGATATATCGTTTACGGCCAAGCCCGGTGAGCGAATAGCGATCATGGGTGCTACCGGCTCGGGCAAATCTTCCCTCGTTCAGCTGATTCCCCGCCTGTATGAAGAGAATGCGGGCAACGTAAGAGTAGATGGAATTGAGGCTAGTAAACTTGATCCGGAGCATCTACGACGAAGCATCGGTTATGTGCCGCAGGAGGTTCTGCTCTTCTCCGGGACGGTGCGTGACAATATCGCTTGGGGGCAGGAGACGGCAACGATGGAAGAGATTGAGGAAGCGGCTAGACGGGCTCAAATTCATGAGACTATCGAGAGCTTACCTAACGGATACGACACGATGCTCGGTCAGCGTGGTGTGAACTTATCCGGTGGTCAGAAACAGCGGTTATCTATCGCAAGGGCACTGGTGCGAAAGCCTGCGATCCTGATTCTGGACGACAGCACGAGTGCACTTGATGTACGGACAGAGGCAGCGCTGTTAGATGCGTTGAAGGATCTGTCATGTACGACATTTTTAATCACACAGAAGATCAGTTCAACGACATCAGCGGACCTCATATTGCTGCTGGATGACGGACGTTTGATTGCACAGGGAGATCACGAGGACTTGATGGAGAGCTCCTCACTGTATCGCCGCATTTATGAATCCCAGTACGGTGAGGAGGCACAGCATGTTCAAAACATTCACTGAACCATTCCGTCACCCTAGGCCAAAGTTTGAACTGGGAGAAGGCAAAGGTATTTTCAGCCGGAAAACAAATGTAAAGGCAAAGAATTGGTCGGGGACACTTCGCCGAATTTGGTCGTATTTGGCGCGCCGCAAGGGTAAGCTGTCACTTGTCTTGTTGATGGTGATGCTGAGTTCAGGGTTAGCGCTGCTGGGTCCTTATTTACTTGGGGTTGCTGTAGACGATTTCCTTGCAGATGCGAGTAAGTCGGGCGGAAGTGGCGGGCCTGCGTGGATATACTTCTTGATTGGTTTGGCAGTTGTCTACGTACTTCAGGCACTGACCACATGGCTGCACAATGTATGGATGATCGGTATTGCTCAAGAGACGGTATATAAGATGAGGATGGATCTATTCACGCATCTACACCGCCTCCCGATCCCATTCTACGGAAAGAGACAACAGGGCGAGATTATGAGCCGGTTAACGAACGATATTGAGAATGTAAGCTCTACTCTGAACAGTTCGGCAATTCAGATTTTTTCTAGTGTATTGACGCTCGTAGGAACGTTGTCGGTGATGCTCTGGCTCAGTCCACTCTTGACGCTACTGACATTTATCGTCGTTCCTCTAATGGCGCTCGGAATGCGCTGGATCACCCGCCGAACCGGTCCTCTGTTCAAAGAGCGTCAGCGGAATCTTGGTGAGCTAAACGGATATATTGAAGAAACGCTCTCGGGACAGCGCATTATTAAGGCATTTTCTCAAGAGGATCGCGTGATTCGCGAGTTTGGAGAGCGTAACGCTAAGATCCGCTTATCCGGCTTCTGGGCACAGACGATTTCAGGGTTCATTCCGAAGCTGATGAACGGTCTTAACAACCTGAGCTTCGCGATTGTTGCCGGCATCGGCGGTGTTATGGCAATTAAGGGTTACATCTCGATTGGTGTCATCGTTATATTTGAGAGCTATGCGAGACAGTTTACACGACCGCTGAACGATCTGGCAAACCAATGGAATACCCTGTTGTCTGCCATCGCAGGTGCCGAGCGGGTGTTTGAGGTGCTTGATGAGGAGGTCGAAGCGAAGGACGAAGGCGCAGCGGTCAAGTTGAAGGAAGTGAAAGGTGCGGTTACCTTCAAGGATGTATCTTTCTCCTATGAGCAAGATGGTGATACGCTCGAAGATATCAACTTTCAGGCCAAGCCGGGTGAGATGATCGCTCTGGTCGGTCCTACCGGTGCTGGGAAAACGACGCTTATTCAGCTTCTCTCCCGCTTCTATGATCCGAACAGCGGCGTCATTACGCTTGATGGCCGGGATATTACAACGATTCAGCGAGAGAGCCTTCGTAGTCACATGGCATTTGTACTGCAAGATTCATTCCTGTTTGAAGGAACTATCCGGGAGAACATTCGGTTCGGTCGTTTGGATGCAAGCGATGAAGAGGTTGAGGAAGCAGCGAAGCTGGCGAATGCCCACTCCTTTATCATGCGTCTAAATGACGGTTATGATAAGGTGCTGAAAGAGGGTGGCAGTGGCATTAGCCAAGGCCAGAAGCAGCTCCTCGCTATTGCCCGGGCAATTCTTGCGAATCCAGCGATGCTGGTATTAGATGAAGCGACGAGCAGCATTGATACGGTGACCGAGATAAAAATCCAGGAAGGATTACAGCGACTTATGAAGGGGCGAACTAGCTTTGTTATTGCCCACCGCTTGAATACGATTCGGCAAGCTGACCGTATTTTGGTTCTAAAGGATGGACGGCTTCTGGAGCAGGGTTCGCATGACGAACTGCTGAAACAGGACGGATTCTACAGTGACCTGTACCACGGTCAATTGAAGCGGGCGGCGTTATAATATAAGTAGCTTATTCTATGGAGAATCGTTTAAATTGCGTTTATCCGTTTTATAGTAGAAGATCTAGAACACTATGGAGGTCATAGCGTTGTTACTTTACTTTTGATATATATCATCTTTCTAAAGGCTAAGATTAGTATGAATTAGGAGCTGATATATTTGGTGATATATAAGAATTCAATTGAGGGTATCTCATCTGAAATGTTAGAAGGTTTTTTTGTGGATTGGCCTAATCCACCTAGTCCACAAACTCATCTCATGCTTCTGAAGAACAGCAGTAAAGTGATTCTAGCGATGGAGGAACATACGAATCAGGTTGTTGGATTTATTACAGCGATCAGTGATGGAATCCTATCTGCCTACATTCCACTTCTTGAAGTATTACCGGCATACAAAAGTAAGGGAATTGGTGCAGAATTAGTGAACCGAATGCTGAAAGAACTTGAAGACATCTATATGATTGATTTATGTTGTGATGATGACCTTGTTCCTTATTATGATAAGTTTGACATGAGGAAGACAAACGGTATGATCAAGAGGAATTATCACAGACAGTCAGGCCGCCCTACGGTATGAAACGAAAGGAAGACGTTATGCAGCAAATGAAGTCAATGGATGCAATTCAGAAGGTGATCGAGGGTGAAAAGCTTGTTCTGTTTGTTGTGAAGACTGGGCAGTGTGGCGTATGTGAATCAGTTCAGGCCAAGGTATCCGTCATGCTGGAATCATACTCTGAGGTGACAGGAATTTATGCTTACATGGAAGATGCACCTGAGGTTGCATCGGCTTATTTAGCTTTTTCTGCACCAACACTTCTGCTGTTTTTTGAAGGGAAGGAAGTCTACCGTATAGCTCGTTTTGTTCGATTTGATGAGCTGGATCATGTGTTATCCCAGTATGTTGAAGCACTTAAAGAGTAAGGATAACGACTTATAGAATGCTAAGATTTAAATGCCGGATGACAGGCTAATCTGTCATCCGGCATTTTTTAATAATCTGAAGTTATTCAACAACACCTCAACCTCGCCCCATCCTAATCTAACTAGTAAAAAAAATCCCTTGCCTCTACTGGAATGATTTGGTATGCTATTGTCCTTCTCTCATTTTCGCCTTGTCTGAAGTGGACGGATATGCCGTCAACAATTACTTATCGGAGGTGTTCCATGCTTTATTTCACCCTGGCTTCCAAAGCCTATGCCCGAAACTTGCAGTATCGGGGAGCGCACATGGTTCATAATATCGCGAGTGCGATGTTCGGCTTCATGTATGCATGTATCTGGATCGGTTTAGGTAAGGACTACACCCTTGGAGAATACGGTACGCAAGGGATGGTAGGTTATATTGCCTTTACCCAGTCTGCGTTATGGGTCGCAAGTTTTGTCACGACAGGTCTTGGTATACCTCAAGCGGTCAGAACAGGACATATTTCACTCGATCTAATGCGTCCAGTTCATTTGTTCAGTCACCTGATGGCCAAAGAATGGGGGCAAATCGCCTACCAGCTCGTGTACAAATCCATTCCGATCTATCTCGTCTATTACTTCGCTTTTTCTCTTTCACTCCCGCAGCAAAAGTTGACCCTTCTTTACGCAGTTATAGCGCTAGCTGGAGCCGCTTATCTGTCGATCTGTATCAATTATCTGATTGGAGCATCGGCTCTATGGACAACAGAATCAGCGTGGCTTTATTGGGGAAATCATGCCCTGATTAATTTGCTTGCTGGCTTTTTTATTCCAATTGAATGGCTACCCGGCTGGCTCGAACGTATAGCATGGTGGTCACCGTATCCTTATTTGTTGTATGTACCCACTCGATTTTATCTCGGTTTAGGTAACGTTTCCGCGTTATGGGGAACGTTGTTCTGGTGTGTTCTCCTAACATTCGCTTGTATCTACACAACCGGATTTCTGCGCCGTAAAGTGGAGGTGCAGGGGGATGACGATGAAATCATGGATTTCATTATATGGGTTACTGATTCGAACGAGCATAAAAAGCCGTATGCAGTATAAATTCAACTTCTTCCTGGCGTCTATTCTGGCTGCGCTCATCCAGATTTCGGAATTTTTGATGGTAGCGATCGTGCTTCAGAAATTCGGTGCCATTCAAGGATGGTCGATATATGAGATCGGGTATTTGTTTGCAGTGATGACACTCTCGAAGACACTGTATCGAACCTTTGCGGACGAGGTGCATCATCTGGAAAAATATCTTGTTTCCGGGGAACTCGACCAGCTGCTAACAAGGCCAATGCCCGTTCTGCTTGCACTCTTGCCGCAAAAATTCCGCATCATGCTTGGTGAGGTTTTACTGGGAGGATTTCTGCTTATCTGGTCGCTAGGTGGCATGATGAGCAGTGGACAAGTGGATTGGACTGCCGTGCCACAGACATTGTTCATCATCGTTACAGGGGCTGTTATTCTGTTCTCCATCGGACTTGCTACCGCAACCATCGGATTTTGGACGACCCGAATTAATGAGCTGCAGACCATAACTGAGGATGCTGCCAGGACTGCGGCACAATATCCACTGTCGCTGTATCCTAGGTGGATGTCGTCTTTATTACTAATCGTGGTGCCTGTTGGTTTCGTGAACTATGTTCCATCATTATACATATTACGCGGGGAGCTAGGGTCTTGGGTGCTTGCGGCTACAGCAATGGTTGCGTTGATCTGTCTTGCCCTCTCCTTGCGATTCTGGCGGTTTGGCATTACAAAATACCAGAGTGCAGGGAGCTAAGGAGGAGAAAATGATGATAGAGGTTCATAATATACGCAAGGAATTCAAGACGCCTGTGGTACGGGAAGGCCGTTTTGCTGGTCTCAGAACCCTCTTCTCTAGGGATTATAAGAAGAAGGAAGCTGTGCGCAATATTAGCTTTCAAGTCGGAGAGGGAGAGTTCGTCGGCTACATCGGGCCGAATGGTGCGGGTAAATCCACGACAATCAAAATGCTTACAGGCATTCTGCATCCGACCTCTGGTGAGGTCTCCATCGGTGGTTTGAATCCGCATAAAGATCGCCGCCGGGTTGTACAGAACCTCGGGGTCGTTTTTGGTCAGCGCAGTCAGCTGTGGTGGGATCTGCCGATTAAGGACTCTTATGATATTTTGGCAAAAATGTATGGGGTGGATAGTAGCGATAAAAAGCGGAGACTTCAACAGTTTTCAGAGCTTTTGGATTTGCACATGTTCTGGGAGACGCCTGTGCGGAAGCTATCGCTCGGACAGCGCATGCGCGCGGACCTAGCGGCAGCCATGCTGCATGATCCAGATGTGTTATTCCTTGATGAGCCGACCATCGGTCTCGATGTGAATGCTAAGCGGAATATACGTAAATTTCTGACCTTACTGAACAAAGAATTCGGCAAAACCATTCTTCTAACCACGCATGATATGGATGATATCGAACAGCTGTGTAGTCGGGTGATGGTCATTAATCATGGTGAGCTGACATACGACGGAACGATTCGGTCGCTTCGTGACACGATTGGATTGCCAACGCTAATCACCGTTACTTATCGTGGTTCTTTTCATGTACCGGATCATTATCAGACACAGGGTCTTGGAGCTTCAGAAGCGATGCCTTTTATCCGGGTAACAGATATTTCTGAGAACACTGTCACTATTGAAGTTAACCGCCGTGAGCTAACGACAATGGAAGTGCTTAAAGAGCTCGGAGGATGGGGAGAGCTAGATGATATTGATATGGAAAATCCGGACTTTGAGGATGTTATTCATAAAGTGTATTGAAATATGCTAGACTGGACATTCACTCTGGTTTTAGTACAAAATAATAGATATTTGAGAATAGGGAAGCCTCAAGGGTTTCCTTATTTTTTTTGGGAAAGTAAAATTGGTAGCAAAAATGTATTAAAATGAACATGAAACGGATTTAGGTATTTTTTTCTACTCTGCTTGGGTAATGAATAAAGTAATATAGTAGGCACGTAGTGTTATACATATAAACTTAAAGGGTGAGAGAGATGCTTTTAGTTGACAGGATATGGCTCAAGATCGGCAGCTATTATCGGGGTCGCCAAGACTTGGATAAGGCACTCAAATACATCAGGAAAGGCCAAAAGGCCATACAAACATTAGATGATCAGATCTCCTACGCAGAGCTGCTCCATCGTACGGGCCATTCGGATGAAGCCATTGCGTTTCTCGGGCAGGTCATTGAATGGAAGGGGGCAGGCAGAGCCTATGAGCGGCGGGCGCATATTTTTCGTGAATTGGGTCGGGAAGAGGAAGCGATATTAGATCTGGATGAAGCTATTCAACGGAATAGCGATAGCTTTATGACATGGTATACGAGAGGTATTACGTATAAGGATCTCGGTAAATACGACGAAGCGATCAGAGATCTGAAGGAATCCATCAAGCGGGAAGATGAAAGTACGGTTATCTCCACTTATTATGAATTAGGTATGGCATATTATGAGAGTGGTAACCCAGCTGATGCGGTTGATTGTTTTAGAGAAAGCTTAAAGAGACCGGAACGGGCTATCCCCATGTACTACTTCATGCTTGCCAGATGTCTCGATTTGATGAATTCAATGGAAGAAGCGGTCATTGTATTGAAGGAGGGAGTGGCGCTTTCTAATCGGTACGAAGCTGAGTCGGATCAGGGCTATGCACTCTTTGATGCGAGCACGAATTATAGTTACGGCGCTTTTATGACGTTTCAAAGGCAGACGAAAGAGACTTATTCCTTCCGGCGATTGCTGGCTGATCTATACTTGCAGCTCGGACAGTATGAAAAAGGCGTTGAAGCCGCAACAGAAGGACTGCAGATTTATACGGGGGCTGTGGAGCTTTATTTGAAGCGAGCGGAAATCTATGCCGCATGGGGCAAGAAACTTCAGGCGATTGAGGATTTGAGGCTTGCAATTCATCAGGATGAAAGTGACTTCCGAGCTTATTTCGAACTCGCTAGACTGCATAGAGAATATGGAGAAGAAGAGAATGCAGCAGAAGTGATTTCAAGTCTGTACCGGTTGCATTCGGAATCTCCGCTGGTATGCTATTGGATGGCTGACTGTTATTATCGTTTGGGACAGAATGACAAGGCCATCAAGCTAAATGATAAATTGCTCGAAATGGAGAATGATGACCCTGCTAACTTTACACAGCGGGCCGACATTTGCATTGAGATGGTCGACTTACCTGCTGCTGAGCAGGCACTTGATGAAGCGCTTAAACTCAGCGATACATCGGAAATACACAATAAGCAGAGCTATGTGATGTACTTGCAGGGTAAGAATGAAGCGGCTTTACTTGAGCTGCAAAAAGCTGTTGAATTAGACCCGGATTACGAGGGCCATCCGACTTATTTGGCTGCAAGTGGCCACATTTATAAGGAGATGGGCTTATGGGATTTAGCGATTGATGCATACAGCAAGGCCATTCATTTGAATCCTGGTAATGTCCGGTTATATGAGTTTCGAGCAGGTTGCTTTTTTGAGACGGAGCAGCTGGATAGAGGACTCTCCGACTGTACACAAGGCATTGAGCTGGACGCTAGTTATGCAAGTCTTTACAGTCTTCGCAGCGGTATTTACTTGGCCATGATGGATTATGCAAGAGCAAGGATGGACATTATGAAATTCCTTGAACTACAGCCAGGTCATCCGGGAGCCTATTACCGGTTAGGGCAAATTCAATATAAGGATCGTGAGGAAGAGGCGGCACTTGAAGCTTTTGATGAGGTGCTGAGTATTGTGCCTGAGCATGCAGACAGTTATTTGTACAAGGCATATATATATTTTCATCAATTTGAATCGGAGGAGGCTATCCAGAATATCGTGAACTGGAGTCTGCATCTGAACAAAGAACATTCGCCAGCCGATAAGATTAAAGCGATTCAAGGACTGGAAGGATTTGATGAGACAACAATCGAGCGGGCTGTTGAGAAAATGACGGAAATGTATGGTCACCAATTATACTTGTCCTAACTTTGTTTAGAATAATTACAGATTTTGTTTGATTGACAAAAAAGCTCATATTCATACAATATGTGATATGATTCAGTTATTGAGTTTACATAGAAACGGTTTTCGTGCCCGGAAGGGGCGAGCCGTTTCTTCTTATGTCTATACATGGATGAAGAGATAAAAGCGGGGGTGGACATCTTAGATTATGATTTCTTTACAACAGGTGACTAAGTGCTACGGACCTCCGAATAATCGATTTCTCGCAGTGGACGACGTTTCTCTTTTTATTGAAGAGGGGGATATCCACGGAATTATCGGAGCTAGCGGTGCGGGAAAATCGACCTTATTGAGGTTGATAAATGTGCTGGAAAGGCCCGATTCTGGACAGGTCATCGTAGATAACTACGACTTGACAGCTATGGGCAGTAAACAGCTTCGGGAGGCAAGAAGATCGATCGGAATGATCTTTCAGCATTTTAATCTGATCAGTAATCGTACAGTTTTAGGGAATGTAGCCTTACCGTTAGAGCTTGCGGGTGTACCCAAGAAAGATCGATTGAAGCGAGCTGAAGAGTATTTGCATTTTGTAGGTCTAGAAGATAAGTTGGACCAGTATCCTGCTGAACTCAGTGGAGGACAGAAGCAGCGGGTTGCCATTGCGCGGGCATTGGTGAATCAGCCGAAGGTGCTGCTATGCGACGAACCCACCTCTGCACTGGATTCTCAGACGACATCGGATATCCTGGATGTCCTGCAGCATATTAATGATCGGTTTGGAGTTACGGTTGTGATGGTTACGCATGAAATGAGTGTGGTTAATCAAATTTGCAAGCATGTTTCGGTTATGGACAAAGGGCGTTTGACAGAAACCTATCCGGTGGAGGTAAGCGCTGATGATTGATTTTTTAAGAGAAATCATGCAATATTTGAATGACTATTTCGCTTATGTAGGACAGTATCAGTCGGAAATATGGAGAGCGATCGGAGAGACATTCATTATGGTCGGTATATCCATTGCTGCTGCTATAATACTGGGTCTTCCGGTAGGAACACTATTGTATCTGTGCCGTAAAGGACAACTCTATGAAAATCGCTTTATATTTTCCATTCTGAATGGGATCGTGAATGTTATCCGTTCGTTTCCGTTCCTGCTGCTCGTAGTCATTATGATTCCTGTAACCCGCATGCTGGTTGGGACATCCATTGGTACACTTGCTGCAGCTGTGCCCTTATCGGTAGTAGCCGTTGCGTATTATTCCAGATTGGTGGAACAATCATTGCTCGATGTTCCAAAGGAAGTAACGGTGACTGCTTCATCCATGGGCGCATCAACATTACAGTTGATTTTTAAGTTTCTATATGTGGAAGCTCGCTCGGGACTTGTGCTTGGACTCACCACCTCGACGATCAGCTTTATTTCGTATTCAACGGTTATGGGGATTGTAGGCGGGGGCGGAGTTGGAGATTTTGCAATCCGTTACGGATATCAAAGGTTCGAAACTGAGATTATGGTATTTACGATTATCATTATGATCATTTTGGTTCAATCGATTCAATTTACAGGTAATATGCTGTCTAGGCTGCTGGATAAGCGATAAAGAAACTTGGCAGTTTATCAAGCAATAACATCTAAGATGGGGGTTTAATTTACAATGAAATTACAATCGAAATGGTTCATAGGACTATTAGCTGCAATGATGCTTGTTGTTGCAGGATGCGGGCAGAAGCAAGAGGGTGAAACGACGGGTGGAAGTGAGAAGGAAGCAACAGGTCAAGAGGTTACACTGAAAGTTGCAAGCCTGATTCCTCCGATGACGGAGGTACTCGAGCTAGTGAAACCGCAGCTTAAAGAAGAGGGAATTAACCTGGATATTGTTATTTTGTCTGATAATGTCCAGCCGAATAATGCACTTGCGAATAAAGAAGTAGACGCGAATTTCTTTCAGCATGTTCCTTATATGGAGGAATATAATGCGAATAACGGCAGTGAGTTGGTAGCTGTTGAACCAATCTATCACGCGATTTTTGGTGGATACTCCAAACGTTATAAGTCTATAGAAGAGCTTCCTGAGGGAGCAACGATCGCAGTGCCGAATGACGCATCTAATCTTGGTCGTTCGCTTGTGATGCTCGAGAAGCATGGTCTCATTAAGCTGAAAGACGGAGTAGGTATTAAATCGACAATTTCTGACATTGTTGAGAACACTAAAAACTATAAATTTAAAGAAGTGGATCTGCTCATGCTTGCTCGTACACTAGATGATGTGGATATGGTTATCATGACCCCTGCCTATGCGAAGCCTCTTGGATTGACTCCGAAGAAAGATGCATTGATTACGGAAGGAACGGATTCAGAATTTGCGATTACATTAGTCGCTCGGAAAGATAATGCAGACTCCGAAGCCATTCGTAAGCTTGCTGATGCGATGACAGGACCAGACGTTAAGAAATTTTTTGAAGAGAATTACGATGAGATTGCCATCCCTGCTTTTGAATAATTGAAAATGTAGAGACTCCTTCATGATGAGGGAGTCTTTTTTTACATAATCTACGGCTGATTCTATAAATAATAGAATTTTATCCTATGATTGTAAGAATAAGCCCCTTCCTTTTTATTAAACCAAGTTTCAAGATAGTACTAGTTATATTTATTTTATTTATTAAAAATAAAGGAGGCAAACAATAAAAGCTGAGAGAAAACTTCGTAAAGATGGCAGTAGGTGGATCATCCAACCACCAAGTGGTAACCGCTTTCAATTGAGCCGGATTTTCGAAAACTACAAAATAATAATAGAGGTGAAATGATGAATCTTTGGACACAGAAGAAGCATTCGAAATGGATAGTATGTTTTCTGGCTTTTGTTTTATGTCTTAGTCCGCTGATGAATGCATCCCCAATCTATGCTACTGATAATGAGTCACTTGAATTAACTACTGAAACTCCACCGGTTAATAATGCAGATTTAACAACAACACCTCCACAGGAAACACTAACTAGTGCTGCTAACACAACAAATGATTCCCTTGCACCACAAAATCTTAGAGTCGAAGAAGTACTTCATAATCAAGCTAAACTTGCCTGGGACTTCAAACCTGGAGAAGATCCGAACGATATTCAAATTTGGAATGCGGATAACGATGGTTGGATTACTTGGGGCAATTTGTGGACCCGCTCAGTTACGGGTTTATCACCTGAAACCACCTACCGTGTTTATATCACATGGAATAGCGATTCGGCTAAAGCACATAAGAGCAATATCGTGGAATTTACGACAACAGAAGATGTTAGCGAGTATAAAGACGCTCCACTAACTCCTCCGAGTAACTTAAAAGTTGTTGATGTGACTGAGGATTCGGTGACTTTGAATTGGGGTTCAAGCCCTGACGCGACAGGTTATGATATCTACGTCAACGGAGACTGGAAAGGTGGAACTTGGGCTAACGATGCGACGAGTACCACATATGGACCTCTTGTAAATGGAACAACTTACACATTTATGGTGGGAGCGCAAAACCCTCCAGAACCGGCTTCTGCTAAGAGTAATAAGATAACACTTATATGGGGTCAGTTAAGTTCACCTGAAGCGCTGCAAGTCATCACAGCCACGCGGACGGCTGTCTCACTAGGGTGGGCACCAGTTCCGGGCGCCACTACATATGATATCTATCAGGATGGAGGGCTTATTGGATCAAGTAATGATAATCGCTATGTGATTGAAGGACTTGAAGAAGGTAAGCAGTATAACTACCACGTTATAGCCAAGAATACGCTCTGGACATCTCCGGAAAGTGCATCCATTCCGGTCGTTCCGGGCAGCGATTATACCAATGTTACTTATTACACCGCATGGTCTAACACTGACGAGAGAAAATTCACACCATCAGATGTTGATGCATCGCAGATTACCCATATAAATTATGCATTTGCTGATGTTTGCTGGATGAAGTATGGAACTGGCGCAAGGGCATGTCAGGATCCAGATATTCCACTGCAAAAAGATTATGTATTTGATGGTGAAATTGTCATTGGAGACCCTGATCGGGATTTCGAGAACATGAGTTCATGGGTCTCGATACGAGAACAGAACCCTCATCTTAAACTGATGGTTTCTGTCGGAGGATGGAACTGGTCTAAAAATTTCTCCAATGCGGCAAGAACTGAGATCACTCGGCGTGCCTTTGCTAACTCTGCTGTAGATTTTCTTAGGGAGTATAAACTGGACGGTCTTGATGTTGACTGGGAGTATCCAGTAGAAGGAGGAGTGGATAGCAATTCTCGGGGACCTGAGGACAGGGAAAACTTTGTGTTACTAATGAAAACGGTGCGCGAAGCTTTGGATGCTGCGGGAACTGAAGACGGAAAGTACTATCTGCTGACGATTGCTTCCGGACAAGGGGATAATTTCGTAGTCAACGCAGATCTTGCTAACTCATCTCAATATCTGGATTTCATTAATATTATGACCTACGATTACAGTGGGAAAGAGAGTTTGCTTGCACATCACAATTCACCACTCTATTACGATAAAAACCTTCCAAGAACAAGCGCTCCGCGTAATCATGTTCTCGGAGGTCTTAATGGGCATTTGAAAGGTGGAGTACCAACTTACAAATTGGTTGCAGGTGTTCCGTACTATGGCAAAGGATGGGCCGGATGTCCAGCAAATGGAGAGTATCAGACTTGTACATCTATTCCTAATGGAACTTGGGAAGCTAGCTTATTTGATTACACCGACATTGAAAATAACTATTTGAATCAGAATGGTTATGTGCGTTACTGGAACGAAGCCGCGAAGGTAGCTTATTTGTACAATGCCGAGAACGGTAATTTCATTACGTACAACGATAAAACAACGATGATGTACACGGCATCTCTGGTGAGATCACTTGATATTGCAGGAGTGATGAGCTGGGATATTAGCGGTGACCGCAATAGGACGCTGACAACACAACTTGCTCATGACCTGCCGATTGACGGTAAGGTGAATACGTCGGCTTTGCCAGCTCCTCAAAATCTAGTATTGGTATCACAAACAGCCAGTACACTTCAACTAAGATGGGATGCTGTACCAGGAGCAACAGATTATGAAATCTATGTGGATAAAGCAATGGTTGGAACGACAACAGGAACTTCTTACACCGTGTCATCGCTTGCTCCAAGTCAATCCTACACAGTGCATTTGCTTGCTGTTACTAAATCAGGGGATGAGATTCAAAAGGTGTCTATCTCATCAAAGGAACTGATTGCTGAGACTTCACCACTGGGTAAAGATCAACTGGAAGTGCAGATCACTATACAACCGGATAAGACGATTGTAAGCATGCCAGAGGATGCAGCTATCAAAGTAATTAATGCTTCGGGTTCTTCGAACTTCCAAGTTCATCTCGGTGATATTGTGAATCAGGCGGAGATTGAAGTCCCACAGGGCATCATTGCCGCTATCGCTAAGAAAGGTGAACAAGGAAGCCTGTCGATCATGATGAATGGAACCGAGCATCGAATTCCAGCTGGATTGATTTCCAGAGGGAGCAATGTAAAAGTTACGATTGGTGTCCCGACTGGGAAGGATGCCGACCGCGTGAATGGATTACTTAAAGGTAAAGAGATTCTCACCAAACCAACATTGTTCAAGATCGAGCAGGTGAATGCGGATAAGAGCCTCACAGAGCTGAAGAGCTTTGGTAAATTCTTTGTGAGCGAGTTTATTATACTTGATGCGAAACAGATACAAACGAAACATACATCGGGAATGGTTTACATCCCAGGTACGGATCAACTTCGTTCTGTGTCTACATTGTTTACACATCTTTCGGATGGTAAGGTAAGGGCTGAGTTGAAGAAAGAAGCGAGTGGTATTTATGTAATAGCTGAAACGAAGCCTAATTCAGGGACAAAGCCAGAAAAACCGGAGAAGCCGGAAAAACCAGAAAAGCCGCAAAAGCCAGGTAAACCTGAAAAGCCGGGTAAACCTGAAAAGCCAGGTAAACCAGAAAAACCAGGGAAACCAGAAAAGCCAGGTAAACCGGAAAAACCAAAAAAGTAAAATTAATAGGTTTAACGACGATTCAACAAACAGGCGAGCCCGAGGATTTATCCTTGGATCGCCTGTTTGGTTTTGTCATGTCGACTTTCTATGCGCCATTATTCACCTTTCAAGCTAATGGCAGCGATATGGTGAAGATCGTACCAGATAGCGGCGTACTTTGGACAGAGACGGTTCCGTTCATGGAGCGTATTGCCTGATAGGAGAAGGTTAGACCGAGTCCAGTACCTGTGCTTTTCGTAGAATAATAGATGGAACCAAGACGGTTAAGTTGCTCGTGATCCATGCCGACACCGTTATCCTGGATGACAAGCTGAACCCGGCGAAGATGGATACTGAAAGAAATCCCGACATGAGCATTGGGAACTTCGGTACAGGCTTCGATCGCATTTTTGATGAAGTTTACGAGCAGTTGTTTAATTTCTGTAGGACTGCCGTAGATCAGAATGGGTGAGGATGGAAGCTCGGCTTCCAATTCGACGTTATTCATGTTTGCATAAGGAGTCATTACATCTACAACGGTTTTAAGCTGACTCGCCAGGTCGATCTGCTGCTGAATCGAGCCAAATGGTTTGCTGATCGAAAGATACTCGGATAATATTTGCTCTGTTCGATAAATTTCTTCAATGCTTATATCTATAAAGCGTTCGGTCTTTTCCCAATTGAAGGTATTGGCTCTTATTAATTTCAGAAATCCAAGAACCGTTGTTAGAGGATTGCGAACTTCATGTGCTAGCGAAGCTGCGACTTGATTAATGGCCTCTACCTTTTCATTCTGGATATGTTTGATGTAAAACTCTTTGTCTGAGACAGACTTATTAAACAAAGTGATCAAAAGCCAAATTCCAATACTATTCTGTACGAGCAAAACGATAATATTAAAAGAAAAATAAGTAACGCTGTACTCTGGTTTGTTTATGTAAAGGGAAATAAGAGGGATGATAGAGAAACTGAGTCCTGCGATAAACGTAATGATATGTTTCTTTCTTATTTTATGATAGAGCGAGCACAGAAGAATGGATAAAGGGAAGATGATTGCCTGAATAATCAAGGCATCATAGACGCCTGTTCCGCCAATGTAAATTCGGTAAATAATAAGCTCCCCAAGCAAGATTAACCCGGATGTAACCCCTCCGAACAAGATACCAAAAAAGATAATGACATACCTGACATCAAAAATAATACCCTCATATATACTGGATGCAAAAGTCATAGATAGTAATAGACTGAATGAACAAGTAATCACGATAAAACGTCTGGAGTAATTAATCTCAAGTTTGCGGTAATAGATGTTATATATTACAAATGGTGATAGTGCGAATAGCAGTTGAAGGAGTATGTTTTTTATTTCCAACAAAATGGATTGCACCCTCTTATCTTCTGATATATAGATCTAATCTTAAACTGTTTTTATAGTGAATGATAAAACTTTCGACATGGGATAGAAAAAAACCTTGCTATTTACTTCAAAGCTAAAATTAAATAAAAAACCCCATAATTCTCCATATTTTGTTACAATGAAATAATAATCAGCTATGAGGATTTGAATTAAAGGTCGAAGGATGGTCATCATGGGAAAGCGCAAAGGTTTTAAACTTCGTATTATACTCGGTTTACTTGTTGTCGGATCCGTATTATTAACTGCAGTTGTCGGAGGATATTTGGCGATCACTGGTAATGTAAAATCCTTAACTTCAAATTATTTAGAGAGTAATTACCAGTATGCTAAGAAACTAGCTTCAAACACGACTGACTTGCTGAATGTGATGCAAAATAATATGAACAGTATTGCGCGATTGGCAGGAGAATCTTCATTTAGTCAGCGCGATTTAAATATTTGGTTTAAAGCGAATGAACAATATTTCAACTCGGTTGTTATTGCGGACACCGAACGTTATATAACGTCTGTCACACCTGATTTGGTGTTCAGTTTGATCGGAAGTCAGCTCACGTCTGAAGCATCGAAGAGAGCTGTTGAGCTGAAAACCGCGCTTGTATCAGAACCTTATGTTGCAACAACTGGTCGATTAATCGTTATGGTCTCATCCCCGATTTATGATGCGAAGGGGGAATATAAAGGCTTTGCGGGAGGTACGATCTATCTACAGGAGGACAATGTTCTTAGTAGGCTTCTTAAGGAGCATTTTTACGGGAATGGTTCTTATGTCTATGTAGTAGATAAAGATTCCCACCTTATTTTCCATCCGGATTCAAGTCGAATTAATGAAAAGATTACAGGGAATGAAGTCATTCTAAAATCTCTCAGTGGAAAAAGTGGTTCTGCTGAAATAACAAATTCACAAGGGAATACTTTTTTTTCAGGTTATGCCTATGAACCTAGTAGCGGCTGGGGGATCGTCTCCCAGACCCCAGTCTCGGTTCTTAATGAGCCTGTCAAGAAACTGGCCATGAATATTACCCTTCAGGCGTTGCCGGTTTGTATTATTATTTTATTTGTTGCGTGGCGTGTTTCCCGTTATATTTCTTCACCATTGTATGAGCTCGCGAGATTTTCAGAAGAAGCGGTTATGTCAAAGACGTCGATTCCGCCCGAGATGCCTAAGATCGCTTCCCTTATCTATGAAGTGAAGCAGCTCCATCAGAGTATAGGTAATCATCTGAACCTGCTCAATGACGAGATTCAGATTGACGGTCTGACAGGACTTGCAAACCGAAAGACATTTGATTTGACGTTAAAGGAATGGATTGAGTCACAGACACCATTTGCACTTATATTAATTGATATCGACTTTTTTAAACGAGTGAATGATATGTATGGTCATGCTGTCGGGGATGAGGTGCTGGTGTACCTCGCTGCAAAAATGCGACTTTCTGCCAGAGAGCAGGATCTATGCTTCCGCTATGGTGGCGAAGAGTTCGGTATTCTAGTACGGTACGAAGGCACCCAGAAATCGTATGAAATAGCGGAAAGTTTAAGAATGAGAATGTTAACAGGGAGAAGCCAGAATGGAGTCGCGGTGACCGTCTCAATGGGAATTGCACCGTATAATCATTCAGAATCGTTAACCGCTAAAGAGCTTGTGGAGCGAGCAGATAGAGCACTTTACAGATCGAAGCAAGAGGGTAGAGACAGGATTACGGTGTATTCACCAGAGGACTAATATAATTTATTATTTGCACCTCTGAGCGGGGGCGGGCGACAGGGAGCCATCCCGAGTCTGTCTGAACCTTGGCAGAGGTGTTTTTTTCGAAACGCATTATTCCTATCGTCTTGGAGCGGGACTTAGTCCAATTGCGTATGATGTTTATAATAAATCAATCCGGTCTATATTTAGTATGATTAAATTTCACAGGCTCTATCAGACGATTAAGCTTAGTTAGAGAGTCTATATATTCCCGAGTTAAGGGGGCAACATCCATGATTATTGGAGTTCCGAAGGAAATCAAAAATAATGAAAATCGCGTTGGCATGACGCCGGGAACGGTTATGAGCTACAGAAATGCAGGTCATGAAGTTTGGGTTCAGTCGGGAGCAGGAGATGGGGTCGGTTTTACAGATGATGATTATACCGTCTCTGGCGCTCGGATTGTGCCAACTGCTAAAGAGGCTTGGGCGGTCGATATGGTCGTTAAGGTAAAAGAGCCTTTGCCGGAGGAATATATCTATTTCCGAGAAGGTTTGATTCTGTATACTTATTTGCATCTTGCTCCTGAAGCGGGGCTGACCCAAGCACTTGTAGATTCTAAAGTAACGGCTATTGCTTATGAAACGATACAGCTTGACGATGGAAGTCTGCCGCTGCTTACGCCGATGAGTGAGGTGGCGGGGAGAATGTCGATTCAGATCGGCGCGCATTTTCTCGAAAAAGCTCATGGGGGTAAAGGGGTGCTTCTAAGCGGAGTCCCGGGTGTAGCACCAGGGAAGGTTGCGGTGATTGGGGGCGGTATTGTCGGCACCAATGCGGCAAAAATTGCGCTTGGCATGGGCGCAGAGGTGAGTATACTGGATATCAACCCCACCAGATTGCGACAGTTGGATGATATGTTTCAAGGCCGAATAAAGACGATCATGTCTGACCCTTATCATATTGCAGAAACAGTTAAGACTGCCGATCTTGTTGTTGGTGCAGTGCTCATTCCTGGAGCGCGGGCTCCTCGACTAGTAACGGAAGACATGGTTAAGGCGATGAGTCCCGGCTCTGTTATTATAGATGTGGCTATTGACCAGGGTGGATCGATCGAGACGATCGACCGGATCACGACGCATGATCAACCAACCTATGAAAAGTTCGGTGTAATTCACTATGCGGTTGCCAATATGCCTGGAGCTGTAGCAAGAACGTCTACCTTAGCTTTGACGAATGCTACGACTCCTTATGGTATCCACATTGCCAAGCATGGAGTACAACAGGCTGCTCTAAGCAACCGCGCCTTAGCCAAAGGAATCAATGTAATCGGCGGCAAGGTAACCTATCAAGCGGTTGCTGAGGCTCATGGTTATCATTATACAAGTATAGATACGTATTGGTCAGATGTTACAGAGCCTTAAGAAGGCTATAGTTAAGAGTTCGGGCATGTGTTAGACGAATCAAATAGAGACCGTGATAAATAACCGTCCTGATAAGGGACGGTTATTTATTGTTTACAAGCTATAAACTATCATAGAAGTCGGTTTCGCTCCTGTCCTCATCAGCAACAGCCTGAATTTCCTCTGATCCAATGCTGATGTAATGGTACCCCTCCTCCATATGTTTTTTTAATGCTCTCTCTTTCACGAATTTAGGGCTGGCTTCTCCGGAGTCTTCATCATATACAAGCAGGATTCCCTCCGTTTTCCGGAACAACAGTTCATCTCTGGCTTTAAACTGCCAACTGCCCTGATAGGTATCTTTACTGACTGCTGCGTAATAATCTATTCCTCTGAGGATTTGCTGGTAGTATTCTTTTTTCTCGTCACTCCATTTCTCCTCAGGATGGGCATATGCCGTAATAATGGAGCATTTTAGTTGTGGGTATTGAGATTTTAACGAAATAGCAGCTTCACATGCCCAAAGATCGACTCCGTATTGACCGGGTGTAATAACCCATTCGAGTCCATCCTCAATTAGAGGAATAAGTCTCCCCTCGATCGCCTTGCGAATATATGGAATTCCCTTGTGTTTGTTGTTGTAAATGCCGAGCTCGTGAGCTCGGTAGCCTGTGACCAGAAGGTTTTTCAATTGACGCACATCCCTTGATGATATTTCTCAATTCGTTAAGTGTAGCGCTATTCGTGAAGCTTTAGCAAGAATCTCTACATGCTTTATCGCTGGTCCCCTCATCTGAATTTCTTGATTTAGCATGTAACAAGGATAATAACACATTTTTCTTGTTACGATTGCTAGCTTTCTGGGTAATGACGGTAGAATACATATTTTAGGAGGAAATTGTTTTGAAAAAATGGTCACTTGCAGTACTTAGTTTGATCTTGGTGATGAGTATCACCGCATGTAGTAAGGAGAAAGAGGGGACCGGGGAGAAGACGAATACGCCATCTACTGAGCAGCCAGTGGGTAATAACAATGAAACGCCTGAAGAAACGCCTGGAGAAACGTCCAAGGAAGAAACACTCCCTACTGTGGAAGAATTGATCCAAAAATCTGCAGAAGCAAGTGCGAACATGAAAAGCTTCGCTATGGAATCTGACATTAAACAGAATATTGTAGTAGGCGAGGGTGAGAACAAGCAGGAAGAGAATGTTGATATGACGATGAAAGTGGAAACCACTTTGGATCCGATGGAAATGGTTCAAGAGATGGAGATGGACATCCCTGGACAGGGAAAGCAGAACATTAAGCAGTATATTACACAGAATGGCGTATACTCTTCTGCGGATGGCCAATGGTTCCAATTGCCGGAAGAGAATGTTAAGGAAATTATGTCTGCCATGGAGACGACAAGTGATGGCCCTGAGAAGCAGTTGGAACAGTTTAAATCCATCGCCAAAGATACGAAAGTGAGCGAAGAAGGAGATTCCTATATTTTAACTGCAGATGTGTCCGGTGACAGCTTGAAGGAATTAGCAAAATCCTACATGAATCAAACTGGCGGTAATGATCAGA
This sequence comes from Paenibacillus sp. GCM10028914, assembly GCF_042666275.1. NCBI lineage: Bacteria > Bacillati > Bacillota > Bacilli > Caryophanales > Paenibacillaceae > Paenibacillus > Paenibacillus sp. GCM10028914. The sequence goes on from NZ_JBHTFO010000004.1 coordinate 159,348, forward strand.
CGGCTGCCATGATGGAGCTGATGGACATTAAGAGCATGAAAATCATTTACGGGGTGAACAAGGAAACCTATCTGCCAACTGACTCCAATGTAGATATGGTGATGTCGATGGAGCAGGAAGGACAAACGATTTCTTTCGATATGAAAATGAAGAGTAAGTACTCTAAACATAATGAAATCGATAAGATTGAAGTTCCGCAAGAAGCACTGGATAGTGCCACAAGTATTGATACTGGAAAGTAATGATCTTTGAATAGAAGGGGGTGTCCAAAAGATCTTAGATCTACTGGACACCCTCTTTTGTCACTATTGCACCTTTACAATAACACTTCCGAACAGTTGACCATCAATGGAAACCATCAATCGCCATAAACCGGATGAGGGAAGACTCATCGTCGTTGGAATAGCTGCATCGGCTCCATTCAGTTTACTTGGATGCAGCTTCGCTTCAAATACGTCTATTATATCGAATGAATTTTGCTTTACGGCTGTAATGCGAAGTTCTCCATTCAGTTCCTCATCCCTACCCCAAAAGTGCCACATATACTTATTCGGTTGACCCGCTTGTATTGGGGGGTGGATGAAGGCTAAACGGTTCTCTACACCAGTCATCATGTAAACTCCTGATTTGAACTCTGGACTGGGTTCCCAGCTGCTATCCGGTATATCGATGACCACATCCCCTAAGTTCTCATCTCCGACATATACGTCGAATTTCCAAAGGCCGCTGAGCGGCAAAGCAAATCTTGAAGAGACCTTGGTAAATTGATCATATGCCATCTCGGATGTGACTGTTGTGGGGGACAGTTCTTCTATTTGCATCCCTGATTCCTTGTGCAGGGCAGTAATACGGATGATCTGTCCTTCAAGTGTTTCCACGGGAACGTATAAGTTCCACCAGCTTCCTGCCGGAGATCCAGCATTATAATCACCGCCCGGAATAACTTCAAGCTTAGTATTTCCATCAGTTGTAATGTCTGTGGAGCGGGGCGTCCAATCCACTTGTAAAACCGCAGGTTGTGAAGCAGGAGAGGTCGTGTTGTTATTCCAAAGCGAAGGGCCGATAATCCAGATTAGTCCTAGTATGATGACGGTGCACAATCCCGCTGTAGTAGCACGATATATATTTTTGTGTTTACTTCCAGATGGTGTGGGATTGATTATCGAACGCTTTAGCACAGAATTCATCATCTCTTGGGTGAAAGGAGCCTCATTAAACGGAGAGGTTTTTAATTCTTGGGTCCAATTCGGTATATTCTCGTTTTGTTTGTCTTTCATTCTAAGTCGTCTCCTTTCAGCAAAGCTTCCATTCGTGCACGGGCACGGTGAAGTCTTGATTTAACTGTACCTTCGGAAATATTGAGCAGGGCAGCGATTTCACGTCGAGGAAGCTGGTAATGAAATTCGAGGAGCAGCACCTCTCTGAATTTAACCGGCAAGCTCAGTACATGCTCCCATATACGGGATACCTCCATGCTGCCGATGGCTTCTAATTCGGCGGATCGTTCATGATTTTTAGGTGTGACCCACTCCATAAGCGTTACTTTTTTGATAAAAGATGACTTAAGATAGTTCATAGATAAATTACGGGCAATAGCGAACAGCCATGTCTTCACAGAGCTCCGACCTTCGAACTGATGCAAATGTTGAAGTGCTTTTAGAAATACATCCTGACTGATGTCATCTGCAGCATCACGGCGTTTGGTCAGAAAAAATACGTAGTTCCATACTGCCTGACCATAAGCATCCATCATCTCCATTAAGACAGAGCTGGGATTATCCACAGCAATCATATTATTCAAGTACTCCAAACCCATCTCCTCACCTCTCTATTCATTAGACAATTGAGTTGTTATACGGTTCCGGAATTCTCTACTTTCTGTATAATATTGTATATGATTGATGGATAAGGGGGAGATCGCATGGGAATATATTTTAAGGATAATTTTTTTAGCTCGGGTACGACGGATATTATGAATGAAAACGGGGAAATTGTGGGTAATGTAGATTTGAAAAGTGCCTTTGGATCTTCTCTAGATATATATGATGAGACTGGAGAGAAAGTTTGCGGAGGTAAGTTCCGTTTCTTCTCTAACAAGTGGGAAGTTTCAGATGCTAATGAGTATGAGCTTGGTGTGCTTCGCATACGGATGAGCTTTTTAACAAAACGATTTGAATATGATGCTGGGGAACGAGGAATCTATGAAATTACGTCACCTTCCTTCTCTAAGGAGTATGAGGTGCAGGACCAGGGCGGTCGGACCGTTGCCAGGTTTAGTCAAACCAGTGGATGGCTACAATCAGGCGCCTTTTATCTGGAGAATGATAGTCATCTTATTAGCAACTGGGAATGGATTGCGGTTGTTATGGGTGTTCATGCAATTCGAAAAAGAGCGAACAATAATGGTGCTTCAGCATCCACCTAGAATAAACCATCGATACACATCAAGTCAGCTACTAGGAGGAACGTAATGGACAAAATTATGGATCATCTGGACTACGGGCTCTCTGTTCTCTTTATCGGATTTAATCCAAGCTTGCGTTCTGGAGAGGTGGGCCACCATTATGCGAATCCAAGGAATAATTTCTGGCGTATTTTACACCGCTCGGGGTTAACACCACGTTTATATGAAGCTTTCGAGGATCGTGATCTCTTGAAATTAGGATATGGTTTTACGAATATTGTAGCCAGACCTACACGTGGAGCGGAAGACATTACTCGGGAAGAATATGTACAAGGCCGTGAAATATTAAAGGCGAAGCTTAAGCAATACCGTCCGCGAATCGCATGCTTCGTCGGCAAGGGAGTCTACACAGAATTCAGCCGCAGGCCACAAGTAGAATGGGGATTTCAGCAGGAACCTGTAGTTGAAGAGGTACAGGAGTTTGTAGCTCCATCATCAAGCGGATTGGTACGGATGAAGTTGGATGATATCGTCGGGATCTATAAGCAGTTAAATGATTATTTAATCAATCAGGAAAGAACCTGAAAAGTCGGATAAGCAGGGTATTAAAAAAGAGGAGCGCCTGTAGTTCATCGAGAACTTTGGCGTTCCTCTTTGTCATTACGTTGTGCTATGTTGTAACCGGATTAAAGATGATGTGCCATCGTTCGGATCGTTTAACGAAGCTTGGCAGGATCAATTCTTGGAACGAGACCCTCATCTGCTGCACGGGTAAGTAATGCAGACACAGCCGCATACCCATCATCGCCAAGATTTCCGGTAAAAGAATTCACATATAAATCAATGTGGGCATCCACGACTGCTGTATCCATCTCTTGCGCATGACTCAGCACATAGTCGCGAGAAGCTTCGGGATGAGCCCATGCATATTCGACAGAAGCCTGAGTCCATGCAGTTATTTGATCTAGGTCGAGGCTACGGCGTGCGATAATGGCGCCGAGTGGAATCGGTAAACCGGTGTCAGCTTCCCACCAGCTGCCGAGATCTGTCATCAGGTTCAGGCCGTAGGATGGGTAAGTAAAGCGAGCTTCATGGATGACAAGACCTGCATCAACCTCACCATCGCGGACCGCAGGCATGATCTGATCAAAAGGCATAACAATAATTTCACCGAAACCACCAGGAACGTTCTGTGCTGCCCACAAACGGAACAGCAAGTAAGCGGTAGAGCGTTCACTTGGGACGGCAACTTTGCGTCCTGATAAAAACGATGGATCTACTGGATTCTCGGCTGAATCCTCAGAGGATCCAGTTAAGAGCAATGGGCCGCAACCGCGTCCAAGTGCACCGCCGCATGGGATCAGGGCATATTCATCGAGAACCCATGGCAGGGCAGCGTACGATATTTTGAGAATATCATGGCTAGGTGAACCTGTCTTAGAGGCCCAATTGTTCGTGATGTCAATATCCGCATATGATACATCCAGTTTAGGTGCACCGGGAATCAGGTTGTGTACCCAGGCGTGAAATACAAACGTGTCATTCGGACACGGAGAAAAGGCGATTTTCATGTCAGTACCTCCGGTAGTATTGAGATTGCAGCTTCTAGTGTCTGCAGAGCTTGGGGAATCTTCCAAGCATCGCGATTGCGAGGGCCAACCATGTTGGAAATTGCACGGATTTCCAACACAGGAAGACCGAAATCTTGAGCAGCTTGTGCTACCCCGAATCCTTCCATAGCCTCGGCAGCAGCGCCTGGGTTTCGCACAGCCAGTGCATCAGCTGTTTCCTTGGTGCCTGTGGTCGTGGATACACATAGAATTGGAGCGCAGATAGCAGATAGGCCGGCAGATTGCAGCGCTCTAGTTAGCTGCTCTGAGATTACAGAAGGTGTTTGTATACAGGCAGAGCCAAAGCCAAGCTCGTCCACACTCAGAAAACCATCCGGTGTTTCGGAACCGAGGTCTGCCGCGATGATCTTACTTGCAATAACGAGAGATCCGATAGGAGCTTGTCCTGGAAATCCGCCGCCAATACCGGCACTAATGACATATTTATAATGACCAGATGACAATGCTACAGCTGTCCTAGATGCCGCAGCTGAAGGTCCGACCCCCGCAGCAATAACCTCATATTGTTCATTGCCTGCAAGACCGCGAAGTACGGTATCTCTCTCAGCGTCAACTGCGGTGACGATCAGTATTTTCGGTGTAGATTCATTCATAAGCTTTCCCCCTCATCATGCACATACACATGCTCACTATAACTTACGTTAAACGGTTAGCGTTTCAATGTAAAGTCGTAGCGTAAATGATCCGTTTTAAGTTGTAAAATTCATGCTATGAAATAATACTATTGTTCTATTTATTAATAATACATATAATGGTATTCAAGAGAATGATTCCTAACAGGAAGGAACAACCATGCTTAAGAAATACGGTCTATTTCTATTGGTAACTTTAATTATGATATCGCTTTATTTGGAGAATAGTCCGACTGCAAAGCGTGTGGTTGAAGCAGTAGAGAGGAAATTACCGTCCCTACAGAACAACCAGACTATAACATCACGATTAGGGGAATCGGAAAAGGAAACAATTTATTTTCTCGGTAAACCAGCATTAGTTGATAAAAATGGCGAGATTTTGCTAAATCATAGAGCCATAGAAACGATCAGCACACGAATTTTGAAGCAGCTAGGTACTGATCATGGCTTTTGGATATATGGATCATCCCACGACAAGGATAAATATTTAATAGTTTATGACGTTACGGAGTCACTCCCCGCCACCGTTAATCGGTATCTTGGAAATCATGTTGTGAATGGTCGTGTAGGACCCGAATCTGACAATATAGATATCGATTTAAGGGGATATTCCATATTCCTTTTTTATTATAAGAATGCGGATGGGAGCTATCAAGAAATAACCTCAGCCCGCTGGATTCCAACCGAATTAAGAGGAACTGAGCTGCAGTATGAGCGGTACATGGAGCAGCTGGATCTTGAAATTTCTCCGACGTCTTCTGTTAACAACGAGTATTTGGATAGTGTGGAACGATCTGATATGGAGCAGCAGAGTAGAGAGCGGAGACGTGAAAGAATCTATAAGATGCGAGAGGGATATATGGGGAGAGATTCTAGTGGCGTGTTTACCGTCATTCCTTTGAAGAGGAACAACATCGTTCTTCCTTTATTCTAACAAGTTTATTTTGCATGGGTATACATAAATGATTACACGTCCAGATCGAGACGGGGGGATCGATAGCTTTGCGAAAAAAAGGTGCAAATGGACAAAAAAGTAGAGCAAGACTGCTTGCAGTAGCTGCAAATGAGTTTGCGTTGTCTGGTTATCATAAAACAAAAATCAGCACTATCGTTTCTCGGGCAGGGTTAACACAGCCGTCGTTTTACCTGTATTTTGACAGTAAAGAAGCTGTGTTTAACGAACTAATGCTTAAATTCCGCTCTCAGTTGAAGGAAATGGTGGTAGACAGTCGCCTGGAATCCGGTATACAACGTGAGGACGTGCGAGATGTAATCCAGAACGTGCTGCGTAATTTGTTTGGATTCTTACTAATGGATCCGGATTTGACTCAAATCGGTTTTTTTATTGGAGAAGAAGCCAGTGAGGTTAAAGAAGAGCTAACAAGGATGATTGCACAGAATTTGAAGGCGGAGCAGAGGGATGGATATTTTCATCCAGAGGCAAATATGGATATCGTGGCAGAATGTCTGGTTGGTACGATTGAACGGCTGACATTACAGGAGTTGTTATGTGGTAAGAGTACGCCTGAATATTTGGCTGAGCAAGTAGTGAATTTATATATGTTCGGATTAACATCACACAGAGATTAAGGATTCGTTAGATACAAAAGGAGGGGCGATGCCCCTCCTTTTGTATGGGTAAAACACGATTATATACTGATCATACTAGGAATATGCGATCCATGTTCTTACTCTGATTTTTGCAGCTGGAATACCTGCGTCAGTTCGGTTATTCAACGCTAAAGCGAATTTGAGCCTTCATGTTGTAATCTTTGTTATCTTCATCGTCCTCAGTAGACCCAGCGACTGGTTCTATATAAAAATCAGCGTAGCCAGTTACATTATACGTCCCTGTGGGGAACTCATTGCGCATAATACCTTTCATAAAATCCACAAATTCTTTGTCATCCTTATCATCATAAGCGCCACCTCCATTGTACTCACTACGCAGCGGCTTCCCTTTGGTCAGCGTCGTAGAGACTAAAGGCTCGGTCATGGGATAGACGATGGTATATCCCCGGGTCGTCTCAGTCATTGGAAAGTAAAATGGTGAGGATGCATGGAAAATAGTTATTTCATCCTGATCGCCAGTATACTCTAACTCGGCATACATACGAACTGAATCGCCCTCAGCATAATTCGCTTGTTCAGTAACTAGGCGGTATATAAAATCGTCTGTAACCACTTCATCCTTCGTCTTCATGATGTTCTCATCCATCATAGCTGGTGTTCGGTCTGCAGCAGGATTTTTGTTCTCGTTACAGCCTGCCACAACAACAGCCATTATCAGAAAGAGGAATACAATTGATTTTTTCATGGAATCACCTCAACCTTAAAACGCACAAAGTTATCCATATGTTTCAATAAACAATAAATAGCGGGGAATTTCATACTTTAACACAAAGAGGCACCCCGAGTTCGTATGGGTGTGCCTCTTTTGTGATGATTCTTTATTTGATGTTGTTTATCACTTCGATGCTTCTAAATATTCTTGTGAGTCAACAGGAGGACGCTTACCGCGCTTTAACTCACGTAGGGAGAGCCCAAAGTCCATCTGGAGATGTGGATAATCGGGGAAATTCGTCCAATCGCCGCCCCATTCGAAGCCTAGATCCTTGGCAATCGCCACGACCTCTAGCCAGTCAGACTTGCCATTCCCGTTTCCGTCATACTCCATATCCCAGATAACACTTCCGTCCTTTAGACGGAGTGCGAAGTCGATAGCAAGTCCATAATTATGCAAGGATTCCCCGGCCTTTGCATTCGTCACAATATTCCCTTCCGTGCTTCTTCCTTTATTATATAAACGGTTTTGTTCTTCAGCACTTCGATAATCATCGGTGATTATGATTTGAATGCCAATTTCCCGTGTTTTTGCGACGAGTTTATTCTTTTGGGCGAGTACAACCGGGTGAATTTCCGTGACCGGAGGTGAATCTTCTTTATCGAGATCTGGCAAAACTTCTGGAATCGATGTTGATAATTGCATATATAAAATAGCAAGTAAAATAGCAATGATGATCAGTGTGGTCGATCTCGATTTTCTGCGCTTAACCTGTACCATATAGCTTTTTATTTACCTACTTTCCTTGATGATAAGTTTATAACGATTATATCGGTTATTTAGTTTGCATTCCAATAGAGCGATTTTTTCCATATTCAATGGAATAAAAGAATCAGATGAAATTCATGCATAATGAAGCAAAGATTTCTGCATGCTAATGTTAAGCAGACCATCGTTACATAGAATTGAAAGGAGAGTCTAATATGTCTAGTGTTGAAGCGATAGCAAATAAATTGAACCAGGTATCCGGTATGCTGACAGAGATGCAGCAGAATGGAAGTGCAGAGAGTATGGGGGCAGTACTAAATGATCTGGGACAGTTGGATGTGGAACTGAAGAATGCTCAAGCTCAAATTACTTCCGAAACATCAGATTCAGTAAGACAAGAATTGGTGAAATGCCGGATGGCGCTATCCGGAATGTTGAATCTCGTCTCGGACATTCGTTCAGAAACGGCAGAGCGATATCGTCAGGTACTGGGGGAACAAAAGACTTCTTTTGAGGAAATGGATGAGTCTCGGCAACAAAGCTCCTATCCTGAAGCTTACCAGCAAAGGCAGATGTTTAGACAAATGGACATGGTAAGTAGTCAACTCCATCAACTGAACAGTGCGATGATGGATGCCGGATATCAAGCGGGTCGTGGCAAGCAAAACGAAAGTGAAGCGACTTACGCGGAGAATATACCAGATAATTTTACATCCGGAACGGATTCAACCAGCTATTCCTAAACTAAATCAAACCGTATATATCTTGCATACGCAAAGCACTAGAACAGACAAGAGGGTGCTCAAAGGTAAATTAACCTTTGGGCACCCTCTTTTAAATATTGTAATACTGATATATATACTTAGCTTTTATTTACTTTCTTCTCGCCATTGTTCCACCGCTGAATGAAGACGTGCCATTGCCTCTTTGGTTGTAGCCAGAGTACAAGCCACATTCATACGCATGAAACCATCAGCGTTCTTGCCGAAAGTGATTCCGTTGTTCAGACCGATTCTAGCCTTATGAACGAGGAACTTATTCAAATCATCATTGCTCATCTTAAGTCCCCGGAAATCGATAAAGAGGAGATAAGTTGCTTCTGGAAGGGTTACCTTCACTTCAGGAATATTTTGCTCTAAATACGTTTTGATATATTCCATGTTTCCACGGATATAATCCAACAGAGCATCTAGCCATTCTCCACCTTCACGGTAGGCTGCTTCAGTAGCCGCAGCACCTATAGGTGTAATAGATCCAAGTGCATATCGCTGCAGCGCCTTCTCGAATCGACGGCGAAGCGTATCATTTGGAATAATAATGTTCGCGGTGTTCAGCCCAGCGATATTAAACGTTTTACTCGGTGCTGTACAGATGAAAGAACGGTTGGCTGCATCTTCCGAGAGCGAAGCAAATGGTGTGTGTGAGCCCGCTTTGAAAATCAGATCGGCATGAATTTCATCGGATACCACGAGCACATCATATTGTTCACATAAAGCTGCAATACGGGATAGCTCCTCTTTGGTCCATACCCGACCGACCGGATTATGTGGACTGCATAGAATGATCATTTTCACCTGACCGCCAGAGAGGCTGCGTTCAAGATCTTCAAAATCCATCTCATAATCACCTTGTTCGTTCCTGATTAGCGGATTTAGAATAAGCTCACGGTTATGATCCTTCACCACATTATAAAAAGGTGGATATACAGGTGTTTGGATGACCACTTGATCACCTGGCTCGGTGAAAGCTTCGACAATCAGACTAAGTGCCGGTACGACACCTGGGCAGTACTGAATCCATTCTGGTTTTATGCTCCAGTTATGACGGTTACCCATCCAGTTCGTGATCGCTTCACGATAGCTGTCAGTTTGAAGCGTATATCCAAAGACTCCGTGCTCGACTCTGTCATGCATGGCACGGACGACGGCTGGGGGTGCGGCAAAGTCCATATCTGCCACCCACATTGGCAGGGCTTCTTCTACACCAAAGACGGTAGGAATATGATCCCATTTCAGTGAAGCCGTACGATTGCGGTCAATGTTCAAGTCAAAATTAAAATTCATATGATCTCCTCCAGAATACAAGTCTGTTTAAGCTACAAGTTTGGCTAAAGATATTAAGCCAGTGATAGTAATAACATTTAATATAGTCGACAGGAGCACGGTTTGTGCGGCAAAATCAGGTTCATTCTGATATTCTTCCGCAAGGATCGATGTGTTTACACCAACCGGCATGCCTGAGGCAATAATAAGGGCTTGAGCGGGTATACCTTTAAGACCAAGAGCGAATACGATGAGAATACCAATGGCAGGCGCTGCTAGCAGCCGGAGTGCTACACTGAGATATACATCCAGTCGGCGCAGCCGCAGCGGGTACTTAATGATCTGAGCACCAAGCGTCAGCAATGCGATGGCGACTAGAGACTGGTCGGCATAGATCAGCGGCCTGGACACAAAGACAGGCAACGGTACCGCGAAAGCGTGCATGAGCAGGCCCAGAATAAGCGCGTAGGGTACCGGCATTTTTAGAAAACCGATTATTGCGTGTCGGTATAAGCCTTCCGTTTTTGCGCCTTGAATGGAGATGACTCCATAGGTAAAGGTAAGCAGACTTTGCAGAGACATGATCAGCGCTTGAACAGAGCTGGCCAGAGGATCCCCTTTAAAGACAAGGTCATTAATGGGCATACCATAGTTCCCGGAGTTATCTAAAATAAGACTGTTCGTAAAGGCAGCTCTCATCCCGCGGCTAAATTTGCGGCGTGTTGCAGTTAGACGACCGATGAGATAAAGAGCAGATACATATATTGCATAGAACAGAGTAACGGTCCCCAGCAGTTTAGGCGACATTTCAGACTCATACATACTCATAAATACAGCGGCCGGGGTAATATAATAAAAATTGATTTTAGCCAATGTGTATAGGTCCAATTTAAACGCACGCTGCATAAGGATTCCGAAACCGATAAGGACAAAAATAGGTAGAACTACTTCCAGAAGGATGTCACTGATCATAAGGTGTTATTCATCTTCTTTCTATCAACATAAGGCTATGTAGGCACCAAGTCATTATATCATGCCAATTCTGTTTGCACACCGTTCACTATGTATGTAGTAGGTTCTTTTGGTGTCAGCTCATTAGACTAGACTGTTGATATATAAACAAAGCCGTCATATCCCTATAAAGGAATTGACGGCTTTGATATGTTTAGAGGCCATGTATGAAATACAAAAGATTCATTTATTGAGGGTTAGTAGTCCAGATCCCTGCGGTTTTTACGAAGACACGAGCAGGAAGCTTAAGCGCGGCTAGAGCCAACTCAGCAACATCTTCCGGTTGCATCATATGTTCCTCATCACCGATCTTGAGTCCTGCGTTAACGGCTAAATCTGTATTTACTGTGCTTGGTGTCAGTGCGGTAACTCGGATATTGTGCTTACGCACTTCTTGCAGTACTGCCTCAGTCAGACCCATCACAGCAAACTTGGAGGCATTGTATGCCGAACCTGTTGCAAACCCGCGTTCTCCAGCAGTGGAGGAAATGTTGATGACATCCCCTTTACGGTGTTCGATCATACCTGGTAGTACGGCACGAAGCATATGATAGGTACCCATCAGATTAACATCTACGATACGTTTCCATTGCTCCGGATCCATTTCAAGCAAGTTACCAAATTGGGCAATGCCTGCATTATTGATGAGGATATCAATCGCTCCAAGTTCCTGACTGATTGTGGAGAACGCCGCTTCTGCTTCGCTCTGTACAGATATATCGGCTATGGCAGCGATCGCTTTAACACCATATTGTTCTGTAACGAGTTGTCCAAGGGCTTCAAGGTCGGCTCCTGTCCGGGAGATGAGGCCAAGATGAACGCCTTCCTTTGCGAGGGCAATCGCTAATGCCCGTCCGATCCCTTTTCCTGCTCCGGTGATGATGGCTGTTTTATTTTTTAAGCTCATGCGATTCACTCCTTATTGGTTTTGGTATGGTTTTCTTCTTAAATTATACCTTGTACAAGGCTTTGATACCAAATCAAGAGATCATATGAGATTCTGTTCTGTTATAATCATATCGATGAAAATTCGGATCGATTCATATAACAACGTATCGGGGAAAGAGGGGTAACATGTTACGATCACTTGAAGCTATATCCGCCTATAGGCAAGGAGATTCGTCTGTTATAGATAAATATGATTGGCTTAGATTAATCGTTTCTGCTGAAGAACGAATTGTGAACTTAGAGCGCATTACTTCCATTAGCGAATTGACACAAGCTAATCCTGTACTCGATTATGTGGAGCGGACTTTGGAGATTCTTAATGATTTACCGGTCTCCTTTTGGATCAGAGAAGTACTCGAGGACGTGCTCATCTGGTCTGAAACGGCAAAAGGAGGTACGATTCGAGAACGTATCAGATGGCAGGAATCGGGTATCAATCTGTTTGTTCATAACATAGGTTCGGGGGAGCTTTATGCAAGGTATATTGGAGAACGATATGGAGAAATGAGCTATCGTCACAAGATTATCTATACCCTTATTTCAACGCACGGCCTTGTGGGTCAATATATTCGGGGTGAGGTCGTCTTTCGCGAGAATCACAACTTAACAGAGTTAGTTAATGCAGGGTATCTGACCTCGGAGGAACTTACCCGGTTACTCGTTCCGCTCAACCGCTGTATTATGGCTGGCGTGTCAGAGGAACTATGGAGTACCGTCGCAAGCGAGACGAGGGAGATTATTACAGCTATAGCCTCTGGAGAGGAGCCGGAAGAGCGAACATATATCAAACGGCTGGAACGCCTTCGTGCTGGATGTATCCAGGAGGGGGAATCGTTTCATTTAGCTTTGTCCCGAATCGAATCGGAAACAGAACTTTCCGCTGCCTTGACTCCACTTGATGATCTGACACTATGGTATGTAGAAGCGGCACTGCAGGATTTCTCCGTAGAAGAATTTATAAAGGTACTGTTGATCAGCCTGCATGGGATGATTGAGTGTTCGGGATTGAATTCTGAAACGGCTATTAAATCGATTGCTGATCGTGCTAAATGGGAGCAAGGTAATGTTGTTCGACATCTGAGTTTTGAACCTCTTATGAACGATATGTATTACGATTATAAGGGTGTTAAGAAGTTGAACGTATATAAAAAAAGAATGATTGAGCAGTACTTGCGCCATATGAATTGGGATGCGTGCCTTCAAGGTGATTCTGGAGATAGTCCGCATTTACGTTATCGATTGGAGCAAAAAGCGGGGCTTGACAACACGGTCTTTTTTACATTTGAATTTTCTCAAGCCGCAGAGAAATTGATTGAGTTTTGTATTGAAGCTGAAAAATCACCGCTCTACGAAAAAGCCGTTCTGATGTTGTTCGATCTTTTCGGACTTCGCCGAGATGCGTATGATCGTTTCCACAATGAAGAGACCTATTTACAGGATATGAACAGCTCCGGTGATTACAAAAAAGTTATTCTAGAATATATAGTCGGTTCACAGGTAGTCGATATTGGGCCAGGTGGAGGCATACTCCTTGATCTGATTGAAGAGCAACTTCCAGAAGTACATGCTGTAGGTATAGATATTTCCTCCAATGTTATTGAAGCTCTGGAGAAGAGAAAGCGGATGGAGGGACGAAGCTGGGGAGTCGTAAAAGGAGATGCCCTGAATCTCGGACAAGATGTAGAACCGGGGAGTGTGGATACAGTTATCTTCTCATCCATATTACATGAGTTGTTCTCTTATGTTGATTTTGAAGGCTCACGTTTTAATCCTGCGACTGTAAAGGCTGCTCTTAAAAGTGCTTATGATGTTTTGTCGCCGGGCGGCAGAATCATTATCCGAGACGGAATTATGACAGAGCCGGAAAATCAGGTTCGGCGTATCCGGTTTCTCGAAGAGGATGGTATGCAGTGGCTGTCACGATATGCAGAAGATTTTAAGGGAAGAAAGATCAGTTATGTGGTCGTGGCAGAGAATGAGGTAAGTATGTCGATAAATGATGCGATGGAGTTCTTGTATACCTATACCTGGGGCGAGGAAGCGTACATACATGAGGTACAGGAACAGTTTGGTTATTTCACACCATCACAATACGAATCCATGATTCGTGAAACGCTAGACAATGATGCCGAATTTCTGGTGAATAAACATTATCTACAAGAAGGATATTCCGAAGCTCTAACAGGTAGGATCGTGTTTATGGATGAGACAGGAAACCCTGTCACTCTCCCTGATAGTACATGTCTTATCGTCATTGAAAAGCCTTCGCGCATTCGTTCATCTATATAGAAAGAAGAGGACAAAGCTGCATCAATGTATAATGCAGGCTTGTCCTCTTTTGGAATTGATTCATACTTGAATTTATTGCTTTTCAGGTTCTGGATACTCTTTACCCAGTGTGTCTACCGTTACCTTCTTCATCGTTGGTAGTGGATCAGGGCGGTCACTGCCATCAGTAGGAAGTGCAGCAATCTCATCCACAACCTCCATACCTTCCGTTACTTTACCAAAAGCAGCATACTGGGTGTCCAGATGAGGAGCGTCGGCATGCATAATAAAGAACTGAGAACCAGCAGAGTTCGGATCGTTGGTTCTGGCCATCGAAAGTACTCCACGAGTATGCTCCAGATCATTCTGAACGCCGTTAGAGGTGAACTCACCCGCAATGCTATAGTCTGGGCCGCCTCCGCCTGTGCCATCCGGATCACCGCCTTGAATCATGAAGCCGGGAATAACACGGTGGAAGACAACTCCATCATAAAAGCCCTTTTTTACTAAAGAAATGAAGTTGTTAACTGTATTGGGAGCAACCTCAGGGTAAAGCTCGAGTTTAATGATTTTGCCGCTGTCCATTTCAATAGTAACGACAGGATGGCTTGCTTCAGGATCAGGCACAACCAAATTTGAAGGCGTTGTTGGTTCCTCGGTTGTAGGTTCGGTTGAAGGCTCGCTTTTGGATTCGTCTGAGGACTCGTTTGTAGACTCGGTTGTAGATCCGCTGGCATTACTACTATTATTGTTTTCTCTTTCTTCGTCCACGCCACAGCCACTTAAGATCACTAGCAGGGTCATAACGGAAAATAGGACGATCATTAGCTTGTTCCTTTGTTTCATTGTGCTGGTTCCCCCTATAATATGGTTCTTGGTTGTATCTTAACACATGTCCTGCTGTACGGAAAATGCCGCCGAGGGACTAGATCCTCGTCCTGATAGCACCTAAAAATAGAAATCCCCTGCCAATTCATGCAGGGGATTATCATAACTTGTTCTGAAGAAATGCGGAGATCTAAGCAGTTTCTGCTACTTCGCTCGATAAATACCTTCCACTTTGTTCAGTGGAAATAAAATTCGGGAAGGGGATTTTCCTTTTCCCATCAGTTCTATAAAATCAGAGCCGATGCGAACCAGGCGAATCCGGTTAAATGCGCTGCCACTCGGAAATGTAGTTCTTACTCCAACAATAATGCTTTTGCGTGGAGGCTTGGTATCGAACACACGTATGGAGTTAAGGCTGTTAGGAACAAATAATTCGCCCTGTACCTTAATGAAATTAGATTTGTATATGTGTTCTAGCCGTCCAGGTTCAAGTCCCGTATTGGGCGCATTTATCTCTACGAGATGTCCTTTTAAAGTGGCAAGTCGCTGTTGAAGCGTAATGAGACGTCCTCCTTGTAAAGACAGAATTCCCTTCATGTATATCATCCTTCCATGGTCATCTGCATTATTGTATGATGAAAGGATCAATTTGGCATGATGAAAGTGCGAAAAACTGCCTCGCCTGGTTCAGCGAAGCGGTTCTTTGTTCTATCCGAATTATGAGTGAATCGGATTAAAAATTATCCGGCAACTTTCGGCCTGTCTCATCATCTACCCCACCAATACCGTTCAGAAGATCAATTCCATGTTGGTCTAAACCATCGGGAGTAGCAGGGTCAACAGGACTGCCGGCTTGAAGTTCATCCGCATCCGGGACATCTTCCAGTGGCATTTCGGCTGAATCCACCGGTTCAGAATGGGACGACGACGCATCTAGAGCGTCTCGTTTACTTAGAGATTCTGTATCGTCATGATATGCCGGATTGTAAATGGGATCCCGGCGCGGATAAGTTGCATTTGCTTCTTTACCGAGCGTAAAGGCAGCATCTGCTGGAACATGATCTAGTGGCAGTGTGCCAATTTTTTCGGCTTCAAAGTCACTATTTTCTTCATCATAATCACTACTTATTTGTCTGTCAGTCGGATTGACATGATCCTCTTCGCCGAGTTTGCGGTTATCAGGCTGTGCCCCTGTTGCACGCCATGCTTCTAGTGCGCTATAGTCCGGATCGAGTTTTTCGTCCTTGTGGGCATCGGCAGGTCCAGCTTCGTTTTGACTGAATCCGCTATGGTCAGCATCTTCACTGCTCAGACTTTGACTGGTATTTTTCCCTGCATTTTTAAGCTCATCTTCGGGGATATCAGTCATTGGATCAACAGGATTCATTTTCTCATATTGCAGATGTACCAAATCCGCATACGTATTTCGGTTCATCTCATCACGCATCTCACACATCTCCTTTCAAATTAAGTATTACTTCGTATACTGGAACTTTACCCCCTCTACGGTGATTGAATCCTTGTATTTTAGCATCAGCAAGCGACTTGTGATCTATATTGTCCCCACTTGGATACCATCTATGATAGATTGCTCTCTGATTTCTAAGTCAGGTTAATAAATATTATTTTGAGTGATAAACCGTAACCATTAAGCTATAATCGAAAAAGTGACTATCGGCCCTTACAATTCTGAAAGTGAGTGTCAAATTACAACATAGAGGGAGTGCCAGCAATTTGATTCAATGGTTTAAACAAGGTTTTTTTGGTAATGTTCGTAAAGATTTTCTGTCCGGATTAACGGTGGCGTTTGCACTCATACCTGAGGCCATTGCCTTTTCGATTATGGCAGGGGTTGATCCGATGGTAGGCTTGTATGCTTCGTTTGTTATTGCTGTCAGTATTTCATTCTTCGGAGGACGTCCCGGGATGATTTCTGCAGCTACTGGTGCGATGGCATCCTTAATGGGCCCACTTGTCGTAAAGCATGGGATTGAGTATTTGTTTGCTGCTACGATATTGACGGGGATTATTCAGTGGCTGCTAGGTGTAATGAAGTTTGGTAGAGTTATCACTTTCGTACCGCAATCCGTTATTACAGGCTTTGTAAATTCGCTTGCGATTATTGTTTTCATGGCTCAGATTCCGAATTTCAAAGGAGAGTCGTGGCCCATGTATCTAATGGTAGCGGGAACGCTGCTCATTATTTATCTGCTTCCGCGACTGACGAAAGCTGTACCTTCTGCACTTATTGCTATAATAGTCATGACTATTATTACCGTCAGCTTTAAAATACCAGTTGCAACAGTAGGCGATATGGGCAGCCTTACGCAATCATTGCCTATTTTTCATTTGCCTGAAGTTCCGTTCAATCTGGATATGATTATGACAGTTCTTCCGATTTCACTGGCTCTTGCTGTCGTTGGTATTACTGAATCTTTGCTTACTGCGTCCCTTGTGGATGAATTGACAGAGACTGAAAGTAACAAAAATCGTGAGATCAGAGGACAAGGCATTGCTAACATTTTGACTGGTTTTTTTGGCGGTATGGCTGGATGTGCAATGATCGGACAAACTGTTATTAATATAAAGTCAGGTGGACGTACTAGATTGTCGACGCTGGTATCTGGTGTTTTGCTTCTGTTTCTAATCATTGTCCTTGGAGATGTCGTACAGCAAATACCGATGGCTGCTCTAGTAGGCGTGATGTTCATGGTATCGTTTGGTACATTTGATTGGGGTTCTCTTCGCACACTACATAAGATCCCTCGAGGAGATGCAGTGGTTATGGTCATAACGGTTGTTATTGTCGTGGCAACTTCGAATCTGGCCATAGGTGTAGTTACCGGTTTTGTTCTTAGTGCGGTTAATTTTGGATGGAAAATGGCCCGGATACAGGCTGTTCACAGTCAGAACTCGAGCGGAGCAAAAGTTTACGAAATTAGAGGGCAACTCTTTTTCGGTACGATGAGTTATTTCATTGGTCTGTTTAATGTTCATGAAGATCCAGATCAGGTGATCATTGATTTCTCTCATTCTCATGTGTGGGATCACTCTGCTACCAGCGCTATTGCTAAAGTAATGGATAAATACAATAGAGCAGGGAAGCAGGTTAGAATGATTGGACTAAACAAGGAGAGTAAGGAACTGGTTGATAAAGCGGGACTTAGACCAAGCTCATCTCATTCATAAAGGTGTATTGACTTGCAACAATGACAAAAGACCATTTCTCAGGTAATGCCTGAAGAAATGGTCTTTTTTTGTATCCAGAATATTAAAATGATCTTCGTCGTATGATGACCCATTATTAAACTGCGGCTATATTTTTTCCGGATAATGAAATGGATTTGTTCACAAGTACTTCCATCGCATCGATGGAGCATTCCTTGTAGAAATCACTCAAATGAATACAAGATAATTCAGTACATGCCAGAATGACACATTTACAGTTCTCTTCATACACAAGATGATGAATAAGAGATTCGAGCTTACTAGGGTCTACATTTTTATGGCCTTTTACATCATTGTATATAATATCCATAACTTTCTGCTGAATGGATGAGTCCGGTTCGTATAACGTCATGCCATATCGATCGCAGGTGTCACGATAAATCCCGGTACGGACCGTCCCGTTGGTTGCCAGGATACCGATCTTGCTACCGTCACCATAACGTTCATGAATTGCTTTTACCGTCTCGTCCACCATGTTGATGATGTTGATGCTTGTCATCTGCTGCATTTCGTTATAGAAATAATGGGATGTATTGCAAGGAATAGCGATATTCGAAACTCCCGCCAGCTCCAGCAATTTTAAATCCTTCTCAACCGCGTCCAAGAATAGTTCGCTGCGGCCCTCTAAGATGACTTTGGTGCGATCAGGGAGGGTGGCATGATTCAGGATAATCATATCAATATGATCCTGGTCACACTCGGCTTCTGTATTCTCAATCAATTTCTCGAAAAACACCGAGGTTGCCTGAGGACCCATACCGCCGATGATGCCTAATTTTTTCTTATCCATTATTCAACAACTGCCTCTTTTTGAATTCATTCACAATCTCAGCTTCATTAAAAGGAATTTCTGTCTTTCCGATTACTTGCGTAGTTTCGTGACCTTTACCCGTGATTAGGACGATGTCATTCTTACGACTGATGCTCAGAGCATATTCGATAGCTTCCTTACGGTCAACAATGGCTTTATAAGAACCACCAGCTTCATCCATGGAAGCTATGATCTCAGCAATGATTGCATCCGGGTCCTGGTCTTTAGGGTTGTCCGAAGTGACCACAGAGAAATCAGCATGCTCAGCAGCTACTTTGCCCATGGAAATGCGTTTATCATGTCCGAGTTCACCAGCTGCAGCGTAGACACCAAATACGAGAATGATACGTCCCTTAGCATAAGGTCGAAGTGTCAACAATGCTTTTTCCAGACTGTCCTCGGTATGAGCAAAGTCAACAATGACTAAATTATCGTGGTCTTTATAAACAACCTCCATACGGCCTTTAATACCTTCAACTGCTTGTATACCATCCTTGATTATTTCGAGGTCGATACCATTGCAATATGCACAGGCGATGGCTGCAAGGCTATTTAATACATAGATTTTGCCAGGAAGGTTAACCTTGATTTCTATGCTTCCGCTGGGTGTGTGTACTTTGAAAACGGTAGAATCTATGGAATAACGGATGTCGGTGGCGTACACATCTGCCTTGTTGTCGATACCGTATGTAATCAGTTTTGTGGTGTAATGCTTCACCTTATCAATAAGTCTTTGACCGTAAGGGTCATCTACATTGATGATATTGTAATCTGTAGTTAGATCAAAAAGGAGAGCCTTCGCCTCAAAGTACTCTTCCATGCTGTTGTGCAGTTCCAGGTGATCCGGGGTTAGGTTCGTGAAAATCCCAGTGTGGAAACGGCTGTATGCCACTCGTTTAAGACTAAGTGCATGGGAAGATACCTCCATTACACAGTGACTGATGTCCGACTTTACCATATCCGCAAAAATTTGCTGTAGATAGAGTGATTCCGGTGTTGTGTTTTTGTTCTTTTTCAGCTGATCTCCGATCATTGTACCGATCGTTCCAATGATACCTACATGTTGGCCAGCTTGTTTAAGAATGGACTTCATGAAATAACTAATTGAAGTTTTTCCATTAGTTCCAGTAATTCCGATCATATTTAACTTATTTGTAGGCATATCGTAGAAATTCGATGATAAGAGCGCAAGAGCATCTCGCGTATCCTTAACTTTAAGCACGGTAACAGCCTCGTCCACCTGAACGTCCTTTTCTACGATGATGACATTTGCTCCCAGACTGATAGCTTTAGGAATAAAGTTGTGTCCATCAACAGTGAAGCCGGATATAGCTACGAAGACACTGTTTTGAATCACTTCTCGGGAATCGAAGGCGACTGCCTCCACTTCAATATTTAGATCACCTTTAACGAGATCAAAATCAAGATCTTTCACTATAGAAGCTAATCGCAATGGGGACAGCTCCTTTCTGTATTGTTATCTTTTAAATACCTTTTTGAATATTTTACTACCAATCATAGATGCATATGCAAAGCCCGGTTTGGGATCTTTCCAAATCCCCTGGTGTCAGCAGTTCCATATATGTGATATAAGGAATATTCATTCCTACCTTGTACAGAAGGTTAATGCCTAAGGAGCGAATACGCATAATGATACGAGTATATCAGTTAATAATAATACTTCTTCGTTACATAGATTACAAATAGATTTGATTCATTGGGAGAATTTAAATAACAGTATGCTGATTTCATGATATATTTATAGAGGCTATAATGATTTTGAAAGAGATTGCAAGGTTTTGGACTACGAACAGGAGTAGAGGTGCTAACCGAATGAAGGCTGTGCCTAAGTATTTCGTCGTATTGATTGTTATTGTACTACCGGCGCTACTCCTGCACCTGTTATTGCCAACGGTCGCCGAGGGATCGAACACGTTTTTACCTGATTGGCAGGTGAAGTGGGAGAAAGAGAAGCTGGAAGTAATCAATCCTGCAGCAGTGAGAAATTCTCAGGATTGGCTGAAAGTAAAAGAACAGGAGGTCTCATCTAAGCCGGAAGATGCTGTGTCTGGGTGGTTTCGAGTTACTCTTCCGACAGGTGAGTGGAATGAACCTGGAATTTCTCTTGCACAAGTGACAGGGAAAGACGTCCTTGTTTTCATAGAGAACAAACTTCTTTATGAGAAAAACCGGGATTATATGTATTTGAAACATCGTTTACTGCTTCCCATTGAACAAGAGGATCTGGGGAAGACGATATACATATGGGTTGAAACACCGAGAGGTGCGAACGGCGTTGACGGCCGGATGACGATTGGAGAATTCGGGGATCTTCGTGGGGCATACATCCAGAAGGATCTGGGTGACTTTGTCATGGGTAGCGTCTTTTTATTTATCGCTCTTGTCATGTTCTTTTCCTGCCTTTTTCTCCCCAGACAAACGATGCCCGCATGGATGTCTCTCAGTCTGGTGATTTGCGGATGCGGGATACAACTCATAACATACTCACCATTCTTGTATACCTTTTGCGGAGAATACGGGAAGATCTGGGTAACGCTTTTTGATATATCTATTTTTGTTTTTGTCCCTGCGTTAACATATTATTTCGAAAAAATGTACGGTCAAGGTCCGTTTGGTCTGATCCGGTACATGAGAATCTTTCATGTGGCCTACTCCTTGATATGTCTTGCGTTCATGTTCTTTAATCAGTATACCGATGATCGGTTTTTCAGTGCGTATTATGTAGTTTCGGTGAGTATGCTCGGAGTTATAATTATCTTCCAGATGTTAATTCTTGTTGGAATTACGATTACCTATACGATTAAACGAAGCAAGGATGCTTATATCTTTACGATAGGTTTCAGCTTGCTGACAACTGCAGCTTTAGCCGACCTAGTCACCTTCTATACAAAAAACGGTCAATATCATTTATACCTCTGGAAGTGGGGGGTTCTAGCGCTAATTATCTCCCTCATCGTTATGCTTGGACGGAAATTCGTTCAAAGCCACGAACAAGTAGTGAGATATTCGAAGGAACTTGAGATGTTTAATAATGAACTTCAGCGTTCCGAAAAAATGGAAATCATTAGTGAGTTAGCTGCATCGGTTGCTCATGAGGTGCGTAACCCATTACAGGTAACGAGAGGGTTTATGCAGCTTCTTGGAGAAAGATCCAATCAATCACAGCAGGAATATTTAAGTCTGGCACTGAAGGAACTCGATCGTGCAGCGGCGATTATTACTGATTTCCTTACATTTGCCAAACCTGAGATGGAGCAAGTATCGAGGCTCAATTTGTCTGAAGAACTGCGTCATGTGACAGGGATATTAATGCCTTTAGCGAACATTGGCGGCGGTACTATTCACCTTGATGTACCTAGGACAATATATATTCTTGGGAATTCATCCAAGCTAAAGCAGGCGATGGTCAACCTGGTTAAGAACAGTATTGAAGCCTTGAACGGGGAGGGAACCATTAAAATATGGGCCTATACCGAAAAGGGACAGGCGATCATACATATTCGGGATAATGGGGTCGGGATGGATGTTCGCGAGCTAGAGCGGCTTGGGGAGCCTTACTTCTCCAATAAGACCAAAGGAACGGGGCTTGGATTGATGGTCACATTCCGGATTATTGAAGCCATGCAGGGGAAAATCGATTTTACGAGCCATAAAGGTATTGGGACAGAAGTCGTGATCAGCATTCCACTGGCTCGAGAGTGATCGAGTACTCGAAAAATGTAATATGCATTGTTAGGTCGCTTGAGAAACCATTCTTAGGCGACCATTTTTTTGTGCAAGCATCAACAAATAAGGGATAATTTTTAAATTTAAGGAAATTAGAAGGTAGAGTGCCTATTCATATCGAATTAATTTTAAATACAATTATTTGGAAAACACAATCTTCTATAATTTTATGGTTGAGGTGTATGATGAAATTTGTTTTGGAAGTTAGAGTCTTTATATGGTGCTTGCTTGCTGTTTCTCTGTTGTGTGGATTTTCTAGTATAGCAAACGGAGCACCTGCAGAATCAAAGAGCATTAAGGAATGGGAGGTGCAATGGGGTAATTCCGAAGGACAAGCGCCCGAGAATATACCTTCAAATGTAAAAGCTGATGAATGGCAACGTACTGACACTAGGATCCAAAAACCAGAATCTAAGGACTCGGTGTGGATTAGAGTGGATATTCCAACTTTAAACTCCGCGACACCAGGTATACTGTTCGATAAAATTTATGGAAAACGAATTTCGATTTTTGCGGATCAAGAGAAAATTTATGAATCAAGCCGTTCTTATAACTATCAGTTAAATCAGATTTTACTTCCTCTTCAGAAAAACCTATCCGCTACATATTTATACATATGGATTGAATCCTCAATCGACCATGTTAACTTACAGGACCGAATGTATATTGGCGATTTTCATGGTCTGCTTATCCAATTTGTCCAAAACAATCTGTCAGATATCGTACTCGGAAGCACCTTTATTTTTATAGCCTGTGTGATGTTGATCTGGTCATTCTTCTTAAGTAAACGTTATATCGAAAGCGTTATTTCCCTCTCACTTGTCATTTTGTCCGTTGGAATTCTTGTGTTTACATACTCCCCGTTTCTTTACATGCTTTTCGAGAATCATGGTAGGTTGCTTACACAACTGTATGATATATCTCTATTGATTTTACTACCTTCCTTTAGTTTGTTTTTCGAGAATATATTTGGTCCAGGCTGGAAAGGACTCCTGCGAAAACTGCGCAGATTCCAAATGGGATACTCGGCTTTCTGTCTGATGTTCATGTTCATAAACTTTCTATATTCGGATGGTCTCTATGAACTGTATTATTTCTTCTCTGTAAAGATCCTCGGACTTATGATGATTATTCAATTTATACTGTTGTTCGGAAGTTCGATGATTTATGCGTTTAAAGGAAATAGGACCGCTGTTATTTTCAATCTTGGATTTGCTCTATTCGCTGGCATTGGTCTGGGGGAATTGCTACGTTTTTTTATAAGCGGCAGAGAGTATCAGCTTGTTCTGTGGAAGTGGGGTGTGGCGGGATTCATAGGAGCCTTGATTTTGATATTAGGCAGAGTCTTTGCACAAAACCATGAGCAGGTAATTCAATATTCGAAGGAATTAAAAATGTTCAACGAAGAGCTTCAACGCTCAGAGAAAATGGAGATAATTAGTGAGCTTGCAGCTTCTGTAGCACACGAAGTTCGAAATCCGCTTCAGGTGACCAAAGGGTTCTTGCAATTATTATGTGGGAAAACGAAAACCTTGGATCGCGAATATTTGGATATGGCTCTGGTTGAGCTTGATAGAGCCTCAAACATTATTACGGATTTTCTGACCTTCGCTAAACCAGAACATGGAAAAACATCTGTGCTTCAGGTTGCTGACGAGTTTAAACATATCGAGGGGATTTTAACGCCATTAGCACAGCTGCAAGGAGGGAGCATTTCCGTAGATATTCCGAGTGATATTTGTATTTATGGAAACTCATCGAAGTTTAAGCAGGCGCTAATCAACATTATTAAGAACAGTATTGAAGCGTTGGAGCGAGAGGGGCATATACATATTCGAGCCTATTGTAGTCAGGGGCATGTGTTTATTCATGTACAGGATGATGGGGAAGGAATGGATCCTGAAATTCTGATTAGACTCGGGGAGCCGTATTTCTCTAACAAAACAAAGGGAACTGGCTTAGGATTGATGGTTACATTTCGAATCATAGAGGGGATGCAAGGGAAAATTCATTATAATAGTAAAAAAGGAGTGGGGACTGAAGCCGTAATTTCGCTTCCAGCAGCTGGCGTGAATGCCTGAAACTGCGGTTGGCGGACGGCTCGTCCCCACTCTTTTTTTGTGTGTGCGAATAATATGTGAATGTAAATTACGTTACATCATTATGTAGATACTACCAGATGGCTTTTTCCTTAGCTTCGGATTTGATCACTCCGGACGGATTCGGTGGAATGACTAGATACAGCTCATTAGACTGTTCTTCAACTGTTCTTACTTGGATGTGATCGGGAATCCATACGCCAAGAACTTCTTTAATCGCGGATTTTGGATCGCTAAGCAATTTTGCCTTAAAGCTTGGATCCTCCCATGCTTTTTGAATCAATTGTGTTTGAAAGATGGCTTCTGTCGTCATTAGAATCACCCTTTCAAAAATGGTTATTATTTACTCTAAAAGAATAACATGGAACTACAATAAAATCTATTAAATTTTACTTAAAATAGACAAATAATATTGTAATCCACCGTGCTCTAGCATTTTACGTCCATTTTCGATGTTTTCAGCTTCCAATTTTAGTTCGTCTACGAGTGTTTTATGAAAAGATATGACATGAGGAGAGTTCAAGCTTGAATTGAGAAGTCTTTGATGAGTAGTAGAAGCGATGTTCACATAATGGGAGAGTGCTTCATGAAGGTATATAGCACGATGAACTTCTTCGGTGGTAAGCGTATGACTGCGCGGGAGATTATTCTCTGACTTGATGAGTGATAGAAGACAATTATAACTTCCATCTGATAAATCTTGTTCGTAATCGGCCCAATCGTCCATCATTTGCAGCGTGAGGAGAACATTATTCATGAGGTCAGCAGCGGCGGGAATGAGGTCATGGCGGTCTGCGAGTAATAGTGCAGCTGTACTTCCCAGTTTAACGGGAGCTGCTTTTTTAGCGATATGGATCGGGTTATGTTGAAAGTAATCATGCTGACTTTCGTGCATGACACCTTCAGACCATTCTTGAATATAGTCTTTGAAATAGTTCCAAAAAGGAGAATTAGCTTGGAAAAGCTGCAGGTATATACTTATGAATTCTGTATGTAGTAGGTTAGCTAGTGCGAGCTGATGCTTCCACATGCCGGGAGTGTAGTCATCTGGATGGGTGTCCATAATATCATCTTGAATGAAGAAATACAGCATTCCGTAGATGTTGGCGGTTGAAAGTTTGCGGTAGATGTCTTGAGAAAGAGATGTCAGATCATTCATCCAAAAGGGAAGAAGATAACAAATGTAGTTTTTAGCACTTCCCTGCTGAAACACATCGAATTTTTGAATATACTTTCGACCTATTTCATTGAGTGGTGCAGGGAAATTAGAAATTTTATCTCCACATTCCGCAAAAACTTCTGACAAATCACTTTCAAAAGGTTTGAACCAATCCATGGCATCACGAGCCTTTCTAGATATTAAATTTTTAAAGGTCGCAGGTATGCTATCTTGCTATCTTATAGTACCATACAACCCTGATTAGTTAAATATTTACAACTGGTTTCAGAATTATGCTGGGATACGTCTCCTAAAAAAACTCTTGACAAATTCAAGAGAATCATCTTGTGGGTGTTTGATCATTCTGACATGCGTTTAAGTTAGAGATGAGCAAGTGTTATAAACAACACATCGCTAACAATGAACGATAATTCAAGGAGGTAATCGATATGACTCAGAAAATTGTTGGAGCATTTAATACAGAACAGGAAGCTACTCGTGCAATTGAAGATTTGAAACAACAAGGTTTCGGGACAGAAGACATCTCCGTAATTGCGAAAGATCGGGATGAAGTGAATACAATTAATGATGAGACAGGAACGAAAGCTCCAGAAGGCTTGGCGTCGGGTGCTGCAACTGGTGGTGTCCTAGGCGGAGTAACTGGACTACTGGCTGGTCTTGGTGCACTAGCTATTCCAGGTATCGGCCCTATCGTAGCAGCGGGTCCAATTGCTGCAACTTTGACAGGTGCTGCAGTAGGAGCAGGTGCAGGTGGTTTGGTAGGTGGCCTGATCGGACTTGGGATCCCTGAGGAAGAGGCAAAGGAATATGATGAATTTGTAGAGGAAGGCCGGATTCTTGTATTGGTGGAAACTGATGATGACCATAGCAATCATGTTTATGATACGTTCCGCCGTAACAATACATTAAATGAACACCGTTATAATCAAGGTGGTGATTATACAGGTGAGGGATTGAATTTTGATTCCCGTGCTGAAACAGCTGCTACGGAGCAGACTGCGCAAGATCCTAATTTGTATCAGGGACATGGCGCTGGGAATGGTGGTGCTGCTCCAAGAGATCGGAGTAATAGAGATAGTTCAAGCATAAATAATATTAATAATTTGAACAAAACTACGGAATAAGACAGCTTGATTCAACGTTCATGATTTGCATAACAAAACCAGCCCTCTAAGAGGGCTGGTTTTGTTGATCTTGATTGTATTCACGCTCGCTAAATATATTGCAATCCTTCAGTATACGGTAACGGGATTGGACGTAGCTGAAATCCTTGATCAGCCGAGTCGCCTTCAGGAGACTGGGGATTCCGATAAGGGGAATCAGGATCAAACAGAAGTGATAACAAGCCCTCATCATCAAGCCTAGTTGTTTCACTACCTTGTTTATATAAATATGGACCATGGTCGCCTTCAGCTTGTAACATACCCGACGCTTCTTCAGGAATTAAAGGAGCGATTTGTCGCAGTAACTCTCGTCCGTTGACTAGATAAACGGTTCCAGAATTTCTTATGCTTTTGCCTTCAGATCCCGCGGATTCCAACCAAGTGGACAGTTCACGATCCTGCCAGGCTAAAGGGATAATGAGTTCTGGTAAATCATAGCGGGTGACCGCTTGACTTAAAATGCTTGCAGCAGCTTCAGCATCACCGGCCCATTCCATAAGTGTTGCTGGTCTTGAAGGTGTCATTTTTGTCCCGGGCACACCAATGATGGCAAATGCCACACTATCTCCATTTTGCTCGGCAATCAGAACTTTTTGCTCAAGTCGGAGCACATTCGAAAAGGCGCTGGCGCCAAGGAGCTTGTCTAGTTCGGAAACAGAGCTTACATAGGAAGCTGAACGTTTTTCAATCAATTCATGAATTTTAAAAATATCTTCAGGATTCATCTCGCGCACCTGGTAAATAGTTTGAATCTTGCTCTCCATCTGTATTGCTTCTTCTCGGTTAAAACGGTGCTCCACAGCTCGGCCGAAGTGGCGGCAGTCCGCACGCGTATAAAGAGAACGAGCACCTGAGATGAAAATGAGGGATGCACCTGAGCGCTCAGCATGTGCTTTACATTGATTTAGCAGCTCTCCAGCTATACCTTTACCTCGGCTTTCGGGCGCTGTACAGACAGAACCAATGGAAAAAGCCCTGATCTTAGCAGCTTCCGCACGAATCGTATATGGGACTAACCCCATAAATGCAGTCACATTACCTTCTTCATCAAAAGCTCCATACGAATGAGTGGAACCTGGTTCGAATATTAACGGAAAAGAGGTTCCCATGGATGGCTGTTCGGGTTGTTTAAGAAAGATCTGATCTGCTAGTTTTTTTGCTTGTTCTAACGCATTCGTTTCCATTAATCTTATTTTCATTTGCTCGGTATTCCTCCTTTTGGAGATGCACTTTTTAATGGAGATAACATCAGTATAAAGTTCTTGCCTATACATTACTAGTAAGCGTTTGCAAAAATATTATATGATGTCTAGCTATTTAATGTCGTCTTTCTCGGGTATTTTAGGGTAATAATATAGCAGGTAATCAAGTCGGAGGGATGAACTCGTGTTAAACTTTGTGGATCTAGTCATCTTGGTGTCAGCGATGCTGTTGCTAACGGGTGTGTTGACGACCAAGTTCTCAGCCAAATTTGGAATGCCTGCATTGGTACTGTTTATTGCTATAGGTATGATCCTAAGTCGTTATATTTATTATGATGATGCGGAGATCACACAACTTGTCGGGATTTTTGCTCTTATTGTGATTCTATTTCAAGGAGGAATGCAGACCGAGTTCAAAGAAATTAGACCTGTTCTCGGCCCTGCTCTATCGCTGGCCACGATTGGGGTACTTGTTACAACGATTGTGATAGGCTTGTGTGCTACTTTCATTCTAAATATTCCGCTTGAACAAGGTTTGCTGATCGGTGCTATTGTTGGATCGACCGATGCGGCTGCTGTTTTTTCTGTCCTAGGGGGACAGAATATTAAACAGAGAATAACGACTACACTAGAAGCGGAGTCCGGCAGTAACGATCCTATGGCTGTTTTTCTGACAGTCTCGTTAATCGAATGGATTCAAACACCGGATCATAGCATTATTAGGATGATTCTATCATTTGTTATGGAAATGGGCCTAGGCCTCGTTGTAGGACTTTTAGTTGGCTTTTTAGCTGTGTATATCATCAATCGCATCAATTTTGATTCATCTGGCCTCTATCCTGTAATGGCTCTTGGTTTTGCAATAATGACTTATGGAGTTGCTGCACTGCTTCATTGCAGTGGTCTGTTGGCAGTATATGTGATGGCACTGGTGCTCGGGAATACAGAATTAACTTATCGACGGACTATTCTTTCATTTAACCAGGGATTCGCTTGGATGATGCAGATTGCCATGTTTGTATTGCTGGGCTTGCTCGTATTTCCAAATCAACTAGCGGGAATTGCTTGGCAAGGACTATTGCTATCCCTGCTCCTTATGTTTGTAGCTCGTCCGATTGGTGTGTTACTAAGTCTAATGTTCACTAAATTTGCATTCCGTGAGAAGATGATGATTGCTTGGGCGGGCCTGCGCGGCGCGGTACCAATCGTACTCGCTACTTATCCGCTTATTGCGGGGATTGAGGGAGGACAAATGTTTTTCAATGTTGTATTCTTTGTCGTGTTTACCTCAGCTATTATACAAGGGACGACCATCTCGCCGCTGGCTATGAAGCTGAGACTTGTTGAGAAAGATAAACCGGAGGCACCTTCTTTGCTGGAGTTATTTGCTTTAGGTAAAGTAAACTCTGAAATTACGCATATACGAGTTCAAAAAAACATGCCCATTATCGACAAAGAAATTCAGAACTTGAATTTACCGGATGATATTTTATTTACAGCGATCATTCGTGGGGAGCGGATCATTACACCAAAAGGGAATACAATCATTGAATTAGGGGATACCTTATATGTGATGAGTCCTAAAACCAAGCGGAAACAGATGAAATCAATTCTCGGTTTATCTACCCCTGACTCCGTCCGCAATTAAGGGTATGATATATGTAACTGCATGTTTCAGAAACCAAACATAAGATTTAAGTATAAAAACAGCTCAAAATCTTCATCATAACTTCATCGAAATAACCCTGAACTCTTTTGCCAATGTGAGTTCCATATGATATACTTAAGACAAGGAATTAGATTAAGTCTAAATATAACCCATTAGGGAAGGGGTACACAATGATGAGTAATGTAACTACAGAAATGCAAACAACAAACGAGCTGACTTCCGTATTGAATACACAATTGGCAAACTGGAGCCTACTGGGGGTAAAACTTCACAATTATCACTGGTTTGTAAAAGGCCCTCAGTTCTTCACACTGCATGCTAAGTTTGAGGAACTATACAATCTTGCTGCAGATTATGTAGATGAGATTGCGGAACGTATACTTGCTATTGGCGGTAAGCCAGCTGCTACGATGACCGAGTATCTGAAGCTTGCTACTATACAAGAAGCTACTGGTGAAAATAGTGCAGAACAGATGGTTGAAGCACTTGTTTCGGATTTCAATACTATTATTGAAGGATTGAGTGCTGGAATTGAGCTTGCTGGTGAGCATGGTGACGATCCAACAGCTGACTTGATGATCGGTATCAAGACGGAGTTGGAGAAACAAAACTGGATGTTCAGTGCTTTTCTAGGAAAATAATATAGTTGTTATAAGAAGCCACCTTTTAAGGTGGCTTTTTTAAGTTCCTCTTGAAATAAAAGCTGCGTCATTCTCTAAACTTGTGCGTATAATCTTCATAGAGGACAAGGGGGAGAGAGAGCATGGATGGTATAGAATCAAGGGAATATTTAGAGTCCCAGCTAGAAACAATATTAAAATGGGAAAAGGAACAAAAAGACATCTTTTTATGGGAAAAAATAGGTAGAATTCCGTTTATGCTTCTAGATCGGTTAACTCCGAAAATTGTCCGCGATAATGTAGGGGAAGCACTGAATGAGATCGGTAGCTTCATCCAATCTGGAGGAAAATATCTGGTAAGGAAAAAATCCGTCATGTTCGTGCTGGCTGGGACAGCAGCGCGTGGAGCCGAGGGGCTAAAAGACTCACTTGAAGCTGAAACTGCTGGCAGTGGCAAAGAAGAAGGAACTGTGAATGATCGTCATGAACATGATTCAGAAGAGATGCTGACCTTAGACGAGGCATCCAAGCTTCCGATTCATGTCATGGACGCTGCAGCAGATGGTATCACTACTAAACGTGTGAAATTTGCTGCTGCTCAAGGAGCTGCAACCGGAATTGGAGGGATTTTTACAATAGCCGCTGATATTCCTTTAGTACTAGGGCAATCCTTGAAAGTACTGCAGGAAATGGCTCTATGTTATGGCTATGATCCGGATAATCCCAGGGAGCGTGTGTTTATTGTCAAATGTCTGCAATTCTCATCTGCCGATATTGTTGGCAAAAAAGCTGTGTTGGAGGAGCTTGCTGTATTTGATGATGTGGAGAAATCGGATCAAGTATTCTCTCAGCTGCAAGGTTGGCGCGAAGTGGTTCAGTCCTACACTGACAGTTTTGGCATGAAAAAACTATTTCAGCTGATTCCGATAGCTGGTATTATCTTTGGTTCCATTAGCAATAAAGGCACAATCGGAGATGTCGCTGAAACCGGAAAGATGCTATACAAGAAGCGCAGAATTAATCAACGTTTACGGGAAACGGATATTCCCCTGTAATAGAAAACCGGAGCTGCCCATTAGGCATGCTCCGGTTTATGATTTTAGCGATTATCTACTTTTTCAGGGTACAGATCATGGTTTATGAGACGCTGGGTTGCCATCTCTTCGTACTTGGTACCTGGGCGTCCATAGTTGCAGTATGGGTCGATGGAAATACCGCCCCGTGGTGTGAATTTACCCCAGACTTCAATATAACGAGGATCCATCAGTTTAATCAGATCGTTCATGATGATATTGACGCAATCTTCGTGGAAATCTCCATGGTTTCTAAAGCTGAACAGATACAGTTTTAGCGATTTACTTTCAACCATTTTAATATCCGGGATGTAGCTGATGTAGATGGTTGCAAAGTCAGGTTGACCTGTAATTGGGCACAGACTGGTAAACTCCGGACAGTTGAATTTAACAAAATAATCACGGTACGGATGCTTGTTGTCAAAGCTTTCAAGTATTTCTGGGTCATATTCGAATTGATATTTTGTACCCTGATTACCTAGCAATGTGATATCTTCCAATTCATCGCGTTGTCTTCCACTCATAATTATTAACTCCTTTAACTTATTATTGCTGCCTTGGTTAGCTATACGCCTCGCTTGTTGCTCCACACCAAAGTATGAAGCTGTGGGAGTACTCGGACATCGTTTAACCGATCAGATTTCATAACTTTGTCAATCAAATTCTCATAGCGTTCGAGCAGTCCTGAAATATGTGATGAGGCCTCAGATGTGTTCACATCTGGATTCCCTGTTTGTATATAAAAAGGTACATTTGGATATCTTTCATGCACCGTTTCTGCGTATGAAAGGTCAAGATCGTCGAAGACCACTACTTTTAGACTGAAGGACCGTCCAGGTGCGCGTCCTGATAATCGTGAGATGATATCATCAAGTTTATTCCAATCTGTATCCATGCCTGAGCTTGGAGGCTTCGGTGATATCGTCACTTCATCGATATCAATTAGCCAGTCTTGCCACCGGGAGCCCTGTGTCTCAACTGCCACGGTGATGCCATGGCAATGGAGCATATCAACGAGCCCACCTAGCTGAGATAGAAGAGCGGGATTACCTCCAGAAAGCGTAACATGATCGAATCGGTCGCCCCCGAGACGCACCAACTCCTGCCAAATTTCATTGGGACTCATCCGGGAAATGGAATCGGCCCCACTCCCATCCCATGTAAACGCAGAATCGCACCATGAACAGCGGTAGTCGCAGCCAGCAGTACGGACGAACATCGTTTTACGACCAATGACCATACCTTCACCCTGCACGGTCGGTCCGAAGATTTCCATGACGGGTATAGGTCGGTCTATAACGCTTGTGCCTACTGAACTGCCTGAAGAGAACACAGTAGGAGTAAAGGCTGCACTCTTACTCATTTTCCATCCACTCCCGTCTAACTTCAGCATAGCTCGTAGGTGTCTCGAACAGGCGTACGAATTCGGTTCTTGTTTCTTGCTGTATAAAGGCTTCCTGTTCTGTTAAAGCACGTTCCATTTGTTCATATAGCCAAACGACCATATTTTCAGCTGTTGTATTCATCGGAGGCAGTGTTTCATTCAAATAACGGTGATCTAGAAAAGGTTCAATTTCCGATTTCCAGATCTCCTTTATTTGACCAAAGTCTACGGTGATACCAACTTCATCAGGTTTACCGCTGATTCCGAATACAACTTTATACGTATGTCCATGCAGATTTTTGCATTTTCCTTCGTAGGCATGTAAATGATGGGCAGCATCAAAAGTGAATTCCTTAGAAACGAGCACTCGTTTACGGTGATAGCGAAGACTTCCAGCATCGATATCCTCACCCAGTTTCTGTAGTTGGTCTACTATGCGGAAAGCTCCGGGTTGACGGGTCATTACTGATCTCCTCCTTTAACATTCGCAGTCCGGCGGCTTAAATATTTATCCAATCCGGCTTTTCTAAGCTGGCAGGCAGGGCACTCACCGCAACCATCACCCTTGATCCCGTTATAACAGGTTAGTGTGTTCTGACGAACATAATCAAGTGCCCCCATCTGATCAGCCATCTCCCAAGTTTCAGCTTTATCTAACCACATCAATGGGGTATGGATGACAAATGGATAATCCATCGCTAAATTCAGTGTTACATTGAGCGATTTGATAAAACTGTCTCTGCAGTCGGGATAACCGCTAAAATCGGTTTCACATACTCCAGTAACTAGGTGTCTTGCACCCTTTTGCTTAGCAAGCACAGCTGCAAAACTAAGGAACAAGTGATTGCGTCCGTCCACAAATGTATTCGGAACACCATTTTCACCTTCTGAAATATCCATATCACTGCGTGTTAGTGCGTTCGGCGCAAGTTGGTTCAAGAGGCTCATATCAAGTACGGTTTGCTTAACTCCTTGTTCTTGAGCGATTTGCGCTGCAACCTCGATCTCATATTTATGGCGCTGACCGTAATCAAAAGTTACGGTTTCAACCTCGGCGAACTGTTTCTTAGCCCACAACAGACAGGTCGTACTGTCTTGCCCGCCGCTGAATACGACAACTGCTTTTTCATTTTTAAGCATAAAAAAAACCCCTCATTCTTCAAAATGATTGCAGGCAGCATATAGCTGTCCTGAAGAAAGAGAAGTTCTGAACTGAATCCGTAAAAAAACAAGCCTTATCACAAGGAATAAGGGCTGTATAGTTTTTTATAGAGGGAGTTCACGAACCTCTCCCATGCGTCATGCATGGATTGTATTCTATTATTATCGGCTGTAATTAACCATTGTTCTAACCATATAAAGTCCATTATAACACGATGGTTTCATTTGATAAATACACTGCCAAACGGGATTACTTCCCTTAAAAACCGTTTTATGATCCCCTCGTCATTCATTTCTCGTTCAAGCCGCTGATTCTGCCTTCCTGCTTGGAATAAGACAAACCCGTCGCCTGTTAGTTTCCAATGGTAATTCATATGCTGGCTCGCCAGATTGTTTCCGTATACAGTCAATTCAAGATTGGCATTCTCGGGGTATGCTATGATGCTTCCAGCATCCACATACAATGGTTCTGTAGGATGCAGTTTTGCCTCACAGACCGGGCCTTGTGTTAATATGCCAATGCTTCCTTCTCCGCTGAATTTCATTTTGATGGCATCTCGTGTAATGAACATATTTTTTATTTTTAGTATGCGTGTCTGCATGTGTACTCCTTTGGTATAAAAAAACACATGTCTAAAGTCATACAACATATCCTGGTTGTTCGTTAACTGAATTTCTCTCATATTAAAACCATGGGGGAGAGCTGCGGTAAACTGGCTTGGCCCACTGATGTCTGCCCGGATCAATTTGTTTTTTCGGAAGATTCCTTTCACATTCATAAACCGATCGACGCGATTATGGGACGAGCCACGATAAGCAACAATTTGTTCTGGATGTAAAATATGAGCAGTATCTCCTTTTTGAAGCGAAAATGTGACAGCTTGACCGGAACCGCTGGCGTAACTATCCTCCATTCGAATGATCATAAAAGTTCCTCCTTATGAGACAGGCAGTATCAACAAATATCAGAAACGGTTGGTGCGACGACGCATTCCAAAGCGGAGGATGCGTGTTAATAAAAAGTATCCGGCTAAGAGTGCTATAGCAGTAACTATAACCGTCTTTATGCGTTCTGATTTCCGGGCTTTTTCAGCCTCATCTACCTTCATCTGTTCCAACATACTCGTAAGCTGACGGTTTTGCTCAGCGAGCTCAGCATTTTGCTTCTGATACATTTCCGTATCGATTCGGGCACGTTCCAGATCTTCGAGAGCTTTTTGGTAACTATTTTTTAATTCGTCTATTTCATCCGGTAATTCCGTGAATTGCTGAAAATTATCATAAATATCATTGAAGAAACCTGCATGAGCGGTACGCTCATTTTCGTGGAAGAGTATCGTGCTAGTTAAGAGAAATAGTGTAAGAAAAGTGGTTTTTGTTCTTAAGGAATATCTACGTTTGTCCACTGAGTCACCGCCTTCAAGAAATCTATCGATTTGAAAATAGTATACATGACAATTTTCGTCAAGTTAATACATTATTGATCTAACGTTTAACTACTCGCTAAGCAGGGTAATGTATGTGAGAAAGCGCATTACACACGGACTTTATTACCCATAACAACCCTATATTCAAGCAAATATACTAATAATGATATGATGTATAAAGGAGAAGACGAAGATGGAACAATGTAATGTTAAAAAGATTATGGTCACAGTAAATGGAAAGCCGGTAGGTAATGGCCTACTAATTGATAAAGTAACTTATGCACCGGTTACCAGAGTTTCGGATGCGATGAACGGTCAGAATAGAATGGTAGGAACGGGCGTCAGCTAAACTTCATAAGAAGAAAAGGACTATCTCATTCATTGTACGAATGGATAGTCCTTTCGTTTCGGAACAAAAAAAGATGGAACAGCGATACTCTGATTATTGGGGGTATCGTTTTTTTATTTGTCTAATCGCGTAGCGTCTAGACCAATGTCCAAAGTAGACAGAGCTTAACAAATAAAACCGCTCCTATGTATATGGTGGCTCAGCACTTCCATTCTACCAAAGGGCGGTTTCGTATTATTAGGTCAGCCAGCAGTTTAGGGATTCAGATCCGTGATTCGTACCCGTAGCGACTAATAACAGAAAAAGAAGGCATCCCGCAAGATCTTAGATCTTCTTCGTAATATTTGAGAATGAGAGGTAAAAAAAGAGCAAAAGTATCTTTTTATGGAGGATATATACGTTTTTGTCGAAAATATTACGGGAACATACGTTTCCATGACAGAAAGCTGTCCGTCCATATTGGTACATTAATAGAAGAATAGGAAAGAGGTGGGTGTTTTGCAGTCGGGCTTGTATACGGAATTTACATGGTGTAGTAACCATGTAGCTGCAAGCGGTGCTAATCAGGTCTACTTGCTGGTGGAATGGCGAGGATCTACCGCAAGGCCGAAAAAACATATTCCGAAATCTAAACGTATTGCTGAGCAAGTCCAACTACATCTTCAGTTGGGGATGGGAGCTAAGCTGAGTGCGTTGTACGGATGCAGGGTTGAAATATTAAATGAATTCAATTATACAATAGGCCTTGGCTCTTTATATGAAGAGGATGACAGACAAATTGTTCTGGGTTTTGATTTTGCTCCGTGCTCTTCTGGTGTACACCCTATGGTTACGGCGTTATGGACATTTAAGGATTCATCACACAGAGAAATTATTTTGCCTTCACATACGATTTCACTTCAGTTCAGCAACCACACAGCCTTATTATTTAGAAAAGTGAATCCTCGTGTAGAGAAATGTATAAAGATTCTTCAGAATTCAGAGGTGCTTGAGAATGCTCTAATAGCGTTTGAGCGAGGCTATTCTGAACGGGGGGGAGAAATGATTCGACGCCGAGCAGATGAGATGCTGTTACTAGCTATTCGGTTGGAGGACATTGACTATTTACAAGAAGCTGAAATTTTATATAACTTGAGTGACACATTTATTAACACTTATGGAGCAGTTGCGGTTGGATAATGTCTTTTGCATGTTGTCCATTTTGACAAAGGACTTTTGACTCACTTAATGATGATGTGAAATGTGCAATATAGTTCTAAATAAATGGTTTATAAAGAAGGAATATAGGCGTAAAGGTCGAATTCACTATTATTAAGTCTTGTTATATAAGTCTAATTTACTAGATGGATAGGGAGAAATGCATATGACAGACCGACTGATACGACTAATGAGAATTATTACGCTTGTGCAAGCGAGGCCTGGAATACTAGCTAGAGAACTTGCAGAGCGTTGTGGAACTAGTGAAAGAACCATATACCGGGATATGGATGCTCTAAGTGCAATGCACATACCGATTACCCATCAAGGTCGTGGCCGGGGATATACATTTATTGGCCACTTTGCAATGTATCCATTAGGGTTAACAGAGGAAGAGGTTCAGGCTTTGTACAAGTTCTTGCCTTTAATGGATGATTTGAAGATGGCCTTACCCGATCATTTCGAGAGTGCATATGAAAAAGTGCTAGCGGCGGTATACAAGCAAAGTGCTGAGAAGGCAGAGATTCAAAGTGGTGACCGGGAACTTGAGTCAGAAATGTAACATATAACAAGCAGAGAACAGCGATTCCTTAACGGGAATCGCTGTTTTCATGTTGAGAATTAATGTGTGGGCCAACTACCCGTATTGAATAAATAACGTGCAAAAGCCATTGGTTTTCGGTAGGTTTCTTTCCACGTCTCCACCATTCCTGCTTCTCGGAATCCATAGCGCTGGTCACATCCATTCGCTTCAATAAAGAACAATTTACCTTCAGCAGTAATGGCGACATCCATTCCAAAGTCCGCAGAATAAGGCATATGCTTGGATAGTGAACAAGCGGTTTGAATAACGAACTGTGCAGTTCGTTCGACGAGTATCTCGGGTGGGGTATCCGGGAAAGAACGGCAGAATATATCCTCAACAGGATAAGCGGATCCACCTTGAGCGATATTCGAGACAAAAGTGCGTGCAGGAGACGTCTTGGCGAACATTCCGCTTACCTCCCAGTGGCCACACAGTCCGCGTTGCACGGTGACGCGAATGTCATAAGGTCTACCCATATATTCAGCTAGCGGAATACGCTGCTGAGTGAGGAATGGTACGGAACGGATTCTTCTTAACAAAAGTGCTGGAAGTTTCCCTTTGGATATATGCTGTGTTCTCCAGCCTCTAGCCGAAGGAGATGATCGTGAATACGTAAAATAATCACAATATGTTCCTTGGCGCAACCGCATCATACCGAGTCCAACACTCCCACGGCATGGTTTCAGAACAAGGTCTCCATGCTGCCGAAGCATTGAGCGGATTGTTGCGGCTTTCGCACGGAGTGTATGAGGAAGTGCAGACTGCATGAACGGATCCTCTACGAGCATGAGATGAACGCTATCTTTGCCATAACGTGTACTGCCATTGTAGATAAAAATACCAGCTGTTATGAGCTGCTTAATCATATCAAGAGCCTTTTTATTATGATATATGGCGCGGTTGTGTATAACACGAGGAATTGGCAGAGTTGTTCGAGTATAGCCCGAGGGGGTTAAGATATAACCAGCAACCGTACACGTATCTAGGGATAGATCCTGCAATCGAAAGAAACAAGGAACCAGTCCGTACATTTCGGCTGCTTCTTCATAATTATGCAAAGACTCTGTACCGGTTTTTCCATTAGGAATACCGCGATACGTTCTGTCATTGAGCAAGATGCCGACATATTCCGGTTGCATGGTCATCCTCCTTGTCACAACAATTCATGAATATATCTGTTCCACACAGCTTATGCGAAATGGAGAGGGCTTGGATGGACGGATGTCGTATAGGAGTGGCCTATTCTATATTCCATATAATAGTCACCAATAGCCCCTCTATCGGTATATGCTGAAGAATGATGCGAGAAGGATGTGGAGTTATGAATTTACGGAAGGTTGCGGTAATCACACCGGGGTCTTTTGTTATTCCATCAGGAAGGAGCAGCTCCGTTGAGCGAGTCGTGGAGCAGACCGTTCCCTTGGTGCAGGAGAAGATGGATATTCGAATATATGGAGTCGTGGGAAAAGGCCTCCCACCTAAAGGAAGCATTAAAGGGGTTCCCTGTTTTCGATTGCCACCCGGGGCATCGTATTATCCTTCCTTGTTGCGAAGACTTTCCCGCTGGAGACCGGATGTCGCAGAAATTCACAATAGACCACTCTTGGCGCAGCGACTCAAAATGCAACTCCAAGGTGTAAAGGTTGTACTTAATTTACATTCAAATACATTTATAAATTCACCCTATATGAACAGACAACGTTTCGGAAAAATTGCAAGCATGATGGATCAAATTATAGTGAACAGTCGTTTTCTATATGAGGACATTGTATCCTATCATCCTTCTTTAAAAGATAAGATATTCATTAATCATCTCGGAGTAAGTTTGGAACACTTTTCACCTTCTTTTAACCCGATGGCTAAAGCACTTAAAGAGGCAAAACTTACCCACTTTGGATGGAACGGACGCCGAATTGTGCTGTTTGCTGGTCGTTTGATTCGGGATAAGGGGATTCATCACTTGATGGAGGCTGTACCTCAAATCGTTGCTAAACACCCAGAGGTCTTATTTTTGATCATTGGCAGTGCTTCTTATGGGTCGGATAGAGAAACACCATATGTCAGAGAATTGAAAAAAGCGGCTAAACCTTATCAGTCATTTGTAACTTTTCTTCCATTCGTCCCATACCCTAATATTGCTGATTGGTATGCACTTGCTGACATTGTGGTTGTACCTTCTTCAACTAGAGAAGCTTTTGGATTGGTTAATGTGGAAGCTATGGCTACGGGGATTCCCGTTATCGCTTCTAGTGCAGGAGGTATTCCGGAAATAGTGAATAATGGAGCGAACGGATTCTTGATACCACCGGGAAACCTTTCAGCTGGATTGATAGAGCGGATTAATGAGCTGTTAGAGAATGAGGATCTTCGACTACAAATGGGGATGGCAGCACGTGAATCGGTACGTAAGCATTTCAGGTGGGATCATACGGCGGAGCGATGGGCTTTGTTGATGCAAAATATATAAGGGTGTGGCAGTAGCCGATGCTACGGAATAGGATGACATAACGAATGAAAGCAGAGGAGAGAGCCGCCTGTGAACAAAGCAAGAAGGATCACCCGAAGGAGAGGGAGAGGACCTTTCCGGCGGTATGTTGATCATCTTAAACTATTGGCCGTAAGGGGAACATCAGACAGCTTGGCAGGTTCAGAGTGTGACGCGACTGAACACTTGGCGGATAACATCATTAGCGCTTCGCATCTTCAACATCGAAGTGTTAGAAGTGAGGCTATTGAGGATTATACTGTTCACAGTATCCACTTGTCAGATGAATCGGTTACATCTTCCAAGGTAGCTCTTGAGTCGATTCAGCCTTGTCATCTTTCATTTAATCCGGTTCAAGGGGTTTCTGGATTGAATTTATT
The DNA here is from genome assembly GCF_042666275.1 of Paenibacillus sp. GCM10028914. Lineage (NCBI taxonomy): Bacteria > Bacillati > Bacillota > Bacilli > Caryophanales > Paenibacillaceae > Paenibacillus > Paenibacillus sp. GCM10028914. Next base: position 199,925 of record NZ_JBHTFO010000004.1, read on the forward strand.
TCAACAGTTCGGAAATGTGCCTTTTGTCTTCTCTGAAGATCAGGATGTAATTTATGTTACCGTACCACTTCAGTCTCCCTATGAAGATGAACAATATGTGCTGATTGCAACGTGCAATCACCCGGTGTTTCAAGCTTATGTTCAATCCCGGCGGCAGCAAGAAGCCATAATCGGAATTACACGTACTCAGGGCTCTTTCATATTGAAGGGCTGGCTGTCTTGGATTGCTATTGGCGGTACGTCTGAGTAAATAAAAAAGGATGGAGGAAAATGCATTCCCCCATCCTTTCGTAGTATATGAGATCGAGGATAATTAAGCTCATACATAAGAAGTGTAGGAGGCCAATCACATGAGAGAGAATTTACAATGAGAAGAAGGAGATTGAAGTCGCGTTTCTCTATTTCAACTCGTGAAGTGGAGAATGATGTGAGTCATAAATCCGGGTACCAGGCTGGCTATGATTTAGGATTTAGATTTGGAAAGGAAGATAGTCAGCGTTCATTTGATGGGACTAGTATCATTGTACTTGCTCACTCTCCAAATGAAAGCATTATCGATACAATTCAGAAAATTGAAGCCTTAACCCCGCATCCTTATGAACTTCTTGTTGCTGATGCCGGATCTTCAGAGACAACAAGGCAATATATAATTCAGCGAACCGGAATTGTAAGACATATTTTGGCTAGGAATGATGAAGGAATTATCAGTGTATTGAATAAGGCTGCTCTTGTTGCAAATGGTAAGAAAATAATCCTATTGGCAGGGGGTTCACCGAACAAAGACAATTGGATTGAAGATTTAATGGTGGAATTAGACAGTGAAGCTTCAATTAACGCTATATATGCTAATACCACATGGATGAAGGATATTAACTCTCGACTTCATGCTTGCTGTCTCCTGTTCAGAACGGAGCTGTTAGCGGACATTGGTCTTTGGAGTGAAGATGTCCCTACTTTGAAGGAGTGTTTAAGTGAATGGTTAGCGAGGATTCCACAGGAAAACAGAATAATAATGGAAGATTTCGATAGTATTAGCTAAATTGAAGCGTTAATAGGTTGCTATGGCGGATGCACCGAGAAGTCTATCCCCGCATATGCTGATTAAAAAAATGAGGGAGCGTCACAATTTGGAAAATAAAATCAACGATATGTTAGAGCATATTTCGCACTCTCAGCAACAGATAGCGCGAATCTTAGAAGCTCAGCGTCATGCAGCAGTTCGTATGACACAAATTATAGATTCATTACCTAACCATCAACTTCAACAACCTTCTGAAGACAAAAATTCATCAGGAGGACAGGTGGAACAAGTAAACGGGAGTATCGTAGCTTATTTAAACTCGATGGCAGATTTGCAGCAAACCGTGGCTGATAGTTTGGAAATCGCTATGAAAGAACTGAAGGCTAATGAGCAAGGAGAAGAATAAAGAATAAAGAATCAAGCGTCAGTTGGAATAGGAGGAATGTACGTGAGCAAAGAGGAATCTTTCATGCGAATTCTGGATGCATCCGTTGTAATTCAACGTAACACGTATCTTATTCTGCAAGGTAAGGCCGTTGAGGCAGAGAAAGTATCTCAATGGGTATTGAATCAATATAGGGGTCCAGATGGCGAGTTGAAAGATTCGTTATCTATTCATGAGCAAATTGTAGAGCAAATAGAGGGTTTAACAAAGATGGGTTCTGGCTTGTGTCGTAATCTGCGCATTGTATTGGGAAGCTCTGATGATCAGAATGCTGACAGAATGGGAATGGGAATGGGATTTGACGGGTTCGATTTCGGAGTTCAGGATTGATGAAAGCCCAGATATACCGAGAACGCGCAGCTAAAATCGCAGTCATCTCATCGATAGCCAAGAGTCAGGAAGCCTTGGCTGGAATATTAGGAAATATCGCGGAGATAACTGAGCATTCCGATGTAACTACACGTAAACTTGCGGAGAATATCCGAGTGCTTAATGATTACCAGTCTGTGATGGTCGAGATGCTGACAGGTATACAGCTAAATCGCACTAAGCAGGGAATACCTCACTCTCCATGGTTAAACCCTATGTGTCAGTATAATCCAGAAGATAGGAGCTTGGAAGTAAAGGGGTATTCGTTATGAGAGGCAAGAGCGGTTCATCATCAGGCTTAGGGCGTAGTATGCCTACGGGTAAGCGGCGTTATGCTAAAAAATCAGGTCGACGCAAACATCACAATAGTCATGGACGCTACAAAAATAGACAGGGAGCTTCGCGAAAACGGTTTATCCCACCGGAGAGCTCCCCGACCTTTCATCAAGGTCATGAACAAGCGTACAATGAGGAATTTAAAGTTGGTTTTGCCCAAGGATATGAAGATGGGCGTTTTTCTGCTTTATCTTCACAGTGAGCAACAATCATTAAGGAATGGGGTGAGAACTTATGGGAAGGACCAAAAAAATAGACAAGCGATTCATTCGAGGAACATGGCGTAAAATGGACCTTTCTAAATCGTTTCAGTTCTTCTCGGATAAGGAAATAAGATTAAAACATCGAAGAATGGAATGTTTGAAAGACTCATATAAGAGCAGTATTTGGAAGCTGGTTATTGCAGCGGATTCGAAGAGACTCCCTGTCATACTGAAAATTTCAAAAGAACTTAAAGACGAGCGTCCCGAAAGTACCGTTGAGAAAAACATGTATATTAAAGCAATTAAATGGTTGAAGCCTTTTATGCCAGAAGTTTATTTGAGCAAAAGAAATATAAATGGTCATGACTTATGGGTGTTCATGGAGTATATCAAACCTCTTAAAGGGAGGGTGCAATTTCATCCTGATCACTTTGACAAGATCATCCCAACTCTGGCAAGGCTGCATGCGTCTACAATGAATGAACGGTTTATTGAACAGGAAAAGTTATTCTCAGATTGGCTGCCACGATACGATTCTAAGGAAGCACGTGAGGAGAGAAAGAGTCTAAGAGAGTCCACGCTTTATTATCTCGATGAAGCGATGAAGAATCATGATTTAAATACGATAATCGAACCATATTATTCTTTGTTACTTAAAATTATGGAGAGAGACGAAGAGTATTTCCCACAGGTTAGGCTATCGGGATGCTGTATAATCCATGGGGATTTGCACACACAAAACATTGTCTGCCCCAATGTGAACAAGAATGAATGGAGTATTAAGTTTATCGATTGGGAAGGTGCAAAATTTGCACCCTGCTGGTTTGATCTCGTCAATTTGATTGGCGTTTTTTTGGCGTATCGTCAAGAGTGGAGTAGCGAAGAAGAAGCAATAACTGAACGCTGTGTTCACTTGTATGCAAATGAGATGAGGAAGAACGGAGTTATTTTTCATACAGATCCTATGGAACTATATGAGAAGGCATACTTTAAAAAAATACTTGAAAAAGGCTTATACCTTCAACTGAACTGGGCAGTAACTGGCAAAAAAGAAGCGAAGCTGCTGCAGGTTTATTTAGATAAAATTAAAAATATTTGGGAAAAATATGAAACGGATTAGCGTTTCTTCGTATGTCATAGTCTTTAACCCCCGCAAATTTGCGAGGGTTTTTTTATTGTGAAGAAATAGCGTCCAATAATGACCTGTTCTCAAATAAATGAGTCAAGTATACCCTTCAAAGAATAGAAGACTGGCATAGGATATACCAGACTTTAATAGAGAGAAGGGATAATCTGTGAAAATACTGCTGGCTACTATATATGCATATCCTCCAAGAGGTGGACTCGGAAAGTATATGCATGAGCTGAAGACAGGGCTAGAACAGCAAGGTCACACTGTAGATATTTTAGCAAGACATCATGATGAATACTACCTTACGAAAGGGAATAAACAATCTCTGCTAAAACGAAGAAAGTCTGGACGGAAATCACAATTACTCTCATCCAGTTGGATTGGAATTCAGGCGTTGAAGTATTTAAGCGATATAAAGGAAGAGGCTATAAAGTTTTTTGATGCTGTTCAAATGGTAGATTTATCGCAATATCAGGTTATTCACGCTCAGGAAATTATCTCAGCCAGTATTTTAAAGCTCTATAAGCCTCGTGCTACCCCTCTGTTTCTTACGTTGCATGGCTGTGTTACAGCCGAATACTATTATAACGGTTTCATTAAACCGAACTCTATCGGATGGAACATCTTATCGACTTTCGAATCACAAGTTATTCAACAATGTAATGCAACAATCTTACCTTCACAGTGGCTTTTGAATGTGTACAAAAAATGCAAAATCTCGACGAATAACATGAAAGTGATTACGAATGGAATTGATGTTGAAGCTTTTCAACGTCAGATGGATCAGAAGACGAGAATTCAAAGTCCTTCTGGAAAAACCGTCATTATCTGCACCGGACGTCTAGAGAAAGTGAAGGGACAACAGGTATTGCTTGAATCATTAGCACGGTTGAAAAAGAAGCGCAGTGATTGGGTTTGTTGGATTGTAGGAAGAGGAAAGAATGAAAGCAAATTAAAGAAACAAGCTAAGAAGCTCGGGTTAGGTAATTCCGTCGAATTTTTAGGGATGCGCAGTGATATTCCGGCTCTTCTAAAACAGGCCGATATCTTTGTAATTCCAAGCCTGCAGGATAATTACCCATACTCGCTAGTAGAAGCATTCGTTGCAGGAAAAGCCATTATTGGTTCCGAGGTTGGTGGAATTACGGAAATGATAGAACACTCTCAAAATGGTCTGCTGGTTCCTCCGAACGACAGTGGCAGTCTCCACAGAGAAATGAAAAAACTTCTGGAAAAACCAAAGATGAAAAAACAATTGAGCAGAGAAGCCAAACAGTGGGGGGGAACACAATTTTCGCTTAAGAAAATGACGGGTGAGGTGCTAGATATTTATAATCATGCTTTGACAAAAGAAGCACCTGTTAGGAGCGGGAGTTAAAATGTTGGAAAAAGGATTGTCAATTATTAAGTTAGATAAGAACAATATGCAGCGCTATTTATCGGATTTGCTTGAGCTCGAGCATCTTGTTTATTTAAAGAGAGGACACTTATATTCAACAGAAGAGTGGGGGGAGAGCCAGTTTCTTTTAGATGTGCCGGGAAAATTTGATATAAGCTTTGGTGTAGTGAAGGAGGACTTGGGCAAACTTGTTGCTTTTATGATTTGCTCAGAACCGATCCCGGGTGTTAGTCATGTGAATCGGATAGCTGTGCACCCCAAACACCCAGGAGACAATATAGGCAGAAGACTTATGCTTCAGCTTTTTAAGGAGTGGAACAATATGCCGCAGTTTAAAACACTGACTGGCATTATCCGTTTAGATCATAAATTATCCCTGCCCTTTACACAGAAGCTTGGTGCTCAGATCGCTGACAAATCCTATATGACTCATCATTTCAAGCAAATTGGAAGAACAGATGTGCAGATATTCGATGACCATTTCAAGGACAGATATGGTATAAGCTATGCATTGATTTATTTTGAAAAATAAATTTTCTTGTTTGCCAGTTCATTTACCTGATGTACCATGACGGAGGAGAGGAAGCGATGCTAAAGAAAATATGCATTTATCAACCTAATGTTTTCCCCCCTCTTCATTATTTCAATCGTATTATGAACAGTGATGTTTGGGTTGTGCTTGACGATGTCCAGCTAAACAGGAAGGTAGGGCAAACTCGTATCCCTTTGAAAATAAATGGCCATGAGCACAACTTTATCATACCTGTACTTGGCGGGAATCGAGTAAAAATCAATGCAGCTTCCATAGCATATCATGAAGACTGGATAGCCAAATTTAAATCAGCACTCAGTCACGCATATGGAAAAAGCCCCTATTTTGATACACTTTGGTCTTCTGCTGTAGAGTATATCGATTATCATCGGCAAATGGATTCTAGTTTCACGCTATTTTGTGAACAGTTTACGACTCGGATGCTTCGAAAGTTAGGGTGGCAAGGAGAAGTGGTTAGCTCGACAGATCTGGTTATGAACATGAAAGCATCTGAACGCATAGCAGAAATTGTATATCAATTGGAAGGAACTCATTATGTTGGTGGGGGCAAGGGTTTCGAACAATATGTAGACATGGAGCACTTCCGTAATCGTAACGTGAGTATTATCGTTCAAAACTGGAAGTGTCCTGAGTATCCACAAAGCAAAGGGAAATTTGTTTCAAACCTGTCCATTCTTGATCTTATCGCTAATGTGAGTCTGGATGAAGGTAGACAACTGCTTCTTTCGGGTGGGTTAAACGGATGGGAAGTGTATAAATAAGCTGCGAATAAATACACGAGCCTTGTGCTTGTGTATTTATTTATGAGATTAGAGATGTTGAGCAGCTAGTGAGAGTGATGAGCATTCTGATCTCGCAATAAAATCTTATGTCATGATCGAGTTTCTCAACATAGGATGTAGAAGGAATCTAAAGTGGAGGACTATGAATATGACGAAAACGAATAAATCTGGTGGATATGAGAAAGGCCGATCAGATGGATTTGAAAAGGGAAAAAAAGATGGGTATGTAAAAGGATTCGAGGATGCACAAGCTTTAGTGGATAGTCCGCCTCTTCATGATATAAGCGTAAAATGGCGTGAGTTCCAGTGTGCTGAGAAGATATCAATCCATTTCGGAACTACGGTCGTATTAAATGATCGAAAGATGGAGTGCTTAAAGGAAACGGTAAAAAGTGCGATCTGGAAGCTTGAAGTTGGAGCTGATAACCAGGAGCATCCTATCATTTTAAAAATATTTAAAGCGCCAGTGACTGATCAAAAACTCACGGAGCTGAATATGTATCGTAAGGCAAGTCCGATTTTGCCAGATTTGATACCTACGATTTATTTGATATTAGAGGGAATAAACGATGATGAAGTGTGGGTGTTTATGGAGTTTGTTCCCCAAGTAAAGGGTCAGCTTATCTTCACGCCAGATCACTTTGACAAAATCATTCCTTCCTTAGCTAAACTTCATGCTCTAACTTACAATGAGAACTTTTACAACAAGTGGGATGTATTTGAGGATTGGCTTCCGCGATATGAGTCGGAATCTGTATCTGCTGAACGATTGAAACAGCATGAAAAGACTATGGAATACTTGGAAAAAGCAATAGATCATCCTGAGCTAAAGCTGAAACTTAATGACAGTTATAACGATTTGCAGATCATTCTAAATAAAGGCCCGGTTTATTTTCCAGAGCTTATTGAAGCAGGGAAAAGTATAATCCACAATGATCTGCAGACCCCGAATATCGGCTGCCACAATGTGGCTGAAGAGAATTGGAATATTAAGTTTATCGATTGGGAAGGTGCACGGTTCTCACCTTGCTGGTTCGATATGTTCAACTTGATTGGTGTGTTTTTTGCTTATCGGAAAGATTGGAGAGCTGACGAGGACTTGGTAATCGAGCGTTGTGCACGTCTTTATGCTGCTGAAATGCTTAAATATGGCATCACCTTTGAAGTGGATCCGATTCGTTTATATAAAATGGCTTATTTACAGAGAGTACTGGAGCGAAGCCTATATAATCAGCTTCATTGGGGAATGGACGGCATTAAATCTGCCTTTTTGCTGGAAGGTTATTTAGAGAAGATTAAAATATGGGGTAAAGAACTGGGCCTGTATTAAAGTCGGTATCTACCCAAATGAGATATGTATCTATGCGAGTGCAACACTAGGACGGATCGAGGTTTCCAATCTCACAAAAAGGAGGTATGAGCATGAACCATGTTGTAACCTATCTTGATTTGGCAGATTCGTTGCTGTGTTCCATTCCAACCCGAGCTCGAATAACCGGAAGCCCGAAGCTATCCTCTCAAAAATCCTTCCAGGTCAGAGTGGATCGAACGATGCCATTTGAGTTTATTGCCAATTTAATGCCTCCTTTTTGCAGGTTATGGGGATCAGATGTCCATTTTGATTATTCTGATTACGATGCTGCTCTGACCGTACTCGGCGGAGAGCTAAAGGCCGATGTGTTTATCATATGGATAGATTGGCGAATCTATCTAAAATCGATGACAGCCTATGAAGCAGTACATTGGCTGCAAGAGAGGCTTGCACAATTACGCGCTTCAACGGATAAACCGATATGGGTAAATAACTGGCCAGAGTCTCTTGGGGCGGGCGATATCTTATTCAGTTTTACTGCCAGCGATAACGGATGGTTTCGCAAGTTAAACTCCCTTCTGTCAGAATGGATCGAGCAAACCGCCGGTATTATGCTGATTGATCTAGCTGTGTTAGTTCATGAAGGATCGAATTCTTTTTATGATTATCGAAATGAAGAAATAAGCAATTATCCTTTTTCTAATGAAGCAACCATTCTCATCTCCCGCCACCTAAGTGTTCATCTACTTCCTGCAACGTTTGCCCCCCGCCTTAAAGCCCTCGCCCTCGATCTTGACGACACGTTGTATAACGGGGTCCTTGGCGAAGAAGGAGTGGAAGGGATATCACTTACCGAAGGCCATACATTACTGCAAAAGCTGCTGCTTCGTCTTAAACAATCGGGTATACTTCTAACCTTATGTACACGTAATGAGGAAGAAGACGTCAAAGCATTGTTTGAAAAGCGGGATGACTTTCCTCTAAAGTGGGATGATTTTGCAGCAGTGTGTGCAAACTGGCGGACCAAAGCAGAAAATCTGAAGCATTTGGCACAGATCTTGAACATTGATCCTTCAAGCTTTTTGTTTGTGGATGACAACCCAGCTGAATTAATCAAGATGGCGGCCGCATGGCCAGAGGTACACTTGCTCCGCGCAAAGAGAAGCGGTCAAGAGACCATGAAAGGATTATGCCATTATCCGGGACTTTATCAACTTCATTCCGATGGTGTCGGTTTATCCAGAACAGTGGATATTCAGGCAAATCAAAAGCGGGATAAAATTAAAAATGAAGCGTCTGATTATAACGCGTATTTAGATAGTCTGGGAATGCGTATTACCGTGTACGAGAATGAACTTTCTCATGTTAAACGCTTGTATGAATTAAGCCATAAAACGAACCAGTTTAATTTGGCTTTAAGACGGATGAAAGGCAATGAAGTCAAAGAGTTTATGGATAACAATGCATATTTATGTATTACCATTTCTCTCTCGGATATGTTGTCCGACAGTGGGATCATAGGCGCTTTTGTATGTCGGATCGAAGGGGAGCAGGCACAGCTGCTTGAAACGCTCTTTAGCTGCAGAGCGCTTGGCCGAGAGATTGAAACGGTGACCTTTGCCTGGATGTTAGAAAGATTAATGAATCGGGGAGTTAAGCAGTTAGACATAGACACGGCTCAAGGGCCGAGAAATGCTCCCGCCTTGGAATGGATAACGCGATTCGCACAGGACTTGACCAAACCCCAATCACTTAAAGAATTGTTGGTACATGTGAAAGCTGCATGCAATGATCATCCTGCAAAGGTGGAGGTGAATCAATGAATGATGAACTACGGAAACAAGTAGGAACAATTCTGTCTGATGTGCTAAACACCGCATGGCCACCGAATGAAAATCCGAAGCGTGAGGAACTGCCAAGCTGGGATTCATTGAAGCATATGGAGCTTATTCTCCGTCTTGAAGAGCAATTTAACGTTCGTTTTTCCATTAATGAAGTAGCGGGAATAACAAGTCTGGATGATTTAGTTGAGATTATAGAGGTGAAATCGTGAAGCATGACATCTTGGTTGAACGCTTCGGGATTCGTTTGAGGCCTATTACGATGGACGATGCTGATTTTATTTTCAAATTAAGAAGATCACCTGAATTGTCGAGGTATATCGGGGAAATTGACTCTCGCTTTTCTGTTCATCAATCATGGCTGGAAGAGTATTTTCATCGAGATGGCGATTATTACTTCTGTATTGAGTTGTTGTCAGGAGAAGCTGTTGGCACAATTGCGATTTATGATATCGCAGATCAAACCGGTAATTGGGGTCGGTGGATTATATCGCCTTCAATTCCGGCCGCGCCAGCCAGCGTGTGGCTTATTTTTCATGTTGCGTTTGATATTTTAGGACTGACTAGTGTGTATTCAAATACGGTGATTGATAATGCAAGCGTCGTATCATTTCATGACAATTGCGGCCTTCCTCGCACAGGTGTTGAACATGGCGGTCTAACGATCAAGGGGGTTTCCTATGATATGGTTATTCATACAGCAACGAAAGAGAATTGGCCCTTGATTCAAGACAGATTGGAGAAACCTGCAATTATGGCCGAGCGTTTACTTAGGGAAGTGCCCGGTGAATAACTCGTCTATATCAATAATATAATTCGTTTATCTAATAACTTTTGGCAACGGAACTCTCGTTGTCTTTTTTCTTTATAAAGCACCTATTATTTTTCAAAGTCCAAGAACACGATCTAAGAGTTTCATATAGATATATAAAGGTGAGTGAAGGACAGGCATTCCGCGAATATCTAAGGGAGAGGAGGGATAAGAACATGCTTGAATCAGGACAAGAGAGAATCCTTATATTTGTCCCACATGCTGATGATGAGGTTTTGGGATGCGGTGGATTAATTGAAAAAGCTTGCAGATATAACAACCAAGTAAAGGTCGTTTTGGCCTCTGTCGGAAACTCATTTTTTTGGCACAGAGATCAGCCGGTGTCTGTTAATACACGCAAGAAGGAGTTTTTTGATGCGCTGAAATACCTTGGATGCACAGATAATGATATTATGTATGACGATAAGGAAAGTATATTAGACACGATCCCCAAAAGGGAAATCGTAACCAAGATTGACAGGTATTTAATGGATTTCAAACCCACAATGGTTTTTATTCCTTATCCAAGTTTTAATCACGATCATCAAGTGTTGTATGAAGCTTGCATGGCAGGTTTGCGTCCGGTTCCTCATAGGAATTATAAAATCATAGCAATGTATGAATATCCTCTTATTGTCTGGCAGCACCCTAAGCTTACGGATGTTGGAGAGTTATATTTGGACATTAGCGAAACAATAGATAAAAAGATAGAAGCCTTACGAAAACATAAATCGCAGCTGCGAGAGCCAAAGCACTTAATTTCACCAGAATCCGTTAAAGAATGGGCCGCTAAACGAGGTATGGAAAATGGATTTATGTATGCGGAGAAGTATCACCTGCTCAGAGTGACGTTATAGTGAATGAGCACTAAATGCAGAAAAAATACAACGCTCATGCCTGGATGATGATTCACATTCTAGGCGTGAGCGTTGTCTAATTATCAAGATTTATATTTCTCGCTAAGAGTTTCCGATTCCTTGATAATAATATCCTAGGGCTTTCATTCTTTTGGCATCAAGTAGATTCCTGCCGTCAAAAAGGTTTGCCTGATTCATAGACTCTTTCATTCTCTCCCAATCTATGCTCTGATACATCGCCCATTCGGTACAGATGAATACAGCATCAACATCTTCAACAGCCTCTTCCGGTGTACTGCAGAATGTAACGGAATCATGTAAAAGCTCCGGAGGGAGCTTTGCAACGGGATCATGGACTCTGATGTGCGCAAGTTCGGCAAGAAGGCGGCGGGCAATTCGAATGGAGGCAGCTTCTCGGATGTCATCTGTGCCTGGTTTAAAGGAGAGGCCCAATAGGGCTATTTTTTTTCCATCAAATTCTCTCAGCCTCTCACGAGCTTTTGTTATTAAATATAAATATTGAGTCTGATTTACGGATTCGGTTTGTTCCAATATGGATAGCGGGATACCGTGTACATTTGATATTCGGAGTAGCGCAGATACATCCTTAGGGAAACAGGAGCCTCCGTATCCGATACCAGCTTGAAGAAAGCTTAGACCGATTCTTGGGTCTAGACCGATGCCATGGGCAACTTCACCTACATTGACCCCTAATTCGTCGCAAAGTATGGCCAGTTCATTGATATATGAAATTTTCGTTGCTAAAAATGCATTTGCAGCATATTTGATCAATTCCGCAGTATTAGGTGTTGTAATGACGAACGGACAGTTCATCGTTTGATACAATTCCTTCAGAATGCTGGCGGCCTGTGGGCTGTCAGCCCCAATAATAACCCGATCAGGGTATAGTGCATCCGTCAATGCCTTTCCTTCACGTAAAAACTCGGGATTAGAAGCGACATCGAATGGGTGGGGATAGAGTTGTGCGGTGCGAATCCAATCTGTGACTTTGATCTGCGTACCGACGGGAACCGTACTTTTATTCACAATCAGCTTATAGCTATCCATGTTATGGCCAATCTCTTCAGCTAATTGCTTTACATATTGTAAATCTGCACTCCCGTCAGAGCGGGAAGGAGTCCCTACACATAAAAAGATCACATCATTGTCCTTGATCGCTTCATCTGTATTGGAAGTAAAATGAATCCTTCCAGATTGCAAATGTTTCTTCAGAAGAACTTCGAGTCCTTCCTCATAAAAAGGAATTGAGCCTTGTTGAAGTAGTCTTATTTTGTTTTGATCCACATCAAGCCCCGTTACATTCCATCCCATTTCTGCCAGCACTAAAGCGGTTGTGGTACCCACATATCCTGTACCTGCTACCAGAATATTCATGAAATCAGTCACACTCCCTTAAAAAATAACTTCTGAGTGAAGTTATTACAATCACTTTATGAGAAAAAGTTAGGGATTGACATGGGTATTGTTCCTGATGAAAACGCCGTTTCTCTCCAGTAGCATAATTAATAATCTAAAAGTAGTGTTTTTTTTCAGCTGACATCAATATGGAATGATACATGATCTGGCCAAAAGGGGGGAGTGCGGTGGTATCAATCATTTGTTGTACGATGAGACCTTCTTTCATGGAAAATGTATTCAGCAATTATAATCGTCAGAGCTTTACAGACAAGGAAATGATAATCATCTTAAACCAAGATGATATGGATATTGACAGATGGAAGGAAGAAGCAAAGAAATATAACAATGTGTCTGTATATCAACTATCTGAAAAATGTCAGTTAGGAAAATGCATGAACTATGGAATTGAGAAAGCAAGGTATAGCATCATCGCAAAATTTGATGACGATGATTATTATGCGCCTGATTATATAAAAGAGGCAGTTCACACATTAAGAACAAAAAAGGCTTCTATTGTTGGCAAACACACCTCGTTCTTGTTTTTCGAAGAGAAAAAAGCACTTATGTTGTTTCGGGACGGGGGAGAGAAGAAGTATCGAAGGCATATTAAAGGAGGATCATTGCTGTTCTACAAGTCTGTGTGGAAAAAAGTAAAGTTTAATGAACAGTTAGTACATGCCAGTGATGCCGATTTCCTGAGAAGATGCAAGCGCAAGGACTATCGGATATACTCCTCATCTAAATTCAATTATGTATGCATCAGGAGAAAGGATATAAGCTCACATACACAAAAAAAGAGCACAGAAGAATATATGTCTCAGTGCAAGTTAATAAAGTACACCAATGACTATCCCCCGCTCATAACCAAAAGTTTTGCTAGTCTAAGCATTTAATAGTTTGGATAAGGATGTGATTCAACTGGATGGGAATAGTGAAAGATTTCTTGTCTTCGGTGCTCCGCATTTTACCCAAGCAGAAATAACGGATGTTATTGACTGTTTGCAAAGCGGATGGATATCCACCGGACCCAAGGTGGAACTTTTTGAAAGACGATTCAAGCAGTATAAAGGATCGATTTATTGTGCGGCTGTCAATTCATGTACTGCTGCACTGCATTTAGCATTAATAGCCTCAGGAATTAGACCGGGTGATGAGGTGATTACAACACCTTTGACTTTTTGTGCCACAGTAAACGCCATTATTCATAGCGGAGCGACCCCTGTTCTTGCTGACATTGATCCAGTTTCAATGAATATAGATCCTGTACGGATAGAGGAAAAAATAACGAAGCGTACACGAGCGATTATACCCGTTCACTTTGCTGGCAGGTCATGCAATATGGATGCTTTGATGGATCTTGCCGCTAAATACAATTTAAAAGTGATAGAGGATTGTGCACATGCGATTGAAACGGAATACATGGGGAAAAAGGCAGGAACCTTTGGTGATTTTGGATGCTTCAGCTTTTATGCCACCAAAAATGTCGTAACCGGCGAAGGCGGAATGGTTATTGCCAAGAAGCAAGAGGATATTGACAGAGTAAAAACACTTGGACTTCACGGGATGTCTAAAGATGCATGGAAACGTTTTTCGGATGAAGGGTACAAACATTATCAGGTTGTTGACGTAGGATTCAAATACAACATGATGGATCTTCAAGCAGCCATTGGTATTCATCAGCTTGAGAAGGTAGAAGAAAATTGGCTTCGCCGGGAAGCGATCTGGAATCGATATAATCATGATTTGGCCCATCTTCCATTAGAGCTGCCTTCCTCCATAGAACCTAATACCCGTCATGCCTATCATTTGTATACCGTATTGATCGATAAAGAAACAGCAGGACTTAGCCGGGACGACTTTCTCACGGCCATGACTAAAAAGAAAATCGGTGTGGGTGTCCATTATTTAAGCATTCCAGAACATCCCTACTACCAAAAGACCTACGGCTGGAAGCCGGAAGACTATCCGAGTGCCTTACGAGTTGGACGTCAGACGGTCAGCTTACCTCTAACACCTAATTTGAGTGATCAGGATGTTGATCGTGTTATTCAATCCGTTCATCAGATTTTGACGAAGAATTAGTAACTTTTGGAGAGGAGCATCATTTGATGAAGCCAGTGTTTATGGTGATTGGTTCGGGGCATAGGCATGAGTTAGTTATTGAGAAGGTGAAGAAGCTTGGCATGGATGCCTTAGTCGTTACAAATGCTTCTGAATCGAGAGCAGCCTTGATCGCTGATTATTATGAAAAAGCGGATGTTACTGATATCAAAATGATCGAAAAAATAGCAAGGGCATACGGAATTGTAGGTTCAATAACTGTAGCTGAGACTGCTGTACCAACATGTTGCTACATTAATGAGGCGTTAAGTCTTCCTAACCAAGGAAGAGGAATTAGTCAGGTTGTTAGGGACAAATACCTCATGAGACAAAGCTTTGCAAAGAATAACGTGCGGTCGCCTGTTTTCTACAAGATAGAAAATGAGGAGGACTACAGAATTGTAGAAAAAATAATAAAGGCAGTTATCCATTTATGGCCTTATATTGTAAAGCCTACAGATGGTGAGAATAGTCGAGGCGTAACAAAAATTACGGAATTTGATCAATTTCATGCAGCGGTTGAGCATGCAAGGAAGAATTCGAACAATGGAAAAATCATCGTTGAGCAATATATCGTGGGACTGGAGATTGGTGCTCAGTGCTTTTGTATCAATGGAGAGATGGCTTTATGTCTAATTCATAATGATGGTTTATCGGATCAAATGGTGCCGATTGCTCATTCATTCCCTGTCTGTTTAGACGAACAAACGGTATCCGAAGTTAAGGAAGAGTGTGCAAAAGCTTTACAAAGCTTAGGTATTCAGAATGGGCCGAGCAATGTGGATATTATTATCGACGAAGACGGCCGGCCTCATATTCTAGAAATTGGGGCTCGAATGGGAGGTACTGAGTTACCGCAGTTAGTAGAGGCACATAGTGGAATAGATATCATTGAAGCTTCTATTCTTCTTGCCAGTGGAAAAACAGTAGAACTTAAGGCTCCGAAAAATATTCCGGTGGCTTCGATGGTGATTCATTTCGATAAAACTGCGCGAGTGAAAACTATAGAGAACTATGATCATTTAGTGAAGCGCTATAAGCCTCTGGAATATAGGGTGGACCTGGGCATCAATACAAAGGTTAAATACGGATATGTAATCTACTCGGGCGATGATGCCAAAAGCGCGGAAAGACAGTGTGCCAGGTTTATTCGCAAATTGAAGCGGTTAGTCGAATTCATCTGAGGAAAGGTGCTGAAATGGTTGTGCAAAATCATCAAACAGGAAGCCCAATCACAGTTGTTCATTATTATTCCAGCTGGCTGCCTAGAACAATGCCTTGGTTATATAACTTAATTCGGTTCCTGCCTAGCGAGGTAAATAACCACATTGTCTGTAGGAAGACAGAGAACTTAGAACAATATCAACTTCCTGGTATAGAAGTAGGCTCTTTAGCCGAGAGCGTAATAAAGAATAAAGCCCAAATTATTCATTCCCACTTTGGTAACGAAGGATGGAGGAATATTACCACCGTAAAAGAGACCGGTGTAAAACATGTGGTGTCCTTTTACGGCCTGGATGTTAACCGGCTGCCTACGATAAACCCCAAGTGGAAGATTCGATACCAGAGAATGTTTGATACCGTAGATGCTGTTCTTTGTGAAGGTGAACATATGGCCCAGTGCATCATAAATATGGGCTGTCCAAATGAAAAAGTTCATGTATACCACCTAGGTGTTGATATAAATCGCTATGTATTTCAACCTAGAAAATGGGATCCTTCTCAAACGTTGAAAGTGCTTATTTCCGCTGGATTTAAAGAGAAGAAGGGAATTCCATACGCACTTTTGGCAATAGCAAGGTTAAAGAGGAGGAGGTATATCTCTGATATACAAGTTTCGATTATAGGGTATGCAAATCCCTCGAAACAACGAATGGTCGAAGAAAAAGAGAGGATCATGAGGATCATTGAGGAGCATAACTTATCGGAAAATGTCCGTTTACTAGGCTATCAAAAACATGACGTTCTTATGGAAGAAGCATATAAACACCACTTGTTTATTTCACCTAGTGTTACGGCAAAGGATGGGGATACAGAAGGTGGGGCTCCAGTAACGATTCTGGAAATGGCAGCGACTGGAATGCCTATCGTGAGTACAACCCACTGTGATATTCCAGGAGTATTAGGCGCAACTAACAGATCCTTACTGGTAGAGGAAAGAGATGTCAGAGCTTTATCCAAGGAAATTCTTCAAATCCTCAGTATGTCCTCCTGGGATGCTATGGTAACCGAAAACAGACGGCATATTGAACAGTACTTCTCTGCGTCCACACAAGGGAAAGTGTTGGCTGATATTTATAGAAAGTTGTTATGACTCCTATGAAAGGAGGTTAATTCCATGGTTTCAGTTATTACTTGCACGATGAGACAAGAAAGCCTTCGTAATGTTTTTAATAATTATGATCGCCAAAAGTGGAGTGATAAAGAATTAATAATCATTGTAAATAAAAATGATATGAGTGTATCGAGATGGATTAGAAGAGCTGAAAGATATGATAATGTCACTATTTATAAACTTCCGGAACAAATGACACTTGGTAAATGTCTCAATTTTGCAATTGAAAAGGCCAAGTATAGTTACATCGCTAAATTTGATGATGACGATTATTATGGAGCGAATTATTTGATCCAAGCGATGAGAGCATTTCAAGAAACTGATGCTGATATCGTAGGGAAAAAGGATATCTACGTATATATGGAGGCGATTCAAGCCATTCTTTTACGTACGAAAAAGGAAATAAGCGGTCTAGGCGGCCCCACGTTAGTTTTTAAAAAGGAAGTATGGGATAGAGTTAAATGGCCAACAAGTATGAAAACGGGCTCGGATACTTCATTTAAAAAACAATGCCTGAAACACGGGTTTAAATTTCATTCAACGGACACCTCCAATTTTGTCTACGTAAGAAAGGCTGATCCGATGGAACATACATGGACGATTAGCAATGAAGAGTATTTGAAAAAGTGCTACTTAATCACCTATACAAAACGTTTTAAACGATGGGTAGATGATCTGAATGTCCCAAATTAAGATCGACAGCATTGCTCCGGCAAAAGCGGATATGTGGGACTGGATATGGTGGAATTGTCCATATTCCACCTATTTTCACTCACGTGAATGGGCTGAAATCTGGAGTAGATATAATAAGGGAACGATGTCCCCTCAGCCAATATTGATTAAATTTAACGACGGAACTAAGGCGCTGCTTCCGATCAGCCTATCTAACAAGCGTTATGTCTCTTCACCTGCAGGAACCTACGGGGGATGGCTCTCAGTAGATCCGTTAACAAGGAAACATAGCGCACTGTTAATAGAGTATATCTTGTCACTTGGAAAGCTGAGGTGGCGTATCAATCCTTATGATGAACTTGCTGTCCACAAGAATATGCCTGTGAGTAGATACGATGAGACGCATACCTTGCATTTATCTAATGGATTCGATGATATCTTCAGCCACTGGGCACCGGAGCACCGAAGAAAAGTGCGAAAAGCGTTAAGAGAAGGGGTTTCTGTCAGATCCGCAAATAATCAAAAGGACTGGCGCGCATATTTTGGAACGTATGAAGATACTTTGCGAAGATGGGGAAAGAAAGCCAAGTACAGTTACTCTTGGGAATTGTTTGAGGAAATGTATCGCAGAAAGTCTTCTCATATTAAACTTTGGGTCGCTGAGTATCAAGACACCATTGTAGGAGGGGCCTTGAATCTTCATTCCAAACATCACGTAGCCGGGTGGCATGCCGCCGTTCTAGAGCAGTACCTCCCATTAAGTCCTGCTGTATTGATTCAGTACACTGCGATCGCACATGCCTGTGAACGAGAATACAGATGGTACGACTTTAATCCTAGCGGAGGACATTCGGGCGTTGTGTTGTTTAAGAAGGGGTTTGGTGCAATCACATTGCCAAGTCCTGTAATTAAACTGTAACTAAACAGTAACGGGGGAACAATGGATGAAGCCGGTTTTTATGGTTGTGGGAGGGAACCGTATTAACGTCAGTGTTATCGAAAAGGCGAAAGAAATTGGAATGAGAGTAATGGTTGTCCACACAAACGTCAAGTCTCCTGGGTCAAAGAGAGCTGATATTGTTGTGGAGGCGAATCCTTCCGATTTGCGAACAATTGAAAAGGCTGCAAGTCATTACAAAGTGATTGGATGCATGACCCGAAGTGAAGAGGCAGTGTCGGCAGTATGTAAGATAAACGAAAGGATGCATCTCCCGAATCAGGGGGTAGGAATCGGTGAGTCTGTCACGAATAAATACTTGATGCGTCAATGCTTCAAGCGCGCGGGAGTGTCTTGTCCCCAGCCTTTTTATATCGTGGAGCCTGGGGCAGATTTGTATCCCTTAAGACAAGAATTGACTGAAGGGTTGAAGCGAAATTGCTATATTGTTAAGCCGACGGATAGCGCGGGAAGTAATGGAGTGACGAAAATATCTGATATCGAACAATTAAAGCCTGCTATACATGCTGCGAGAAAATTTACGCAGAGGGGAAGAGTGATTGTTGAACAATTTGTGGAGGGAATTGAGATAGGTGCTCAGTGCTTTTCTATTCATGGCGAGATGGTTCTCTGTTTATTATCGAGAAAAACATTAGCTGCGGATAGAGTTTCTATCGGCCATTCATTTCCGCTCCTTCTTCCAGAGCACCTGATGAATCGAATCAAGACAGAGTGTGGTAAAGCGCTGCAAAGTTTGGGTATAGTAAATGGACCTAGTAATATTGATCTCATACTGGATGATAAAGGAACAACATATATTCTAGAAGTAGGAGCTCGCATCGGAGGCACCAGGCTGCCGGAAATCGTCAAGGCACACAGCGGCATCGATCTGGTGGAAGCGTCGATACGGCTTGCCGCAGGTCAAGAGTTACATTTACCGGTACCCATACAAGCTCCGGTGGCTGGACTTTTGCTATATTTTGATCAGCCGAATAAGATTAAATACATTCGGAATTACACTCATCTATTAGATAAATATAAACCCTTGAGTTATAGTGTGAATATCAAAAACCAAATGTCTGTTTCACCCGAACAGAAGAATTGCGGATATGTCCTGTGCACAGGTGTTAATGCCAAGGCAGCCGAACAAAACTGTACTGAATTTATTGACGGTTTAAAGCAATTGATTGATTACTACTGAATGGAAAACCACAAAACCTCCAAAACCATTTGAATAGTGGTTTTAGAGGTTTCTTTTGTTTTATTTCGCCTTCAGGTACGAATGCCGTTACAGTAAAATTACCTATACATAAAATGAGGGGAGAAGTTTTCTTAATAACAAACTTGGCAGGTGAGAAACATGTCGAAACGAACTCCTGCGCGCCCCGCAAAGAGATCTAAGACAAGGTCATATTCGTTCATGATCAGAAATGCAGAAACCCCTAAAGTGTCCGTCATCATTCCTGCCATGAACGAAAGAAAGACCATTGCAGCTGTAATTCAGCAAGCATACCTTGTGCACCCCGAGACAGAGGTGATCGTTGTAGCCAACGGTTCCACGGACGGAACGGCAGAATTGGCAGAGAGAGTCGGTGCGAAAGTCATCCGCTTACCTCATCCTCTTGGGCATGATGTAGGCCGAAGCGTAGGTGCTGGAGAGGCTAAGGGGGACATCTTGTTGTTTACCGATGCGGATATTGTTATTGGAACAAGAGATTTCATTCCTTTAACAAGGGCTGTGGAAGATGGTGTGGATGTAGCCTTAAATAAGTATTTGGGACCGACCGGCAAGACGCATGTTCACAGTGTTGTACTTGCCAAGCATGCATTAAATATATTGGTATCGAATCCTGGATTGAAGGGTGCCTCGTTAACCACAATTCCACATGCAATGAGCCGCCATGCGAGAGATGTGATTGGTACGGGCAACTTAGCTGTCCCTCCGAAAGCGCAGGCTATAGCTATATATAAAGGCTTGAACATGCGCGGGGTTCATGAGGTGGATGTAGGGAAAAGTAACCCGAGAAGAGGGAGAACCAAAGGCAATGATCCCCTGGAAGCACTTATTGTAGGCGATCATTTGGAGGCGATAGATTGGTTCATCTCACATTCAGGGGTGCGGGGTAATCGATCAGATCTTACACGTAGAAGAGAAACCGTGTGGTGACCTTTATGGCGAACAGAAGACGCAGAAGAATAGCGAAGGGTTCCTCGATTTCTATTAGGAGAAAGTTCAAGACTAAACGAAACAATCGTATATTAAGTTCTCGTCATACCTCAAAAAAACGATTGTATACAGGGAAAGTCCCGAATTTTTGGAAGGAGAACGCTTTTGCTGCGGGTTATGATGCGGCAATCGCAGCAGAAAGTTCAAGACTAATTAAAGAGGACAGCTCGAACAGGATCAGTTCTATTCAAATCGTAAATCAGAGATGGAATCTCTGGTATGGTTCCGTTAAGCCGTTGCCATGGCCAGTTTATTACGCAACCGCCTCCAAATTTGCGGAAGGATATCATAAGCACTCTAAAGGGTACTTCGGTAATGCAGTATTACTTCCAACGGTTAAAACGGTAGCTGCGATCGTTACGGTAATGAATGAAAAGGATACTATTCTTCAAGTGATTGAGCAGTTAAATCGAATGCCGCTTCATGAAGTTATTTTTATAGTGAATGGATCGACAGATGAAAGCTTTGAACTAATCCGAAATTACTCAGGGGCCATGATTGTTCATTACCAGCAAGCTCTAGGGCACGATGTTGGCAGAGCGATTGGGGCAAAGTTAGCTGAGTCTGATATTTTATTATTTCTTGACGGCGATTTTCCGATACTGGCTGAGCATCTCGTTCCTTTCATTGATGCCATTGAATCTGGAAAGGACATTGCACTAAATAACATCTCTCCGTATATTGGATTATTCTCTAAACGAGACTATGTGACTACAGTTAAGGAATTTATTAACCGCTCGATGTCGAGGGCCGATCTTGAAGCCAATTCACTCACTGCGGTCCCGCATGCCATGAGGAAAGAAGCTGCACATATCATTGGTTACGGTAACTTGGCTGTTCCGCCGAAAGCGCAAGTCATTGCTATAGAAAAAGGGATGGCTATAAGTGCACCCGCCAGCGTGGATGTGATTACAAGAAATCGACTTCGTGCACGAAATGTTGGGTCAATGAATAAGGTTTCCGACATGATCATTGGAGACCACATCGAAGCTTTAAAAACGGTAATGGATTTGAAAGGCCCGCGATTATCGTTCCCGGACCAGATCAGACATCGTCAAATAACCAAGGTGTGAAGGTGAAAGGTATGGGAAAAACGAGCATTATTATTCCGACTTTTAACGGAAGGCAATTGCTTAAGGATTGTGTTTATTCGATTAAACGATATACAGAAGAGCCGTATGAAATCATCGTTGTTGATAACGGTTCAACCGACGGGACTGTCGATGTATGTCGGCAGGAGGGAATTACTTTCATTTCTCTGGCCAACAATGCAGGCTTTCCTGCAGCTTGTAATAAAGGATTAAAGATTGCTACTGGTGATACGCTCCTTCTTTTAAATAACGACGTTATCGTTTCACGGAATTGGCTTAGCAATATGCTTGAATGTCTAAACAGCAGCGCGGATATTGGCATTGTCGGACCCCTAACGAACTATGCAAGCGGCAAGCAGCAGATCGAAATGCCTTATACCAATTTGGAAGAAATGGCTGAGCAGCTGAATGAACCGGATTCCGGGAAGTGGCTGCCTGTGGATCGTATTGTCGGGTTATGCTTTTTGTTTAAGCGTGAGTTAATGGAACAGATTGGACTGCTCGACGAACGCTTTTCCCCAGGTCATTATGAAGACGATGATTATTGTTACCGGGCAAGGCAGGCGGGATATACGTTTCGATTAGCGGGTGATGTATTTATATTTCATCATGGAAGTGCCAGCTTCAGCAGACAGGATAGGAGTAAAGTGGAAAGTCTCATTGAGAATAATCGACAAAAATTTATAGATAAATGGGGAATCGATCCAGCGATTTATGTTTAGGGCGATTCTGTGCAGAAGGGGAGGGTTTCATGAAGGGCGTTATATTGGCAGGAGGTACCGGCACCCGTCTTTATCCGCTGACAAAAATGATAAATAAACATTTGCTGCCTGTTGGAAGAGCTCCAATGATCTGTCATGGGGTAGAGAAGTTACGTAATGCGGGCATAGAAGAAATAATATTGGTCATTAGCAAGCAATCTGCAGGTTTATATACCGAGCTGTTTGGCGGCGGTAAGGAATGGGGAGTTCGCCTCACTTATAAAATCCAAGAAGAAGCCGGAGGGATTGCTCAAGCGTTGTCACTCGCTGAACCTAACATGAAGCGGGATGAAAAATTTGTTGTGCTATTAGGTGATAATTTATTCGAGGATTCTCTCACTCCTTATGTTCAATCCTTTCAAAATCAGGGTCAGGGAGCTAGAGTGCTTCTAAAAAAAGTTCATGACCCCAAGAGATATGGCGTTCCCATTCTGGAAGAAAATAAAATTCTAAGGATTGAAGAAAAGCCTGCAGAGCCAAAATCCAATTATTGTGTAACTGGCATTTATATGTACGATACCACTGTTTTTAATAAGATTCGGACCATTAAGCCTTCTGGCCGTGGTGAATTGGAGATCACCGATGTCAATAACGTTTATGCAAGCGAGGGACAACTTGCGTATGACATCTTAGACGGATGGTGGACGGATGCAGGGACTTTTCAATCCTTGTATCAGGCTAGCGATTGGCTCATGAAGTGAAGCTATATACTTTGAAAGAATGAATCCGGAGGCCTGACTGTATGCAAACAACAGAAATGAATTTGTTACAGCAGGGAGTGTGGTTATCAGAGCAATCTGCGAAACAACAGGGGAGAGAAGATGGTTTCGAGCACGGACGCAGAGAGGGATACCGGATTGGATTCTCCGAAGCCGCTCTAAACGCACTCCCGCAGGATAATAGATCTGTTCGGGATCTTCATATTCTTTATGTAACCGCAGGCATCGGCGTTCCGTATCCGGCGCTGGATCAGGCCATCATTGACGCATTTAAGGATATAGTCCGAAGGCTTACGGTTGCGAATCCTTCTGAAGATGTGGTTGCCTTGGCCCGAAAAGTCAAACCGGATCTTATCCTTGTGCTTAATGGAGTTGTTGTGGAAGAAGATACCGTCAAAAAGCTAAGGCAAAATGGATTTAAAACCGCTGTATGGTTCACCGACGATCCGTACTACACAGATTGGACGGTATCTATCGCCCCAAGATATGAATATATTTTTACACTCGAATCAAGCTGCCTCCCCTTCTATCGGAAATTAGGATGTCAACAGGTTCACCATCTACCATTCGCAGTTAATCCGAAAGTATTCCATCCGAAACACGTACCCTCTTCTTATCAATCCGACATTTGTTTTATTGGGACCGCATATTGGAATCGGGTAGAGATGATCGATCGACTTGCCCCGATTTTAAAAAATAAAAAGGTGCTTATCTCCGGCTGGTGGTGGGATCGGCTGCAAAGCTACTCCCTCCTTGCTGATAAAATCAGACTCGGCGATTGGATGACCCCTGAGGAAACAGCCAGTTATTATAATGGTGCGAAAATAGTAATAAATCTTCACCGTTCATCAGAGGACGATACGATCAATGCGAATGGTCGTAAAATACCGGCATTTTCCGTTAATCCGCGAACGTTCGAAATCTCTGGCTGTACAACACTTCAATTGTCAGATGTTCGTTCGGATTTAGGTCAGGTGTATTCTACGGAAACTGAAATCGGAACCTATAGTTCTCATGAAGAACTTATAGACAAAATTGAGTATTACCTGCGGCATGAAAAAGAAAGACAAAAAGTGGCCTTCAATAGCTTGATAAGAACGAGAAAAGACCATACCTACCATAAAAGATTAAGAACTATGCTAAACATCATTTTTCCGTAATGGAGAGGTGAAAATGGATAGGTATACCCGTTTCCGAATGTATGAAAGAGAATATATTGAGCGTAAGATGGGGTGATTACCATACGGCAGCGCTTAGGGAAAATAAAGTATAGCCGAGCTAAGACGCGTATTCTCAAGCGAGGACTCAAAAAAAGGCGAAGGACATCTTCAAGCAATGCAGCTACTCCAGCCCATTTTAATAATAATGAACAGAAAATGATCGGGCAGGCGTCTGTCGCGTTTAACCAAGGTTTTGATACTGGCTATGATGAGGCATGGACGAAGGCAATGCAGATGATGACGATGGAATCTATACCGCATAAAGAAGAAACGAAACACTCCGATGATGAGTACAAAAAAGGACTTTATGACGGCGGAGAAGGAATTGTGGATTCTATCCTGCCAGACTTCGAGATTCTTCCTGAGATACCGGTTCGTAAGATTATCGAAGCTGGCATGAAGCAGATGAGTTCTCAATATTTCAGGCTTCTTGGTACTTCGGAAATTGCTGGACAGATTAAGAATGCTCTGAGTGAGCACCGCCCCTTGTCCGTTATTCGTTTGGGTGACGGGGAATTGCTTACACTCGCACAATCCATCGTCATGATTGAGGAGGATGTGCGGAAGGAAGGACATTTTTTAAGCTATTCGGGTGTGGAATTACCTGATCTTGAAGCGCGGGATATGCTGGCAGCGGCAATTCGAAAAGCAGATATTGTAGGAATTCCAAAATTGCGTCTGTCCAATTTTCAACCTCTTGCTTTTTCAGTCTTAAAAGCCCATCGGATCAATTATCGAAAACTGAAGCTGACTTTATCGACAATTAACTACGCACTTCAATTTGAAGGTTACTTTCGGGGGATGCTTGAGGGTTATCGTGTATTGATTGTAGGTAACTCAGCGCAAGAACTTTCAAAGGTCCTTCAGGACAGTGGTGTTCACGTGACGGGTGTTGTTACTCCTGTGAAGGGAATGCGTGACATCCCAAGAGTAATGGATGAAATCTCGTCTGCTCCTGAGTTTGATATCGCACTCGTTGGAGCAGGAATTCCAGCTGTCGTTATTGTTCAGCGCATTGCTTCTGAGCTGGGTAAAGTTGCGTTTGACTTTGGCCATTTGGCGGATTCCCTTGTTCAAGGAGAGACAGCTTTATGAATAACAAGGCGCGTGATAACAAGGGATACCGTGACGGTTATACTAAAGGATTTGATACGGGGTACGCTGATGGGTACAGGCGGGCGCAATCAGAGAGTGCAGTTCACAAGACAGCTTACTTTGAAGGTACGAGCATCATTATCCCTACGTACAATCAGTTGAATTATTTAAAAGAATGTATCGACAGTATTTTTCAATATACAAATAGCTCATTTGAATTGATTATCGTTGATAATGCATCTGAAGATGGAACTGCAGAGTATCTTCAATCCTGTAAAGGTATAAGGTACCGGATCAATCCGGAGAATTTAGGTTTCTCAGGTGCGGTAAACCAGGGGCTTAGGATGGCCAGGGGAACAACGCTGTTGATCCTTAACAATGACGCTATTGTCACGACCCATTGGCTCGACAACTTGCTTCATTGTTTGAACAGCAATTCGAAATTTGGAATTGTTGGACCTGTGACGAATTACATCAGCGGGGAGCAATTAATCGACGTAAGTTATACAAATATGGCGGAGATGCAGGAATTCTCCCAAGTCTACAATCATTCTAACGCTCAGCGATGGTATGTAACTAGCCGATTGACAGGTTTCTGCATGTTGTTCCGTCGGAAGGATTTTTTTCGTTTAGGTTACTTTGATGAAGGTTTTGAAATCGGGAACTGTGAGGATGACGATTATGGACTGCGTGCTCGGTTACTGGGGATGCAGCTTGTTATAGCCAAAGATACATTTATCCATCATTACGGCAGT
Organism: Paenibacillus sp. GCM10028914; assembly: GCF_042666275.1. Taxonomy (NCBI): domain Bacteria; kingdom Bacillati; phylum Bacillota; class Bacilli; order Caryophanales; family Paenibacillaceae; genus Paenibacillus; species Paenibacillus sp. GCM10028914. The sequence continues at coordinate 226,317 of NZ_JBHTFO010000004.1, forward strand.
GTGAGTATGAAATCATTAAATTCCAGGTTTGAACAAGTGTATGCTAACAATCTTAGCTTTTACTCTGAAAAATGGAGTGATCCGCACGGCATGCTGTCCCTTGATTGGCAGCGTAATGCGAATCTTCAAACGATTGATTCCTATCCAACTTGTGTGATGGTACAAGGAACTGGTGAGGAAACGTATTGGATCCAGAATGGAAGTCGTTATCCGATAAGTGGAGATCCTTGGCTGCAGGCGGTTAGGGTATCTCAGGTGGATTTAAGCAACTGGCATCTGTGCGAAGAAATTTCTGCAGAAGAAGTAAATCGACGAATCCAATCCGTGTATCATTCATCCTTACTTGATGGAGATATGGAAGGTAAACTTGTAAAAATGAAAGATGGCAGTGTCTATCAGTGTAAAGAAAATAAGATGCACCGTTTTATCAATCGACAGACATTAGCTGTGTGGCAACTTGAATCATATCAACCTTGGCACGTTAATGAGTATGAAAAGAAGAAGTACAAAGAAGGCGCCCCGATTATTACACCCCCGGTGATTAAAGCGAATAATATTTAAAATGAAAAGAGGGTGAAACTTATGAGAAGAGGTAAAAAAAATCGAACGATGTCCTTCAAATCTAATAGAAAAGTGTCAAAAGGAAAGAAAGTGACGGGAAGAAGAAAAGCAGTACCGGGAAGAGGATTAAGAAGAAACAAGGTGGGTTATCAACCTGTGAACTACAATCAACAGTACGACAAAGGGTTTGATGAAGCATACAATGAAGGGTTTAACGTTGGCTATTCGGAAGGTATGAATGCTGGCCATCAAGGTGCTTGAAAAGGAGAATGATCAGATGGCTTTGAGAACAAGAAAGAAAACTAGAACGCGCCAAAGGAAACGGCTCCCCGTTCGACTTAACGCTTATCAGCGAGGACGTATTGATGGTTTTCAAAGAGGAAAAGAGGAAGGTTTTCTACACGGTCGTAATGCAGCGGAGCACAATTCTCGGAATGCTTTGACTGTGATTGAAACGGACCTTCCACGAATAGACGCTCTTGTAATTGGAGCCGGAATGATACCCTCACTAGAAATAGGGGTTCTCCAACCATTCAGCGCTTTGAAGAAACGTGAGAATTTAAAATACGACATAAAGCTAGAGCATGAAGTGAATAAAGAGATGATTGCTGCAGCAAATACAATTGTATTTGTCCGTAATGTCGAGCCTTCAGCCTATTCTTTATTGGAGCTGGCCCATCATCTAAGGAAACGTACCGTATATGTGATCGATGACAACTTCTTGGAGATTCAGCCAACAACGAGTGTAGGACAGTATTATTGCGACCCGGTTCGCAGAGAGACGTTTATAAAATTTTTAAGAAATACAAAGACCATAAAAGTAGACTCTCCGGACCTTGGCATCTATATTCAGCAACGATTCAATAAAAACGTGATTTATTTTCCCGGCAGCGTAGATTTTGATTGGCTTGATGGGCAGGATCGGAATCTCAGGGAGAAAGAACAAATCGTAATTGGTTATGCAGGAGGAGAAAAGGAAGAGGACTTTGCTCCGGTTATACCTGCGTTGAACAAGATTCTTGATTATTATGGAGGATTTGTAAGACTGGAATTTTTCGGTTATCTACCTCCGTCTCTGGCTGATCATCCGAGCGTTAAATATGTTGGTGGAGGCTTGGAATACAAAGATTTCTTGAAGAAACTTTATAAATGTAATTGGGATATAGGGATAGCACCACTTGCGGACAATTCTTTTAACAAGGGCAAAACAAATAATAAATTTCGCGAGTATGGTGCGTGTTTTATTCCGGGGATTTACTCGAAGTCTCCTGTTTACATTCCTTGGGTAGCCCAGGGCGAATCGGGTTATCTCGTTGAGCACTCTGAGAAGGGCTGGTACGAAGGGATCAAGGCTATGATTGAGGATCCACCGATGCGCCATCGCATCAAGGAGAATGCAGGAATGCTGGCAAGACAGCAATTTTCACTGCATACCTGCGTTGATAGCTGGAAGAGATTTGTATTGAATACGTGATATAGAGGGGGTGAGAAAGGGAATGGGAAGAAGAGGAGATATAAACGTATTCATCATCGGATCGGAAAAAATCGCTTCTTATAAAATAGGCATTCAACAGCCCCTCCGGTATCTTGAGAAGAATGGAGTATGTCGGTTTGATATCAAATCTGACGAAGAGGTGGATAAGTCAAGACTAGCAGAAGCGGATATCGTCATCTTTTTTCGTACAGTTCAGCCAGAAGCCTACAAGTATCTTGAGATGGCCCGTGAGATGGGGAAGAAAACGGTATATGTTATCGACGATCATTTCATAGCCATGTCCCCTGCTTCCGATATAGGAAGATATTATCATGATTCAACGCGAAGAAAGACGTATGTTAAGTTTCTTAAAAATGCCCAAACCGTAAAGGTCGCCTCGCGTTTTTTTGCCAATCATCTGGATACGCATTTTAAACCGAATAAACTTGTATATTTTCCCGGAAGTGTTGATTTCTCAATCATATCGGGTTTGAGGAAGAATAGAAAAAATGAAGGGAAAGTTGTACTGGGTTATGAAGGCGGGAGAAAACCCGTTGCCTTTGAACCCGTTATAGAGGCGCTTGGTGAAGTCCTTGGAAAGTACGGAGATCAAGTTAGAGTTGAATTTTGCGGGTATGCACCGGAAGAGCTTAAAGATAGAGCGCAGGTACACACAGAACCCTATGATGAAAATTATAAGAATTTCCTAAAACGTCTTTACCGCTCAAACTGGGATATTGGGCTGGCTCCACTGGAAAGAACACTGCTGCACGATTGTAAAAGCAATAATAAATTCCGCGAATACTCGGCTTGTGGAATTCCGGGGATTTATACCTCCTCTCCAGCGTACGAAGAATGGGTTCAGAACAACCATAATGGTCTGATTGTCTCGGGAACAAGCGAAGAATGGTATAAGGCTATTGTTCAGATGATCGAACAACCGGAACTGCGGCAGAGTATAAAAGATCGTGCAGAACAAACAGCTTGGGAACACTTCTCGGTTGAAGCTTGTGCCGAGCGTTGGCGCACGCAAATCTTAATGCCTTAATAGCTATGGATAACGAAAGGAGAGGTTGACTTGGATCATAAATTGATACCAGTGCTTCAACCAAGCATTGGCCAAGAGGAAATTGACGCAGTAACGGAAGTTCTACGTTCCGGATGGCTTGGACTCGGGCCTAAAACCGAACAATTTGAACAAGAGTTTGCCAAGTTTGTCGGTAGCCGATTCGCGGTTGCTCTTAACTCTGGTACAGCTGCACTCCATCTGGCTATGGAAATTTTGGGAGTAGGGCCTGGTGACGAAGTCATCGTACCTTCGATCACCTTCATTTCCACGGTTCATGCTGTTAGTTATGTTGGTGCAACTCCGGTTTTTGCTGAAATCGATAAACATACCTTAAATATATCTCCAGCTGACATCGAGCGAAAAATCACGGATAAGACGAAGGCTATTATTGTTGTTCATATGGGTGGACATCCTTGCGACATGGACTCCATTCATGAGTTAGCGCACTCTAAGGGAATCAAGGTGGTGGAAGATGCTGCGCATGCTTGTGGTGCAGAATATAAAGGAAAACGAGTTGGATCGGTCAGCGATATTACTTGTTTCAGCTTCCATGCTGTCAAGAATTTGACTACAGGTGAGGGAGGGGCAATCACTTGCAATTCGGAGTGGATGAACCGGAAACTTCGGGAGCTTAGGTGGGTCGGAATTTCTCGTGATACTTGGATACGCTCATCCAATGAGAAGGTATACGCCTGGCAGTATTTTGTTGACAAGGTAGGGTACAAATATCATATGAACGATATGCAGGCAGCTATTGGGCTAGTTCAGATGGGCAAGCTAGACCAGTTGAACGGAAGACGCAGGGAAATTGCAGAACGTTACCGCACGGAGCTTAAAGATTTAGAGTGGATCGAACTCCCTGAGGAACAACCAGGCACACGAAGTGCATGGCATTTGTTCCAAATTAAATTTCAGGAAGAAACTTTAAGAGATCGTATGATTAGCCATCTGCAGGAACACAACATTGCTACTGGTGTTCACTATTACCCGTGTCATCTTCACCCCATCTACCTTCATTTAAAATCTGTCGTTCCACTATCCTCAGAAATCTGGAAACGAATTCTCACCCTTCCTATTCATCCAAATGTTACAGAAGAAGATCAAAGTCGAATCATTAACCGAATTAGGGCGTTTAACCCATGAAGAAATTGATGATATTGGGTGCGGGGATCTCCCAGCTTCCCTTAATATTAACTGCGAAACGAATGGGGTTGTACGTGATCGTTCTAAGCAGGCATGGGAACTATCCTGGGTTTTCCTTAGCAGATAAGATTTATTATGAAGATACAACAAATACAGACAAAGTAGCCGAAATAGCACGGAATGAAGGAATCGATGGAATATGTACGACAGGTACAGATGTAGCAGTGAAGTCGATTGGTAAAGTGGTCGAGGAAATCGGAGTCAGCGGATTGAGTTTTGAGTCTGCGCAGTTATCGTCAAATAAATGGAAAATGAAGCAAGCCTTTATGGAGCATGGCGTAAGGACCGCAAAATTTGTAAGGGTAAAAAATATAGAGGAAGCCTATGCTGCATTTGACGTTTTATCAACGCCTCTTATGTTTAAGGCTGTGGATAGCGGGGCAAGCAAAGGGATCGTGAAAGTAACACATTCTGAGCAAGTAGATTATGCTTACGATAAAGTTCGAAAGGATACGAAGCTTGACTTTTTTATCATAGAAGAATTTATTGAAGGTACTGAATTTGGAGCACAGGCTTTTGTGTATGATAATGAGATCCAGTTTATTATGCCGCACGGCGATCTGATGTTTTATGGGGATACGGGCGTGCCTATCGGACATTATGTACCTTATGAGCTATCTAATTCTGTGGAACAAGATCTTTGCGATCAGTTACAACAAAGTATACTTGCCCTGAAACTAAATAATTGTGCGATTAATGCGGATTTTATTTTGAAAGAAGGAAAGGTGTTTGTACTTGAAATAGGGGGCAGAGCTGGGGCAACATGTCTGCCGGAGCTTGTGTCGACTTTTTATGGATTCGATTATTACGAACAGATGATTAGGGCTGCTCTCCGTATGAGCCCTATTTTTCCTCTAGAGGCTTTTCAGCCTTGTGCTTGCGAGCTCTTGATTTCAGGTAGTGAGGGTGAAATTACAGGACTTGTGAATGGGAACGCCAGTCATAAAGATATTATTCAGATATCTTTTGATTACAATATAGGTGACAAAATAAACAAATTCCGTGTGGGTACGGATCGGATCGGGCAAATTATCGTCAAAGGCGGCTGTTTGGAAGATGTAATGAACCGATTAAATGAAGTAAAAGGGAATATACAGGTACAATTAAAGTGATGTTTAGGTGAATGGAATCTGATAAGCAAGGGGCGGGCGTTCACCATAAGATTTGTGGGGAAGGGCGTCTTTTGCCCTTTCCTTTTATCATAAAATGATATTCTACATAAGACTGAACGATACCAAAACCTCTCAGCATACACCCTAATGCCTGGGGTCATCCTATACGGTGTCAGTACACACCTATTATAGAGATGGAGGATGAATCATGATCAAATCCAAAGCCCTCAGCTTAACTCTGTCGGCAGCAATGATCGTAAGTGTGGCTGGGCTAGCGGGTTGTGGCTATAACTCAGACGCTAATACAACCCGAACACACAACATCAGCACGAAGAATACCGGCCGTAATGGTGTAAACATGCTGAATAATAATAACTACAATAACGGCACGCAGCAGCACGATTTAACTAACTTAAAGTACAGCAAAACATTATCAGAAAAAATCTCGAAAGTAAAAGGCGTACGTGGCGCGCATGTATTTGTAACCAAAAATAACGCATATGTGTCTTTATCTCTTGATAGTCAAAGTAAAAATCATGTCACGAATCCAAATACTACAGGCAATATGAGAAGTATGGGTACAGACAGAATGGATGGAGGAATGACCGGAACTATTCGTGGGAATGGCGGAGTTAACGGCAACAATGGTACTGGCATGTTACGCGGTATGAGTAATCCGCGAGGAACACTTGACAACAACACGGGTCTTGGAATGAGTGCAGGAACAGGGGGATACGGTGTTCGTGGTGGCTACACGGGCAATACAACCAGCGGAACCAGCTTTATGGGGATGGACGGTAATCGTACTATGAACCGTACAGACGGAAGATACGGTATCATGAGCAATACAACTGGAAATTTAACTGGAACTGGAACTACAGCTTATGAAAACAGCGTTCCAAAGCATATTCGTGATGAGATTAGCAACAAGATCCATAAAACTGTTCCAACCGTCAAAGAAGTGTATTGTTCCAGTGAGACTGGTTTTTATGAACAAGCTTCACGTCATACCGGTTCAAACATCGATGGAAACGGGCGTAGCTATACAGATGGCGATGGCAACGTAATCACCAACACAGTGGGTACCATGGCTAATGACCTCGGTGGATGGATTAACCGTCTCTTCCCTTTGAATATGGGACGTGATGGTGTAAGAACTAACAATCTCAATAATGATGGATGGTTGAACAATAACGGTCAAAAAGATGGACTTTTTGACATGAACCGTAATCGTTAATATTCCCATATTTTAATACAATAAAGCTCTTGCCTAATTGGCAAGAGCTTTACTAATACATATTGCGATTGCTTTAGTGCTTACGACTACCTTGTACCCATACACCGTTAATATCAAGATCAGTGTTTAGTAGAAGAACGTCAGCTTGATAACCAGCTTTCAAAGAACCGGTGCGATGATCGATACCGATTCGTTTCGCAGGGTTACGGCTTGCGATTTGAGACGCTCTTTCAATATCCAAACCAATTTCATTAATTAAGAATTGGAAGCCTCTAATCATGGTCAGGGTACTGCCTGCAAGGCTGTCACGATTGCTTTTCAGTGTTGCGATACCATTTTCAACAACAACTGGAAGATCACCAAGTGTATACTCTCCATCCTTCATCCCAGTTGCAGACATTGCATCTGTGATAAGGATCAAGTTATAATCCTGCTTCATTCGAGCCAAAATACGTACACCGGCAGGATGAACATGAATACCATCAGCGATAATTTCAGCACTGAGGCGGTCATCACTGAGCATGGCACCAACCGTACCAGGTTTTCGGTGATGCAAACCGGTCATGGCGTTAAAGGTATGAACACCGTGACATAGACCTGCTTCGATCGCCTTTAAGACTTCATCGTATGTAGCATCCGTATGTCCGAGTGCTGCTACGATATCGTGGTTCCTAAGCCATGTGATGGCCTCCAGAGCCCCTTCGCGTTCAGGTGCTAGTGTGCATTGTTTAACAAGTCCTGGATAAGCAGCTTCCCACTCTTCCAGCCATTCAACATTGGCATGAACGATATGCTCCGGATTTTGTGCGCCAGGCCATTTTGGACTAATAAATGGACCTTCTAGATGAACACCTTCCAAGCGAGTATAGGGCATTTCTTGCTGGCGATAATCGTTCACTTCTTTGAGGACAGTATCGATTGCTGCCTTCGGTGCCGTCATCGTTGTAGCCAGCATTGCTGTTGTACCCTGCGAGCAATGGTAGGATGTGATTGTATCCAGCACATCTTTGTTTGAATCCATAAAGTCTTCACCATTGCCGCCGTGAACATGAATATCTATAAAACCTGGAATAATATAACCATTAGGTTCGCGGATGATGTCTGCATTCGTCTGATTCAGATCGGAAGGAAGAGCTGAAGCCTCACCTGCAAAGACGATATGCTCGCCTTCCATAGCCAAAACACCATTCTCTTGTATGCCTTCTGGTGTCAGAACTTTTCCGTACAACAGTGTCAATTGCTTCTCTGTAGATCTGCTCATTTGAAATACTTCCCTGCGCCTTGATCCAGCAACACAATAACGTTTGGATGACATTGTAGTAAGGATGCTGGACATTCTGTAGTAATAGGTCCTGTCAATGCACGGTGTGCAATTTCAGCCTTGTCTTCGCCGCGAATGAGTAGCATGATCTGGCGAGCCTTCATAATCGAGCCTACACCCATTGTAACAGCATGTGTAGGAACGTCGTCGATGGATGGGAAGAAGCGGGCATTAGCCTCACGTGTCTTATCTTGCAATGGAGCAACATGCGTGCCACTGATAAGGCTCTCTCCAGGCTCGTTGAAACCGATATGTCCGTTATGGCCGATACCTAGCAATTGAAGATCGATTGGACCGTTCTGTTCCATCATCAGGTCATATGAACGGCATTCTTCTTCCAAATCTGCAGCATTGCCGTTTGGTACATGAGTTTTATCCTTGTTGATATCAACATGGTTGAACAACTTCTCATTCATGAATGTACGATAGCTTTCTGCATGATTTTCTGGAAGTCCTACATACTCATCCAGATTATAGGTGGTTACACCAGCAAAGCTAACGAGTCCTTGTTGGTGCATTTCAATCAGTTTGGCATATAGTCCGACAGGGGTACTTCCAGTAGCTAGACCTAATTTTGCGTAAGGATTTACATTGAGCAGGCTTGAGATTTGATTGGCTGCAGTTAGTACGAAGCCCTCTTCATTTTCAAAAGTATAAATGTTCATTGATTATTGACCTCCTCGGCTTTTACGGTAATTTTGCACATTCAGATAGGATTGCTCCAGACGTGGAACATACGTGGAAAAGTCCCGGCTGGCCATACCCATGAATAAGATATCAATGATATGAAGCTGGGCGATACGTGAGGCCATATCCCCACGCCGCATACCTTCTTCGAGGGAAGAAGAGTACAGCGCAATATTAGATAAGGATGCCAGAGCGCTGCTTCGATAAGAAGTAATGCTGATTGTAAATGCGCCTGCGTTCTTGGCACAGGATAAAGCATCAATCGTTTCTGGCGTTTCACCAGAGTAAGATATCGCGATAGCGGCATCATTTGATGTCAGGGTGGAAGCTGAGGTGATCTGCATATGTGAATCACCGAATGCGGTACAGTTCTTACCGATTCGAATCAGCTTCTGGTAAAAGTCTTGAGCCACGATAGACGATGTGGCAATGCCATACAGGTCAATCCTTTTAGCTCGGCACAATACATCGACAGCACGTTCAAGCTGACCTAGATCCAGCAGGGATGTTGTATCCCGAATGGAAGTTAAATGATTCGCTTCAATCGCGTGTACAATGTCTGCCAGAGGATTTCCGGCAACGATATCCTGGTACCTTGTGTTTCCAGATCGCGATGTCATTTCGGCATGAGCCATTTCAGCAGCCAATTTGACCTTGAAATCTGGATACCCTTTACAATCGAAATGTTTGCAAAATCGTGTTACGGTTGCGGCACTCACATCGCATTGGTCTGCTAGTTCTTTGATGCCCATATGAACGATTTCTGAAGGGCTGTCCAGAATAAACTCGGCTAGCCGCCGCTCCTGCCGGGGCAGGCGATCCTTCTCCACGGCGATAATATGCAAGATAGGTGCCATCACAGACCTCCTTTAAATAGTGGAATCGAACAACTAAACATGGAAGAACCTGTATTGAAAATTATTTTGTTATTATTCCACTAAAAAAGAAAATTATTTTTATATCCTCATCATAGTGGAAGGTATTAGAGGAATCAAGGATAAAAACCACTTATCCATTATTTTGCCCAATCTTTCAGACACTCCGCACCTAAACCCCTTTCCTGACATACTATGAGTTGACTGTATCCCTTAACCTTGTTAGACCACACATACCCGGGCAAGGAGGGGTGACACCATTGAAGGGGAATGACCATAACAGCAAGTTTTTGCTAACCCACCGTGAGCGCGAAGTGTTTGAATTGCTGGTTCAGGATAAAACCACTCGCGATATCGCCGGGCAGTTGTTCATTAGCGAAAAAACGGTTCGAAACCACATCTCCAACGTCATGCAAAAGTTGAACGTCAAGGGCCGTTCGCAAGCCGTTGTAGAATTGATCAAATTGGGAGAACTACAGATCTGACCGTCCTTACAATTGAATACTGCACGACGAAAGCCTTCTTCCACCGCGGGTGCGGGGACAGAAGGCTTTTTTGTGCGTGGGATAGTCGTTCATACCAATTATGGCAGAAAGCTATGCTTGCCAGAAGTATTGATCCATCCGAATTAAACGAAATCATTCCTGAATCAGTCTTCGCTTGAATAATAACAAGATTACTTTCAAACCCAGTATTAACCACTTTGATTGTTAAATTCTATCAAATATAATAACAATACTTTCTCTATCAAGGACAATAGAATCAAAGAAGAATTAGATACCTTTTGTGAGTTGTGAGAAGTTGTTTTAAGGAGGCTATATTATGAATAAAACATTGCTTGTAATCTTGTTAATATTGTGCGTTCTAACGCTGATTTATTTATTTGGGATTAGTTCGTAGCAAGGTATATCAAGTATTTGACGGGGTCTAATGAATTTATCTGGGACGAGAAAAATTTCGATGTTCCGGTAAAATTATCTCTCGATGAGGAAGTATCATCACCACCTAGTTTTTCTACATTTGCAGCATCATCTGCTATGGTTACAAAAACAAGAAAAATCGCTGTGTTTGGTATTGACACAACAACTCTAACCGTTGAACTTTATTACACTCATAATGGTACTAAAGCTACCTCAGCAAATGATGTAGTTATAGGTCACAAAAATTACAACCCTGCTTTGTGGATTACTCCACAGTCTTCTGAAAAATACCTTGATGGAACAGGATATGCCGTTGGTAGAGCTACATGGACTGTTGGTGCCACTGGAACTGTTGGTGCATTATCAAGTACATATCATATAGGGGTGAAAAATAGTAATGGAAAGCATGGTTATTGGAAATATAGCTGGAATCATCACAATGGTGGTTCAAATAATTGGACTAAAATTTAACTTTATACATATTGAAAAGATTTCTTTTATTGAGTGAAAATTGAATACTGCACGACGAAAGCCTTCTTCCACCGCGGACGCGGGGACAGAAGGCTTTTTTGTGTGTGGTATTTAATATGGGGTTAAGGAGGGAATGTAGATCGGCGCGGATATAATATATTTTTATCCTTATCGTCGCAGTCGTTTGCCCCATAATGTAGTCAAAAGGCGTATAATCATTGCTCGGTAGGATTCGTCCACGTATCATTTAAAAGAAAGACAAAGGTAGTCCCAGATCAATTGACCTTTTGGGACTACCCTGTTGAGTGAAGGTACTTATTTAATGATCAAAATCGAGAAGCTGTTCTTGCAAGCTTTCCAATCGGATCAATACTGATTTTGGATATCCATGAATTTTCGACTTTTCGCAGCACATCAAGCACGAACAATGGATTTTTCCTTTGGCGTATACACCATCGTATTTAACAACCCATCCCCATTGTTTGGCAAGGCGTTTCTTACGCTGAATGACCCGCTTCCTCTGATGTCTGACATACGCTTGATTACGGTTTTTCTGATAAGGCTTCATTTACTCATCACGCTCCCTTGGGCAAAAGGCTCAGCCCGCAGGAGAAACCAAGGGTATCATAAACTCTCTTCTACGGGCAGAGCATGATGGTAAACGGAATTATAATATGAAGCATGAATAATCACCTGCTTGGGATTCATTTAAGTATATAATATCATGGTTGAGAAGAGTTTTCAGGATTTAGGGAGCAAACGAATGATTCATAAAGATATATCGAAGGACAAAGAAAGAAACGATAAACAGCACTGCTGTCCCCAAGAGAATTGAAATGATGATTTTATCCAAACGTGTAAATTTGCTCATAATATCACCTCGATCCAATTTCCTGAATTATACAATATCAATTGGTGCATAACAAATTTCCTAAAGATATTTCAATTAAAATGAAGGGATGGGATCAGACTTGCGGATATCGATAATTTTATTATTCTTATGGTTTTCTAAAAAGAAGCAGAAGAGCAATGTGATCTCATTACATAAGAGGAGAGGGACAGAGAAAGGCGCAGGCCAGGTATGCAGCAGGTGCAAAAAGAGGCATCCTCTTACGTTCTATGCTAATGATGCAGGAATGGTCAGAGGATTATGTAAAGAATGCGCTGAGGAGATTGAAAAGCACGAAGAACTTTATCCTGTATAGAAAAAGCAACCAGATATCCCTAAACGGATAACCTGGTTGCTTTTTTTGATAAACCCAGACTGTTATACCCAGCCCAAAGCCCGAACGACCTGAGCCACTATGAAGGTTACACCAATGGCAATAGCAGTCGGAATGGCAAAGGATAGAAAGGTCCATTTCTTGCTCTTGGTTTCCTTGTAGATATTAACAAGCGTTGTTCCACATGGATAGTGCAGAAGCGAGAACAGCATCATGTTCAGTGCCGTCAGCCACGTCCAGCCTTGATCCAGAAAAATTTGTTTCAGAGCAAACATATCCTCGACCTCAGTTAAAGATCCTGTTGCCAGATAACCCATAAGCAGAATCGGAAGTACAATCTCGTTGGCAGGAAGACCGATAATGAAAGCCATCAGGATGAATCCATCGAGTCCGAGAGCCTGTGCAAATGGATCAAGGAAACCGACAAAATGCAGCAAGATACTAGTGTCCCCAATATAGATATTTGCCAAGATCCAGGTTAATACGCCTGCTGGCGCAGCTACGATGACAGCTCTGCGAAGAACATACACTGTTTTGTCCAGTGTCGATCGCAGAATCGTGTTCAAAATTTTAGGTTTGCGGTAAGGCGGAAGCTCCAATGTGTAATGCGAAGGCACACCCTTTAATGCTGTCTTGGATAGCACCCATGAAACGCTTAGTGTTACAACAACACCGATCAGAACCATACCGATAACTACGGAAGCAGTAACGAGTGTCTGCGCACCGCCAGTGAAACCTGCGGCCATGAACAGGGAGGCTAGCAGAATCAGTGTCGGCCAGCGTCCGTTGCAAGGTACGAAGTTGTTCGTCAGGATTGCTAGCATCCGTTCTCTTGGGGATTCAATAATTCTTGTAGACATGATGGCTGCTGCGTTACAGCCAAAACCCATTGCCATGGTCAAGGACTGTTTCCCGTGAGCACCGGTTTTCTTAAATAGACGATCTAAGTTAAACGCAACCCTCGGCAAATACCCGTAGTTTTCAAGGAGGGCAAACGCGGGAAAGAAGATCGCCATGGGGGGCAGCATGACACTTATCACCCAGGCTGTGCCTCTGAACAGCCCCAGAATAAGTACACCATGGAGCCAAGCAGGGGCATTTATAGCTTCAAATCCAAGTGTTAAGTACCCTTCTATCCATCCAAAAAAGCTGGCAAGCATGGAGGAAGGTACGTTAGCACCTGCGATAGTCAGGTAGAACAAGATACCGAGGAGCCCAAGCATAATAGGGAATCCCCATATTTTCGAGGTGAAAATGTTGTCCAGACGCTCTGAACGATACAGGCGGTCTTTGTCAGTTACGGTAACAGCTTCATTACAGAGTTCTCTGGATTTTTTGAATAGATCTCCAACGATCCTCTCCCGAACGCCATCAATTTGATCATCCGGTATGGTGGCTGTTAGAGCTTCTAAACGCTTTAGCTGTGGGTTCAATGCCTACACCTCCTTTTGCTCGAGAGGAGATTTTGTCTTGAAGCGTAGCAATCAGTTTCTTATCACCGTCTAGGAATCGGATCGCAAGCCAGCGGGCAGGATATTCGTCACCTACAATACTTACGATTTCTGATTCGAGATTAGCAATATTCTCTTCCAGTTGCTCGTTATATTTCATACGATATGGAGTCGTTGTGATTTCACCCAAGCACATGCGCAGCAATTGATCCGAGAGAACATCCAAACCCTCGTTATTTCTGGCAGAGATAGGAATGACAGGAACACCGAGCTTTTTCGAGAGCTTGCCGGTATGGATCTTAATTCCTTTTTTCTTCGCTTCATCCATCAGATTCAAACAAACGATGACCCGATCTGTCATCTCTAACACTTGCAGAGCAAGATTAAGGCTTCTTTCCAGTGCTGTAGAGTCCAGAACAAGCAGTGTCACATCTGGCTTTTCAAACACGATGAAATCACGTGCAACCTCCTCATCTGCGGAGTTGGAGAATAAGGAGTACGTTCCAGGCAGGTCTACGAATTTAAAACTAGCATCCTTATATTCATAAAATCCGCTTGCGAGACTTACCGTTTTACCGGACCAGTTGCCCGTATGTTGCTTAAGTCCTGTCAATGCGTTGAAAAGCGTGCTTTTTCCAGTGTTCGGATTTCCCGCGAGAGCGATTGTAAATGACCTCATGATGATATCACCTCTCCGTATATTAACTGGCTTTCTTCTTTCCTTAGTGCAATTACTGTACCTGCGACTCTATATGAGATGGGATCACCGAGCGGGCTCGCCTTGAGCACTTCAACTACAGAATCCTGAACGAAGCCAAGATCCAGTAAACGACGTTTCAATTCACCCTGGATCGCCACTTTTTTCACCAGGAAGTGCTCTCCAAGAGCAGCCTGATGTAAATTTTGAACAATCTTTGTCTCGCCCATAAAGTTTAACCTCTTCCTAATAAATTGGTCCGAGCTCATAATGTTTCCCTAAAGCAACTTTATGGTTATAATATGCTCCTTATGAAATTATGTCAACCACTGAGCTAACTTTTTCACTAAAATTAATCTATTTAGCAGGTGGCAGGTTGACATTTCGATCTTCCGGTTGTAACGTATTGAAAAATGAATTTCGTGATCAACAAAGATCAAGGATATAAGTTCGCAGATACGTCATAACAGAGAGGAAGTCCCTTGGCTGGAAGGCTTCTATGTACGACTGCGTTCTTCCTACCTTGTAGTTGCTCCGCTACTAATGTAGCGGGGCCGGTACGGCCCGTTACCGCCTCTTTGAGAATCTTTCCTGCACACAAGGCAGTGAAAGATTGAAACAGGGTGGTACCACGAGCACATTCGTCCCTTATGACGAATGTGCTTTTTTTATTTTCTCGCACAAGTACAAGGAGGATGAAAAGAATGAGACAAAGTCATTTATTTATGTCAACACTGCGTGAAGTTCCATCTGAAGCTGAGGTGCTTAGTCATCAACAACTGCTACGAGGAGGTTATATCCGTCAGACGGCTTCAGGTATATATACCTTTTTGCCGCTTGGCTGGAAGGTTCTTCGTAAAATCGAAGGCATCATTCGTGATGAAATGAATGCAGCCGGTGCACAGGAGCTTCACATGCCGGCGATTCAGCCAGCTGAGCTATGGAAGGAATCCGGTAGATATGAAGTATACGGACCTGAACTTATTCGTCTTCATGATCGGCATGATCGGGAATTTGTTCTCGGACCTACACACGAAGAAGTGATTACTTCAATTGTGCGGCAAGAGATTTCATCATACCGTAAATTGCCTGTTAATCTATATCAGATTCAGACGAAGTATCGAGATGAAAGACGTCCACGATTTGGACTTCTTCGTGGACGTGAGTTTTTAATGAAGGATGCCTATTCCTTTGACGCCGATTGGGAAGGGTTGGATGTGTCCTACCGCAAAATGTACAGTGCATATGAATCCATCTTTAAACGGTTCGGTTTAAGATTCCGGGCGGTTGAAGCAGACGCAGGTGCGATCGGTGGGCAAGGAGAGACACATGAATTTATGGCCTTGGCTGATATCGGAGAAGACACTATTGTATCGTGCAGTTCATGTCAGTATGCAGCAAATCTGGAGCAGGCGCAGGCGGTGTCGATTAATGGGGATAACTCGGATGTGGGCATACCTGCTGGTGCAGAATTGTCAGAGATTGAAAAAATCGATACGCCTAATGTGAAGAGTATTCCGGAACTGGAAGAGTTTTTGCAAGTTGATGCTACTAAACTGATTAAAACGCTTTTGTACAAGGTAGATGATAAGCTGATTGCTGTATTGGTACGCGGAGATCGCGATGTAAATGAAATTAAAGTGAAGTCTTATATGCAAGCAGAGACTGCTGTATTGGCAGACGCCGGGGAGGTGCAGCTTTCAACTGGAGCTCCGGTCGGCTTTGCCGGGCCGGTTGGACTCTCACTGCAGCTGCTGGTGGATAATGAAGTAGCCTTCATGACCGAGGGGATAACGGGCGGAAATGAAGCAGATACCCATCTTTTGCATGTGCGTCCTGGTATCGACTTTTCGCTACAGTTCACTGGGGATTTTCGTAATGCTGTTGAAGGGGATTGCTGTCCTCGCTGTGGTGAGCCACTGCTATTTCATCGCGGTATCGAACTCGGACATGTATTTAAGCTTGGAACCAAGTATAGCGATACTCTCGGAGCAACGTATGTGGATGCTGATGGGAGAGAGAAACCGGTTATTATGGGCTGTTACGGCATCGGAGTATCCCGCGTTATGGCGGCGATCGCAGAGCAGAGCATTTCTGGCGAACGGTTAGTTTGGCCAATGTCTGTTGCTCCTTTTCAGGTGCATATCATTCCCGTTTCCGTAAAGGACGACGTTCAAATGGGGTTAGCTGAAGAATTGTACCGTAAGCTAACAAGTATGCGTTTAGAGGTACTGATGGATGATCGGGATGAACGAGCAGGGGTGAAGTTTAAAGATGCTGATCTTGTAGGCGCACCACTACGGATTATCGTTGGGAGAGGAGCATCTGTTGGTGAGGTGGAGTTCATGGGTCCAGACAGCCTTAAACTGACCTTAACCGCAGCAGAGGCAATGGATCGCATTTCGGCTGCTGCAAGTCAGGTAATGTAAGCATAACTGTAAAACGGTACAAGCATCGGTTTTTAGGCGTAAGCCTTACCGGTGCTTTTTTTACATAGTAATTAATTCTGAAAGCAAAACTATTCACGACTTTCGCGTTTGAGATCGTCTTGCCCTGGTTAATTCGGTGGAACAAGGTTATATGTTATCCGTTTGAAATATGTAGGATTTGATCGTTGTATATCGGATCGTGGAGCAGTCTGGTAAGGTTATCCTCGATAGGTAGAAACTAATGTCGTTTGCCTTGCGAAATGCAATAAAGTCGTTACAATTAGCTGTAATCGATAATTTCAAACATATACCAATTGAGAATAAATTGGACAGGCAGGAGGATCAGACAGATGACGGAATGGTATGAGAAAAGTTTCGGAGAGGATTATTTGCTCGTTTATAAACATAGGGATGTTCAGGGAGCTGTCCATGAAGTACAAAAGATGGCATCATGGCTTCATCTGCCCAGAAATGCAAAAGTTCTTGATCTGTGCTGTGGTATGGGCCGACATTCTCTCGCTTTGTCTGAAGAGGGTTACCATGTAACCGGGGTTGATTTGTCAGATGTGCTGCTTGATGAGGCTAAAGAATTAGATCAGGATAAGGCGGTTTCTTGGATTCTATCCGATATGCGCCGCTTGCCAGTGAAAGACCGCGAGTATGATGCTGTACTGAATCTGTTTACTTCGTTTGGTTATTTCACGAAGGATGAGGAACATATCAAAGTGCTGCAGGAGATTTATCGAGTGTTGAAGCCGAATGGACGATTTATTATAGATTTTCTGAATCCTGACTATGTACAGCAGAACCTGGTACCGGAATCTTCCCGGGAATCCGAAGGACAGCGAATCAAAGAAAGACGAGAGATCGAGAATGGCTATGTTAAAAAAGAAATAACGATCACCAGTTTATATGGGGGAGAGACGCGACATTATCATGAACGTGTGAAGCTCTATACCCTAGATGCATTTAAGTTGATGGTAGAAGAAGCTGGCCTCTGTATTGATCAAGTTCACGGAAGCTATGATGAGGATCGATATGAACCGGAAGTATCACCGCGGATGATATTTGTCGGTCGGCGTCCTAGGGAGCATTAATGATGGGACAGGAGACGATCGGGCATATGCCGGCAATTTCACACTTAAATGAGGATCAGCTTATACAAGTCAAAATTACACTTGATTCACCGCTTCGGTGGGTAAATAGCTATATATTGCAAGATGAACAGGGGATTACCCTGATCGACCCAGGACCTCGAACGATGTCCTCTGAGCAGGAATGGGCACAAGCTCTAGCAGCACTTCAGTTGAACGTGGAGGATATAACTTCCGTAGTTTTAACGCATCACCACCCTGACCATTATGGAATAGCAGGATGGTTTCAGGAGCAGAGCGGGGCAAAAGTATGGATGTCGGAGCGTGCTCATCAGGAAGCCCAGTTGATGTGGGGAGAGAAACCCCACGATGCTGGGATGAATAAACAACTGCCTGCATTTTTTGCTGCTCATGGAATGCCGGAGTTCTGGCTCAGTCAGATTCCGGAGCATCTGGACAGCTTCATACAACAAGTTTCTCCCCAGCCTAAAGTTACGTACATAAATGAAGAAACGCATATCAGCATGGGCGGACGACTCTGGGTTCCAGTTCAGACCGCTGGCCATGCTCCGGGGCATATATCCTTTTATCATCCGGATAGCGGTGTAATCCTATGCGGCGATGCCGTTCTGCCACAGATTTCGCCTAATATTAGTCTCGTTCCCGACAGCGACGCCGAGCCGCTGCACCTGTTCCTTGAGGGGCTTCGCCGCCTCCAAGAACTAAATGTCCGGACTGCGTATCCCGGACACCGACACCCGTTCACGCATTTCCGTGAACGGATTGAAGCGCTCCTCCTCCATCATGAGGAGCGCTTAACGAATATCGCCGGCATGCTGTCCGCAGCCGGTTGCCTTACCGGCTTCGAGGTCTGCGTAGCCCTCTTCGGCGACAAACTCGGCATTCACCAAATGCGCTTCGCCATGTGCGAAGCGCTGGCTCATCTCGCCGAGCTAGTCCGTCAGAACCGCGCAGAGCTAAGCGAGACGGAAGCGGGAATGTTTTGCTTTAAACCCGCGTAGATATAACTTCTGACATTCTGTTGTTCACAGAAGCTTCTTTTTAGAAATGAATGAAAACTCTTCTACTCACATATTCTTGTTCCACAAGCCTCGTCTTGAAATGGCCGGGCTTGTGAAGCAGGAACACCCACTCATCATCGTTATACGCCCTTCCTCACCATGATATATACTTCCTCTTTTTTCCATTTAGGATTACTAAGTAAGTTTCATGTTTAATTTAAACGTAAGACCATCATTTGTATGTTTATGGAAATCCATCCGTGTTCTATCAGCAGATTAACCTTGTTCTATTTATCCTGCTCTCAGGTTTATCCACAAATATCCTTAATAGGAGTAAAGGAGATTACGCCATGAAGAGAAAAGAAGTGGTGGCCATGCTGCTTGCTGGAGGTCAAGGAAAACGCCTTAAGGAACTAACGAAGACACTCGCGAAGCCTGCGGTTTATTTTGGAGGTACATACCGAATCATTGATTTTCCGCTTAGCAACTGCTCAAATTCAGGAATTGATACAGTTGGCGTGTTAACTCAATATGAGCCGCTCGTGCTTCATTCATATATAGGTGTTGGGAGTGACTGGGATATGGACCGGCGAAGTGGAGGCGTATATGTGCTGCCGCCATATGAGCGCGAAGATGGAACGAGCTGGTATCGAGGAACAGCAGATGCTATTTATCGAAATCTAATGTTTATAGAACAGTATGATCCGGAACATGTGCTGATATTGTCAGGTGATCATATTTATAAAATGGATTACGATCAGATGCTAAGTTACCACAAGGATAAAAATGCGGATTGTACGATTTCGGTTATCAATGTGACCCGGGAGGAGGCAACGCGTTTCGGAATTCTCAACACAGATGATGATCTGCGTATCTATGAATTTGAGGAGAAGCCTGCAGAGCCGAAGAGTACCTTAGCTTCCATGGGGGTATACCTGTTCAAATGGGATACGCTTAAAAAATACTTGCTTCAAAATGTCGAGAATCCAGATTCAAGCCACGACTTCGGTAAAGATATCATTCCTCTTATGCTGGGTGAGGAAAAGACATTGTACGCTTATCCTTTTCAAGGTTATTGGAAGGATGTCGGTACGATTAACAGTCTATGGGAAGCGAATATGGACCTTTTAGCGGAGCATCCAAAACTGGATTTGAATGATCCATCCTGGCGGATTTATACCCGAAATCCCAATCAACCTGCTGAATACATAGCACCTGGTGCGAAGGTGCAAAATTGCATGATCAATGAGGGCTGCTCCGTTTATGGTGAGGTTAATCATTCGGTTCTTTTTTACGGTGTGGAAGTAGGAGAGGGCAGTGTGGTGAAAGATTCTGTTATTATGCCGCAAGTAAAGATCGGTCGTAATGTACGCATTCACCGTGCCATTATTACCGAGAATATGGTCATTGAAGACGGTGCGGTCATTGGCGAAGAAGAGGTAGATGACAGCGAAATATTATTGATCACAAACGGCTTTGATACTGCACCAAAATACAATATATCAGCTCCAACCCCTATTACCTAATAAAAGAGGACGGTGTGTCATGCAGCAACTTATGGGAGTTATAAATTTAGATCATGAGCTTGATGTATTGAATGAACTGACATATTTTAGGTGCGGAGCGGCGGTTCCTTTTGCCGGAAGGTATCGACTTATTGACTTTGTGATGTCTAATATGATGCACGCCGGGGTGCTGGATATTGCTCTATTCGTTCGGCGTAAATATCGATCATTGATGGATCACCTCGGTGAGGGACGACCATGGGACTTGGATCGTAAAAGAGGAGGGTTGTTCATCCTACCTCCGGACTGGAACGATCCGTCGGATGTTTCGACTGGAGAACTTCAGCATATTCATAATAATCTGGATTTTTTTGAGCGAGGATCGGCTAAATACATCGTATATTCCGGGAGTCAACATCTAAGCAGCGTTGATTTTGGAAAGGCGTATGAATACCACTTAGAACAGGGTGCCGATGTTACCCTCATTTATACGAAGGTGGATCAGCTTCAGCCAGAACATCACCCATGCACTCGGCTCGATGTGGATGACAGTGGACGTGTGACCGATATCCATCATGATCGAGGGCATACTAACATTTATATGGAAATGTTCATTATGGAGAAAGCGCGTTTTCTCCAGATGGTTAACCAGTGCATTGCGCATGGAGAGAGTCATTTTTTTCGAGATGCGATTCAGAAAAACCGAGGAAACCTTACAATCGCAGGTTATGAGTACAGGGGATATCATTCAGTAATCAATTCACTTGAGAGCTACTATCGAAACAGTCTGGATTTGCTTAATCCGGAAAAATACAATTCTTTATTTAAAGAACAGCAGGTGCACACAAAGATTAAATATGAGGTTCCAGCGAAGTACCTTGAATCAGCAGATGTGAACAATTCGTTAGTAGCGAATGGATGTCAGATTGGCGGTTCTGTGGAGAACAGCATATTGTTCCGTGGAGTGCAGGTGAAAGAAGGCGCAAGGATTCATAATTCGATTATTATGCAAAAATGCGTTATTGAAGAAGATGTTGTGTTAGAGAATGTAATTCTGGACAAAGACGTCATCATATCTAAAGGCCGCAAGCTTCAGGGTGATGTGAGAAAGCCTTTTGTAGTTGCTAAAGATACGGCGATCTAAAACTTATTGTGTCAGGAGGACATCTTGTGTTTAACAACAAGGAAATTTTCAAATCTACGTTTAAAGAACAGTTGGTTAGTCGTTTAGGGAAAACGATAGAAGAAGCTACGGCAGGTGATATTTACAAAATTCTAGGTACCCTCATTCGTGAGTTTATCGGGCGGGAATGGGCAGAAACGAATCAATCGTACATGGAACAACAGGAGAAACAGGTTTATTACTTCTCGATGGAGTTTCTGATCGGCCGATTGCTGGGAAACAATTTATTGAACTTGGGCATGCTCGAAACTGTTCGTGGTGGCTTGCAGGAGTTAGGGTGGAATCTGGAGGAGATTGAGGAGCAGGAGCCAGATGCCGGTCTTGGTAACGGCGGGTTAGGACGGCTTGCTGCATGTTTCCTAGACTCCTTGGCTTCTCTAGGTTATGCAGGACATGGTTGTGGAATCCGTTATAAATACGGTCTGTTCGAGCAAAAGATCATCGATGGCCATCAGGTAGAGCTGCCGGATGATTGGCTTCAGAAGAGCAATGTTTGGGAGGAACGCCGGGCAGATAAAAAGGTTGAGGTTCGTTTTTGGGGTCAGATTGAAGTTGGGGAAGAAAATGGCCGAACTCAGTTTAACACGGTCAATTACGAAAAAGTTTGGGCTGTACCCTATGACGTTCCAGTGATCGGATATGGTGATCCTCATGTGAATACCCTTCGTCTGTGGAGTGCGGAGTCGGCGAATGATCCGTCTCAGATGAGGCTTCAAGGTCAGAACAGCTATTATAAATTTTTAGAGTATAATCGTTCGGTAGAATCGATCTCTGAATTTCTGTACCCGGATGACTCCGGATATGAAGGTAAGCTTCTTCGCCTGAAACAACAGTATTTCTTATGTTCGGCGGGACTGCAAAGTGTACTTCGAACGTTCGATAAATTAGAACTTCCTTATAGCGAGTTGCCGGAGAAGGTAGCTGTCCATATTAATGATACACATCCAACCCTCGTCATCCCTGAGCTGATGAGATTATTGATTGATGATAAAGGATTTGGGTGGGATGAAGCGTGGGATCTAACAACACGGACAGTATCTTATACCAACCATACGCTGCTCAGCGAGGCATTGGAGAAGTGGCCTAGCAAAATGGTTCGTGAGCTGTTGCCAAGAGTGTACATGATCATCGAAGAGATCAATAAACGTTTTTGTGGAATGCTGCTCGAACGCTTTCCAGGTCAGCAGGGCCTCGTTTCTCAAGTGGCTATCATCGAGAGTGATCAGGTGAAGATGGCTCATCTGGCGATCGTCGGCAGCTACAGTGTAAACGGTGTCGCTGCATTGCATACTGAGTTGCTGAAGACCAATGTGATGAAGCCATTTTATGATCTTTTTCCTGAACGTTTTAATAATAAGACGAATGGTATTACCCATCGCCGCTGGTTGATGCATGCCAATCCCGAGCTTAGCAATGTAATTAGTGAGACGATTGGAACCATATGGATTAAACGCCCGCATCAACTGCTTAGGCTGGAGTCATTCAAAGATGATTCGGCACTTCGTGATAAAATCATGAGTATTAAACGTGCTAACAAGCTGCGTCTTGCCGCCTATATTGAACAGAAACAAGGGGTAAGGGTGGATCCAGATTCGATTTTCGATGTTCAGGTGAAACGACTACATGGATACAAGCGACAGTTGATGAACATTTTGCATGTAATGCACTTATACAATGAGATCAAGGATAACCCATCAGCTGACCGAGTACCACGGACGTTCATATTTGGTGCAAAAGCGGCGCCTGGTTACTATCTGGCGAAGAGCATCATAAAACTGATTAATGTGGTCGCAGACGTAGTGAACAAAGATCCCCAGGTAAGCAGCAAGTTGAAAGTGCTGTTTCTTGAGAACTATTCGGTCTCTTTAGCAGAGAAGATTATTCCGGCTGCCGATGTGAGTGAGCAGATTTCCACGGCCAGTAAGGAAGCTTCAGGTACCGGAAACATGAAATTTATGCTGAACGGAGCGCTTACGATCGGAACGCTTGACGGAGCGAATGTAGAGATGTATGAGATGTTAGGGGATGATAACATGTTCCTTTTCGGATTAAGATCCGAAGAGGTACTTGATTATTACAGAAGCGGAGGATATGTGGCAAGAGAAGTATACGAGCAAGATCCGCGAATTAAACGTGTGATGGATCAATTGGTGTCCCCCGGACCGTTTTGCAGCAACGAACGGGAGCTAAATTTGATCTATCAGTCTATTTTGGAGCATAATGACGAATTTTTTGTGCTTCGGGATTTTGGAAGCTACGCAGAAGCGCATGCAGCTATTGATCAGGCTTATATGAACCCGCAGAATTGGGCATCGAAATCCATTGTGAATATCGCTCATGCTGGGTATTTCTCCAGTGATTGCACCATTAATCGTTATGCGGCAGACATTTGGGATATAAGGCCAGTTCATCCCACCCTTTATGTTTAGGAATAAGATTGGTTCATCGGTAGCCCTTCAGGGCTGCCGGTTTTTTGTATGTTCTGATTTCAAGCTAGCTGTGAATCTTTGCTTTACCCCCTAATGTGGATATTATAAAAAGAGTAGGAAAGTGTTATAATAACTTTTAAATAACAATTAGCTAATGAACGGATGAAGAAAATTATGAGCCATAAAGTTACGATGCAACATATCGCTGATGCGGTAGGTGTTTCTAAATATGTCGTCTCCAAATCGTTATCGGGTAAAGAAGGGGTAAACGCGGCTACGAGGGAAAGAGTTCGGCAAGCAGCGATTAAGATGGGATACCGGTTCAATCCTCGTGTAGTAAAGGTTGGTGAAGACGAATCTGACGGAGCAACAGGTCTTGTTCAGACGATCGTAGTTCTGCTTCCGAATATCAGTTATCAATTTAAGGACTCACTCTACTGGGGTCGGATTGTTGACGGGATTACCCAAGAACTCGAGTCGCTTGACTTGAAGGGAGTCGTTGTTACAGATCAGACGGCAGACAGTTTTTTGTCCATTGTAAACCGGGATACAATTCAAGGCTTTATTGGGGTAGGAGAAGTTTCGTCTCAAGTTATTGAAGAGATCAGCAGGCTGCGAGTTCCGATTGTGCTGGTCGACTCTGGAAATCCACTTATTGAGGCCATTCGGTTGTTTTCTAACAATAAAGAATGTGTATACCAACTGAGTCAACATCTGCTGTCATTGAATCATCGAAAGATTCGGTTTGTGGGTAACGTGAATTATTCGCAGAGCTTCATGAGCAGATGGACAGGTTATAAAGATGCGATGGAAGAACATGGCCTGCCTGTTGATCGACAAGATCCGCTTTGTCATTTGAAAGGGGACGACCGGGCAGAGTTTACTGAAGAGATTAGGATGATTTTGCAGGAGTGCTGCAATAATAGTGAGCTGCCTACAGCACTTGTATGTGCAAATGATTCAATTGCTATTAGTGCCATGAGAGCGTTGTCGGATTTGAAGCTTGAAGTTCCTGGCGATATCTCGGTGACTGGTTTTGATAATATCGAAGACGCGTATCATACGACCCCTGGCTTGACTACTGTAAATGTAGAAAAAGAGATCATTGGTAGGAGAGCGGTACAACTTATGCTTCACAGTATAAAGCATTCTGATTTTCCGAAAGAGACCGTTTATATACCAGCTTCGATCATTCATCGTGAGTCCGTCTCCGCCTACAAGGGAAAAATGTGAATGAGGTTGAGAGACGCTACGGGTACAAATCATTCCTCCCATCGCTCTTGTGCTCTAATTTCTTGAACAAGTTTTGTTAATGGTGAAATTAGAGCACAAAGGCATCTGCTTCCGAAGTGAGCTTTCCTTTGGAAAGCTTTTAGGCGACCGCTGCCGCTTGTACGGAAACGCTTTGTCCCCTCCACTGCTTCGTGCTGACACATTTAAGAACACAAAGAAACCGCCAAGAATATATCCCGGAAAATTATCTTTCTCACCTCGCCGGGCTTTCCATCCAAAATTTGCTGTGGAAATAGAATAAGGAGCTGTCCCTTAGTAGAAAAAATCTACTTATGGGACAGCTCCTTTTTAATTTCTCAGAGGTTATTTTCCTCCACTGTTGTTCCGGTCACTTCAATTTCACGCTCTGCTTGTTTGCGGTGAGCTATTCTGCTGCTCGCCGCTGCTGCGACAGCTCCTACAATGTCATCCAGGAAAGTATGGATATTTCCACTCGATTTGTCATTCAACCGCTCTAGGATCCCCGGCTTAAGTTTATCGATATATCCATAATTCGTAAAACCGATGCTTCCATAAACGTTGACGATGGAGAAGGCAAGGATTTCATCTACGCCGTATAATCCTTCGTCATTGGCTAACATGTCCTGAAGAGGAGAGAGGAGCTTTCCTTCTTCCGCCAATATATCTAACTGAATGCCTGTCAGCACGGCGTTTTGAACTTCCCGTTTGCTGAGTACTGCCTCGGCATTTTCAATACACTCTTCCATGGTCAGGTTCGGATAATATTTCTTCTGGAGCACCATGACCAATTCTGCAATCTCTGGAATGGTAACTCCTCGTTCGTGAAGCAGACTTTTAGTCGCTTCTGCGACCTTTTTGCTGTTAAGGCTGTAAGGTATTTTTGCGTCGGCCATAATCTCACCTCGTCTAATTAGTGGTAGTAATGGGTCCATACATCAAGATTGTACTTTTTTGCCGCCCTCTTTGTCCAGAAACCGGAAAATGAAGGGGCATGTTTTGGAAAAGGGCTCGTATACATAAGAGTACAACCTGTACAAAATGTAGGGAGGAACAATACATGCCAAGTAAACGTTATATTCGAGGGCTCTCAGCAGCCGGACTTCTTGCTGTTCCGATCATGCTGTCCGGCTGCGGCCCATTTGGCGGTAAAGAATCGGAGTCCATTGATCCGCCGCCAGCCCAAGTGGAGTCTCAAATGCTGAATACCGCCACAGGCATTTCGTTACAAGGACAGCTAGGTGTACAGACAACCGTATATCTAGCTGATCAGAATGGAATGCTCGCTCCTGTTACTCTTGGTATACCCAAAGTAGAAGGAAAAGACCCTATTTACGGTGCATTGGAAGCATTGGTTGAGGGCGGATCTTATTCCGGGTATATTCCTGCAGGATTTAGAGGCGTGCTTCCTGCGGGAACACAGGTTAAGCTAACGGTCGATAAAGAAAATAAACTTGCTGTGGTGGAGTTCAACAAATCCTTTGGCGAATATAAAGCTCAGGATGAACGCAAAATTTTGGAGGCTCTGACTTGGACGTTAACGGGATACGAGGGGATAGACAAAGTGCAGTTGTGGATGGAAGGCGCGTTGTTGAACGAAATGCCTGTTAACCAAACGCCTCTAGATCGTCCGCTAGCACGGACCATGGGGATCAATCTCCAAAAAGCGGATGATACACAGTATTCACAGTCTTCATCTGTAACGGTTTATTTCTCAGGTTTATCTCCATCTGGTATTCAGTACTATGTGCCGGTAACACGTCTTGTCGCTTCGGGTCAGGATTCGGTTAAGGCAGCACTGAATGAGCTCATTCGCGGTCCGCAGCATGGAGACGGACTTGAACAGGTCATGACAAGTGAAACGTCGGTTGCTTCGGTTGATAAGAATGAAGACGGATCGCTTACAGTTTCTTTAAATGAAAGTATGTTTGAGCAAGGGGATGAGATTCCTTCTGAAATGCTGCAAGCTGTTGTACTTACGGTTGCTGAAAATTCGGATAACGTCAAGGTAAAGATACACATGAATGATCTTACGGAAGTTAAGGGAGATGACGGGCAGAATTACAGTGAACCTGTCAGCAGGCCAGAGCATATTAATGAGATTCCTATATAAGAGTCGGGCGAGCTGAAAGAGTGCTTTTATGCCTGTACTTTGGTAGAATAGGGGTTGCTAATTAGGACGCGATAAGAAGTAGGAGGCAGAAAACATGAGATCTAACGGACGTAAGAGCGATGAGCTTCGCCCGATGAATTTATCGACCCATGTGAATAAATATGCGGAAGGCTCCGTGTACATCGAAATGGGAGAAACCAAGGTGCTGATTACAGCTACTGTGGACGAGAAAGTTCCCCCATTTCTGAAAGGACAAGGAAAGGGCTGGGTAACAGCGGAGTATTCCATGCTGCCGCGGGCAACACAATCCCGTAATCAGCGGGAAGCGAACCGAGGAAAACTCAGCGGCCGGACGATGGAAATTCAACGGCTGATTGGTAGAGCGCTTAGGTCTGTTGTGAATCTGCATGCGTTGGGTGAACGTACGATCACGCTCGATTGTGATGTCATTCAAGCGGACGGCGGGACCCGAACAACCTCAATCACTGGTGCATTTGTGGCAATGGCCATTGCAGTAAATAAAATTGCAGAACAGCATAAGCTGGCTGTATTTCCGATTACCGATTATTTGGCATCTACAAGTGTGGGAGTAGCTGGTGGGCAGGTACTTCTCGACTTAAACTATGAAGAAGATTCCAAGGCTAAAGTGGATATGAACTTAGTGATGACGGGCAGCGGTAAATTTGTTGAAGTTCAGGGTACTGGTGAAGACAGTCCGTTTTCGCGCGAAGAACTGGATCAGATTCTGGAACTCGGTGAACAAGGAATCCGTGAGCTGATACTCCGTCAGCAAGAGGCTCTTGGTCCGATTGCAGCCAAAATCGGCACAGTCAGCACGAGAAGTGGAGTGTAGTTCATGAAGCTGGAAAAAGATATCATCATCGTTGCAACACGTAATAAAGGAAAAGTGATGGAATTCTCTCATGCCTTTGAGCCATTTGGCAAAAAGGTAGTAAGTATGTTTGATTATCCGGATCTCCCGGATGTGATTGAAGACGGTGAGACCTTTTTCGAGAATGCGTTTAAAAAAGCAAAGACCATTGGAGACGCAATCGGCTTACCTGTTCTTGCTGACGATTCTGGTCTATGTGTAGAGGCATTAAATGGACAGCCTGGCGTATATTCTGCCCGGTATGCCGGTGAGCATGGTGCGGACCAGGATAATAATCTGAAGCTTCTGGCTGAGCTTGAGAAGCAGCGGCTTGGTGAAGATACAGAGCAGCCGCTTCTGAGTCCAGCGCAGTTCGTTTGTGTATTGGTGTTGTATGACCCGGTAACGGGGCAACATATTGAAGCCAGAGGGACGGTTGATGGATGGATAACTTCACAGCCTTCTGGAAATAAAGGCTTTGGTTATGATCCGCTCTTTTATCTTCCACATTTAGAGAAGACTATGGCGGATCTGACTATGGATGAGAAACAGGCGATCAGTCACCGTGGTCATGCACTTCGTCAACTTGCAGAGAAACTTCAGCAATAGTAATATCAACGAAATGAATCCAACGGATCGGGTTGAAGCCCGCATTCCGTACATAGAAGAAACAGGATGTTTCCCGATTTTTTGATGAGAACGGGAGATGTTCTGTTTTTTTTATTTACAAAATTCAGTTAAAATGACGTGGTTATTTTTGGTATTTATAATATAATTATAATGAAACGTAGTTTCATTGTGTGAAATACGAAGAGAGGGGAGGTTTTAAGATGAGTTATTCATTTACTGGGATTGATCATATTCAATTAGCAGCTCCTGCAGGATGTGAAGAGGAAGCAAGGCACTTTTTTACAGGATTGTTAGGCTGGCCAGAAATCGATAAGCCCGAACCCCTGAAAAAACGCGGCGGTGTCTGGTTTGAGTGTGGTACACATCAGGTTCATATTGGAGTACAACAGGACTTTACGCCTGCTACGAAGGCTCATCCGGCGTTTCACGTTGTTCATCTCGATGAATTGAGAGATTACTTGCTGATCCATGATGTCCCGGTCATTAATGACGATGTACGAAAGGATGAAGGAGTGAAACGCTTCTATTTAAAGGATCCATTTGGAAATCGTCTTGAATTTCTGGAGTGGTTATAAAAAATGAGCTGGCTCTAAATATAAATGCCGTATCCATGGAGCACATGGATACGGCAATTTTTTTGATTGATTATAAGAAATCATTGTTCACCGGATAGCTACATTATATTCTTTCAGCCAGTAATTCACCTGAGATAAATACGCAAAGAGCTGTGGCCCTGACATCAGCTGGCCGAACCAAGGCAGGTTAGAGGATGCCTCGGGAGAAGAGGCAAGTTCCCGGATTCTTTTGGTATCCACAAGCGGTAAGAGTGGAGATGAAGGCTCATCCAGAATCGAAAGCACCTGCTGTTTCACGGCTGCCAGGTAGTTGGGATTATGTGTTTTTGGATAAGGGCTCTTTTTACGATAAAGTACATCATTCGGAAGGACTCCTTCAAGTGCTTTACGAAGAATACCTTTTTCGCGGTCTCCTGTTGATTTGATACTCCATGGAATATTCCACACATAGTCAATCAGGCGGTGATCTGTATAAGGAACGCGTACTTCCAACCCAACGCCCATGCTCATACGGTCCTTACGATCTAACAGCGTTGGCATGAAACGGGTGATATTCAGATAGGACATGATTCGCATTTTTGCTTGCTGACCGGTTTCTTCTCTCAATAGCGGAACCTCTGCAACTGCATCACTATATCGGTCTCCCAAATATTCGAGAGGAGAAATCCACTCTTTTATTTCAGCAGAGAGCAGTCCTGCGCGCATATCCGGAGCAACAGACCAAGGGAAGGTTCCTGAATTCAGCATATCCTCTCTGTGAAACCAAGGATATCCGCCGAATATTTCATCCGCGGCTTCACCAGATATGGCCACAGTCGCCCCTTTTTTAATCTCCTGACAAAACAGGAGCAAGGAAGCATCGACATCGGCCATTCCCGGAAGATCTCGTTTTTGGGTGGATAATTCAAGAGCCTCAATCAGCTCAGGTGTATCGAATTCAATCCAGTGATGTTCCGTTCCTAGTTCTTCATACATTCGTTTAATCCAAGGTGCATCAGATCCAGGCTGGAAGGAATGGGACTGAAAATGCCTGTTATTATCTACATAATCTACAGAATACGTATGAATCTGCCCTTGGCCAGTCTGTTTGTAATAATCAACAGCAATGGCAGATAAGGCGCTTGAATCCAGTCCTCCGGATAGCAGGGAGCAGACTGGAACATCGGATACCAGCTGTCTTTCGACGGTATCAAATAGCAGCTCTCGAAGATGAGCTGCTGTTTGCTCTACATCATCTTCATGCGGCCTACTTGTTAGTTTCCAATACGTATAAGATCGAAGTCCTCCCCGATTAAATATCATGGCATGACCAGGCTTTAACTCAGATATATCTCGATACACACCGTGTCCAGGTGTTCTTGCAGGACCTAAGATAAACACTTCTGCTAAACCTTCCGGTCCAACCACAGGTTCTACTTTAGGATGTTGGAGCAGCGCTTTCGGTTCAGATCCAAAGATAAGTGTTCCGTCGATGTAACTGTAGAACAGAGGTTTAACCCCGACTCTGTCTCTGGCTAAAAATACTTGTTCTCTGACACTATCCCAAATGGCAAACGCAAATATTCCATTTAATCGATCCAAGCAATCGGGTCCCCATTCGATATAGGAGACGAGCAGAACTTCAGTATCGCATTTTGTTTTGAAACGGTGTCCTCTTTGAACCAGTTCGTCTTTCAGTTCAGCGGCATTATATAACTCCCCATTATATACAATTGCGTAAATATCTTCTTCCTTGTGAACAATCATGGGTTGGGCACCATTCTCAGGGTCGATAACACTGAGCCGCCGATGTCCAAATGCACACGGATTGGAGATCCATGTACCTGAGCCGTCAGGACCGCGGTGTGCAATGCTCTCAGTCATTCGAACCAGCAGCTGTGAGTCCTGGGTTAAGTCGCCACTCCACTGTATAAAACCGGTTATTCCGCACATGACGGATCATCCTCTCTTTTGTCTTTGTCATACGATGACCTACTTTTTGTTTCTAATCGCCAAAGTCATAAAGATATATGCCGAAGCAAGGCATAAAATGTCTGTCCTTTAACGAAAACTATGAAGGAGGACGAATCCAAAGCGAAGGGGTGAGAGCGACATGGACAAGTCGACGTATTACGTCTCCGTCCAGAGCCGCTCGGTTTTAACAGAGCAGGGAGCAAGCTCATATGAATGGGAGATTGAGGCGACACCAGAGGAAGCGGATCAGGTACGTATTGAACTGGATTTAATGCAGGAAAAAGAAGAGGAAGCCTTCCCTGGTTACGTTTTTCCATGGCCTGATACGCCAGAGCAGAGTACGAATGCGTTATTTCAGGATGCATTGGATCATGTGTATATGACGATTTATCGTTTGGGAACACCAGAAACCAAATCTCAAATGCAGCAGCTGCGGCTACTTTCCCATTTCACAGATCATTGAGAGGAGAATTGAAAAATGTACTCTATTAAGGATGCTAAGATCCGCCGCATGACGGAGGTGAATGGCACACCTTGTGCAGAGGTTGAGGTATACCCCTCTTCTGGAACAGACAAGGTGGTTCTAGCCTATCTGGCACCATCGGCACGGCTGGGAGGTTATGAACTGGTTAAGGTTGTCCGAAGTGATGCCTCCTTAGAGCAGGACTGGTTCGATAACAGTATGCATAATGCTTATGAGGATGCTACAGATATCGCTTTTGTAAACAATGCAATAGGCACCGCGGAAGAGGAACGTGAGCAGTTTAAACAGCAACTATTATCCACCGGTACACTAACTCAACAATTGAATGAGCGCTTTTAAAGTTAAGTGGAGATATAGCATGGATTCATGAGGAGACCAGACCTAAAATAGGCATGGTCTCTTTTTTGTTGATTTCTGTCACATGATATCAGTTTTTGATTACATTTATCTGCAAATCGATAAGGAAAGATAGGAACTTCAGTTGCTCTTTTATATACAAAATTAGGTGTCACGTACCAGTTATGTACTTTTATGTGAATGTTTTGGAAATGGGACTTCGCCTCTATATGCTTGACGATCTCGTATCCCTATAATGATGGATTAGTGCAATAGTATATTAACCAATACTTCTTGAGGAGAGATGAGATTTGAACAAGCGCTTTATTCAAACAATCGGGGCAGGTATGCTGGCGGTGGTTTTGGCTTTTGGATCTATACAGCCATCCGCTAGTGCTGAGGAAGTTAACGCTATTACCGTAATCGAATCAACACAGGAATTGGTCAATGGAAAAATGACCGTTAGTTTTGATGTTCGTAACGGTGGAAGCGGCACACAAGCTGGATTTGTGGTGGTAGGTTACGATGAGAATGGCAAAGCAATTGAAGTAATAGGGGACTCCGCATATCTCATGAGTAATGAGATAGAAACCTTCGAAGTAGCTTTAGAAAGCGGGAGTAAGATCAAAGAGGTAAAGGTACTTCCAGCAGCAGCTGCAGGCAGCCAAGCGGTGCTTTTAGAATCGGGTACCCGCACAGAGAAGGACGGTATCCTGGTATCTGGTGCTGTTCAGAATGCAACTGAGGGCAGACAGGTGGGGATGCTTGCCGTAGGTTATGATGCTAATGGTAAGGCTATAGAAGTTAAATCAGCAAGCAGTTATCAAATAGGTGGCGAGGTTGCTACATATGAGATACAGTTGAAAGCTGTAAACCAGATTAAAAGTGTCAAGGTAACAGTTATTGATTCGAAAGAGGATGCTGTAAAGCTTCTCCAAACAGGAAGCCGAGTGGAGAATGGAAAACTAATTATTACAGGAACCATTCATAATCGCAACGAAGGCGGCAGAGTGGGAGTCATTATAGTGGGCAGTAACTCAAGTGGGAAAGTGCTTGAAGTTAATACGACCACAGGTTATTTGATAGGCAATGAAATTGCCAACTTTGAGGCTAAACTTGAGTCTGGAAAAGCTATTAGCGGCGTGAAGGTATTTTTAACGGGGAGCAGTCAGACACCTAAGATTATTGCTGAGGGGAGAACCCGGATCAACAACAAGCTAGTTGTTACCATTGGGATAGAGAACGGCGTTAAGAGTCAGCGGATCACTGTGAAATCCACTGCATATGATGCGAAAGGACGCTCCCTTGGATCGGATACGGATAAGGTGTATATGCTTGCTAATGAGACAACAACGCTGCGAATCGATTATGACAGCCGTGTAAGCAGTGTGAAATTGAAATATTATGATGAAGCTGGAAAAGAGATTGGTGCAGAACCAATTCGTATTAAAATAAACGGTCAATTGCAGTCCTACGCCCAAGCGCCAGTTATGGTAAATGGCAATATCCTTGTTCCGATGCGCCCGATTTTTGAGTCACTGCAAGCTCCTGTCAAATGGGATCAGAAAACACAGACGGTCACTTCTACTAAGGGATCGACCAATATAAAGTTGAAGATGGGTTCTAAGCAAGCGGTAGTCAATGGCAAAACGGTAACTCTTGACATCGCACCACGCTCGGTGAGAGGGACGACGATGGTGCCGCTTCGTTTTGTAGCTGACGCTCTCGGCAGCGAGGTTAAGTGGGATAAGAACGAACAGATGGTATTGATTACGACGAAGTAAAAGAGAAATGGGGGCGTCATACAGGTTATTCAACCTTAAGACGCCCCCATTATATATGGTAAAGCACGAATGCATACTGAACATTATGTTGCTATTTCGAAAGTGTGTGCTTTCGTCAGGTAATTCATAGCTGAATTTAGGCGTATTCTTGCAGCACTTGTATTCCTTTGACTACGTTGTATACAAAGGCACCGAAGTAAATGGCGCCGAACAGCACGACATAACCGAGAACTGCGCCGAATGAGCCGGATCCAATCGCCATGATAATTAATATGATGCCGGCGACAACCGGAAACAAGTGAGAAATTAGTGCTCGTTTCGCGTGTTTTTCGACATAGATGTCATTAGAGGCGATCCATACAATGATCGGTAGTATAAACGGTGCAAAGAAGATGCTGAAGTACGATAGTGAAGAGAGTAATTGCCTCATGGAGATGCCCCTTTCGAATTCTGTAACTTGTATTCATATTACCCTGTTAGCGGCATGCTGATTCAAAAGTTATTTTATCGTCAAAATTTTTGTTTGATAAATGCTGAATATGCGATATAATATATTTCGTTACTGTTTTTCGTTTCGTTTTACATATCATGTCCCAGTAGCTCAGCTGGATAGAGCAACGGCCTTCTAAGCCGTCGGTCAGGGGTTCGAATCCCTTCTGGGACGTCCAAGTAAAACCGCCTTTATGGCGGTTTTTTTCGTATACCAGAAGGTGAGAACCCCAAATAGGGGTTCGTCGGAGCATTCACATCGTAAGCATCTGCATCGCAGTCGGCCTTAAAAGGCCGTACCCCGGTCTGGGACGTCCAAGTAAAACCGCCTTTATGGCGGTTTTTTTCGTATTCCAGAAGGTGAGAACCCCAGATAGGGGTTCGTCGGAGCATTCACATCGTAAGCATCTGCATCGCAGTCGGCCTTAAAAGGCCGTACCCCGGTCTGGGACGTATAAAGCAAACCGCCATTATGGCGTTTTTTTTTCGTATTCCAGAAGGTGAGAACCCCAGATAGGTATAAAGAAAATACCATTCTGGCGTTTTTCGCGTATAATTGATAATTAACATACATAAAGGAGAGCGATCACCAGTGTCAGAAACCAAAATATCTCAACGTTCTGCGATTCTTATAGAGCATGCACGAAAAAGCGGAGTCCAAGAAAATGAACTCTTGCACGCTATACGTTCAGGCGAGACTGAAGCATTCAAGACCGCACAAAGCAGTAATTTTGATTATTCAGAATTTTACAGTTATGCGAAAGAGCATGGCGAGGATTTGGAGAAGGCGGTGCTTGAAGGGTACCGGATTACATTTAATACGAGGAATGGTTTGAAAGTATGGCTTGAAGAAGCCTTTCATTTAAATTCGGAATCTGATTTTATTGTCGGTGAGGGAATTATCGAGAATCTCCCTGTACAGGAAGAACAGTTAGAGAAGCTAAAGCGGACTTTAGCCGTTAACTGGACGATTGCAGAAACCACACCGAATGGGCAAGGTTATAACATTAAACTGACGTTACGTGGATTACAGTCATAATAGAAGGAAAGAAAAAAGAAGCCCTCTTTTTCGTATAAAACGAGAATGGGGGCTTTTTGTAAGAATGTCTTACATACGGCTTGGTTTAGGCAGTCCAAGAACATCTAACGCTTCACCAAGTGTATCTTTGAAAATAGAGGTTAGCCATACACGGAAGCTTAGCACTTCTGCTTCTGCCTTGAGGATCGGGCATGCTGCATAGAAATTGTTGAATAACGAAGCCAATTCATATGCGTAATTGCACAGAGAGCTTGGTGTAAGCTCTTTGCCCGCAGCATACAGCGAATCATGCCAAGTGCTGATATGTCTGAGCAGAGCGTGCTCTGCTTTTTCAAGATCAGGGAATTGTTCTGGAACAACAGGTATCACGTCTTTATCTTTAGCCTTGTTCAAGACACTAAGAGCACGTGCGTAGGAGTAGAGTAGATAGACACCTGTATTCCCGGAAATTTCGGTAGCTTGTTTCAGATCGAACACGACTTCTGTCTGCAGAGCAAAGCGCAGTAAATAGTAACGGATGGACGCGATGGCAATTTCTCGGCTGGAGACCCCGTTTTTGTCCGAACGGGAATCCTCGATGACATTTTCCATCAGGTTAATGAGCTCTGTTATTTTGATGCCAATTCCTTGGCGTCCGGACATAGCATAAGAAGTTTTGCCATCGGATGTATCGATACCGAGATCCGCTGCAGCAGACGGGCTTAAGGATACGACTCCATAGCTAACATGGCGTAGTTTCTCAGCTTCGTTAGTAAAACCTAATCCTTCAAGTGCTTGCTTAACCATTAGCTGCGGGTATTGCTGTCTATAATCAATGACATTGATAACCATATCCGCTTTGCCGAATGATTGATGTTCGCCGTGAGAGCTGGTTGTCCAAACATCTCCTGTGAATTTTTTGTATACAAAATCATTTTGGAGCAAGCCGTACTTCCATAAATGATAAGCTATATCTTTTGCAGTATAGGTCAGAATGCCGTTAGAACGAACTAACACTTTATCAATACTATGTTCTGCCTCATTATCCTCGGCATCTGTCTCTTGCGTTGATTGCTTCAATACCCAGCAGCCAGCGAGCTTGCCTTCAGTTTCTTGATGAAACAGGGAAGTCTGCTTAAGAAGTTCGAACGCGGAATCCCAAAAACCTTCTCTAACGATATTGCTTTCCCAGACGAGAAGGTCATATTCAATACCAAATTGTTTCATTTCCTCGATGTGTTCTCTCACGATTCGCTCAGCTACGAGCAGTCCGATCCATGACATATTCTGATTGCCTTCTTCCAGTGCATGAAGAACTTCGGTTCTTTGCTTGACTAGCTCTGGATCTTCTTGATAAGCCTTGTTGATGGCAGAATAAATATCCCAACAGTAATCGCCGAAACGTTGATGGTCTTTGGATAACGAAACATTCTGAATGCCAACAACCGTATCCGCCAATTGGTTGCCCAGATCATCAATGTAGTTGTGCACCTCTACATCGTGTCCGATTTTTCTCATTAGGCGCACGAGTGTATCTCCGATACATGAATTTCTCAAATGCCCGATATGTGCAGATTTATTCGGATTGATCGAGGTATGTTCAATAACGACCTTGTGTGAAGACGATTGTGGCAACTCGAACTTCATTTGAGCCCAACTAGCCCAATTCAGATGGAAGTTAATGAAGCCAGGCGGAACAACCTGAATATTCCGAATCAGTGTGGTAAATGGTTCATTCTGTTCAAGCTGAGCTTTGATTTGTTCAGCGATTTGCAAAGGCGCCTTGCGAAGAGCTTTGGCAAGCTGCATCGCAATGTTCGTAGAGTAGTCCCCATGGTCTATGTTGGCTGGCTGCTCTACTTGTACCTGAACATTATTCGGTAACTGCGTTTCTGGAATAGTAGATGAAGCAATTTTCTGCACAGCTTGTTCAATGTTAGAAATGATGAACTGACTTAGCATGTTTAATCCCCCTTAGAAAATAAAAAAAGCCCTCATCTCATAAGAGACGAGGACTATAGCTCGCGGTACCACTCTCGTTGCTAGACATATAGGTCTAGCCACTTGATTACTTTAACGGTGTAAGCCGGGGCTTCCTACTATATATTTCAGAAGACCATCTCATGGGTCCGTTTCGTGAACGCATCTGTACCGGTTCCCACCATCCCGGCTCGCTTGGACATAGATACCGCTCATTACTCTCCCAATCATTGAACTGTGTTGTTTTGAGTTTTTTATATTATACCCAATCTGTTTGCAAAATCAATGGTCA
The DNA here is from genome assembly GCF_042666275.1 of Paenibacillus sp. GCM10028914. Lineage (NCBI taxonomy): Bacteria > Bacillati > Bacillota > Bacilli > Caryophanales > Paenibacillaceae > Paenibacillus > Paenibacillus sp. GCM10028914. The sequence goes on from NZ_JBHTFO010000004.1 coordinate 264,056, forward strand.
TTTGTAAGCGACAATTCGAAGCCTCTTGTAATCTGCATAAAACGCATCGCCATTCCACAGAGTTTCTTCCGTTAGCCGGCTTATATGTTCAACCGCTTCGCTTTTTTCTTCAGGTGTAAGTCCGATGAAAAAGCTATCTCCCATATGAGCAAGCCAGTTCTTGATCCCATTTTCCCCATCATTAAGCCGGGTTGGACGTTCATAATGCTGAGCTAAAGTCACATGAAATCCGCTCTTTTCCAATAAAGAAGCATATTCACCTATACTCGGAAAATACCAAGGATTGTACTTACTTACATCCTGACTGTAGTGGGAAGAAAGAACTTTATAGATTGCCTCTACGATCGTTTCGATATTACCTCTTCCGCCAAATTCAGCTATGAAACGCCCGCCTGGTTTTAGTGCACGATATACAGATGATGCAACTTCAGCGGCATTTGTCATCCAGTGGAGTGCAGCATTGGAGAACACAGCATCGAAAACGGTATCTGTTGTAAAGTTTTCTCCATTTCCTGTGAGAAAAGTGATTTCAGGATATTTTTCCTTTGCTGTGCTAATCATCTCTTCGGAGAAATCCATCCCAACAACGATCGCTCCAGAGGCTGCAATCTCGCTTGCCAGATCGCCGGTGCCGCACCCAAGATCGAGAATCCGTTCACCTTGATGAGGGGCTAATAGCTCGAGTAATCCTTTTCCGTATGATGATACAAAAGATAACTGCTGATCATAATCTTTTGGCTTCCACACTTGGGATGAGCTCATAATACCACTCCTTAAATTTGGTTGCTCTAATTGTGGCACAGATGGAGTTATAAAATGAAATACATAGTTATTATGGAGCTTATAGCCATTACCTATATCTGGGCATAACAGATAGATAGAAAAAAGACCGTCTGTAGACGGTCTTTTTGTGAGAGTATGTAGGTTATTTTACAGCTACTAACAAAGCTCCAACAGCAATCATAGCAACCCCAGCCGCATTGATCCATGAGATTTTCTCGCCGAGAAACACAAAAGCCAGTATAACCGCAATAACGACACTGAGTTTATCAATAGGTCCGACTTGTGATACCTTTCCGTATTTCAGTGCCAAAAAATAAAAAAGCCACGATAAGGCTCCGGCTACTCCGCTGAGTACAATGAAGCTAAGTGCTTTTTTCTGAAGTAAAATTTCACCGAGCTGCGTAAACTTGCCCTGAACGGCTACGACACCAAGTAAAAATAGTGCCATGATCACAGCGCGGATGGCTGTTGCAGAGTTTGCGTCAATGTTTTGAAGCCCAATTTTTCCGAAGATGGCCACGAGAGCGGCCGTTACGGCTGAGAGCAGGGCATAGGTAAGCCATAAAGGCATGCCGGATCCTCCTTATGCACAGGGATTTAGGTAATATTTTCTCTTAGTAGTATAGAACATTATAAGTAATCCTAAAATAAATAATTAATTACTAGTTACTAGTTACAAATTCCCAGTAGCGGTATGTTTAGGTTATAGGAGGCTATCTTAACGGACAGAGAAGACATTATTTGTTACTTCGGAAGGTTTATTCCAACCTTAGTGGACACAGATGTACTTATTTACTCAAAAAGCACCTATATTTACTCGTTCTTAAGGTAATAACGTCCTCTGGGTCCGCTAATAGGCTCAAATAGTAAAAATGACTCAAATAACGGAACGTCAGTCCGCGAAAATAAAATAAGAGCACAACACCCTTCTGGAATACGAAAAAAAACCGCCAAAAAGGCGGTTTGCTTTATACGTCCCAGACCGGGGTACGGCCATAGCAGGCCGACTGCGAAGCAGATGCTAACGATGAGAATGCTCCGACGAACCCCTATCAGGGGTCCTCACCTTCTGGAATACGAAAAAAAACCGCCATAAAGGCGGTTTGCTTTATACGTCCCAGACCGGGGTACGGCCATAGCAGGCCGACTGCGAAGCTGATGCTAACGATGAGAATGCTCCGACGAACCCCTATCTGGTGTTCTCAACTTCTGGAATACGAAAAAAACCGCCAAAAAGGCGGTTTGCTTTATACGTCCCAGACCGGGGTACGGCCATAGCAGGCCGACTGCGAAGCAGATGCTAACGATGAGAATGCTCCGACGAACCCCTATCAGGGGTTCTCACCTTCTGGAATACGAAAAAAAAACCGCCAAAAAGGCGGTTTGCTTTATACGTCCCAGAAGGGATTCGAACCCCTGACCGACGGCTTAGAAGGCCGTTGCTCTATCCAGCTGAGCTACTGGGACATGATTTTTTCAAGCAGGAAATATCGTACCATGTCATGAGAAAAAAATCAACCCATTAATTCGAATTATTTTAATTTGTGTTCAGGATAAAGCTAGCTGTAAACGTGTTTATATAGTTTAGATCTCTTGCAATTTGTGTTTTTTTAACTTCGCAGAGGATATGCTATAATCTACAAACAAATATGAAAAAGAATAGAAAGGAGGTGTCCTTATAAAGGACTCCAACTCCCCTGATCAAGAAGACAAGAACATCATCCTGTTTCCGAAGACATTGGATTACTACCAGATACAACTTACCGTCATGCTCGAAAACGAACGTTACGGGGAGGCCATGGAGCTCCTCCGGTTTCTGCTTCAGTGCCAAGGCCAGAATGAACGGAGTTATGAAGAATGGCAGGCACTGCTAGAGTGGCTGGAAGCAGCTTTTCCATCATCTATATCCAGTCCTTCCGGTGAGCAAGAAGCTGATGGAGAGAGTGACGAGGACGAAGCGGAGATGAAGCGCCGCATGGCCCAAGACAAGCTTTCTCAGGACGCGGGATACGCTGATAAACTGCTGGACACCGTGATGAACGGTCCTTTGACAGAACAAACGGTACTTGCGCTGGAACAATTAGCTTATCTCGATAGGCCGGAGATCGATTCGGCTCTTGCAGGATGGCTTAAAGAGAAGCCTCTTCATCCTCTGTTGCAGTTCCGTGTCCTGCAGACACTTCGCCGCCGGGAGATGAGCGGCGTGATAACACTTCCTAGAGGAACGGAAACGGTAGAGATTGACGTTGATAAAGTTCCTTTGAGCCATAGCGAATTTCCAGAAGCAGTACTTCAAATATTGGATCGCGTGGCTGAAAAAACGGAAGTGCATGAGCCAACCTTGTTTTATTTTGCTCAAGAGCTGTGGACGCAGTTTGTAATGGCCATTTATGGAACAAAAGACTATCGGTCTTTACTGGAAGATGAGGAATCTACACTGGATATTTGGGCCGCGGCCTTACACGATATCGTCTCTGAAAGTTTAAAAGGCAGCAGTGACGAAGAAGAAATTCGTTCTTACTATGGAATTACCGATACGATGCGATTCAGATATGAGCAGGCATATCGCTCTCTCAAGCAATTTGTCTCAGCTGGTGTTGAGGACTAGCAAAGTAGGGGAAACGCTTTCGGTATGATGCCGTAAGGGTTCGCCCTTGAAAAAGGATTTAATGTTGTTTATACTATAGTGGTTATTCGGTACGTGATATATTATCTGCGCCGACCACGTGAATTATTTTGGAGGGGAAAGCATAAATGAAAGCAACTTGGGAAAAAATAGAGAAGAACCTTGGCGTTCTTGAAGTTGAGGTTGAAGCGGACCGCGTAGCGGCTGCCCTCGATAAGGCTTTTAATAAAGTAGTTAAAAAAGCGAATGTACCTGGTTTCCGTAAAGGTAAGGTACCTCGTTCGATTTTTGAAGCACGTTTTGGTGTAGAAAGCCTCTATCAAGACGCTATCGACATTCTGCTTCCTGAAGTATACGGAGAAGCTGTTGAACAAGCAGACATCTTCCCTGTAGATCGTCCAGAGATCGATATCGAGCAATTCGGTAAAGGCGAAGTATTCAAGTTTAAAGCGAAAGTAACTGTTAAACCTGAAGTGAAACTTGGAGACTACAAAGGTCTTGAAGTAGCGCCTGTTACAGCTGAAGTAACTGAAGAAGAGTTGAGTCAAGAACTTACTCGTCTGCAAGAGCGTCATGCTGAACTTGCTGTAATCGATGAAGGTACAGCAGCTTCTGGCGACATCGCGGTGATCGACTTTGACGGTTCCGTTGACGGCGTACCTTTCGAAGGTGGACAAGCTGAGCGTTATTCTCTAGAGCTTGGAAGCAACACATTCATTCCAGGTTTTGAAGACCAAGTAATCGGAATGGGTACTGGTGACTTCAAAGACGTTGAAGTAACATTCCCTGAGACTTATCACGCTGAAGAGCTTGCTAACAAGAAAGCAGTCTTCAAAGTAAAAGTACATGAAATCAAGCGTAAACAGCTTCCTGAGCTGGATGACGAGTTTGCTAAAGATGTTAGTGAATTCGACACTCTTGATGAGTATAAAGAAGATCTGAAAAAACAACTTTTGAAGCGTAAAGAGCAAGAAGCTCAAGGCGTTCGTGAAAACGAAGTTGTTGAAAAAGCAGCAGCAAACGCTGAAATCGAAATTCCTGAAGCAATGGTACAATCCGAAGTTCAAAACATGATGCGCGATTTCGACAACCGTCTTCGCCAACAAGGTATGAACCTTGAAATGTTCCTTAGCTTCTCCGGCCAAACAAGTGCAGACTTGGAAGGTCAAATGAAGGACGATGCTACAAAACGTGTTCGTAACAACCTAGTTCTTGAGCAAATCGCAAAAGAAGAAAAACTCGAAGCAACTGAAGAAGAAATCAATGAAGAATTGAACAACATGGCTGAAACTTACAAGCGCCCTGTTGATGAAATTCGTAACATTTTGGCTTCTAACGGTTCCCTCGACAGTCTTCGTGAAGAGCTCGTTCTTCGTAAAACAATCGACTTCTTGCTGGAGAACAGCGTAGAGGGTGCACCGGTTGCTAAAGAAGAAACAGCAACAGAAGAATAATAGAAAATAAGGCTGCTGCATAAGCTGCCGTTACATTAGATAAGGCACGTACTTTAATTACGTGCCTTATTTTTAACTAATAACACCCATTTTATTACTATTTCTAACATTAAATGGGGAAAATCGATAAAATACATAATGAGACAAGTTGGCAGGATATATTTTTTTAGATGTTCATAGAATGTAACCATGGTTAAAAAATGACATGGCGCTTTGAACATGTTAGAATAACTTTTGTAACGCTCAAGTATATTCAAGGAAAAGAGGTTGGTCGCATGAGTCTTGTACCTATGGTTGTAGAACAAACAAATCGAGGAGAAAGATCCTATGATATCTACTCCCGATTACTGAAAGATCGCATCATCTTCCTCAGCAGTGCGATCGATGACGATGTTGCCAATCTTGTTATCGCCCAGCTATTGTTTCTAGCTGCGGAGGATCCGGAAAAAGACATCAGTTTATACATCAATTCTCCTGGTGGTTCTGTAACAGCTGGGATGGGTATATATGATACGATGCAGTTCATCAAGCCTGATGTATCCACCATTTGCGTAGGCATGGCCGCAAGTATGGGATCACTGTTGTTAACTGCCGGAGCGCCGGGAAAACGCTTTGCCCTGGAGAACAGCGAAGTGATGATTCATCAGCCGCTCGGTGGGGTTCAAGGCCAGGCCTCTGATATTCAAATCCACGCAGATTGGATCATCAAGACGAGACAGAAACTTAACCGTATCTATGTGGAACACACGGGTCAAACCCTTGAAAAAATTGAACGCGATACGGACCGCGACTATTTCTTGAGCGCGGAGGAAGCGAAAGCTTACCGGATTATTGACGAGGTCCTGTCTTCACCGATCAAATCTTAAGAGGTGGTAATCGAATGTTTAAATTTAACGACGACAAAGGGCAGCTGAAATGCTCTTTCTGCGGTAAGTCGCAGGAGCAGGTCCGCAAGCTAGTTGCTGGACCCGGCGTTTATATATGTGACGAGTGCATTGATTTGTGCTCAGAAATCGTGGAAGAGGAACTAGGCCACGAGGAAGAAGTGGATCTGAAAGATATTCCAAAACCACGGGAAATCCGTGATATTTTGGATCAGTACGTTATCGGCCAGGATCAGGCTAAGAAGTCTCTCGCTGTTGCTGTATACAACCACTACAAGCGTATTAATACGCAAAACAAAGTTGAAGATGTTGAATTGCAAAAGAGTAACATTTTGCTGCTCGGTCCAACAGGATCTGGTAAAACGTTGCTTGCACAAACCATGGCGAAAATTCTTAACGTTCCTTTTGCTATTGCAGATGCAACTTCCCTTACGGAAGCTGGATATGTGGGTGAAGACGTTGAGAACATTCTGCTTAAGCTGATTCAAGCAGCAGATTTCGATGTCGAGAAAGCAGAACGCGGTATTATCTACATTGATGAAATTGATAAAGTGGCTCGTAAATCCGAGAATCCGTCTATTACACGTGACGTTTCCGGAGAGGGTGTTCAGCAGGCCTTGCTGAAAATTTTGGAGGGGACTGTAGCTTCTGTTCCGCCTCAAGGTGGACGTAAGCATCCTCATCAAGAATTTATTCAGATCGACACAACGAACATTCTGTTCATTTGTGGAGGAGCATTTGACGGTCTGGAGCAATATATTAAACGCCGGATCGGCAAGAAGGTAATTGGTTTTAACGCTTCGGGCGAAGGCCAAAAAGACCTTAAACCGGGTGAATACCTCACAATGGTATTACCAGAAGACCTTCTGAAATTCGGTTTGATCCCGGAATTTGTGGGACGTCTTCCAGTGATCTCTACACTAGAACCGCTTGATGAGAAGACGCTTGTTCGGATTCTTTCTGAACCGAAGAATGCTCTCACAAAGCAATATCAGAAGCTGCTTGAGCTGGATAACGTCAATCTGAAGTTTGAAGCGGAAGCGCTGGAAGCTATTGCTCGCGAAGCAATTAAGCGTAATACCGGTGCGCGTGGTCTTCGTTCCATCATTGAAGGTATTATGCTTGACGTGATGTACGAGGTACCTTCCCGTGATGATATTACAGATTGCGTAATTACCGAGAAAGTAGTACAGGATAAAGTTATTCCTGAACTTCAAGCTAATGGAAATGATGACAAGAAACAGGAAGAAAGCGCCTAAGTTCGATTGCGTTTGAAATAAATCAATGCCAATTCTCCACCTCAACCCTCTTTTTATGAAGGGTAGAGGTGGAGCTTTGGCGTTATATGGGAGAGATAAACCATGTTTTTGAGACAAGACACAAGGCCCGTAAAAGTGGGGAATCTCACAATCGGCGGAAGCAATGAAGTCATTATTCAAAGCATGTGCACGACAAAAACGGCAGATGTAGAAGCGACAGTTGCTGAAATTCTGCGTTTGGAAGAAGCGGGATGTCAGATCGTACGGGTTACGGTTAATAATGAAGAGGCTGCTGCAGCTATTAAGGAAATTAAGAAACGGATTCACATTCCTTTAGTAGCCGATATTCATTTCAACTACAAGCTCGCACTTGCAGCGATCGAAAATGGTATCGATAAAGTCCGTATTAATCCGGGGAATATCGGTAAGCGTGAAAAAGTCGAAGCTGTAGTAAAAGCTTGTAAAGAAAAGGGCATTCCGATTCGTATTGGCGTAAATGCGGGTTCGCTGGAAAATCACTTGCTCGAAAAGTATGGTTACCCGACTCCGGAAGCCATGGTCGAAAGTGCCCTGTACCATATAGGTATTTTAGAAGAGCTAGATTTCCACGACATTATCGTTTCACTGAAAGCTTCTGATGTGCCTATGGCTATAGCTGCCTACACAAAAGCTGCGGAAGTGATTCCATATCCACTACACCTTGGTATTACCGAGGCAGGAACGTTATTCTCTGGAACGGTTAAGAGTGCCGCAGGTCTGGGTGTTCTTTTGGCAGCGGGTATTGGTAACACCATGCGTATTTCACTCAGTGCGGATCCGGTTGAGGAGATCAAGGTGGGCCGTGAGCTGCTGAAAACATTCGGCTTAATTTCTGATGCAGCAACGCTTGTATCCTGTCCGACATGCGGTAGACTTGATATCGATTTGTTCTCTATCGCAAATGAGGTGGAAGAGTACATCGCTAACATTAAGGTACCGATTAAGGTATCGGTTCTTGGCTGTGCAGTTAATGGCCCTGGTGAAGCTAGGGAAGCAGATATTGGCATTGCCGGAGCGCGTGGGGAAGGGTTGTTGTTCCGCTACGGTGAAATGATACGTAAAGTACCTGAAGAAATAATGGTTGAGGAATTGAAAAAAGAGATTGATCACATCGTAAAAGTGTACGAAGAGACCGGCGAAATTCCTGGTCGTAAGCATAAGACGGGTGTGTAAGCATTCATCTAAAGCTGAAGTCAACATACATGTTTTAATGAATACAGGTCATCTAAGGATTTATCCTCGGGTGGCCTGTTTTGTTATGTAATCATAATTTTCATATTCTGTACATTTTCCTTTCAAAGTTCCGTTTTACCATCCGATTAACAGGCAATACTACGGAGTAAGAGTGTTGATATAGACTTAATGGAGAAACAGGAGGAATGACTTATGAATATGACTGTTGTGATTATGCTGGTTCAACTGTTTTTTGCAGTGATTATCGGCGTTTATTTTTGGAATTTGCTACGAGGACAAAAAACGAGCAAAACGGCAGTGGACCGTGAGTCTCGCAAGGAACTCGATAAACTTCGGAAGCTGCGTTCTATAACGTTAACTAAACCTTTGGCAGAGAAGACTCGTCCTCAGACGATGGATGATATTGTAGGACAGAAAGATGGACTTCGAGCATTAAAGGCTGCTCTTTGCAGCGGCAATCCTCAGCATGTTATCGTGTATGGTCCACCGGGAGTCGGTAAGACAGCGGCGGCGCGTGTTGTCATGGAAGAGGCCAAGAAGAATCCGCAATCTCCTTTTAAATTTGATGCGAAATTTACAGAGATTGATGCAACGACCGCACGTTTTGACGAACGTGGGATTGCTGATCCATTGATTGGTTCTGTTCATGATCCTATTTATCAAGGGGCAGGCGCAATGGGGGTAGCGGGAATCCCGCAACCGAAACCGGGTGCTGTAACCAAAGCTCATGGCGGAATTTTATTTGTCGATGAAATCGGTGAATTGCATCCGATTCAGATGAATAAGCTGTTAAAAGTACTAGAGGACCGGAAGGTTCTGCTCGAAAGCGCCTATTACAACTCAGAAGATACGAATACACCAGCGTATATTCATGATATTTTTCAAAATGGGTTGCCAGCTGATTTTCGACTAGTAGGTGCAACCACAAGATCTCCGGATGAGATTACTCCTGCGTTGAGATCGCGCTGTATGGAAATTTTCTTTCGCCCATTGCTTCCTGAGGAGATTGGACAAATAGCTGAAGACGCGATTCAAAAAATTGGACTCATGCCATGTCCTGAAGCGGTGGAGGTCGTCAAGCGTTACTCAACGAACGGGCGAGAAGCAGTGAACATGATTCAGCTCGCAGCGGGCCTTGCGCTTACAGAGAAGCGTGATACACTTCGGGCGGCCGATGTTGAATGGGTGGCGAGCAGCAGTCAACTACAGCCAAGACCAGACCGCAAGATACCAGAGAAACCTCAAGTGGGGCTCGTGAACGGCTTAGCGGTTTACGGACCCAATATGGGTGCACTGCTGGAGATTGAGGTGTCTGGTGTTCCTGTGGAAAAAGGAAAAGGAACATACAATATTACAGGCGTAGTGGATGAAGAAGAGCTAGGTGGCGGTTCAAGGAAGCTTCGGCGGAAAAGTATGGCCAAAGGTTCAATTGAAAATGTACTTACTGTGTTAGGAGCAATGGGATTCAAACCCAAAGACTTTGATCTGCACATTAATTTTCCAGGCGGTACACCGATTGATGGGCCTTCTGCGGGTATTGCGATGGCAACAGCTATTGTTTCAGCTATTAGTGGCGTAAAAGTAGACAACAAGATTGCTATGACCGGAGAGATTAGCATTCACGGTAAAGTGAAGCCGATTGGTGGTGTTATAGCTAAGGTAGAAGCCGCATTCCAAGCTGGTGCGACAACGGTTATCATCCCCAAGGATAACTGGCAGAGTTTGTTCCAAGATCTGAATGGTCTACGAGTGATTCCGGTTGAATCCGTTGAAGAAGTATTTGCTCATGTGTACGGGGGAGCTGTTACTCCGGGAGTGGTGCAAATGCCTCAAACAGAGACATTCCCTGCTGCTTCTACATCTTTGTTACAAGCTACTCCGCCCCGTAATGGGAATATTACGGATGCCGGCAGCTGTTAACACCCACTTTGTTGGTTTTTATATGAAGATTTGATAAAATAGGAACAGTGTCAACATTGAGAGCCATTGGAGGTGTGAAAGCGATGGGACCCAATAAATCGAAAGGTCGTCGTTTTCCTTTGCTGCCTTTAAGAGGACTTCTCGTCTATCCTAGTATGGTACTGCATCTGGACGTCGGGCGGGAAAAATCGGTTAAGGCATTAGAAAAGGCGATGGTTGAAGACAATTTGATTCTCCTATGTTCTCAATCGGAAGTGAACATTGAAGAACCGACGCAAGAGGATATTTTTCGAATTGGTACAGTAGCGAATGTGAGGCAAATGCTTAAACTTCCGAACGGTACCATACGTGTGCTTGTGGAAGGTATGGAACGGGCGGAAATTATTCAATATACGGATAACGAGGACTATTATGAAGTTCTCGCGCGTGAACTTCCTGAAGAGGAGAATAGCGATTCCGAAGTAGCGGCTCTGATGAGAACGGTTCTAGGGCAATTCGAGAATTATATTAATCTGTCCAAAAAAGTAACGCCCGAGACACTGGCTGCGGTATCCGATATCGAAGAGCCGGGCCGCCTTGCGGACGTGATTACGAGTCATTTGTCCCTGAAGATTAAGGATAAGCAAGAGATTTTAGAGACGATCGATGTTCAGAAGCGTCTGGAAAAGCTGCTTGATATCTTGAACAATGAGCGTGAAGTGCTCGAGCTTGAGCGCAAGATCAATCAGCGTGTTAAGAAGCAGATGGAGAAGACACAGAAAGAATACTATCTGCGTGAGCAAATGAAAGCGATCCAGAAAGAACTAGGCGAAAAAGAAGGACGAATGGGAGAAGTTGAAGAACTTCGTAACCAATTGAAAGAGCTTGAACTCCCGGAACGTGTACACGAGAAGGTTGAGAAAGAAATTGATCGTCTTGAAAGAATGCCATCCAGCTCAGCGGAAGGCGGGGTCATCCGGAACTACGTGGATTGGCTCCTTGCGCTGCCTTGGACAACACAGACGGAAGATGACCTGGATATTGTGAAGGCAGAACAGATCTTGGATGAAGACCACTACGGTCTGGAGAAGCCGAAAGAACGTGTTCTTGAGTACCTTGCGGTTCAAAAACTCGTGAAGAAGCTGAAAGGTCCAATTCTTTGTCTTGTTGGCCCACCTGGGGTAGGTAAAACTTCCTTGGCCAGATCTATTGCACGTTCTCTTGAACGCAAATTTGTCCGCATATCACTCGGCGGCGTTCGAGATGAAGCGGAGATTCGCGGCCACCGCCGAACCTATGTCGGTGCCATGCCAGGTCGAATTATCCAAGGCATGAAAACTGCTGGTTCGAAGAACCCTGTATTCTTGCTTGATGAAATTGATAAGATGGCTTCTGATTTCCGAGGAGACCCTTCATCTGCTTTGCTTGAGGTGCTTGATCCAGAGCAGAACAATACTTTCAGCGATCATTTTATTGAAATTCCGTTTGATCTGTCTCAGGTTATGTTTGTGACGACAGCAAATACACTGCATAACATTCCTCGTCCATTATTGGATCGTATGGAGATTCTGAACATTCCAGGATACACAGAACTCGAGAAGCAACAGATTGCTTCCCGCTATCTGCTTCCGAAGCAGAAGAGTGAACACGGATTGGAAGCTGAGCATTTACAGTTGAATGAAGATGCACTGCTGAAAGTGATCCGGGAGTATACACGTGAGTCGGGTGTACGTAATCTGGAACAGCAAATTGCGGCATTGTGCCGTAAGACAGCAAAAAGAATTGTAACCGACGATTCCGAAGAAGTCATTATCAGTGAGGAAGATATTAAGGATTATCTTGGAGCACCAAAATTCCGCTATGGTATGGCTGAGTTAGAAGACCAAGTAGGAAGTGTTACGGGTCTAGCCTGGACAGAAGTTGGGGGCGAGACGTTGACTATCGAAGTTACAGTCGTTCCGGGATCCGGAAAATTGACCCTTACAGGAAAGCTTGGCGATGTCATGAAAGAGTCTGCTCAAGCTGCATTTAGTTACACGCGGTCCAAAGCGATTGAACTCGGGATTGAGCCGGATTTCCACGAGAAACTGGATGTACACATCCATATTCCTGAGGGAGCAATTCCAAAAGACGGGCCTTCAGCAGGGATTACAATTGCTACTGCGCTCATATCATCATTGACGAAACGTCACGTAGCACGTGATGTGGCGATGACAGGTGAAATTACTTTGCGCGGACGGGTACTGCCGATCGGTGGGTTGAAGGAGAAATCCCTTGCTGCCCACCGAGCGGGATACAAAAAAATTCTACTCCCGAAAGACAACGAACGGGATTTGCGCGATATACCAGACAGCGTAAAGAACGATGTTGAATTTGTTCCTGTTTCTCATATGGATCAGGTGCTGGAACACGCACTGGTGGAGCAAGCGGGAGTGCACTAGAGAGGAATTACTAGAAATGAAAGTTACAAAATCAGAATTTGTCATCAGCGCTGTACACCCCGATCAATATCCTGTGGACGCCTTGCCAGAAGTTGCTCTGGCAGGGCGTTCCAATGTGGGTAAATCTTCGCTCATCAACAGGATGCTAGCTCGTAAGAACTTGGCTCGGACAAGCGCGACCCCAGGTAAAACACAGCAACTTAACTATTACCGGGCGAATGATGATTTATATTTAGTGGATTTTCCCGGATACGGTTACGCTAAAGTTTCCAAGACACAGCGTGCTGCATTTGGTGAAATGATTGAAAGGTATCTCTTGAGCCGAGATGAGCTTAAGCTTGTTCTTCTCGTCGTGGATCTGCGTCATCCACCTTCAAAAGACGATATTAGCATGTATGAATGGTTGCAATACTACAACCGTAATGTCTGTGTAGTAGCTACTAAAGCAGACAAAATTCCTCGCAGCCGCTGGCCTAAACATATCAAGGTGGTAAAGGAAACACTAGGCTTTAAGCAGCATCATTCCATGGTTATGTTTTCATCCGAAACAGGAATGGGTAAAGATGAATTGTGGGGTATTATTGAGTCCTATACTGATCTTGGATCAGAAGCGAATGAGACTTATGCTGGAGAAGAAAGTGAGTCCTTACTAGGAGATCAAGAGTAGGATTAAGTACTTGCCGTCTTGTTTGTGTGATATTCACTTTTCATCATATATCATAGAGATACGGTGTATTCTCTGTGTGAAAGTGAGAATCCCGTTGAAATTGTTGGGTAAATTCGGTCTTAATCCGTTTTTTTATGATATTTGCTGAATAATCTCAATTCGTTGACAAGAAAAATCCTTATGGACTGCTGTATAATGGATATAAGGATTGTTAAAAGAATTGAGGAGATTTTTATGGCTCATAGGTTAGCCACAGAATATGTTAATGCCACCATGCAAATGACGGACGTTCAAATGAATCAATTTCTGCAGAGTACCGTAATTTCCCAGATTAATTTTCGGGTTAAAGTGACGGACGGCGGAGGGCAAGAGATTGTGCTCGAAGACGAAAGCGGGGAAGAAGTTCATTTGCCCTTTGAACGCGAAGATGGCTTTTATGTCTGTGAGCTGTCCTGCCGATTGGTAAACCCGAAACTGACCAATGCTGTACGTAAGCTGTTTTCGGCTTTTAAAGGCTCGGGTAAGGTAAATCGAATTTATCGTGGATTCGTTATGAGCTACGATTATCATGAAGGAACAGTCAAGCGTATCGTACAATTGGCGGAGGACGCTTGCAGTCTCGTATATGAATATAAGAATACGATGGGAGAACTGCAGCGGCTGTTTAACAGCAATGAAACAGAGAGGGAGATCGAATCAATTCAACGCAATATTAACGATCTTCTGGATCAACGTATAGCAGCGGTTACGCCTTCGATTATTGAGCGTATTGATGAACAACTTCGTCAGTACAACCAACGACTATTTGTGCTTGAGGCTTAAGAAATCATACTGAATACCAAAGCTACCCGATTTTAAATCGGGGGCTTTTTTTGTTGAATTCTAAGTTAATGAAAATCACTAAACAACCAAAAAATAAAACTCGAGTACGATGAACAAAGCCATATTTGCCTTCATATGCTGATCTGTAAAATAAATAAAATCATTTTGTCAAAAAGTATTGCAATTACGCCGTATAGATGTTATTTTTAATCTCGTTGAAAAGAATATAGGAACCAGGATTCACTCAGGACATGTAATGTTGCGAGAGATTATTCCCTCGGGAAGTGAATGACGTAGGTCCTAGCGGATGAAATTTTTCAAACATTTTATTCCTAGGAAGGGGGAAACCGGAAGATGGAATACTCAACTTTCGGAAGACACGTTGCTGTTGATACTTGGGGAGTCGATTTTGAACTACTGAACAGTGCTGAATACTTGCAAGCTCAGTTGGTGGAAGCCGCTGAAGCCTGTGGAGCAACGGTAATGTCCGTCCAGTCCAAGCAATTTGAACCACAAGGGGCAACGGTACTTGTACTGCTGTCGGAAAGCCACCTCTCAATTCATACTTATCCTGAGAGAGGATTTGCTGCGATAGACTGTTATACCTGCGGAGAAACGGTAGATCCACAACTGGCTATTGATTACCTGGTGTCCGTACTAAAACCTGAAAAATGTTATGCGAAAAAGCTAGTGCGCGGTTTGGGCGAAATGAGCGTCGAAACGCCCGATATGAAACAGGCGGAATTGGTGTAATAAGCCCTCCCAAATTTGTATACTGATAACCATGGATTCTTCCATGGTTATTTATTTTATAGACTGGAATAACAAGTAGAAGTATACCGTATATCTCTAGCTGAAACTTAACACAATAGTAAAGATCATGTTGATAAGGAACATGTTGATTTCATAAACATTTCATAAAATAGACAAGGGTTTTCGACATAGTGTGATATAATTATCATTGTCGAAATTGTCGTTTGCATTGTAATAAAACAATGATCTATATAGCTTTTAAAACCATTAGGCAGGTGAATATGCAATGCACATCGTCGTTGTTGGATTGAATTATCGCACGGCGCCTGTGGAGGTCAGAGAACGTTTTACATTTGCGGAAAAAGACTTACCAGAAGCGTTGAAACTGCTGAAATCGACCAAGAGCGTATTGGAAGGCGTCATTGTCGCTACCTGCAACCGTACTGAGATCTATGTTGTTGTCGATCGACTCCATATGTGTGGCTATTTCATTCGTAGTTTTATGGAGCAGTGGTTTAACATCAACCGTGAAGAATTTACTCAGCATCTATATATATATGAAGATGAGCAGGCAATTTCTCATTTGTTTAAAGTCACCTGCGGACTAGACTCCATGGTAATTGGGGAGACACAAATCTTAGGACAGATGCGAGATGCTTTTTTAGAGTCTCAAAAGGAAAAAGCGACAGGTACTTGGTTTAATATGTTGTTTAAGCAAGCCGTTACACTTGGTAAGCGAGCGCATTCTGAGACATCAATCGGAGAAAGTGCGGTTTCTGTCAGTTATGCAGCTGTTGAGCTAGGGAAACGAATATTCGGAACATTTAGTGATAAAAGAGTTTTAATCCTCGGAGCCGGAAAAATGAGTGAACTCACCGTCAAGCATCTTTATGCGAATGGTGCAGCTGAGGTTATTGTTGCTAACCGAACAATTTCTCGTGCCGAAGAGCTTGCCCGTAAGTTCAAAGGAATACCAAGTGGTATGTTGGAGGCGCTAGAACGCTTGCATGAGGTGGATATTATAATCAGTTCCACAGGTGCGAATGAATACGTGCTGAATCCGGTACAGGTAAAGGAAAGCATGAAGAAACGCCCTTCTCGTCCATTGTTTATGATTGATATTGCTGTGCCGCGGGACATTGATCCTGCTGTAGGGGATGTATCCAATGTGTTCCTCTATGATATTGATGATTTAGAAGGCATTGTGGAGAGCAATATGGAAATGCGGCGTGCGGAAGCAGCCAAAATCGAAGTGATGATTGATGAAGAAATCGCTGCTTTCTATAAGTGGTTGAAGACGTTAGGTGTCAGACCTGCTATCAAAGCATTGCAGGATAAATCCAATATGATTCATGAGGATACGTTAGAAAGCTTATTTAACAAGCTCCCTGAATTGGATGAACACCAGCGCAAAGTTATTCGTCGTCTGACCAAGAGTATTGTGAATCAGATGATGCATGATCCAATTAATCGGATTAAAGAAATGACAGGTGGAAAGCACGGCGCAGAAGCGCTTGATTATTTCACACAAATCTTCGCATTAGAAAGTTTGATAGAAGAGAACGAGCTAAGAGCTGACCGTAAAGCTCTGAATAACGAAAACCCAGCCATGGTTGAGTCTTTGGGCAAACTGAAGGATCAACCTGACGAGCAAAAACAGGCCCGGATCTCACTGGCCCCTGCAGTTCTTTAAGGTGGGTGAAGTTATTTCATGTCGTTAAACCTAATTTATGATATTGGCATTTGTATCTATGCCCTGAGCCTACTGTTTTTTATCTCGGATTGCGTTTCCCGCAATCGGGCAGCGAAGCGGATAGGCACAGGGCTTCTTGTTGTTGTCGCATTGCTCCAAGCGACTGCCATTGGAATGCGAGTAGTGGAAACAGGTACGATTCCCGTGTTTAGTTCGTTTGACTTTTTATTGCTAAGTTCACTAGGTGTTACGGTAACATCTATTGCAGTCGTTATTATGAAGCGTGCAGAATTTGCTCCATTGCTTATGAACATCATAGGTTTTTGCGTCATGTTTCTCAATCGATTCTGGGTTAGTACCGGATACAATACATTGGAAAGCTGGCAGACCGTTCATGGTATGCTCATTCTTCACATCACCCTCGCTAGTATCAGCTTTACAGCATTAACGATTGGAGCGGTGTTTGCAGGTATGTATATGTTTCTGCATCGAAAGCTGAAACATAAGAAATGGAACGATATCATTCGCAGACTTCCGAGCTTAGAAATACTGGATAAATACTCTTATATGGCTTTGTTAATAGGTACACCTGTGCTGATTCTATCATTGGTCGTTGCTGTGATATCTATTGCCTCCGAAGGACGGTTTACACTTTTAGCTGATCTGAAGGTACTATCCACGACATTAGCGCTCGGTGTTTATGTTTATTATTTTGTTCGGCGTAGAATCCAACATCGATCCGGTTTGGAAACAGCAGTATGGGCTTTGATCGGCTTTGTGTTTATTATTGTAAACTTCTTACTTAACGCTTGGTCTGAGTTCCACAGCTGGTCAGGAGTGTGATTGCTAAATATGGCTTATTATGTTCCAGTGATGCTCAACTGTGAGGGAAGGAACTGTTTAATTATTGGCGGAGGCCAGGTAGCAGAGCGCAAGGTGGAGTCGCTTCTTGCTGCCGGTGCTTCCCTACATATTATAAGTCCAATTCTAACTGAAAGACTTCTTCAGCTAGCTGAGTCAGAGCGTATCCGATGGACCCGTAGAGAATACGCTGATGGCGATTTGAAGGATGCATTTCTGGTTCATGCAGCTACGAATGACGTACAAGTGAATGAAGCGATAGCTCTGGAAGCCGATAGGCTTGGAGTGATGGTTAATGTGGCAAGCAGAGGCGAGTCCGGATCATTTATTAATCCAGCTGTGATCAGACGAGGAAGGCTGACGCTTGCCGTTTCCACGTCTGGGGCCGGCCCTCTTGCCGCTAAAGAGATATGCGGCCGCCTGGAAGAGCAACTCGGCGAAGAGGTTGAGACTTACCTTGAGTTTTTATATAGGATGCGAAGTGCTGTAAAGGAACAAATTGAGTCTCCTTCTATGAGGCGGAAGATTTTGCGAAAAATACATGAAATCGATATACTACAGGACATACAGCGGGGAAGCTATATCCCCTGGAGCCCGGAACAGATCGAACATTGGATTATTCACAATCAGGAGGAATGAATATGCGTACAATTGTGGTTGGCAGCAGACAGAGTGCACTTGCGCTTACCCAGACTGGCCAGGTTATAGATGATTTGAAACGCCTTGCTCGTGAACATGGTATGGAGTTTGATTTTGAGGTTAAAAAGATTGTAACCAAGGGCGATCGAATTTTGGATGTAACGTTGTCCAAGGTTGGCGGTAAGGGATTGTTCGTCAAGG
This sequence comes from Paenibacillus sp. GCM10028914, assembly GCF_042666275.1. Classification (NCBI taxonomy): domain Bacteria; kingdom Bacillati; phylum Bacillota; class Bacilli; order Caryophanales; family Paenibacillaceae; genus Paenibacillus; species Paenibacillus sp. GCM10028914. The sequence continues at coordinate 282,271 of NZ_JBHTFO010000004.1, forward strand.
AAATAGAGCAAGCGATGATCGACGGTGAAATTGATATGGCGGTTCATAGCATGAAGGATATGCCGTCTGTTTTGCCTGAGGGATTAACGACGGGAGCTGTACCTAGAAGAAAAGATCCAAGGGACTGTCTTATTTCATTAGAAGCTGACAGTTTGGACCAACTTCCTCATGGAGCTAAAGTCGGAACAAGCAGTTTGCGTCGTTCAAGCCAATTGAAGGCATATCGCCCGGATTTACAGCTTGAGTGGATTCGTGGAAATATAGATTCGAGACTCCGTAAACTCGAGAATGGTGAGTATCAGGCGATCATTTTGGCAGCTGCAGGGCTTCAGCGAATGGGCTGGGAGGACCGGATAACATCCTATTTATCGATCGAAACTTGTTTGCCTGCGGTTGGACAGGGGGCTCTAGGCATAGAATGCCGTGAAGATGATGCGGAACTCTTAAAACTGCTATCTCTTTATAATGATGAAGAAACGGCCATCACAGTAGCTGCTGAACGAAAATATCTCAATGAACTGAATGGTGGCTGCCAGGTTCCTATTGGTGCGTACGCAGTGATTCAAGAGAGTGCTGATAATCATTCCCAGAAGGACAAGCGCATTATACAATTAACTGGTATGGTCGGGTCACCAGAAGGAGAAATTGTATTGAAAGAAAGTGCTCAAGGAACAGATCCCGAGGCTTTGGGCGTAGAGGTTTCCGATAAGCTGAAAGCCATGGGAGCGGAGCAAATTCTGGCACAAGTTAGGGGATGAACGGATGGCAGGCAAAGTTTATTTAGTTGGAGCGGGACCTGGAGATGCGAGGCTAATTACGATTAAGGGGAAGGAATGCATTGAAAAGGCGGACGTCGTCGTGTACGACCGTCTTGCATCTCCTCGTTTACTTAGATGGATGAAGCCGGGGGCCGGGAAAGTGTATGTCGGTAAGCTTCCGGACAGGCACACCATGAAGCAGGAAGAAATCAATCAACTGCTTGTTGATCTGGCTTTAGAGGGAAAGACGGTTGTTAGATTGAAGGGTGGAGACCCTACGATTTTTGGAAGAGTAGGGGAAGAAGCTGAGCTTTTGTATCGGAATGGTATTGCATTTGAAATTGTGCCAGGGATAACTTCGTCTATCAGTGTTCCTGCTTATGCGGGTATCCCCGTAACGCATCGAGATCTTGCCTCTTCGTTATCGATCATTACAGGACATGAAAGTCCAGATAAGCTGGACCATATGATTCAGTGGGATAAGGTTACGAATGCAACGGGTACTTTGATCTTTATGATGGGTGTAGCAAAAATAGGGTACATAAGCCGTCAGTTAATTTTGCATGGGAGGCCGCCAGAAACGCCAGTGGCTCTTGTACGCTGGGGAACGCGTGCTGAGCAGGATACCATTACCGGGACGCTTGCCGATATTGAAGAAATCGTAAAGGCAGCTAATTTTAAGCCTCCTGCGGTCATTGTTGTTGGCGAAGTTGTCTTGCAGCGTGAGCATCTTAAATGGGCTGAACAACTTCCGTTATTCGGAAAGAGGATCTTGGTTACACGCGCAAGGAGCCAAGCAAGTGACTTAGTCACTCGGATTGAAGATTTAGGTGGTGAGCCTTATGAATATCCGGTCATTGAGACGATTATGCCAACCTCTGAACAGGCGATAACGGAGATTCATCAAGCGCTTGAGAAACTGCATCAGTTTGATTGGGTATTTTTCACGAGCGTTAATGGTGTCGAATTTTTCTTCAGACATTTGAAGGAATCTGGCAAAGATATAAGGGGATTAGCTGGAGCCAGAATTGCAGCGGTTGGACCGGCAACAGCAAATGCTTTGCGTGAGCGGGGTATTGCTTCTGAAGTGCTGAAGGAACGTTATCAAGCAGAAGGTCTCGTAGAAACGTTCGGCTCAGAACTGATATCGGGTCAACAAGTATTACTTCCACGTGGAGATTTGGGGCGGAACTGGCTGCCGGAGGAACTGACCCGGATGGGGCTTCATGTTACGGATATCAAGACGTATGAGACTATTCTATGCAACGAGGAAGACGATGAGTTGCTTAAATTGTTTGAAGAAGGCGGTATCCATGCTGTTACGTTTACCAGCTCTTCGACAGTTACGAATCTGATCCGTGCGCTTGAGAAGATGGGCGGAGGTACACCGCTTGAAATGCTTCGTAATTGTACGATTGCTTGTATCGGTCCGTTAACGGCAGAAACGGCAAGAGAAGCTGGACTGAACGTATCGTTAATGGCTGAGGAAGCGACGATAGAAAGTTTGGTAGAGGCTTTATGCGAATGGAATAAAGATGAACCGCGTCGACACAGATAATAGTTGATTTAGTGATATAGCAATTCTAACTAGATATTGTTTACCTGGAGGGATTAACATGAGTTTTCCTATTGTACGTCACCGTCGTTTACGGCAGAGTGCTGGTATTCGCAGCATGGTAAGGGAGACCGTACTAAATGTTGAAGATCTGGTACAACCGATATTTGTAGCTTATGGTACCGGTGTGAAAAATGAAATTTCATCTATGCCCGGTGTGTATCATTTTTCATTAGATACATTAAAAGTGGAAGTGGACGAGATTGCTGCGCTTGGAATACCAGCGGTACTTCTTTTCGGTATTCCGGAAACGAAGGATAGTGTGGGTTCCTCTGGATTTGCGGATAATGGAATCGTTCAGGAAGCAACACGGCTTATTAAGGAATGGTATCCTGATCTTCTGGTTATCGCGGATACTTGTCTTTGTGAATTTACAGATCATGGACATTGCGGTATGGTGCATACCTACGAGCGTGATGGACATATACATGGGGACGTAATGAATGATGAATCGTTGGAACTGCTTGCACGCACTGCGGTTTCTCAGGCTAAAGCAGGTGCAGATATTATCGCTCCTTCTAACATGATGGATGGTTTTGTACAAGCGATCCGTTCAGCACTGGACGAAGCTGGATTCCAGCATATCCCGATCATGTCTTATTCAGTTAAGTATGCCTCTGCATTTTATGGCCCATTTCGTGAAGCGGCAGATTCCGCTCCTCAATTTGGAGACCGCAAGACTTATCAGATGGACCCTGCCAATGTGCGGGAAGCGCTGCGCGAAGCCGAAAGTGATGTGCTTGAAGGTGCTGATATGCTTATGGTCAAACCAGCGCTCGCTTATTTAGACATCGTGAGATTGCTTCGGGATCAATTTGATCTGCCCCTGGTAGCGTATAACGTAAGCGGAGAATACTCGATGGTAAAAGCAGCAGCTCAACAAGGTTGGATTAATGAACAGGCTATCGTGATGGAGATGCTTACCAGCATGAAGCGAGCTGGCGCCGATATTATCATTACCTATTTCTCCAAAGATTCCGCTCGCTGGATTCGGAACCGTTAAAAAATAGTTTTGTCTTCGGGACAGATTGGAGTGTCAACAATGAGCCAAGGTTTAAGAAAAGAAGAAGCGTCACGTGTCGCCTTTGAAGAGGCAAAACAATATATTCCTGGTGGTGTCAATAGTCCGGTACGGGCATTCAAATCGGTGGGGTTAACACCGATTTATATGGAGCGCGGAGAAGGAAGCCGTGTGTATGATATTGACGGCAATAGCTTCATCGATTATGTCGGATCATGGGGACCGCTTATTATGGGTCATGCACATCCTGAAGTAGTTGAAGCACTACGTGAAACAGCTACCAAAGGAACAAGTTTTGGAGCACCCACACTACTCGAGACAGAGATGGCGAAGCTGGTATGTGAACGCGTTCCATCCATCGAAATTGTTCGGATGGTGAACTCCGGAACGGAAGCGACGATGAGTGCAATTCGTCTAGCGCGTGGTTATACCGGACGGAGTAAAATTATTAAATTCGAAGGATCTTACCATGGTCATGCCGATAGCTTGCTTATTAAAGCAGGATCCGGTATTGCTACTCTAGGTCTGCCAGATAGTCCGGGCGTTCCTGAAGCTGTAGCGACGAATACAATTGCAGTTCCATACAATGATTTGGAGTCTGTGCAACTTGCATTTGAACGTTTCGGCAACGAAATTGCAGCCGTTATCGTTGAACCTGTAGCTGGAAATATGGGGGTAGTGCCTCCGCGTGAAGGATTTCTGGAAGGTTTACGTAAAGTAACGGAGGATTTTGGGAGCTTGCTTATTTTTGATGAAGTCATGACAGGTTTCCGCGTGGATATTCATTCGGCGCAAGGACGTTTTGGCGTTACACCGGATTTAACTTGTCTAGGAAAAGTCATCGGTGGTGGTTTACCAGTCGGTGCTTATGGCGGAAAACGTGAGATTATGAATCAGATTGCACCAGCGGGCCCTATTTATCAAGCAGGTACACTGAGCGGTAATCCACTCGCCATGGCAGCTGGTTATACAACGCTTAAGCTGTTGACACCTGCTGTATATGATCAATTAGAACAGAGGGGAGCTCAGCTTCAAGCGGGCTTAGAACGGAATGCACGTGAATTCGGTATTCCACTCTCTATAAACCGGGTTGGATCGATGGTTTGTCCATTCTTTACAGACCAGAAAGTAATCAATTTTGAAACAGCGAAGTCGAGTGATTTGGAGTTATTCCGTCGTTATTTTGCGGCGATGGTTCAAGAGGGCGTAAGCGTTCCTCCATCCCAATTCGAAGGAATGTTCATATCGGCTGCACATACGGAGGAAGACATTGATATGACAATTGAAGCTAATTACAATGCCTTCAAAAATCTATGAGCTATCAAGGTAACTGGGTACGTCGTGGCGAATGGCTTGAGTTGACGCCAGGTAAGGTTTTAACAAGTCAAGCAGATCGTGAAGAAGCTACGGCTAAGTGGCTACTTGAAACGGTTGAGATGCCAGAGAAGCTTTTGCGGAAGTTGCAGCATAGTAATGGCATACAATGGCGGGGGGATCGGTTACGTCTTGCTTTATTTCCGGTAAGAGAGGCCGGGATTGAGGCGATATGGAGTGAACTTGAAGTCCTTTATGAGGATGATTTCTGCTTGGTCGTGAACAAGCCTGCGGGAATGGCTGTTCATCCGGATGACCGTGGCACCGACGTCACGCTTAACCATGCGGTTGCAGCTTATTTCGAAGCTTCAGGAGTGGAAACCGCTGTAAGACATATCCATCGACTCGATAAGGATACAACAGGACCTGTGTTATACGCCAAAAATGAGTATGCTCAGCTCAAGCTTGATGAAGCGATGAGGCAGAAGAAAATCGTCCGAATATATGCGGCGATTGTGCAAGGTCGTGTCTCTCCTGATCTAAAGGTAATTGATCTGCCAATAGGCAAAGACCGTCACCATGCACAGCGCCGTAGAGTATCTTTAACTGGTCAAACGGCCATTACACATGTGTTAGAAGCAGAGGTATATAGAGAAGCCAGTCTGCTGTACTTGAGTTTGGAGACCGGAAGAACGCATCAGATTCGTGTTCATTTAAGCCATATGGGACATGCTATACTGGGAGATTCGCTGTATGGAGGGTATTCGGTAAGCTTTGGTCGTCAGGCACTGCATGGGGCCAAGCTGATCTTTGCTCACCCTTTCACTGGAGAAGAGATAGAGGTTGATGCTCCATGGCCAGAAGATCTTCTACAGTTGAAGGAAGAAAAATCGAGTAAACCTTTTCGTAGATAAAGGCCGTTTTTAACGGTCTTTTTTCTTTAGCTAAAACTTCTCATCAAGGATTTAAGTCAGGTAACCGTAAAAAAGTCATGCTCCCCCATTTTCGGCATATAGATAAGTTGAGTAACAAAAATGGGCTCATGCCGCGTATAGACCGCGGATAGTATATGCCGAAAGGAGGACATTCCCGTGTTCGACCAGTCCTACGGATTGCGGTTTGATATTTACGAACGCATTATTTTATCGGAAGATCTGCCGGGAATTGGAGATCTTGAAGAGGTTGAGTTAATTCCTCATATTCAGGTAATCAGTCAGGAGGAGCAGGCAACACTTCGCGGCCATTTGCTTTTAGCAGGGCTGTACAAAGGTGATAACGAAGCGGGAGAGTCCGAACCGTTGGAACATTGGATTCCAGTAGAAATTACCGTTCCTTTGAACAGAGTGTCTTCACTTGAAGAAATCGCGGTAGAGATTGAGAATTTCGATGTGGACGTATTGTCTTCTCGCAGTCTTAACATTACCGGGGTTCTCTCACTGAAAGGAATTCAGGCTGCCGTTCAGGGACCGAATGCCGGGGCTTGGAACGATGAAGAAATTATGGTAGTACATGCTCCTGAGGCAACTCCTGAGCAAGCTTATGGTTATGATGAATTGGTGCGCCAGCAGCAGGCGGGCTATTCGGCCTCAACCGCCCCAGCGGATCCATTTCTCCAAACTCAAAATAGCTTTGCCTCCGATGATCCATCTGGATACGATGGCAATGGTGGACCCGCCAGTTTTGTTCAAGGTGCCCTAGAACAGGAGTTACATAGAGAGCAGGCAACACCGGAATCTGCTTTAGTTCAAACTACTGAACAACCTGCTCCCAATCCTGAAATATTACAAGAGGTGCAAAGAGTAGCGGAGACAAACCCGAATGTATGGAACTTTGAACGTGTTGAAAAAGCCCAAAGTAGTGCTGAAAATCCTTCTGCTGGATATCCTGGTCTTTTGCAAGAGAGACAGGAAAACGCGATTTCTGAACTACAGACAGCTTATGATGAGGTGGAAGCCTCAACTGAAGAGCAGGAGGATATTACAGCTGCTCAAGAGACTTCACTAAATTCAGATGATTCTTCAGTTCATGAGGAACCACCTTCAAAGCCGGAGCTGAAAGTTGCATTTAGTACGAAGAATAGTACGGTTGATAACAAAGCCGGAGTCGGTTTATCTTCTCTGTTGCAATCAAGCCGTACGTTACAAGAACAGGAAGTTATAGCGCGCGAACCAGAAGAACCTGTTCAGGATGAGGCTGAGCAGCTTGCCGCAGAAGATGTTCAGTGGAAATCATTGTTCCTTGGGAGCCGGCAGGAAGAGACTCCTTTCCGAAAGGTTCGATTATGTATCGTTCAGCGTGAGGAGACTATCGAAGCGATTGCAGAAAGATATCAATTAAGCCCTCGAGAGCTGCTGCTTTACAATCGTCTGTCAGAGCAAAGTGTAGAGGAAGGCCAGGTTTTGTATATCCCCTAGGATAACTTTCAGTAATAGCTAAGAAAGGCCGCCGGAGGATGAATCCTCCGGCGGCCTTTCTAGTTTCATGGATATCAGATCACTTTTCAGCTTCAGTAGCGTGAAATATTGACTATACACCACAAGCTAAGTTATAGTTGTCTATAGTCAACTCAGACATATTGGAATACAATATGGAAATACTGTATATAGCATTTGCAAATTACAAACAACTGTGAACGGGAATAGTAGGAAGAAATGGCCTTCAGAGAGCGGAATTGCAGCGCTGAGAGATTCCGCAGGAACCAACTTGCGAAAGTCGCCCCGGAGTTGCTTGCTTGAACTTACGCTTGTTATTCATAGCGAAAGTTAGAGCATGCCGGCTGCAGCCGTTACCTGTGTAAAGTGTCGCAACGCTTGGAATTGCCATATTATGGCAGTCTATAACCAACGCTGCGAAACAAAGGTGGTACCGCGAGAGAACAACAGTCTTTCGTCCTTTGAGGACGAAGGGCTTTTTTTGTTTCTAATGAAAAGTTCCTAGTAGTGCAAATGGCTAAAATTATGATGTAAGGCAATGCTGACTAAGTAACGGAGGTACGAGATTATGGAACAAAATGAAAATCAAACCTCGGCACAAATGCCGACCACTTACGATCCAAAGGCAGCAGAACAAAAATGGTATCAATATTGGAAGGAAGGCGGTTATTTCAATGCTGGTAAGCGTCCAGACGCAGAGCCTTTTACCATTGTAATCCCGCCACCCAATGTTACCGGTATGCTTCATATTGGTCATGCGCTGGATTTCACATTGCAGGATATCCTGATACGTGTTAAGCGTATGCAGGGTTATGATGCATTATGGCTCCCAGGCTCTGACCATGCGGGGATTGCTACACAAACAAAGGTTGAGCAAAAGCTGCGCGAGCAAGGTATTAGCCGCTATGATCTGGGCCGTGAGAAATTCCTTGAACAAGTATGGGATTGGAAAGAACAATATGCGAATACGATTCGTGATCAATGGGCTAAGATGGGGCTTTCTCTCGACTACTCTAGAGAACGTTTCACACTGGATGAAGGCTTGTCCAAGGCTGTCCGCGAAGTGTTTGTGAAGTTCTACGAGAAAGGGCTCATCTACCGCGGTAAGCGAATTATTAACTGGGATCCTGCAGCACGCACAGCGTTGTCTGATATCGAGGTTGAATATAAGGAAGTTCAGGGACATTTGTATCATCTGACTTATCCGCTCAAAGATGGCAGCGGCAGCATTACGGTTGCTACTACCCGTCCAGAAACGATGCTTGGTGATACGGCCGTAGCGGTTCATCCTGAGGATGAAAGATACAAGGATATGATCGGTAAAACATTGATTCTGCCGATTATCGGACGTGAAATTCCGGTTATTGCGGATGAATATGTTGAGAAGGAATTTGGTAGTGGTGCTGTAAAAATCACACCTGCTCATGATCCTAATGACTTTGAGATGGGTCTTCGTCATGACTTGCCGCAAATTACGGTAATGGATGAATCCGGTACGATGAACAGTAACGCAGGAAAATATGAAGGCTTAGACCGCAGTGAGTGCCGGAAGCAGATTGTAGCTGATCTGAAAGAGTCCGGTGTACTCATTAAAATCGAAGATCACGTTCATCAAGTAGGCCATAGTGAGCGTAGCGGTGCGGTTGTAGAACCATATTTGTCAACACAGTGGTTTGTTAAGATGCAGCCGCTTGCTGAAAGAGCAATCGAAGCTCAAAAATCCGGTGAAGGCGTTAATTTTGTACCTGAGCGCTTTGAGAAGACGTACCTCCACTGGATTGAGAATGTACGTGATTGGTGTATTTCTCGTCAGCTGTGGTGGGGACACCGAATCCCAGCATGGTATTGCGAGGAGTGCGGAGAACTACATGTTGCTCATGAGGAAGTTGCAGCCTGCGCGAAATGCGGAAGTACAAATATGAAACAGGATGAGGACGTACTTGATACTTGGTTCAGTTCTGCGCTTTGGCCGTTCTCGACTTTGGGCTGGCCGGAAAATACTGAGGATCTGAAGCGTTATTATCCGACAAATGTTCTGGTTACTGGATATGACATCATCTATTTCTGGGTTGCTCGTATGATCTTTACGGCACTTGAGTTTACGGATGAGAAGCCTTTTAAAGATGTTCTTATGCACGGACTGGTTCGTGATGCGGATGGTAAAAAGATGTCGAAGTCACTTGGCAACGGGGTGGACCCGCTCGATGTTATCGAGAAATACGGTACCGATGCAATGCGTTATATGATTTCGACAAGCAGTACACCGGGGCAAGACCTTCGTTTCCGCTGGGAACGAGTGGAGCAAGCACGGAATTTCGCTAACAAAATTTGGAACGCTTCTCGCTTTGCTTTGATGAATCTGGAAGGCTTTAAACATAGCGATATCGACATTAGTGGAGATCTTGGAACAGCAGATCGCTGGATACTTCACCGATTGAACGAAACTTCACGAGATATTACGCGTCTAATTGATGCCTATGAATTTGGCGAAACAGGTCGACTGCTCTATAATTTCATCTGGGATGACTTGTGTGATTGGTACATTGAGTTTGCAAAACTGTCACTTTATGGCGAAGATCAAGCTGCAAAGAAAAAGACTCAGTCTGTACTTGCCTATGTTCTCGACCGTACGATGCGTCTTATTCATCCGTTCATGCCATTTATTTCGGAAGAAATATGGCAGCATTTGCCGCATGAAGGTGATACGGTTATGCTCTCCTCTTGGCCGACATATGACGCTTCCTTGGAAAACAAAGAAGCTGTCGCAGAGATGGATCTGCTGATGGACGTTATTCGTGCCGTTCGTAATATTCGTGCTGAAGTGAATGTGCCGATGAGTAAAAAGATAGAGCTGATGCTCAGTGCAGCGGATGCAAGTGTGCTGGGTATAATTGAACGTAATGCAGATTATATCCGTCGTTTCTGTAACACTTCAGAGTACCAAGCAGGTCTTAGCCTTGAGGCGCCTGAAAAAGCAATGACAGCTATCGTTACAGGAGTTGAACTTTATCTCCCACTGGCTGGTCTGATCGATATTGAACAAGAGATTGCTCGTCTAGAAAAAGAAGTTCAGCACTTAACCAGCGAGGTAGAACGTGTGGAGAAGAAGTTGAGCAATCAAGGCTTCGTTTCCAAAGCGCCGGCAAAAGTAATTGAGGAAGAGCGTGCGAAACAGGCAGATTACTCCGAGAAGCGGAATAAAGTAATCGCTCGGATTGAAGAGTTAAGAAGCTAAGGGGAACGGTAACTAAATATTGACCTGAAGGTGAGAAGCATGGGGAACCAACATGGGGCTGCTGTCGAGCTGGCCCCTCTACAAAGCTACGATGAAGCGGTTGAGTGGATTAACGGGCTGATTCCATTTGGCATACGGCCAGGTTTGGAGCGCATCGAAGGAATGCTTGAGCAACTTGGCAATCCTGAAAGAAGACTGAAATTCATTCATGTGGCAGGAACGAATGGCAAAGGATCGACGTGTGCTTTTTTGACAGAGGTTCTTTTACAGAGTGGTTATTCTGTAGGTACCTTTACATCTCCTTACATTACGAAATTCACTAATCGGTTTCAGTATAATGGGGAAGATATTCCTGAGGAGACATTGCTTAAACTTGCGAACAAATTGTATCCGCTAGTTCAGGAAATGGCAGCAACTGATCTCGGTTCACCGACGATGTTTGAGGTATCCACAGCGCTGGCTATTTTATATTATGCGGTGGATAGCGTTCCAGATGTTGTTGTTTGGGAAACGGGCCTAGGTGGAAGAATGGATGTAACGAATGTTGTACATCCTGTCATCTCCGTCATTACCAATATTGGGATGGACCATACGGATATTTTGGGAGAGACGATATCTGAGATTGCAACGGAAAAGGCAGGTATTATTAAGCCTGGGGTACCCGTTGTCAGTGCAGTAACGCAACCTGAAGCAATCAAGGTCTTGAAGGAGACGGCTGAGCGCAATCGTTCTACGTTGTATCTGGCAGGGGAGACGTTCTCTTATGAGCGTACAGGAGGCAATGAAGAAGGTCAGACGTTCCATTTCACTGGGCCTTTCCGTAGCCTGGATATTGGTATTACTTTGCAGGGGGATCATCAATGTGCGAATGCTGCTTGTGCGATGATGAGTGTTGAACTTCTTCGTCACTATATGGCCTTTGTCATCGAAGAAGATAACCTTAAAAAAGGATTTCATGCGACTCAGTGGGCTGGCAGACTCGAACAGGTGAGTTCTTCTCCTCGTATAGTCTTAGACGGAGCCCATAATCCGGAGGGAGCAGAAACCTTAGCTAAAAGCCTTCCAAAAGTTTATAAATACCGTAAGCTAAACTTAATGATGGGAATGCTGGCAAATAAGCATCATGAACCGTATTTGAAGCATATACTGCCTATAGTGGATACGCTTATCCTGACAGAACCGGATTTTCGAAGAAAAATGGACGCCAAGGCGTTAGGAGACATCGTAGAGCAGTTAAGGGAGAAATACGCCAAACCATCGCTGCAAATCATCATAGAGCAAGATTGGAAAAACGCATTGGAAATGTTGAAATCACGGACGGAAGCGGAGGATCTTGGGGTGGTGTCTGGCACGTTATATCTGATTGCCGACGTGCGTTCCAACCTCCTGGGCCTTTCCGATTCTGAAAAAGGTTGGTGATATCTGTTGAATACATCAGAACATGTTCATTTTATTGGTATAGGCGGCTATGGTATGAGCGCCATTGCAAGAGTTATGCTTGAAATGGGATATAAAGTCACAGGATCAGACGTGGCATCTCAGGAATTAACAGAAAAACTGGCTGCTAAAGGCGCCAAAATATATATTGGCCATACGGCAGAACAGGTAGAGGGAGCAGATCTCGTCGTATATTCCACAGCGTTGTCGCGAGACAATGTAGAGCGGGTAGCTGCTGAACAGCAAAATATCCCGGTACTTCATCGTGCCCAGATGCTTGCAAGACTGCTGAATGAAGGCAAAGGTGTTGCTGTAGCTGGGGCTCATGGTAAAACGACAACTTCTTCTATGATTGCGCTCGTAATGGAGGAGTGCGGAGTGGATCCCACTTTCATTATTGGCGGAGAGATTATGAATGTTGGCACGAATGCAAAAGCAGGACAGGGAGAATATGTTGTTGCAGAAGCTGATGAAAGTGACGGCTCATTCCTGCAATATCATCCTTGGCTTGGTGTTGTCTTAAACATCGAGGCTGACCATCTAGAGAACTATGATGGTGATTTCAATAAACTAAAAGCAGCATATGTACAGTTTTTGAGTCAGATTAGGGAAGATGGCACAGCTGTAGTATGTGGAGACGATGAGAATATTCAGGCTTTATTGCCGGATCTGAAACATGTAGAAGTAACGACATACGGTATTCATGCGGACGCCGACTATATGGCTAGTGATCTAGTGCTTGGAGACCGTCATGTTTCTTTTACTATGACTCATCGGGGTCAGGTTCTAGGGCAAGTAGAACTCTCGGTTCCTGGCAAACATAATGTATATAATGCGATGGCTACAGTTATTACCTGCTTGAAGGCAGGTGTGCCATTTGAAGAGATCGTAAAAGGGATTGTAAAATTCCACGGTGCGAAACGCCGCTTCCAAGTTCTTGGCGAAGTTAATGATATTCTGGTCATTGATGACTATGCTCATCATCCTACTGAAATCGAAGCTACAATCAGTGCAGCGAAAGCGACTGGGAAGCGAATTATTGCAGTTTTCCAGCCTCAGCGCTACTCAAGAACCTTCTTCCTGCTGGACGCTTTCAGTCGAGCTTTCGAGGACGCTGACGAAGTAATTATCACAGATATTTACTCCCCAGCTGGTGAGAAGCAAATCGAAGGTGTGAGTTCTGCCAGATTGGTTGAGTTGATTGTTGAGAATAGTAACGCTGGAGCACGATACCTTTCCTCTAAAGAGGAGGTTCTCGAAGACCTTAAAGGGCGTGTGAAACCAGGTGATCTTGTTCTGACAATGGGAGCCGGAGACATTTGGAAAGTCGGAGCTGCATTGGCTCAAAGTCTAAAAGAGAATAAATAATTTTCACACTTGTGAGTCAAGCGTGTTGAGATGCCCGTATGATCGTTCCTGAAAAGGGAGGATATGCGGGCATCATTTTTTGTTTGTCCTTCTGCGCACATAACTTTCTTAAATCTATCATATAGGTATTTATAGATGAGGAGACAAGTGGGGGGCTTTTTGAATGAATAAAGCGCGTATGACGATAAGGTTTGATCGTGAGGATTCTAGAGAGCAAGCAGTGCAGTCCCAAGGGATCCAGAGAACTAGAAGAGACGATTTTGAACAATATGAACATGAAGAAGTGCAGATCGTTACAGCTCCTATTGAAATTATGGATCAACATAACTTCATCCAATATGATGATAATCGAATGAATAAGTCGCGTGCTAGCGCTAGGTTTGCAGATGAGCAGCGATTAGAGGTTTATGACGATGAGTACTTGAGTTCTCATGAATCGGATTATTATGAGACGGATGCTTATGCTCCTTACCACTCTGAAGTAGAGACTACGCATGTTACGAATGATTATGGCTATTATCGATCGAGAAAACCGAACTCTATATGGAAAGTAGCAGGATCAATTACTGGGGCTATTGTCACCGGATTGCTATTTGGTACGGTCGTTTTATCAATGTTTAATGATGGAGGCTCAAGTAAAGCTCCTAGCATCTCAGGGGCCATTCAAGGTACAGATTCCGATCCTTCCAATCATTTAGTGACCAATGAAGAGAAGATTATTGGGGATGAGGCAGTTCCTGCGGCTGTAACGGTTGCAATTCCAGAACAAACTTTTTATTTGCTGCAGTACGGTGTGTTCAGTTCAGCAGAAAGGGTAGAGCAGGCTAAGGATGAACTGTCTAAATCCGGAATTGCTGCATTTGGGGAATCCTCTCCAGAAAATCGAGTGTATGCCGGGGTATCACCTGATCGGGAGCAAGCAAAGCTGCTTAGCAGTCAGCTGAAAAACGAAGGGATGGAGCTCTATGTCCGGGAAATTACTCTCCCAGGTGCTCAATCTGCTGTATTTGCAGGAGAAGCTGCAGCTTTGGATATTTTCTTTGAAGTAAGTGGGGAACTGACAGCTGAATTGAGCTCGTTATCCGCTTCTCTACTAGGAATCGAGAATCCTGGATCGGTGGATGCGGAGAGCATGAAGACGATAACCGGGCTTCATCTCCAATGGACAGAGGCTGTGAAGTTAATTTCTCAAGATTTGAATCTGGAGACCGGGGCAGGTCTGACAGCAATGGAAAAAGAAATGAATGGAGCCATTACGGCTCTGACAGAATACAATAAAAATCAATCCAAGGGTCACTTGTGGGAAATTCAAGCAGGAATGATGAACTATATAATGGGACAAAGGAAGCTTGTGGAAAGCTTATAGTCTTAAAGGCGCAATAGACCGCAGAAATCCGGCAGGTGAACTGGTAATAGTTCCCCCTTCCGGATTTCTGTTTGTATTGCTTACCGATTCACCGTATAATAATTAGGGTGTCAAAATATGGCGAGGGAAGAGGACGAATGAAGAAAAACGCAGGAGTACTTATCTTGTTTATACTGCTAGGGTGGCTAACCGGTACATGGATTGCAAAATTGTTGTTACCTGTCAAAGCCCTTTCTTTTCTGACAACTTCAAAAATGTTGGAGTGGTCGCCCGAAGCTAATTTGGACATCATACATTATGACATTAACATTGAATTCAAACTTTGCCTGCTTGGCCTGATCGGTATAATAACTGCGGTTTGGCTGTATCGTAGGCTCTAACAACAAAGGAGACATTCCCTCGTGAAAGAGAAGGCATTAGGGCATATTATCCTGGCATCTACTTCTCCGCGGCGTCAAGAATTAATTGCAACATTACGAATACCGTTTGAAGTTATGCCGAGTGATGCTAATGAAGATACTCCTGCTGGATGGGAACCGAGTATGATTGTGGAGACCCTTGCACTGCGTAAGGCGGATACAGTATATCGAAGTCTGTCGTATTCAGGTGAAAATTCGATTATTGTAGGAAGTGACACAATTGTCGTTCTTGATGACGAAATACTAGGCAAGCCGGCGGATGATGAAGATGCTGTAAGAATGCTTTCTTTACTCCAAGGTCGTACCCACAAAGTATATTCTGGTGTAGCTTGCATCAATGCTGTAACGGGACAACGTGTTGTTCGTCACCGTGCAACGACGGTAAACATGAAGACATTAAGCGATGATCAGATCATGTCCTATGTGCGAAGCGGTGAACCTGACGGCAAAGCCGGCGCTTATGCCATTCAGGGTCTTGGTGCTACGATTGTTGAGAGCATTGAGGGCGACTACTTTAATGTCGTAGGGCTGCCGTTATCGTTACTTAGTGATATGCTAACAGAGATGGGAATGCCCATATTATAATTTGGTTATCGATTGAATCCGCGTATTTATGATTTAGATACAGGAAAAGAGGGGATTATATGGAGTCGCCCGCATTTTTGCTGCGCGACATCCCCCATGAAGAACGACCAAGAGAGCGCATGATGTCATATGGGGCGAGCGCCTTGAGTCATGCTGAACTGCTTGCGATATTGCTCCGGACAGGAACCCGGCAGGAATCTGCTATTCATGTGGCACAGCGGATCTTGAAACAGGTAGGGAGCATACGTCAACTTGTAGATCTCAGTATTGAAGAATTAACGCAAATTAAAGGAATTGGACCCGCCAAAGCAATACAGTTGAAAGCGGGAATTGAGCTTGGAAGACGTCTTGTCAACTCAAGACATATGGAGCCGGTAATTATACGAAGCCCTCGTGATGCCGCGGAATTGCTAAGCGAACAGCTGCGCTATCTCCAGAAGGAACATTTTGTTTGTCTTTTTTTAAATACGAAAAATCACGTCATAGCCCAAGAAACGCTATCCATGGGAAGCCTTAACGCCTCCATAGTTCATCCCCGCGAGGTGTTTAGAGCCGCAATTAAATGCAGCAGTGCATCTTTGGTTTGTGCACACAACCATCCAAGCGGCGATCCTACACCAAGTCCCGAAGATATATCACTGACCTCCCGTTTGGTAGAGGCTGGGAATATAATTGGAATTGAGGTTTTGGACCATTTGATAATTGGAGATGGATCGTTTGTAAGTTTGAAAGAACGGGGCCTGATGTAATATAATAGTTCAGATTGAGAAGGAAAGGGAGATTACAGCATGTTAGGTGGTTTCACGAAAGATTTAGGAATTGATTTGGGGACGGCTAATACACTCGTCTATGTCCGTGGAAAAGGAATTGTCGTTAGAGAGCCTTCAGTGGTAGCTCTGCGTACTGATACCAAAACAATTGAAGCGGTTGGTGAGTCCGCTAAAAAAATGATTGGTCGTACACCTGGTAATATTCGTGCGATTCGTCCAATGAAAGACGGCGTTATTGCTGACTTTGATACGACAGCAACAATGATTAAATATTTTTTGCGTCAAGCACAGAAACAACGGTCCATATTTCCGCGCCATCCAAACGTAATGGTGTGTGTACCTTCAGGTATTACTGCTGTTGAACAGCGCGCTGTGGAAGATGCTACGAAGCAAGCTGGTGCTCGCGAAGCTTATACGATTGAAGAGCCATTTGCTGCAGCAATTGGTGCGGATCTTCCAGTATGGGAGCCGACAGGCAGCATGGTCGTTGATATCGGTGGAGGTACAACTGAAGTTGCTGTCATTTCACTTGGTGGTATCGTTACTAGCCGTTCGGTACGTGTAGCCGGTGATGAAATGGATGATTCCATTATTTCTTACATTAAACGTCAGTATAACTTGATGATCGGGGAGCGTACTTCCGAGCAACTTAAGATGGAAGTCGGCTCAGCAATGCCGCTTGAAACGGTAGAAACGATGGAGATTCGTGGTCGTGACTTGGTTACAGGATTGCCTAAGACCATCACGATTACTTCTGACGAGATTAGTGAAGCGTTGGCTGATACCATTAATGCAATCGTGGATGCCGTGAAAGTAACACTGGAGAAATGTCCTCCTGAATTAGCTGCTGACATCATGGATCGCGGTATTGTGTTGACTGGAGGCGGAGCATTGCTTCGTAATCTGGACAAACTGCTTGCTGAAGAGACCGGTATGCCTGTTATTGTGGCAGAAAATCCACTTGATTGTGTAGCAATCGGTACAGGTAGAGCGCTCGATAATATTCATTTGTTTAAATCCCGCAACGGTTCTTCTGTTCGTTCCAAACGGTAGGTTGAACAGGTGCTTGTCAACCCCTGGTATGTGGGAGAGAAAACAGTAACGTTAGAGGGTGTTGAAAACTGTTTAAGCTGCTAGGAAACAAACGTTTGTTTATTATGCTGATCGGGCTGGTAATGTTTATTATACTCATGGGCTTCACGTTTGGCTCGAGAGTAGGATTAACTTGGCCCGAGAAGTTTGTTAGGGATACGGTAGGTTTTGTACAAGGTGTATTCTACAAGCCCGCTTCTTACATAGCGGGCTTCTTTGAAGATGTACGCGAGTTGAAAGATGTGTATGAAGAGAACGAGCGTCTGAAGAAAGCTGTTGCGCAGTATGCACGTGAGAGTGCTGAATACAATATGATTAAGAACGATAACATCAACTATATGAATTTGCTGAAATTCACAGAAACTCAAAAACAGAAATATAATTATGATTACCGACCGGCCAATGTGTTAAGTGTCAACCAGGATCCGAATAATCATACGCTGGTTATTGATCTTGGAGCCAAAGACGGCGTTCGATTAAACATGTCCGTTACCTCGGTTGATGGCATGGTCGGTGTCATTAGCCATGTTGGTAACTTCACTTCTACCGTGAAGCTTCTAACGACACTTGATCCACAAGACGCGAAGCGTCAGCAGATCGCAGCCACGGTTTCGGATAAGGATACATTCGGGATTATTGAAAGCTACGATAAGAAGACAAAAATGCTGAAAATGACGCGTATTCCAGAGGATGATCCCATTAAAGAAGGAGACCTGATCGTTTCTTCTGGTAATGGAGGAGTTATTCCGCGCGGAATGATTATCGGTACGGTTGATAAAGTGGAGGTCGGAGAATTTGGGCTAACACGAACAGCGACCATTATACCTGCGGCAAACTTTCAGGATTGGAAGACACTTCTCGTGGTATTCGCACCTGAGGAGCCGAAGGGATGAGGCGTAAACAGGTACTGATACTGCTGTTGTTTCTCGTATTTATTCTTCAGGGAACCGTCGGTTTCTGGTTAACTCCGAGCTCTTGGCAGGATAAAATCTCACCTAATTTTATGTTTGTTGGGATTCTTTTTGTGACTATGTATTACCATCGTCATGCAGGGCTAATACTTGGTCTTGTCTTTGGGATGCTGCATGACGTGGTCTATTATGGGGAAATGATCGGTACTTTCTCATTTGCAATGGGGGTATCGGCTTATGTCATGGGACTTATATTTAAGACGCCGCGCGCACCATTGCCGGTTATGATGACGGTGGTTATATTGGGCAGTTTACTGCTGGATAGCATGCTGTTTGGGATCTATAAATTATTCGGGATTAATCCCGATTCTTACAATTGGGCCCTACTGAATTACATGCTTCCCAACCTTCTGATTCATTTTGCTTTTGCCTTGATTATTTATGTACCTCTTCGGAAGCAGTTTGAGCTACTTGCCAAAGATCCGAAGAGAAACAAGGCTTCTTGACCTGTCAAAACGACATTTTACAGAGGCTAGCAGGAACTTGAAGGTTCGAGCGCGAAATGTATGAAGATGGGAGGGACAGGCTTATGGCTGTAAAATCCAATCATGTAACGATTAAGGGCATCAAAGATGGCCTGGTATTCCTGCTCGACGATCAATGTGAACTAGAAGAGCTGCTTAGTGAGCTTCGCTATAAACTTGAGCATAGTCACCAAAATATTCTGACCGGGCCTATAATCCATGTGGATGTGAAGATGGGGTCTAGACAGATCTCAGAAGAACAGAAGCAGTCTATTCTTGACATACTGAAGCAGAAGGGAAACTTGCTGATTCGTTCGGTGGAATCTCCACCGCTTGAGCCGGAGGATGAGCCGGTGACAGGGCCGGTGGTGAAGACGGGAATGGTACGTTCGGGACAGGTTCTTCATCACTCAGGAGATTTACTCTTCTTGGGTGATGTGAATCCTGGGGGAACGATTATAGCGACTGGAGATATATACATACTGGGTGCACTACGTGGAACAGCGCACGCAGGTGTTGACGGGAATGAGGATGCAATCATTGCGGCCTCCTATTTAGCTCCTACTCAGCTTCGTATTTCAGATATGATTAGTAGACCACCGGATGAATGGGAAACACGAGAAACGGTCATGGAGTTTGCGTATTTACAAAATGGAAGTATGCAGATCGACAAGATCAGCAACATCGTCCGATTGGGCCGGGATTTTAATGTGTTTAAAGGGGTGTAGAATATGGGAGAGGCAATCGTCATAACATCAGGTAAAGGCGGTGTCGGGAAAACGACTACCTCGGCGAACATCGGCACGGCTCTGGCACTGCTGGGCAAAAAAGTGTGTTTGGTGGACACCGATATCGGTCTTCGTAATCTCGACGTGGTCATGGGTTTGGAAAACCGTATTATTTATGACCTGTGCGACGTCGCAGAAGGGCGCTGCCGTCTCAATCAAGCTCTGATCAAAGATAAACGTTTTGATGAGCTTTATATGCTGCCTGCAGCCCAAACGAAGGACAAGCATGCCATTACACCTGAACAGATGAAGGATATTGTTCTGGAATTAAAGAAGGAATATGAATACATTATTATCGATTGTCCGGCAGGAATTGAGCAAGGCTTTAGAAATGCCATTGCCGGGGCGGATAAGGCTATTGTCGTAACCACTCCTGAAAATGCTGCTGTGCGTGATGCGGACCGTATTATCGGGCTACTGGAAAGCTCTCATGTGGAATCTCCAAAGCTTGTAGTTAATCGGATTCGACCGAACATGGTTAAATCAGGAGACATGCTTGAAATTGAAGATGTACTGCAAGTGCTGAATATAGATCTCATTGGAATCGTACCGGATGATGAGATGGTTATCAAAGCAGCGAATCTTGGAGAACCGACTGTAATGAACCCAGATTCTCCTGCAGCGATAGCATATCGCAATATTGCACGCCGCATATTAGGAGACACGGTTCCTCTGATGCAGATTCATCAGAAGAAAGGTATGTTCACTCGCTTTAAGAAATTTTTCGGAATGTAATAATATCATATTTTCTTAAGATGAGCCGATGCTGATGAAGCGTCGGCTTTTTTGTTTACTTCCATCCGAAGATATCCGTTTGTGAGGGCTTGTTCTAAACATCTTTCCTGTCCTCATAAGATAGAGTAAAACAAGCCCCAAGGGGGAGAGTTATGTGGATATAAAATCTTCTGTTAAACATCGGAGAGAGGCACGGATCCGTGAGCTATTGAATGAGTATTCACCTGAAAGCAAAGATGATTCGAATGATATGCGTTTGCTTCCGGTTCCCGCGGCAGTACATAAATCTAATGTGATCAGGCAGAGTGTATCTCAGTACCCTAGTCTGAGCAGCACTGAAGATGAGCGAGATCCCGAGAAAATGTGGAAGCAAGGTCACCGTGGATGGTACGATAACATAACAGAGCCTGAGATACCACCGCGAAAAACTTCGTTTGTAACTAGTATACTGCGGCGTCTCACGGCTAGTGTTTTGCTGTTTGGAGCAATTTGGGGTTTATTTTCGATTCACGAACCATGGGCCATGAGGGCACAAGGGTATATTCTGGAAGGATTGAGTCGAGAAATGGATTTTCAAGCCGCTCAAATATGGTACGAAGAACATTTTGGTGAGACACCCTCATTTATTCCGATTTTTGAACAGAGTGATCAGAATACAACAAAGGTAAATGCTTTAGCATCCCTAGTACCTCCAATTCAAGGTGAGCTGGTTCAGTCTTTTGCTGTTGACTTCAAAGGGGTAATGATTGCTCCTAAAGGGGATTCACTCTCTTTGCACGAGGTTAAAAGCATAGAAGCGGGCAGAGTGCTAGAAGTTAAGAAGCAGGCTGACTCCAAGATTGTGATATTAGTTCAGCATACAGGAGCTAGAAAGGCTGTATATAGCGGTCTTTCAACGACAACTTTGAAGGTGAATGATTGGGTTGAGGGCGGGGATGTTGTAGGCACTCTTCCACTTGAGCAGCCAGCCCTCTACTTTATGTTAAAAGATGGAGAGCGAATTGTTGATCCCACGGATGTGATCTCATTTGATTAATATCCGGGGGACGGTTCTCTCTCTGCATCCACTCTTTGTCATTGTCATGCTGGCTTCTGTGATCACTGGACGCTTTTTTGAGTTGCTGACTCTTTTTGTTATTGTGTTTATTCACGAGCTCGGACATGCCGGAGCTGCTTTAGCTATGGGATTTAAAGTGAAATCTATTCAAATGCTGCCCTTTGGCGGGGTGGCTGTTATTGAAGACGACAAACGGATGAATGCTGCTCGTGAAATGATTATTGCACTGGCCGGTCCTTTGCAAAATGCTATTATGATCGGAATTGCATTGTTATGTCAGACGGCCGGGTGGGGTGACGGCCCTTTTTTGTCCTATGTGATACAGGGAAATCTAATCATTGCTCTTTTTAATCTACTTCCAGTACTGCCTTTAGACGGAGGAAAAGTGCTTCAGGCTATCATCAGTTTATTTGTTCCCTATCATGCAACACTGTTATGGACAGCTCGTGCAGGTGTATTATGCAGTTTATTAATGATTGGTTACGGACTATTCCCGTTGATTACAGGTGAGGGTATAAACCTTAACTTATTAATGATCGGTCTTTTTTTGGCCTATTCAAATTTTGAAGATTATCGGAATATTCATTACCGATTTTTACGATTTATAGTGAACCGAAGCGGAATTCACGAACATCAGCAGGATGGAGTGGGAACTGCGCAGCCGATTGTTGCAGATTCTTCGAAACCTTTGGATGATATAATGCGTTTATTTAAAAGAGAGAAGTATCATTTGATTTATGTCATGAATCGCCAAGGAGGTTTAATGGCAGTCGTGCCTGAACAGCATGTCATCGCTTCTTATTTTGCTTCTGATCGACCACCTTGGTATGCATGAAGGAGGTAGAAGGGAAATGAGACTTAGATATTCACTGCTATTATTCCGTCGGTGCTGACTCATGATAGATTTGTATAATAGATTAGTCTTCCATAAGAGGTGAAGCCATGAAACAAATGATCGTTCATTGTGACCCGGAAACCATTCAGATGGCCCTCATCGAAGATGGCAGGCTCGTTGAATATGCAGCGGAGCGCGGACGAGAGCAAAGTGTCGTCGGAAGTTTTTATAAAGGAAGAGTAGTCAATGTACTTCAGGGTATGCAGGCTGCTTTTGTAGATATTGGTTTAAGAAAAAACGCTTTTTTGTACGTAGATGATGTTCTGCATCCTCATTTGGAGAAACAACCTAAGAACAAACCCTCCATTACAGATCTGCTGAAGGTTGGACAAGAGTTGATCGTTCAGGTTATGAAAGAACCGCGGGGAGGCAAAGGCGCTAGAGTCACCACACATTTCTCATTGCCGGGCAGATGTATGGTGTTCATGCCAAAATCCGGTTATGTAGCCGTCTCTAAAAAAATACAGCGTGAAGCTGAACGAATGCGTTTGAAGATGATCGGTGAGCAGATTAGAGATGGTGAAGAAGGTATTATTATGCGTACTGTTTCTGAGGATGAACCTGTTGAATTTGTCGCTGGAGATTTGGAAATGCTGAGAATGGAGTGGAACCGTATCGTTGAAAAGGCGGAAGTTTCTACATCACCCGCTCTTCTTCACCGCGATCTTGGTATTCTCCAGAGATTTATTCGTGATGCGTTTGATCCGGCGAATGATGAATTGATCATCGATCGAGAACTTGATGCTAAGGAAGCGGAAAGTTATCTGATTGATATGGTCTCAGGAATTAAACCTAAAGTAAGACTATATGAAGGGAAAAATCATATCTTTCAAGCTTATGGTGTTGAGGAACAACTTAAGGTGAGTTTTTCTCGTCAAATATCCTTGCCAGGCGGGGGAACGATTGTTATAGATCAGACAGAGGCCCTTACGGTTATCGACGTTAATACGGCGAAATTTACCGGAGGAGATAATTTTGAGGATACGGTTACCCGCACGAATCTCCATGCGGCCCGTGAGATAGCCCGGATTCTTCGACTTCGGGACATCGGCGGAATTATTATTGTGGATTTCATCGATATGGAGCAAGAGGAGCATCGTCAAGAAGTGATTGCTGTTATGGAGGCAGGCATTCGTAAAGACCGGACCAAGAGCTTTGTTGTAGGATGGACGAAGCTTGGATTATTGGAGATGACACGCAAGAAAGCACGAGAAAGTTCGATCGTTCCTAATTCTAGAATTTGTTCAGTATGTGGCGGATCTGGCATTGTATAAAATAAGAAAATTATTGACGAATTGATAGGATATATGTTAAGATCTTCAGGTATGTGTTTAGTGAGCAATTGCTGCACATGCTGTAACCGCTCCGATCGGGTTTACAAGGACGGTCATAAATCAATGAACGGACACCTGAATTAGGCGAGTCTGAGACATGAGGAGGTGCAAGCAAATGTACGCTATTATCGAAACAGGTGGTAAACAATACAAAGTTCAAGAGGGCGACGTATTGTTTATTGAGAAGCTGAACGCAGGTGACGGCGAAAGCGTGACTTTCGACCGTGTACTGGCAGTTTCCAAAGAGGACGGTTTGGTAGCTGGAACACCAGTTGTTTCCGGTGCATCCGTAACTGCTAAAGTGGAGAAACACGGTAAAGGCCATAAGGTCGTTGTATACAAATACAAGCCGAAGAAAAACTACCACAAGAAGCAAGGTCATCGTCAACCTTACACAAAAGTAACAATCGAGAAAATCCAAGCGTAAGAAGGTGCGGTAATTGATTACTGTACAAATCTCTCGCAAGGAAGACGGCCTAATCCATGGTTTTGAAGTCAAGGGGCATGCAGGTTATGCTGCCCACGGACAAGATATCGTATGTGCTGGAGTTTCTAGTGTTACGGTAGGTACGGTGAACTCTATTGAGGCTTTGACCGGTATCGTCATGGAGACCAAGATGAAGGGCGGATTTCTCAGCGGAATTGTTCCGCCGGTGAAAGACGATTCGGTGTCGGGTCAGGTGCAGTTACTCCTCGAATCCATGGTACTTATGTTACAAGGAATTGCAGATTCATACCGTGAGTATATTCAAATACAAGAACACACTACTAAAAGAAGGAGGTAGACAACATGTTGAAATTGGATCTTCAGTTATTCGCATCGAAAAAAGGTGTAGGTTCCACAAAGAACGGACGTGACAGCCGCTCCAAGCGTTTGGGCGTAAAGCGTGCAGACGGTCAAGTCGTTTCTGGTGGTAGCATCTTGGTTCGCCAACGCGGAACGAAAATTCACCCAGGCACAAACGTGGGCATCGGCAAAGACGATACTTTGTTTGCGAAAGTCGAAGGCGTTGTGAAATTCGAACGTTGGGGTCGTGATCGCAAGAAAGTGAGCGTCTACCCGGTTGATGTCGCTCCTGTAGCGGCTGCAGTAGAAGCGTAATTCGTTTCTAATAAAGCTTACAGACGAGAAGTTTCCGGCAACTTTGCCGGGGCTTCTTTTTTTTTGATAAATAGCTAACTATTTTGAAAATCGTTGATTATCAACTTTTTGTCAAAAAATTATGCATGAAACCTGCAGGCGAGAGATGAATCCCTGATAAAGACTGTGGTATACTGTGACTTGGTGAACGTAACCAATTGGTGTGGGAACGGGGAGAAACGATGAATTCCTGGAAATGGATATCGGCTGGTTTTGGTTTATCATCTGTGTTGCCTGTAGCCTGGATGTTGTGGCACCCTACATTTGCAGCCGGAATAATTCTAATAATTTGGTCTGTAGCCGCCTCGCTCATTACTGCCTGGTACGTATGGCGTATAGAAGTCCGTAAACAGAAAAACAATCAGCGGATCTTGGAGCAGAGAGCCATTCAGACGTTGAATCACCATCGTCACGATTGGATGAACGAGCTTCAAATTTTATATGGATATATTCAGCTGGGGAAGCTTGATAAATCAGTGGAATGTGTGGAAAGAATAAAAGAGCGTATGCTGCTGGATAGTAAAATATCGAAGCTTGGCATACCAGCTCTGGTTTTTTATTTACATGCGTACCGTACGTTTAACATGGGATTACAACTGGAAGTTGATGTTGTAGATCATGTTCAACTTGATGGAAAACTTTCATCGAAAGCTGAAAATAATTTAACCGAGTCCATCATTCAAGTGATAGGTGCATATCAATTGAGTGGTAGTTCGACGTGGGAAGATGAGCGTCTGCTCACCTTAACATTTATGGAGCAAGAACAAGAATTGATTGCTGAATTTGATGGAGAAGGCTCTTTTGGTGATTTGGACAGCTTAAAGCAACAGATCGAAATTGCAGTACAAGATAAAGGCATTCGGGTGGAACAGATCCTTACGGACAATGCGACGTATAGACTATGTTTACCGTATGTGATATGAGGAAGGTGAATCCATGTTTGTAGATAAAGCAAAGGTTTATGTCAAAGGCGGAGACGGCGGAGACGGCCTGATTGCGTTTCGACGTGAAAAATATGTACCTGAAGGTGGTCCAGGTGGTGGAGATGGCGGCAAAGGGGGAGATGTAATCTTCCGCGTTGACGAAGGGCTCCGGACACTGATGGATTTCCGTTACCAACGGCACTTTAAAGCCAAGCGTGGGGAGAAAGGTCGTAATAAAAGCCAGCACGGGGCTAATGCAGAGAATATGGTTGTAAGAATTCCTCCCGGCACAGTCCTTATTGATGATGATTCGGGAGAAGTCATTGCAGATATGACCCGGCATGGGCAGCAGGTTGTTGTAGCTCGAGGCGGACGAGGCGGACGAGGAAACATTCGTTTTGCTACACCGAACAATCCGGCTCCAGAGCTTGCTGAGAATGGTGAAGAAGGCCAAGAGCGTTATGTAGTGATGGAGCTAAAAGTAATGGCTGATATCGGGCTTGTTGGTTTTCCGAGTGTCGGAAAGTCTACATTGCTGTCGGTCGTTTCAGCAGCACAACCGAAAATTGGGGCCTATCACTTTACTACAATTACTCCTAATTTAGGTGTAGTTGATGTTGGTGATGGTCGAAGTTTTGTGATGGCAGATCTTCCGGGGCTGATAGAAGGCGCACATGAAGGAGTAGGGCTTGGACATGAGTTTCTACGTCATGTGGAACGGACACGTGTCATCATTCATGTTGTAGATATGTCGGGCTCCGAAGGAAGAGATCCATTCGAGGATTGGCAAAAGATTAACGAAGAAATCCGGTTATATAATCCGGTATTGGCTGAAAGACCTCAGATTGTTGCAGCTAACAAAATGGACATGCCTGACTCGGAAGATAATTTGGAAGCATTCCGCGAACAAGTGAAGGCTGTGCGTCCTGATCTCGAGATTATGCCGATTTCTTCACTGACACGCCAAGGTATTCAGGAACTTCTGTACCGTGCGGCAGCTATTTTGGAGGCAATTCCAGATGAACCTGCTATAGAAGAAGTTGCTGAGATCGCAGAACGTAAAGTATATAAATTCGATAAGAAGGATGACAATGCGTTTACGATTACTCGGGATAATGAGATGTATGTCGTGAACAGTGAACGTATAGAGCGTATGCTAAAACGGATGCAGATGAACTCACATGATGCAATTCTGAAACTTGCCCGTACTCTTCGTCATATGGGAGTGGATGAAGAATTACGTCGTCGTGGTGCAACCGAAGGAACGATTGTACGCATTGGAGATTTCGAATTCGAGTTTATTGAAGGTAGCAGTTATTACTAAGAAAAAAACCGCTTAACTCAAATATTGAGTTTAAGTGGTTTTTTTTATTTTTATAATCCAAAATGTTCTGATTATCATATACAATGCTGTATATGGCTATTATTGAGGTTATAAAATACGATGGACCTCCAGGAATGTTTGTTTGGCGTTATCCGAGTAATGGTGGGGACGCTCCAGGCATTTGAGCAGGAATCATAGGTTAAAGAAGCGCCGTACTTTACGCATAAAATCAGTTGCTACTTAGTAGGAATGGAACCTCCCTTATGATAAGGGAGGTCTATTTATATCGAGCGCAATAAATGTACAAATAGGCAATATTCCATGCAATTAATATAGCGATTTATAAAAAAAGGCTATTATGTATTGCCCTTAACAAGGTTATCCAGTATAATGTCCACTATAGGAAAACAGTAGTCTTTGAGGAGAGGACGTTTGTGAAAGAACGGTATTATCTAGTCCGTGAGGATATTTTACCAGAGGCTGTGGTAAAGACCATGCAGGTGAAAAGGCTGCTTGCGTCTGGTGATGTCAAGACCGTGCATGAAGCTGTCGAACAGGTTGGTCTGAGCCGCAGTGCTTTTTATAAGTACAAAGATGGAATTCATCCGATCAACCAGTTGGAACGGGATGAGATCGTTACGATCTCCATAGATATGGAGCATCGTTCAGGTATATTATCTGAAGTGTTGGGTCTAGTGGCTGGAGAAGGCGGTAACGTACTAACGATACATCAAAGTATACCGCTGCAAGGTATTGCGAATGTAGTTATTTCCGTGGAAGTTTCGCGGCTGAATGAAGAGTTAGACGATTTGCTTGATGGGCTCAGGCGAGCAACAGGAGTTAGAAGGGTCCAGATGATTGGTCAAGGTTAGTGTATAACTATAGATAATGAGATGACTTGGAGTTTAGGAGGAGCGATTAAATGAAGCCAGTTAAGGTAGGATTGTTGGGATTAGGAACTGTAGGTACAGGTGTTGTCCGTATCGTTGAGGGACATCAAGAGGATTTGTGCAGTCAGGTGGGATCACCTATCATTATAGAGAAAATCGCTGTGAAGAATATGGAGAAGGACCGGAGCATAGCGGTGGATAACGGAAAATTGACGGATGATCCTTGGGATGTGATTCGTGATCCGGAAATCGACGTTATTGTAGAAGTAATGGGCGGTATTGATCAGACAAAGACTTATATTTTGGAAGCGTTGGACCGGGGTAAGCATATTGTCACTGCGAACAAAGATTTGATGGCACTCCATGGTGCGGAGATTTTGGCTAAGGCACAGGAGAAACAGTGTGATGTATTTTATGAGGCGAGTGTAGCGGGCGGTATTCCGATTATTCGCACTCTGATCGAAGGGTTTTCATCCGATCGCATCATGAAAATTATGGGCATCGTTAACGGAACAACGAACTTTATCTTAACCAAAATGAGCCAGGAAGGCGCTTCTTACGAGGATGTTCTGGCTGAAGCTCAGCAGCTCGGATATGCAGAAGCAGATCCAACATCGGATGTTGAAGGATTGGACGCCGCACGTAAAATGGCTATTCTCGGCACACTCGGTTTCCGTACAAATGTTGAACTGAAAGACGTAAGTGTAAAAGGAATTTCCCAAGTATCCAAGGAAGATATTCTTTACGCTAAACGTTTAGGTTACGAAATGAAATTGCTTGGTATCGCAGATCGTGAAGAAGAGCAAGTCAGCATTAGTGTACAACCGACGATGGTGCGTACAAGTCATCCAGTTGCTGCTGTGAATGGAGTATTCAATGCGGTTTACGTTTACGGCGAAGCGGTTGGCGAGACAATGTTCTATGGACCAGGTGCAGGTGAGATGCCAACGGCAACTTCTGTAGTAGCGGATTTGGTTGCTGTCATCAAAAACTTGAAGCTTGGAGTAAATGGTCTGAAGGCTATCGTGCCATACAAGGAGAAAAAGCTAAAGAGTGATGATCAAATTTCGTATAAAAACTTTATTTTGCTTCATGTAGATGACAAGGCAGGTGTCCTTGCAAAAATCACACAGGTATTTGCTGAGTATGATGTAAGTCTGGAATCTGTTGTACAACAGCCGAATGATCAAAATCCTGATGCGGAAATTATTATCGTGACTCATAATGCTAGCAAAGCTAATATGGATAAAGTGCTAAACCATTTTGAAAGTCTGGATGCAATACGCCGTATTAAGAGTGTATATCGTGTAGAAGGGTAAGTAGTATCTGAAAACATTAGGACTAATTAAATTATTATATACAAGAAGAGGGGAACATGAGAGATGCCATATGAAGGTTTGATTCAGACGTATAAAGAATACTTGCCCGTTAATGAGAATACACCGTTGCTAACGTTGAAAGAAGGAAACACCCCTTTAATCCGTGCTGAGAATTTGTCTGAGGATCTGGGACTTGATCTATATTTTAAATTTGAAGGTTTAAATCCAACAGGTTCATTCAAAGACCGCGGTATGGTTATGGCTGTAGCCAAAGCAATGGAGGAAGGTAGTCGTACTATTATGTGTGCTTCTACCGGGAACACCTCGGCTGCAGCTGCTGCATATGCTGCTCGCGGTGGCTTAAATTGTATCGTAATCATTCCGAATAACAATATAGCACTTGGTAAGCTTGCGCAGGCGATGATCTATGGTGCCAAAGTCATTGCTATTGAGGGCAATTTTGACAGAGCATTAGAAATTGTACGGGAAATTACAGCGAAACATCCAATTGCATTAGTTAACTCTGTAAATCCATATCGTATTGAAGGACAAAAAACAGCTGCTTTCGAAGTGGTTGATCAACTTGGCAAAGCTCCGGATGTTCTGGCTATCCCTGTAGGTAATGCTGGAAACATCTCGGCTTACTGGAAAGGATTCAAAGAATACCACGCCGCGGGGAAAGCATCTTCACTTCCCAAAATGCTCGGTTTCGAGGCGGAAGGTGCTATGGCCATTGTCAAAGGTGAGCCAATTGCCAACCCAGAGACGGTTGCAACAGCGATCCGTATCGGCAATCCTGCAAGTTGGAAGACGGCTGTTGCGGCAGCTAATGAGTCAGGCGGACAGATCAATTACGTAACAGACGAAGAAATTCTTACAGCATATCGTGCTATTGCTTCACGAGAGGGTATTTTTGCTGAGCCTGGTTCAGCGGCATCGATTGCCGGTGTGTATAAAATGAAACGGGAAGGATACTTCAAAGGTGGAGAAAGCGTTGTGTGTGTTCTAACAGGTCACGGACTGAAAGATCCTAACATCGCTATCACAACTGTGAATTCTGAGCCGTTAGTTGTTTCTGATACAGAATCGGCAGTTATGGATGCTATCGCTAAGCTTGAAGGAGCGGCGCACGTATGAGTTTGTCTGAAAAAGTCCGAATCAAGGTTCCAGCCAGCACGGCTAACCTTGGTCCCGGATTTGATACGCTAGGAATGGCACTATCTCTTTACGCATGGATTGAAATGAAGCAAGCTGATCGTACCTCCTTTCATTTATTCGGAGATGAAATGAAAGGAGTGCCAGAGGATAAAAGCAATCTTATATATCAAGTTGCCCAGATGGTTTTTGATGAAGCCGGTGTTTCCGTTCCGGAACTGGATATTTCCATGTATTCTGAGATTCCACTGACCCGTGGATTAGGCAGTAGTGCTTCAGCGATTGTTGGAGCGCTTGCGGCTGCAAACGCGTTGATCGGTTCTCCTTTGCCTGATGGCAAGTTGTTTGATATGGCTACAAATCTTGAGAAACATCCCGATAATGTGGGAGCCTCCTTATTCGGAGGTATCATTGCTGCAGCTTGGGATGGTAATCATGCGGATTATGTCAGAATTGAACCACCCGCTAATATGGAAACCCTGGTGGTCATTCCTGATTTTCATTTGTCTACAACAAAGGCAAGAGAAGCACTGCCAAAACAGATCTCTCTTTCCGATGCTGTATATAACATTAGTCGCTCTTCCCTGATGACGGCTGCTTTAGCATCAGGACAACTTGATCTGATCGGAGCAGCTATGAGAGATCGTATTCATCAGCCGTACCGGGCGGCCTTGGTCCCGGGTATGTCCGAAATCCTTGATGAAGCACCTAATCGGGGGGCACTGGGGATTGCTTTAAGTGGGGCTGGTCCCACACTGATCGCACTGATTAGACGTGGGGATGAACGTACTGAATCATTACGAACCTATCTCATTGAAACGATGAAAAAGGAAGGGATCACAGCATCGAGTTTATTACTCCAACCGGATGTTAATGGGGTACAGGTGCTGAATGAATTACAGAGCATTTCATTTATGGATATGATAAGAGGGGAAGTAACAACATGAAACGTATAGCACTGCTACCCTCGGGGTCGGTTTCTCACGAAGCTATTTTATATTTACTCAAGGGGGAACCTGTTGAGTTTGTTCATCACAAACTCATATCTGATGTGTTCATGTCGACCGTAGAAGGGAAAAGCGATTACAGCGTTATTCCAATCGAGAATACGATTGAAGGCTCGGTAAGTCTTCATATGGATTGGCTCGTAAACGAGATTGATGTGCCGATGCAGGTGGAATGGGTATACCCTTCAATTCAAAATTTAATCGGTGACGCTTCGGAGTTTCAGGCTGAGGATGGAAGTGTTGATTTTTCTAGAATTATGAAAGTATACTCCCACCCGGTAGCTACAGCCCAATGTAGGCAGTTTCTATCTAAGTATGCTCCTGGTGCTGAATTAGAACCTGTGGGTAGTACTTCTGAAGGCGTGAAAATCGTCAAGGAGAATCCGGGCAAAGGTTGGGCGGCTATTGGAACAACGCTGGGCTCGTCCAAACATGAATTAGATATTTTGGCGGAAAAGATCACGGATCATGATAACAATTACACAAGGTTTGTACTAATCGGAAACAGCCCGATTGAGGTGACGCGCTCACCTGAAATGGTGAAGACCAGTATTTTGGTTACGCTGCCCGAAGACGTTCCTGGTGCTCTTCATCAGGTGCTTTCTACATTTGCATGGAGAAGATTGAACTTGTCTCGGATAGAATCTCGTCCAACGAAAAAAAAGCTGGGTAACTATTACTTCTATATAGATGTTCTTGATTCAGCAGATTCTGTATTGTTAACAGCAGCAATGGGAGAGATTGAAGCATTGGGATGTCAGGTTCGTATTCTTGGTTCTTATCCTTGCTTTGCGTATGAGAAATAAACTGAACGGCTATAAAATCAGAAGATCCTAATACTTGTACCGCTCATGTAATCTAAACATAGTTAAAATCCTTTCATACCCATGGAAGGATTTTTTTTGTTTATAGGGATGTCAATCGCCCATCTTCTGCATAGGATGTAGTAACGAATGCGGGCGAAATGCTTCAAAGCGCCTAGAAGAGTGTAGGAGGTTTTAGCGGCGTGAAAATACACATCGTCAAGAAAGGCGACTCCTTATATGAGCTATCTAAAAAGTATGGGGTCCCTTTAGCCAAAATCGTGGATGCAAATCCGCAATTAGTAGACCCGAATAAACTAGACATCGGCATGAAAATAAAAATACCAATTGAGCCAGTGCCGGTACCTGAAGGAAGCAAGCCCATTATCCATAAGCATATCGTGAAGCAGGGCGATTCACTTTGGAAGCTCTCCAAAGCATGGGGCGTTTCATTGAAAGAAATCATTGATGCGAACCCTCAGCTTAAAAATCCCAACGCATTGCTTGTAGGGGAAGTCGTTAACATACCTTCTGCAGGGACGTATACAAACCTAGATAATAATCCTCATACAGGTGGAACTGAACAGATGCCAGATAAAACAATTCCTGGGAGTAAGACGTACACGGGACCAAAAGAAGAAATGACAGCTCCAAAACCATCTTTGCCAGAAATGCCAAAGGCCCCTGAAGTTCCGGAGGTTGAAGCCAAACCCGAAGAAAATGTCGAACTGGAAAACAAAGTGTATCATGAGATCAACATAAAACCGGAAATAACGATTATGCCAGAATTGGTTGTTATGCCAGAAATGCCAAAACTGCCACCTGTACAACCAATCTATGAATCGAAGCATGAAGAGAAGATGGTTTGTCCAGAAATGCATGCTGTGCCAGCTCCAGAGCCTTGTCCTTCTTATCCAAAGTATCCCGAGCATCATATGTCTCAGAGTTATCAACCTGAGTTTCACGCTCATCAGTATATGTATCCTGAATCTTCATGTGGCTGCAAGGAGCACGTAATGGAACAACCGACACAAGATTGGCATGTTCCCCAGCAGCATATGATGATGAATGGACCCTATGAGGCCCAAACAACTTGGGGAGCTCAAACATCACAGTATCCGGGAATTACAGAACAACCGATGACATTAGAAAATGCTCAATTAAATGTGAATCAGCCTTACACAATGGGGATGCAAAATTATATGTCTTATGATTCAGGTGAGGGGAAGGAAAATATGCCTCACAAATCACCTTGTGGTTGTCATGGCGGCTATGAGATGCCAACACCTTATGATAATGGAATGATGATGGCTCATAATTGCAACCCAATGTATCCACATCATGATCAGCATTATATGGGACATTGTCACTATCCATGTATTCCGTGGTTTGGAGGGTTTCAGCAACCATACCTATGGCCTGCTTATGGGGGAGGTGGCATGGCGCAAACCATGAATAACTCAGCATTTCCTTTAGAAGGTATGGGATCAAACAACCCTTGGAACGGAAGTATGGGTGAAAACTCAAAAAAAGATTGTGGTTGTCATGGGCGACAAAATGAGGATCTTGCGTCAGTCAATTTTATCAACGAAGGTACTGTGTTTAATAATGAACCAGTATTAAACAATCAGGAAGAACAAGACAAAGGGAATAGAGCAGAAGCGAAAGCATCAGGCGGCCAAGAGTTAAAAAAGGTTAAAGCAAAATCTGTGCCTAAGAAGGTCCGTAAACAGAGTAGTAGACCGAAGCGTCAAAACCCTTGGATTAAGAACTAGTCGGATGGAGAATGAGAGTTAAGTGTAAATCAGTGTGAACGAACTAACAGTAAGGCAGGTGGAGACGCCTGTCTTGTTAGTTTTGTTTTTTTGAAATTGGAATATTTTATGGGTTGCTTACAATTTTCATCCCGTGGTATATTATAAATCCAGTCGCGAGAAGATAAATCGAGTGACTGAGTGAGAGATTTAAAAGTTGAAAGTCTTCAAAAAAACTTTAAAAAAACTCTTGCAAAACGAAGTTAAACATGATATATTATAAGAGTTGCTGCTGCGAACGAGATTCGCCGGTAACACTGAAGCTGATCTTTGAAAACTGAACAACGAGTGAGTTAAACCGATCTTACTTCGGTAAGATCAAAAATGAGAATTTTAATTCTCGTCAGTTTTTCTAAATGAGCAAATCGCTCTTTTCATTAAACTTTAATGGAGNNNGAGAGTTAGCGGCGGACGGGTGAGTAACACGTAGGCAACCTGCCCTCAAGACTGGGATAACTACCGGAAACGGTAGCTAATACCGGATAATTTATTTTGCCACATGGTGAGATAATGAAAGGTGGAGCGATCTACCACTTGAGGATGGGCCTGCGGCGCATTAGCTAGTTGGTGAGGTAATGGCTCACCAAGGCGACGATGCGTAGCCGACCTGAGAGGGTGAACGGCCACACTGGGACTGAGACAC
>NZ_JBHTFO010000005.1:0-69690 GCF_042666275.1 Paenibacillus sp. GCM10028914
ACGCCGCCAGCGTTCGTCCTGAGCCAGGATCAAACTCTCCATTAAAGTTTAATGAAAAGAGCGATTCGCTCATTTAGAAAAACTGACGAGAATTAAAATTCTCTTTTTGATCTTACCGAAGTAAGATCGGTTTAACTCACTCGTTGTTCAGTTTTCAAAGGTCAATTGTTTCGTCGTTGTCGTTCATTCTCATTCGCAACAACTCTTATATCATATCACACTCTTTCGAAGTTAGCAAGCTTTTTTTGAATTATTTTTTTCGAAGAATTCAATTCAGCTTGTTAGCTAGCGTTTCGTGTGCGGCCTGTTTTTCTCGGCCGGATTTATAATATATCATACTCCCAATCATCTTTGCAAGTCTTTTTTTTAAAAAAGTTTTGCGATGTTTCATTATGTGATTTGAAGCCGCCATTCGGCGGCGTCCTCACTGAAAAGGAAGCGAAAATTAATTTACCACATAGAAAGCGAGTTAGTCAACACTTTTTATAAATATTAATGTTTGATTTGCGGAAACTTCCCGTTACGCGCATATTTGGATAACTCTTTTTGCGGAGCGAACCTTGCATACATCCGGAATACCGTTTTATAACGGTTGGCTATGGCCTGTCGAATATTTTGATCAAGTCGCTGGTCACTCAGATCCAACAACATTTCATCAAGCTCTTTTCGCAATACATAATCTAGCTCTTTACACTCTTTTTCATTAAACAGCATTCCAAGCATTGTTGGACCTCCTTTAAATTGTACAAGCGGTATTCCCTTATACATGCTTCATCTCCGGCTCCTGTCTAGAGCTATGTAATATTCAATGTGCGAATAGATTGCAGAATGGATACTGTCTCCCTTTATCCATAAGTCATGACCTATAAAGCGCTCTGGTAATTAGACCAAAGCCGCTTTATTAGGTATGCTCATATTTTCGGAAAATTATGACACCAACCACAACGTTATTGTACTCTCGATTACAGCGGCCACTAATAGCAGCAAGACAATCCACAAAGAGCCTGTTCTTGATTTGCGCCAGAACTCACGCCATTGCATCTTAATCCCGCTTCCTCTGTCCTTATTAAAAGCCATGCTTTTAAATGATAGCCCTCCTAAGGCTAGACCATACCCACAGGCAATGATTATTACCGGAATTTCAATAATTCCATGCGGAAGCAGCCCCTTAAAGATCAGTTCGACCAGATCCCCTCCGCTCGACTCCACTACGCTTAGAAGGAAACCTAGTACCATCCCGTTAATCGCCAAAAACACAATCGGAATAATTCCGAACAGTATTCCCGAGAACAACACCAATATACTTTTGATACTGTTATTGAGAAATATAAAGATAAAGAAACTTAGCTCTGGATGATCAGATTGTCTTAAACTTTGGCTCATTTCTCCCAATCCTTGAATTTCCTTAACAATAATGTCTTGAATTGGGCCTGAACCTATCCATCCTACGGCAATACCTAGAGCAAATAATACAGCGGAAATCATCAGTGGCAACTTGATCGCCGCCAAATCTTTCATAAAAATACTAAAACGATACATGACATGCCTCCTTAAACAGTAATAACTCACAAGTACGAGCAT
Organism: Paenibacillus sp. GCM10028914; assembly: GCF_042666275.1. Classification (NCBI taxonomy): domain Bacteria; kingdom Bacillati; phylum Bacillota; class Bacilli; order Caryophanales; family Paenibacillaceae; genus Paenibacillus; species Paenibacillus sp. GCM10028914. The sequence goes on from NZ_JBHTFO010000005.1 coordinate 1,582, forward strand.
AGATTTTAGTAAACAAGCAGTAGCATTTGAATAGGGGGAGGACTCTAGCATATGAATTTTTTCTATGTATTAAACGGCAAGAAAATAAAAAGGTTTTTCTTTGTGTTCGCAGCTGCCATTTTCGCTGTAGGGGTCATTTATGTAGAAAGTGATAACATCTCTGTCTTCTCTGAGAACTCGCCTTCGGCGATTTACAGTGTGTCCACAGATAAGAAGCAGATTGCACTTACATTTGACATCAGTTGGGGTGAAAAGCGAACAGAGCCCATCCTACAAGTTCTAAAGGACAAAAATGTTCCAAAGGCAACTTTCTTCTTATCCGCACCTTGGAGTAAAAGTCATCCTGATATTGTGAATCAAATCAAGGATGGTGGTTTTGAAATTGGAAGCCATGGTTTTAAACATGACAATTACAGCACCCTGACCGATGAAGAAATACGTAAACAGATTTCAACAGCACATAATATTTTAACCGCAATGATCGGACAAGAACCGAAACTAATCCGGATGCCTAACGGAGATTTTGACAAAAGGGTGTTAAATATTGCAGATAGTCTCAATTACACGGTGATTCAGTGGGATACCGACTCTCAGGATTGGAAGAATATCGGTGTAGACAAGATTGTTGACCGCGTAGTATCGAAAGCACATCCTGGTGATATCGTCCTTCTCCATGCCAGCGATTCTTCGAAACAAACGCATGAGGCACTTCCCAAAATTATAGATGAGCTGCGGAGTCAGGGATATGAGTTTGTAACTGTTACAGACCTCCTTCAACAGAGCAGTACCAAAGGATCTGAAGTACGGGATCAAGCCATGCTCCAAAAAAACATTGAAGATGCAGCAGGGTTATAGGATAAGACTTTAATAAAAAAAGAGCTAATTTGATTAGCTCTTTTTCTCATCTTGAGTTACTTTATGCAGCGTAAGTATTTGGTAAGCATTACACGCCAGCAACGGAATAATAATAAACACGGTTGCATTGTTGACCCCGATTTTTAATACTCCAATAATTTCGAGAATTGTAACTGCCAGCATGAAGAACATTGTTGGTATAAGTGCATTGATGTTAGTGACCTTCACTTTAAAATATGTAACAATAGCGGCGGTGATTAGAATACCTATTCCCAATAAAAGATCCCATGTAAGATTCTTCTCTCCACCTACAAATGTACGCAAAAACATTAATTCTAGCAACGCAAGTACTGAAAGAACAATTTGTACATACTGCCACGTCTTCCTCTTGAATACCCCGACGCCCATATAGTTCAAGGTAAGGTAAGCGAAGAAACCCAACTGGGAATACACACTCACAAGTGCCCCATACCCGAACAAGATCAACGGAAATATAAGCATATCCACGGCACCTTTAAACTCGATCGTACCTGTAGCGAACTGTAATATCAACCCTGCGATAACAGCCCCCACTGCCCCTACGAGCATTGTTTTCCAAAATAACCTTGCCCACTTCCGTAAACTCAAATGCTTTCACCCCCATTAAATCATTATTTTACCAACGTTCACAATAAAAAACCATTCCCGCTTCGACATATTTCTTCATTTCCATCACATACTATCTCTAGAACCCCATCAAAGGAGGACAACGGTTATGAAGTGGCCATTATTTCGTTTATGTATTATTCTCTGCGCAACTACCGGGCTGCTTACCGCTTGCGGATCTGATCAAGGGTATTCGTCACAGCAGCTCGGTTATAAAGAGATGAAATCAATGGTTGTTGATATTCTTAAGAGCGATGAAGGAAAAAAAGCGGTTGAGGAAGCGCTGAAAGGTTCTGGCTCTTCAAGCGGTGAGGGTGGATCGACCAGCATGAAAATGTTATCCGCTCAATCCGGTGAACAGATTCGTACAGCGGTAAAAGACACGCTTGTCTCCGAAGAATATAAGAAAGAGATCGAAAAAATCATGACTGATCCTAAATTCGCCGGCGAGTTCGCTAAAGCAATCAATGCTGAAAGTAAACAGCTTCACCAGCAACTAATAAAAGATCCGACATATCAAAAATCAGTACAGGATATTTTGAAATCTCCTGAGGTCATGAAATCTTTCCTCGACTTGACGAAAACATCTGACTACCGCAAACAATCCATGACCATTATGCAAGAAGCCATGCAAAACCCCCTCTTCCGGATGGAAGTATTAGAATTACTAAAATCCGTCGTAAAGGACGAGCTGCAACCTTCGGTTGAGAAAAAGGAACAAAAAGGTGGCGAGCAAGGCCAAGGTGAAAAGCAAGCTGGCGATAAAGAAGGAAATAACGAAAAAGAAAAAGAACAAGGTGGCGGAACTGGCGGAGGTTCCTAATTGTTCTACATTAAAAAAACAAAAGCTCCTGAATTGGGAGCTTTTGTTTGTTACGTATAATTATGATGCGGAACCATCACACTTACCGGATATCTTAGCTGCTATTTCATCATAGATGATCGCACTTTCTGTACCCGCTCTATACACAGATGGAGAAAAATCAGGATCTGCCGGTAGGTTATCTGGACCCCCTAGCGGCAACTGTCCAAGAAGCTCCGTGTGGAGTGTTTCTGCCAGCATTCCCCCGCCTCCGCGGCCAAATACGTAGTCCTTCTCCCCACAGTGTGAACAGCTGTAATAAGACATGTTCTCCACAACCCCAAGGATTTGGTGGTCTGTTTGAATAGCCATAGCTCCAGCACGAGCTGCCACGAATGCTGCAGTAGCATGAGGTGTCGTTACTATGATCTCCTTGCTTTGTGGAATCATTTGATGGACATCAAGGGCGACATCACCTGTTCCTGGTGGAAGGTCAAGCAGCATATAATCCAGCTCACCCCAAGCTACGTCTTCGAAAAATTGACGCAGCATTTTACCAAGCATCGGTCCACGCCATACAACCGGGCTATTCTCGCGGATAAAAAATCCCATAGACATGACCTTTACTCCAAACCGTTCCACTGGGACAATGACTCCATCATCCGTTATATTCGGCCCTTCTTCGATCCCCATCATATCCGGTACGCTGAATCCATAGATATCAGCATCGATCAATCCAACTTTTTTACCCTGACGTGCAAGAGCAGTTGCTAAATTGACAGTAACGGTTGATTTACCTACACCGCCTTTACCACTCGCTATAGCAATAAAATGAACTCCAGAATTCTCACTCAGGAGCTCGTTATTTTGCATTCCTGCAGCATGTCCTTTGGTAAGCTTCTCTTGATCATGCGGGTCTTCTTGTTCTGCATAAACTAAAGGGCGCATCCTAATATGAATATCTTCCGCTCCTATCGCTTGAAGCAGCTCTCTAATCTGTCCGTCAAGCAATGCCCGTTCCTCTTCGTTGCTGTAGGTGACGGACAATCTTACTGTCTTTTCCTTTACCACAATATCGCGAATTCGTTGCAGCTCAATCAGGCTTTTCCCTGTCTCGGAGTCCTGAATCGGCTGTAGAATTTCCTGTACCTGCTCTCTGCTTATCAGCATAACAATCAGCACCTCAGCTCTATGTAATGGCATTATCTGAATGTATCAATTCTTAACTATTATACCATTACTTCGCTACCTCTGACGACTGATTCACACGCTCCCCTGATGTATAACGCAAAATACCTTTATACACAGAAGCAGCAACTTTTCTTTGGTATTTTTCATCACGGAGCATTTCAGATTCCTGAGGATGTGATAGAAAACCTACTTCAACAAGTGTGGATGGAATTCGAAGTGCTTGGAGCAGAAAGACTGTATCATCTTTTTTGGCGATACGCTGCGTGTTCTCCAGATTATGTTTAATTTCATTCTGAATGATTTCAGCCAAACTTTTGCTTTCGTCATTGTTGGGTGGATAAAATGTTTGTGCCCCACTCCAGCGATTTGAGGGAATGCTGTTAAGGTGAATACTTACAAACATATCCGCACGACTATCCTCGATTAGCCTCACTCGTTTCTTCAGATCCTCTGTTTTTCGTTTCGAGTATCCCTTTGTCTCCGTTGAAGCTAGATCGTAGTCGCCCTCTCTTGTCATCACCACCAAGGCACCTGCTTGTTGAAGATAATCACGTAAATATAGCGTTACGGCGAGATTGACATCCTTCTCAATGATTCCTTGTTTGCTAACAGCTCCCCCATCAGGTCCCCCATGACCCGGATCCAAAGCTATCACTTTACCTGCCAGAGGCAGATTCCAGTACTTTACCGTATGTGCACTTGGAATCTCATAAGATACTACGGTAAGTAATAAAGCAAGCAGAACGATACCAAATATCGTACGCTTAACTCGTTTCCAAGATATCCACAGGGTTACTTTGTCAGATCCCGGCTTGGACATAAAAAATCCACCTCGTCCCATGAGTGTTGTACTTCATGCATATGGGACAAGGTGGTGAAATATACCGCTCTTTATACAGTTATACGTTCTTTCATACCCTCAATCAGAATCTGAGCTACCTCAGGGCGAGTAAACTCCGGTGGCGGGCATTTGCCTTCTCTCAACAATCCACGTACTTTCGTTCCTGAGAGCGTCAAATGCTTCTCCTTGTCATGTGGACAAGTCTTACTGGAAGCCATGTTACCGCATACGGTACAGAAGAAACTATGCTCAAAGAATAGAGGTGTTATCCCGAGCTCCTCTGCTGTAAAGTTACTAAAAATCTCTTGCGCCTCATATGTTCCGTAATAGTCGCCCACTCCTGCATGATCACGGCCTACAATAAAATGCGTACAGCCATAATTTTTTCTTACGATCGCATGAAAAACAGCTTCGCGTGGACCAGCATATCGCATTGCTGCAGGGAAAACACCCAGAAATGTTCGATTAGCAGGATAATAGTGCTCAAGAAGCTTTAAATAGCTGTTCATGCGCACATCTGCTGGAACGTCATCTGATTTTGTCTCTCCAACTAGCGGATTTAAGAAAAGAGCATCCACGATTTCCATAGCACTCTTTTGAATATATTCATGGGCACGATGAACCGGATTACGGGTCTGAAACCCTACAACTGTCTTCCACCCTTGTTCCTGAAAGTAAGCTCTAGTCTGTTCAGGATCATAATAAAACTCTTTGAATTTATCCGGCTCTGGACGAGTAAGCACTTCAATAGGTCCACCAACATAAGTTGCGGATCGTTCAAATAGCTTTTGTACACCTGGGTGCTCTAGATCGTCTGTCTTAAATACCTGACGTGCTTCTTCCCGCTGATCTATCCGGTATATACTCTCTACTGTAATAACACCATAAATAACGCCGTCTTTCTCTCCTACAAGCGCTGCTTGCTCACCAATCGGCAGCTGAGCTGCGAGCTCCTCATCCACAGATAAAGTGATCGGAATACTCCATACGGTTCCATCAGCCAATCGCATTGACTTCATAACAGATCGATAATCTTCCTCGTTCATAAAACCTTCTAACGGAGAAAAGGCACCGACTCCGATTAAATCCAGATCAGAGATCGTCCATGTGTTTACCGGTATTTGTGTTAGCTGATTCGCTTTTTTCAATAATTCCTCTCGTTTATCCCCTTTAACAACTCTTTGGATTAAGGTCCCACCGTGCGGCAAAATGGTTGTCATAAATATACCTCCCACGAACGTTTAATAAGATCACTGTGAAGAGAATTTCTACGCTGATTATTTATGAAGGCCGCATTCTGTCTTCTCATTGCCAGACCAGCGTCCAGCACGTGGATCTTCGCCCGGAAGAACCTCTCTTGTGCAATAATGGCAGCCAATACTCGGATAATTACGGTCATGCAATGGATTGTATATAACATCATGAGTACGAATATAATTCCATACATCATCACTGGTCCAATCCGCGATCGGATTAAATTTTACAAGTCCAAATTTGCTGTCATACTCTACTTTTTTCGCATTGGCACGTGTTGGTGCCTGATCACGGCGAATTCCTGTAATCCAGGCATCGTATTTACCTAGAATCCGTGTTAAAGGCTCAACTTTCCTTATACCGCAGCATTGATTGGGATCTACACTCCACAAGGTATCCCCGTACTGAGCAGCCTGTTCCTCCGGCGTAATCAAAGGAGATACCCGAACAAACTGCATATTGTATTTGGCGATCATGAGATCACGAGTTTCATACGTTTCCTGGAAGTGAAAGTCTGTATCCAGATAAAAAATATCAGTCGATGGACTGATCTTCTGAATCATGTCTACCAAAACAACATCCTCGGCGCCAAAACTGCATGCAAATGTAATGTTTGGGAATGCTTCAATCGCTTGTCTAATTACTTCTTCGGCAGAACTATGCTCAAAATCAACTGCTTTCTCATTAATCCACGCTTCTTTTTCCAGTAAATTCAATGTATTGCCCTCCCTTATAAACAAACCCATTAAATCCTACGGTAATAGTATGAATTAAATACAGTATAGATCATTTCTATTTATTGTCAACTGTATTAAGGCTCAAAATTACAAAAAAACCTTTTCCTGAAAAGGAAAAGGCCTTAATCATCAACTCATTGAAACAGTGAAATAATTAATAATTGCAATCTGATTTTATTCTTATCGAAAGAGCATAAAGTTATTTCTGTTTCTGTATTTCAAATTCCTGAATACCTGCATACAGCGGTGCGATGATATACGTATCAAATACTAGAACAGGATTTCCTGCCTCGTTGATATAAAACTGCTGATCATCTTCAATCCCCCTAGCTCCCTTAGAGGCATAGAATTCCTCATAGTAATCAAGCAGGTTGCTGTCTTCCTTTGCTCGTTCTTTAACTTGTCGCTCAATTTCCCGATTAGCCACCTGCTTATACTGATCACCTAATAAATCCTGGAGCGTAATATTCTTTCCTGTCTTCATGTCAATGTTATACATGTACTGTGTCACATATTCTGCTGGTTCTGAAATTCCCGATTCATCAAGATATTGTTGAATGGTGTTGTTACGCTCTGTCTGTGTCACAACAAATGAAAGTATATTATCATTAGAACAGTGGACTTTATAATCAAAATCATAACTCATCGGTATATAATCACTTTCTTTATTCCCCGCTGCTATATAATTCTTCTTATACTCTGCTGAATCAATCTCCGCTTGTTCTGTAAGAGCTTGAATTGTATCCGATACTTCCTTATTGATGCGCTGCTCCAATTCTTTGTTTGCAGAATCTGTAATAGATGGCATTTTGACATGTGTCTCATCTGCTTCTCGGGAGAGCGTATACTCGCTAATGGTAACGACTTTAGCAATGTTGTTCAAAATCGGTATTTTGGATATAGAAGAAGCAAATACTGTGCTCGTATTCACCATAATAACAAATACTGCTGCACAAGCTGCTGCAGGGATCAGTAGATATTTCTTATCTAGAAAAGATGATTTTTTATTATTCATATATTTTGCTTCCCTTTCTTGGTGGGCCTTATTAAGAACTTGTTGACGGATTTCTTCTTTATTCACAAGATTCTCTTCAATTACATGTCTCAAAATTTCCTTCTCAGTCATACATAGACACCATCCTGGCCAAATTTATTACGGATTTCCCGAGTGGTACGGTAGATCCGATTTTTCACTGTAGATTCATTCAGATTAAGTACTTGAGCGATGTCAGCAATGGTCATGTCAGCGTAGTAATAGAGCAAAAATACTTTTTGTACACCTTGAGGCTTATTCTTTAGAAAGCGCCAGATTTGATCTAATGCCTCTTGATATACAATTTCGGATTCCAAAGGATTATCAAACGTATTAACATTCACATCTGCTTGATTGAACTCTTCATCCTCTTCAGTTCGCCCAAACAGAGGAATGATTCGCTGTAATTTATCTTGAAGGCGATAACGCTTCGCGATCTTTGATTTGGCGATTCGGATGATATAAGCTTCAGGATTCTGAATATAGTCAGCCCCTTTTTCCACAAGAATCCGATAAAAGGACAGATATGTTTCTTGAAGAATATCCGGTATATCTTGAGTGTTTCTACATTTGCATGTTACATAGATGAGACAAGCTTGATATGTATCATCATAAATTTTGTTAAAATGACCGTCGACGGTTTCGTGCTGCACTCTCTCACCCCCTATAGTATTGAAGAGCAGGTAAGTATATAAATTGTTTCAGTTAAAATCTGACAGCAGGAGACAACCTTATAGACACAGTTAAAAGGCTCCCTTTCGATTAACGAAGGAGCCTCTTATCTTTGTTTATAAACTTATTTAAAACTATTGCTATATCATATATGTATTAAATAAAAACAGCCTGTTCCACCAATGGTGGAGCAGGCTGTAAACGTTGATATTAACGCTTGGAGAACTGAGGTGCGCGACGAGCCGCTTTAAGACCGTATTTCTTACGCTCTTTCATACGAGGGTCACGAGTCAGGAATCCAGCTTTTTTCAGGGAACCACGGAATTCAGGATCAGCTTTCAGCAATGCACGGGAGATCCCGTGACGGATTGCACCAGCTTGACCAGAAATACCGCCACCATGAGCGATGACGAGAACGTCATATTTACCCAATGTTTCAGTCAGGTTCAAAGGTTGTTTAACGATCAGTTTGAGAGTTTCCAAACCGAAGTATTCATTGATGTCACGTTTATTAATGACAATTCGTCCTTCACCCGGTACAAGGCGAACACGTGCTACCGAGTGCTTACGACGACCTGTCCCATAGTATTGTACTTGTGCCATGAAACTGTCCTCCTTTTAATTAACCGCGAAGTTCGTAAACTTCTGGTTTTTGAGCTTCGTGTGGATGTGCTGTGCCTGCATAAGCTTTGAGTCTCAGCTTCATTTTTTCGCCCATACGGGTTTTTGGAAGCATGCCGTGAACCGCGCTCTCGATCACGCGCTCAGGGAATTTTTTGATCATGTCTTCAGCAACAGTCACTTTCAATCCACCTGGATGCATGGAGTGACGGTAGTATTTCTTGTCAGTCATTTTCTTACCAGTCAGAGCGATTTTCTCCGAGTTAATTACGATTACGAAATCGCCAGTATCCACATGTGGAGTGAATTGTGGCTTATGTTTGCCGCGGATAAGAGCAGCAACTTCACTTGCCAAGCGGCCAAGCGTTTTGCCTTCGGCATCAACGATGTACCAAGAACGCTCAACTTCATTTGGCTTAGCCATATAGGTCGTACGCATGTATAGTTCCTCCTTGTTTTCATCCGAAAATTCTTGTCAAATTTTCTTCATCTATCTTCGATCGTATGTCTAACATTATTTTAATTGATGGATAGTTCTCGGCATTTTCTTAACCGGGGCTGTGGGAGAGCCGTTAAGAAAACACAACTTATATAATACAGGAACAACCCCTAAATCGCAAGCGATTTTTTAGTTAAACAATACGTTTTTTAGTCGTTAAATTTAAACAAACCATGAAAAATGTTAAGCCCTGATTCTACTTCCGTTTAATAAATCCGATTCTGTAAATGAATTAGCAAAAATCGTCTTTCTCTAAAGAAGTTAAATCATATTCAACATCCCAGAGCATGAGCCCCGTACCCATTGCTGTCGGTCCGGCTGCTGCCCGGTTTTTGGCTTCGAGTATCGTTGCAATGCTCTCTGGTGTTCTTTTGCCCTCTCCCACTTCCATAAGCGTACCCATGATAATTCTCACCATATGCTGTAAGAAGCCACTGCCTGTCACAAATGTATGAACAATCCCCTGATCTCTGGTACCTGGACGACACATACTCGTGTCAGTCTCAATCCATGCATCATATATTGTTCTTACATGTGAAGGTTTCGTAGATTTCCTTGATGCAAAGGTAGTAAAGTCATGCGTTCCGATCAGGTAGCGCAGCCCTTCTTCCATAGCAGCTATATCAAGCTTGCCATGATGATGGAATTGATACCTGCGGTTAAACAGATCAGGGAACTGATTAGCGTTAATCGTATACCGATACGTTTTTCGCTTCGCTTCCCGACGAGAGTGAAATTCAAGCGGTACTTCCACCGCATCTGTAACGACGATATCCTGAGGTAACCTCGAATTCAGTGCAATACACCAGCGCTCTACTGGAATCTTGGAATGCGTATAAAAATTGAACACCTGACCTCTTGCATGAACACCTGCATCCGTACGACCAGAGGCTGTAATCTTCAAGCGTTCACCTGAGAGTCGTTCAATTGCATCCTCAAGTAGATCCTGAATCGTGTTTCCACCAGGCTGTGTCTGGAAGCCATTATAGTTGGTTCCGTCGTAACTGACTTTCATCAGAAGATTGCGCATGGTTCTCCTCCTGGTTCACTTCCTTGAATCTGCCACCAAGCAGATAGAACCTCATCGTCCTGTTAGGGACGATAGAAGTTTAGCATGTAAGAAATAGAAGAATTGCTTCTATATCTAAAAAAGAGCCCCCAAGGAGCTCCTTTTCATCATGCTAGCCGATCCCTTATAGTCAGCCGCATGACTAGAAGGCCCTCGCATACGATGCCCTGGGGTAGCCGAGATGAGCCGGAAGCCGACTTTGATCCATCTCGAACCACGACCCGATTGGATAGGCTGCACTGTCTCCATAATGGATAAACAAGTGTAGAGCCGGGCATACATAACTACAGTCACTTCAGAATGCAGTGCTCACTCCCTTGAATCAGATATGATGCAGAACCATCAAACCTGATATCAAAAGGTGATCTAACGGGATCGAGTTAACTACGCGCGGTCAACCAGTTCCAAGTAAACCATTGGAGCTGCGTCGCCACGACGAGGTCCCAATTTCAGGATACGAGTGTATCCGCCTGGACGCTCGGAGTAACGAGGCGCGATTTCGGAGAACAATTTTTGGATAGCATCTTGTTCACCATCAACTGTTTCGCGGCGTACAAATGCAGCCACTTGACGACGAGAGTGCAAATCATTACGTTTTGCCTTCGTGATCAGTTTTTCAGCGATAGAGCGAACTTCTTTAGCTTTCGCTTCAGTCGTTTGAATACGCTCATATAAGAACAGGTCGGTTACCAGGTCACGGAACAACGCTTTACGCGCACTGGAGTCGCGGCCCAACTTTTGGTATGCCATGTGTTTTCCCTCCTTTGCTAGAACAATCTCAAACTATTCTTCCGTACGGAGTCCTAAACCGAGCTCTTCGAGCTTCTCTTGAACTTCTTCCAAGGATTTGCGGCCCAAGTTACGAACCTTCATCATATCCTCTTCTGTTTTCGTAGTGAGCTCTTGTACCGTATTAATACCGGCACGCTTGAGGCAGTTATAGGAACGAACGGAGAGATCCAGCTCTTCGATCGTCATTTCAAGCACTTTTTCTTTCTTGTCTTCTTCTTTTTCGACCATAATTTCAGCATCTTTCGCTTCATCAGTCAAACCAACGAAGAGGAACAAATGCTCAGTCAAAATTTTGGCGCCGAGGCTGACAGCCTCTTCTGGGCGAATGCTTCCATCCGTCCAGATTTCGAGTGTCAACTTATCGTAGTTGGTTACTTGACCAACACGCGTATTTTCAACACCGTAGTTTACACGGCTAATCGGCGTGTAGATCGAATCGACGGGAATGACGCCGATAGGCTGGTCATCGCGTTTGTTCCGATCCGCCTGGACATAGCCACGACCGCGACTCGCAAAAATACGCATGTGAAGTCTCGCACCAGGGCCGAGCGTCGCAATATGAAGATCCGGATTAAGGATCTCTACATCACTGTCCGCACGAATGTCACCAGCGGTAACAACCCCTTCGCCTTCGGCATCGATTTCGAACACTTTCTCTTCATCGGAATGAATCTTCAGCGACAAAGCTTTAAGGTTCAAAATGATTTCAGTCACGTCTTCCATGACACCAGGAATAGTGGAGAACTCATGTAGAACACCATCAATCTGAACAGATGTAACGGCTGCGCCAGGCAGCGAGGACAGCAGAATGCGGCGAAGTGAATTCCCCAGCGTCGTACCATATCCACGCTCTAACGGTTCTACTACGAATTTCCCATAGGTTCCTTCTTCATTGACATCAACGGTCTCAATTTTCGGCTTTTCGATTTCAATCACGCAAGTACCCCTCCTTCAAACGTCGCTCCTATATGAAACTGTCATCTTATCCAGTAATCCATGTAGTATGCCTAAACAACCATTCTTAGCAGATTGCACCGGATTTATACCACATTAACAGGATGACTTCATTATACGCGACGACGTTTTGGTGGGCGGCATCCGTTATGTGGAATCGGTGTTACGTCTTTAATGAGGTTAACTTCCAGACCTGCTGCTTGCAGGGAACGAATCGCTGCTTCGCGGCCAGCACCTGGGCCTTTAACCATAACTTCCACTGCCTTCATACCATGCTCCATTGCAGCTTTAGCAGCTGTTTCAGCAGCCATTTGTGCAGCAAATGGAGTAGACTTACGGGAACCTTTGAATCCCATGCCGCCGGAGCTTGCCCAAGAAATAGCATTTCCGTGGGGATCCGTAATGGTTACGATCGTATTGTTGAACGTGGAACGGATATGTGCCACGCCAGATTCAATATTTTTGCGGTCACGACGTTTAGTACGTACGACTTTTTTTGGTTTAGCCATTGTCTGTTATCCCCCTTTCCTATTTCTTCTTGTTAGCTACCGTACGACGAGGACCTTTCCGTGTACGAGCATTGGTTTTAGTACGTTGTCCACGAACCGGCAATCCACGACGATGACGAACACCGCGGTAGCAGCCAATTTCAGTCAAACGTTTAATATTCAAGGAAATTTCACGACGCAGGTCACCTTCTACCTTAACCGTTTTGTCGATCGTTTCACGCAATTTACCTACTTCATCTTCCGTCAGATCACGAACACGAGTGTCCGGATTGATGCCTGCTTCTTTGATAATTTTCTGAGAAGTCGTTTTACCGATTCCGAAAATGTAAGTCAAGGCGATCTCAACGCGTTTGTCACGTGGCAAATCCACACCAGCTATACGAGCCATTACGCTACACCCCCTTCTTTAACCTTGTTTTTGTTTGTGTTTCGGATTTTCACAGATAACCATTACATTCCCTTTGCGGCGAATGACTTTGCATTTCTCGCAAATAGGCTTCACAGAAGGTCTTACCTTCATGTTAATTACCTCCTCAAAGTTTTACGTTTGTAAAACCAGCTTCGAAAACTAGACTGTTGTTTTGCTAGATGCAAAACTGTTCGTAACCGCTGCTGAGTTTTACTTCAGTAAAACCGCTTCGCAGCTTTCCTTTGTTCCTAAGGAACGAATTCTATTTACGGTAAGTGATACGACCTTTGGTCAGATCGTATGGTGATAATTGAATGACCACTTTGTCACCTGTAAGGATGCGGATAAAGTGCATCCGCAACTTTCCGGAAACGTGAGCGAGAATTTGATGACCATTCTCTAGCTCGACTTTAAATGTTGCATTCGGCAACGGTTCGATAACCGTACCTTCAACTTCAATGACATCTTCCTTGGCCACAGTTATTCTCCTTTCTGATCAACACTTGGATTCGTCGGATAAAAACTTGGCTACGGCGAACCGTAGTTTTCCATTCGTTACCCGACCGCTTTCTTGCAAACTGTTTACAACCTCACTACTTATGAAAGGCTGGGGTTCCAGATGAACAAGATTCTTCTTCTTCGCCTGGTCAAACTTGCGTTTGTTCCCATCCGCAATACTAACAAACTTGCTGTCTTCTATTGAAACGACAATGGCATATTGATCAGCATCTCTGCCTTTCAATACTTTGACGACTTGACCGACTTGAGGAATAGCTGCTTTATTCAAATCAACCACCTAATCAACCAACTTCGTCAATATTTCCATACCGTCCTCGGTCACTGCTACTGTATGTTCAAAATGAGCACACAGTGAACCATCAACCGTAACGACTGTCCAATTGTCTTCCAGCGTCTTAACATTACGCTTACCGGCATTGACCATCGGCTCAATCGCCAGTACCATACCAGGTTTGAGTCTTGGTCCCCGGTCAGGAATGCCATAGTTCGGAATTTGCGGATCTTCATGCAGATCGGTGCCCACACCATGACCAACATACTCTCGGACAACAGAGAACCCTGCATCCTCGATATAACGCTGTATGGCATGAGAGATTGTAAACAAGCGGACATCTGGTTTGATTAGCGCAAGTCCGGCAAATAGAGAACCTTCAGTAACATCCAGCAAACGCTGGGCTTCTTCGGTAATCTTCCCTACAGGGTAGGTCCATGCCGAGTCACCGTGGTAACCCTCATACTGTGCACCGATATCAAACGTAACGATATCGCCTTCGATTAATTTGCGTTTGCTTGGAAATCCATGCACCAATTCTTCATTAACTGATGCGCAAATGCTGGAAGGAAATCCGTTGTAGCCCTTAAAAGACGGCAAAGCGCCTTGGCTGCGAATGAAACGGTCGGCCATTTGATCCAATTCCCCGGTTGTAATACCGGGTTCAATGTGAGCAGAAAGGAGTTTGTGGCATTCAGCCACAATCCGTCCTGCTTCTCTCATCAAGCCCAGTTCCTTTTCGGATTTACAAATGATCATTACACTTAACCTCGCAGTACGGACGCAATTTCATCTGAAACCGCGCCGATTTCCTGATCACCATCGATTTGACGCAGAAGACCTTTATTCTCATAAAACGTGAGGAGTGGTGCAGTTTTGTTGATATATTCGTCCAAGCGAATGCCTACGCTCTCTTCGTTGTCGTCGGAGCGCTGATACAATTCACCGCCGCATTTATCACAAATGCCTTCCTGTTTAGGCGGGTTGAAGATCACATGATAAGTTGCGCCGCAATTCTTGCAGATGCGTCGTCCAGTAAGACGAGCCATCAGTTTCTCACGGTCAACTTTCAGGTTGATAACATGATCAAGACGAGTATTCAAGCGGGCCAGAATATCATCCAGCGCTTCCGCTTGCGAAAGGGTTCTTGGAAAACCGTCCAATAAAAAACCTTTTTCGCAATCGGACTGCTGCAGTCGTTCAGCCACAATACCGATTGTCACATCATCAGGTACCAACAGACCTTGATCCATGAATTCTTTCGCTTTAATCCCAATGGGAGTTCCTTGTTTAATCGCCAAACGAAACGCGTCGCCTGTAGAAATATGAGGAATGCCGAATTCATTAACAATGTTCTCTGCTTGTGTTCCTTTACCTGCCCCAGGAGGGCCCATGAATAAGATGTTCACCTTAGTCCCTCCTCCTGCCTATAGTAAGAACAGCACAATAGGTGCCGGAAGTAGAATAGACCACTAACCGGAACCTATCGACTATTTATTAATAAATCCTTTGTAATGACGTTTGATCAATTGGCTTTCGATCTGCTTCATCGTATCCAGTGCAACACCGACTACGATCAGCAAGGATGTACCACCGATTTGAACCGTACGCGGAAGGCCTGCAAGCGCTCCGAAGAATACAGGAAGAACTGAAATGACAGCCAGGAACAATGCTCCTGTCATTGTCAAACGGGTCATAACCCGAGTCAGATACTTCTCAGTAGCTTTACCAGGACGAATACCTGGAACATAGCCACCATTCTTCTTCATGTTGTCAGCCATCTGATTCGGATTCATCTGCACGAATGTGTAGAAGAAGGTGAAACCAATAATCATAACGACATAGAGGACCATACCCAGTGGCTTATCATACGCAAGGTTAGTGGTTACCCACTTGGCCCATGGTAGATCAGCCCAGAAGCTTGCAAGAATAACAGGGAATTGAAGTAACGACATTGCAAAGATAACCGGAATGACGCCAGCGCCATTGATTTTCAATGGAATGTGTGTGTTCTGCCCACCGTACATCTTGTTACCTACAACACGCTTAGCGTATTGTACTGGGATTTTGCGGATACCTTGCTGGATAAATACAACACCTACTACGATCAAGACGAGTACCAGAAGGATAATAATAGCCTTCAGAATATTCAAGAAAGTCTGACTATCTTGAATGAAGTTCGACTCAATTGTTGTACGGATATGCATTGGAATTCCCGCAGCGATACCTGCAAAGATAATAATTGAAATACCGTTACCGATTCCACGTTCCGTGATCTGCTCGCCGAGCCACATCAAGAATGATGTACCTGCAGTAAGAACGATCGCAATAACGAGGTAATCAACGAAGGTAGCATTCGGAATCATCTCAGTTCCATAAAGACGGTTAAAACCGATCGACATACCGAAAGCCTGAATCAAGCCCAACACTACCGTACCATAACGGGTGACTTGAGCCAACTGCTTTTTACCGTGTTCCCCTTGTTTGGCCCATTCCGCAAATTTCGGAATGACGTCCATCGACAGTAACTGTACGATAATGGACGATGTAATATATGGAAAGATCGAGAGAGCGAAAATCGAGAATTGTTGAAGTGCGCCTCCCGAGAACGTGTTGAGAAGTCCAAACAATTCGTTTCCTGCCTGATTTGACTGAGTAAAGACATCTTTATTTACACCAGGAACTGGTACAAACGATCCGATACGGAAGATGATCAGTACAAACAGGGTGAACAAAATACGTTTACGGAGATCATCGACACGCCATATATTTTTCAGGGTCTTAAACATTAGATCACCTCGGTTTTACCGCCGGCAGCCTCGATCTTCTCTACCGCAGATTGAGAGAACTTATTAGCTTTTACAGTCAATTTCACGGTAACTTCACCGTTGCCAAGAATTTTGATGCCGCTCTTCGTATTGTTTACGATTCCGCTCTCGACCAAAACTTCTGGAGTTACTTCAGTACCTGCTGCAAAGCTGTTCAGTTCTTCGATGTTCACAATCGCGTACTCTTTCCGAGTTGGATTCACAAAACCACGCTTCGGCAGACGACGATACAGCGGGTTTTGTCCGCCTTCGAAGCCTGGACGAACACCACCGCCTGAACGGGAGTTTTGTCCTTTGTGACCTCGACCTGATGTTTTACCCGTACCGCTACTTGGTCCGCGTCCAACGCGTTTGCGCTCTTTGCGGGAACCAGGTGCTGGGCTCAGCTCATGTAACTTCATCGTTCGTTGCACCTCCTTAATGTATCCGGGATAATCCCGGGACTAACCTTCGATTTCTTGAACAGAAACCAGGTGATTTACCTTCTTGATCATTCCGCGAATGGCTGGATCGTCGTTATGAACCACAGATTGGTTGATTTTACGCAATCCAAGTGTTTTCACGGTCACACGCTGATCTTCCGGACGTCCGATCACGCTGCGCACGAGGGTGATTTCAAGTTTAGCCATGAGATTCCCTCCTTAACCCAACAGCTCTTCGACGGATTTGCCGCGAAGCTTGGCAACTTCTTCAACACGCTTCAGACGGGACAAACCTTCCAAAGTCGCATTGACCATATTCATGGAGTTCGAAGAACCTAGAGATTTTGTCAAAATGTCGCCTACGCCAGCCAGTTCAAGTACTGCACGAACTGGTCCGCCGGCAATAACTCCGGTACCTTCTGATGCTGGCTTCAAAAGAACTCGGCCTGCACCAAAATGACCTGTAACGAGGTGAGGAATTGTTGTTCCAACCAATGGAACATGAATCAGGTTTTTCTTGGCATCTTCGATGGCTTTGCGGATTGCATCCGGTACTTCGCCAGCTTTACCAATACCTGCTCCAACCCAACCTTTTCCATCACCGACAACTACCAGTGCACTAAAGCTGAAACGGCGTCCGCCTTTTACAACCTTAGCAACGCGGTTAATATTTACAACTTTTTCAGTCAGTTCTAAAGTGTTAGGATCTACACGCAAGTCGTTTACCTCCTTTTGAAAATGTCTTAGAATTCAAGGCCTGCTTCGCGAGCTGCTTCAGCCAGCGCTTGAATACGTCCATGATACAAATATCCACCACGATCGAATACGATCGATTTATAACCTTTGTCTGCTGCACGTTTTGCAACGAGCGCGCCGACTTTACGAGCGGACTCAACGCTACCGCCGTTTTTGATGTCGCCGCTCAATTCTTTATCCAATGTAGAAGCCGATGCTAAAGTCACGCCGGCCACGTCATCGATCAGTTGAGCATAGATGTGTTTCGAAGAACGGAACACATTCAGACGTGGACGCTCTGCAGTGCCTTGAATTTTCTTACGCACGCGCAGGTGTCTTTTCAAACGAGCTTTATTCTTGTCTTGTTTCGTGATCATGCTTCCCTTTCACTCCCTTCAGTTTTGCCTTAACAGCTTCACTTTAAGACTCATGGGGTAAGTAAGGACAAACAGGTTAGCGAGCCACCCGGGTAACCCGAAGATCGCTACCTTATTTCTTCTTACCGGCCTTACCTTCCTTACGAATGATGCGTTCGCCTTCGTACTTAATACCTTTACCTTTGTATGGCTCAGGCTCACGTACGGAACGAATTTTAGCAGCGTATGCACCTACGCGCTCTTTATCGATTCCTTTAACGATGATCTTCGTGTTGGTAGGTACTTCGAATTCAATACCTGCTTCCGGTGTAATTTCAACCGGATGGGAGTAACCCACGTTCAGAACGATTTTGTCGCCAGATTTGCTTGCGCGGTATCCGACACCAACCAATTCAAGGTTTTTAACGAATCCTTCAGTCACGCCGCTTACCATGTTCGAGACAACGCTGCGGGTCGTGCCGTGAAGAGAACGATGAGTTTTGTTGTCGGAAGGCCGAACAACACTAATTTCGTTGTTTTCAACTGTAATTTGCATATCTTTATGCAATTCACGAGTCAGGGTACCTTTAGGGCCTTTTACCGTGATTACAGAGTTATCGAGTGTGACTTCCACACCGCTTGGGATTGCAATTGGTTTACGACCAATACGGGACATTCATTGCACCTCCTATCTTGTGACGTTTATTACCATACGTAGCAGAGAACTTCTCCGCCGGCTTTGGCTTGACGAGCTTCTTTGTCGGTCATAACTCCTTTAGATGTGGAGATGATCGCGATACCCAGACCGCCGAGAACACGTGGCACTTCATTGCTCTTCGTGTAAACGCGAAGACCTGGTTTACTGATTCTTTTCAGACCTGTGATGACACGTTCGTTGTTGGAACCATATTTCAAGAAAACACGAATGATCCCTTGTTTGTTATCTTCCACAAATTCCGCATCACGGATGAAACCTTCACGCTTCAAGATATCAGCGATTTGTTTCTTAATCGTCGAAGCAGGCATTTCTACCGTTTCGTGACGCACAGTGTTAGCGTTACGAATACGAGTAAGCATATCTGCAATTGGATCGGACATAGTCATGTGTGGTAAACCTCCTTCCCGGTTATAAACTTCTTACCAGCTTGCTTTTTTCACGCCAGGAATCTGGCCTTTATAAGCTAATTCACGGAAACAAATTCTGCAAATTTTAAACTTCTGCAGTACCGAATGTGGACGACCACAACGCTCACAACGGGTATAAGCCCGCACCTTGAACTTAGGTGTGCGTTGTTGTTTAACTTTCATCGAAGTTTTTGCCACTTAGCCTGACACCTCCTAAATAGTTTCGGAGAAACCGTCTTATTTCGCGAAAGGCATACCCAGTTGAGTAAGCAATTCACGGGACTCTTCGTCAGTTTTAGCCGTTGTAACGATAACGATATCCATACCACGAACTTTGTCTACTTTATCATACTCAATCTCAGGGAAGATGAGTTGTTCTTTCAAACCGAGCGTGTAGTTACCACGTCCGTCGAAAGCTTTAGTAGATACGCCATGGAAGTCACGTACACGTGGAAGAGTAACGTTGAACAACTTGTCGAGGAAGTAATACATACGCTCACCGCGCAGTGTTACTTTAACACCGATTGGCATATTCTCACGCAATTTGAATCCGGCGATGGATTTCTTTGCACGAGTGATAACTGGCTTTTGACCAGCGATCAGCTGCATGTCGTTAACCGCGGAATCAAGAACTTTTGAGTTAGCTACAGCGTCACCTACACCCATGTTGATGACTACTTTCTCAATTTTAGGAACTTGCATTACCGTTTTATAGTTGAACTTCTGCATCAAAGCAGGAGTAACCTCGTTAAGAAAACGTTCTTTCATTCTGATTGCCATGATTCAGGGACCTCCTTTCTTCACTTCTATTTATCGATTGATTCTCCGGATCTTTTAGCGATGCGGACTTTCTTACCGTTGTCCAGCACTTTGTAACCGATACGGGTTACTTTTCCGCTTTTAGGATCAACGTGCATCACGTTTGATACATGGATCGGAGCTTCTTTCTCGATGATACCGCCTTGCGGGTTTAGTTGGTTAGGCTTCTGATGCTTTTTGATCATGTTTACGCCTTCCACCAAAACGCGGTTCTCACGAGGATATGCTGCGATGACACGGCCTTTTTTGCCTTTGTCTTTACCGCTGATCACAATAACTGTATCGTCTTTTTTAACGTGCAATTTATTGTTATGGGATTCCAGAACTTTTTTCACTCTAGGCATTCGTTACACCTCCTGGGGCTTGACTGGGCAAGCATAACTTATCTCAATCATACCGATTAGATTACTTCCGGAGCCAAGGAAACGATTTTCATGAAGTCTCTCTCGCGAAGTTCGCGAGCAACTGGTCCGAAAATACGAGTTCCACGTGGGCTTCTGTCTTCTTTAACAACTACCGCTGCGTTTTCGTCAAATGAAATGTAAGATCCGTCTTTACGACGAACGGAACGCTTCGTACGAACGACAACCGCTTTAACTACATCACCTTTTTTGACAACGCCGCCTGGTGTTGCTTGTTTGACGGAGCATACGATCAAATCACCGATCTGAGCTGTACGGCGACCTGTACCACCCAATACGCGGATACACATCAGTTCCTTCGCACCGGAGTTGTCGGCAACAGCCAAACGAGTAAATGGTTGAATCATTGAAATTTCCTCCTTTCGGAAAAGCTGATTACATCTTTAGATGATTACCGCTTTCTCTACAACTTCAACCAGTCTCCAGCGCTTGTCTTTGGAGAGCGGACGAGTTTCCATGATCTTAACGGTATCTCCGATTTGAGCCGTGTTGTTCTCATCATGCGCTTTAAATTTTTTGGTGTATTTAATGCGCTTGTGATACAAGTTATGCTTCTTATAAGTTTCAACAGCTACAACGATGGTTTTATCCATTTTGTCACTGACGACTTTACCAATTTGCACTTTACGTGCATTGCGTTCTTCGCTCATTGATTTGGCCTCCTTCCTGAATTCAGACGGCACCGTCTGCTTCATTAACTAATCCCAAGTTCTCTTTCACGGATAACGGTTTTAGCACGAGCTATTTCTTTGCGCACGTCACGAATCCGAGTCGGATTATCAAGCTGGCCTGTAGCCAATTGAAAACGGAGATTAAAGAGTTCTTCTTTAAATCCGGCGATTTTTTGTTCGATTTCTGCAGTGGTTAAGTTGCGCAGTTCATTAGCTTTCATTTGCTTCACCACCCACTTCTTCACGTTTCACAAACTTCGTTTTAACAGGCAGCTTGTGAGCGGCGAGACGCATCGCTTCGCGGGCGATTTCCTCAGACACGCCTCCAAGTTCAAACATAATCTTGCCTGGTTTTACAACTGCAACCCATTTTTCAACATTACCTTTACCACTACCCATCCGCACTTCGAGAGGCTTTTGAGTAATCGGCTTGTCTGGGAAAATTTTGATCCAAACTTTACCACCACGACGAATGTAACGAGTCATCGCGATACGCGCAGCTTCGATCTGACGGTTCGTGATCCAGCCTGGTTCCATTGCTTGCAAGCCGAATTCGCCGAAGTTCAGTTCAGTACCGCCTTTTGCCCGACCTTTCATATGGCCGCGCTGTTGTTTGCGGTGTTTTACACGTTTTGGTACCAACATGATTAGTTGCCTCCTTCCTGAGCAGCTTGTTTCTTAGCCGTAGGAAGAACCTCTCCACGATAGATCCATACTTTCACGCCGATACGGCCGTAAGTCGTATGCGCTTCTGCTGTACCATAGTCGATGTCTGCACGAAGCGTATGAAGTGGAACAGTTCCTTCACTGTAGCCTTCCGTACGAGCAATCTCGGCACCGCCAAGACGTCCGCTAACGGATGTTTTGATCCCTTTCGCTCCAGAGCGCATAGTTCTTTGAATTGCTTGTTTCAAAGCACGACGGAAAGAAACACGACGTTCCAGTTGTTGTGCAATGCTTTCAGCTACAAGAATAGCGTCCATTTCAGGGTTCTTAATTTCAGAGATGTTGATGTGAACCTTCTTGCCGCCTGCGATTTTAGTCACTTGACCACGCAGTACTTCAACTTCTGAACCACCTTTACCGATAACCATACCTGGTTTCGCAGTGTGGATCGTCACGTTCACACGATTAGCCGCTCTCTCGATTTCAATACGGGATACAGCGGAGTCTTTCAATTTATTTTTCAGGTATTCACGGATTTTAACGTCTTCCAGCAAAAGATCACCGAAATCTTTGCCTGCATACCATTTGGATTCCCAATCACGGATAATACCGATACGGAGTCCTACTGGATTTACCTTTTGGCCCACACGTTTTCCCTCCTTATTTTTCAGCTACCACCAAAGTAATGTGGCTGGTGCGTTTGTTGATCCGGCTTGCACGTCCCATCGCGCGAGGGCGGAAACGTTTCATCGTCGGACCTTGGTTGACGTAAACTTGGCTTACGACCAACTTACTAACATCCATTGAGTAGTTATGCTCAGCATTTGCGATTGCTGAGTTCAAGAGCTTCTCCACAACTGGAGATGCAGCTTTCGGAGTGTGACGAAGAATCGCGATCGCTTCACCAACTTGCTTACCGCGGATCAAGTCAACAACCAGTTGAGCTTTACGAGGAGCAATCCGAATCGATCTTGCATGTGCTTTTGCTTCCATTGTTTAACCTCCTCTCAAACAAAGAGCTTTATTAATTAACGTCTTGTTTTCTTATCGTCTTCGTGACCTTTGTAAGTACGTGTTGGAGCGAATTCGCCCAACTTGTGACCCACCATGTCTTCCGTTACATATACAGGCACGTGCTTACGGCCATCGTATACGCCGAATGTGTGACCGATAAATTGCGGGAAAATTGTGGAACGACGGGACCATGTTTTGATCACAGCTTTTTTACCGGATTCGTTCATGTCCTCCACTTTTTTGAGCAGATATCCATCAATAAAAGGTCCTTTTTTCAAACTACGGCTCATATAGTAATCCTCCCTTCACCAAATTATCTCGTAATCCACAGCCTTACACGAAGTTATGCACAACGTGTATTACTTCGTGCGGCGGCGAACGATATATTTGTCAGAAGCTTTTCCTTTTTTACGAGTCTTAGCACCAAGGGTAGGTTTACCCCAAGGAGACATAGGCGATTTACGTCCGATAGGAGCGCGACCTTCACCACCACCGTGAGGGTGATCGTTAGGGTTCATTACAACACCACGTACTTCAGGACGTTTACCAAGCCAACGACTACGACCAGCTTTACCGATCTTGATCAGCTCGTGGTCTCCGTTACCTACAGAACCAATTGTAGCACGGCAAGTTTTCAGAATGTGACGAACTTCACCGGAAGACAAACGTACAGTTACGTACTTATCTTCTTTACCGAGAAGCTGTGCTTCTGTACCAGCAGCACGAACCAATTGTCCGCCTTTACCTGGTTGCAATTCGATGTTGTGGATAACTGTACCCACTGGAATGTTCTCCAAAGGAAGAGCATTACCAATTTTGATGTCAGAACCAACACCAGAAACGATTTGGTCTCCAACTTTCAGTCCTTTAGGAGCGATGATATAACGCTTTTCGCCATCCGCATAGTGGATCAGAGCGATGTTAGAAGTACGGTTCGGGTCATACTCGATCGTAGCAACGCGACCTGGAATGCCATCTTTCGTACGTTTGAAGTCGATAATACGGTATTTACGTTTGTGTCCGCCGCCATGGTGACGAACCGTAATTTTACCTTGGTTGTTACGTCCAGCTGTTTTGCTCAGCGGCGCAAGCAACGATTTCTCCGGCTGATTCGTAGTAATTTCTTCGAAAGTAGACACGGACATATTACGACGAGCCGGGGTTGTCGGTTTATACTTTTTAATAGGCACTGAATTTTCCCTCCTTACTCAGAAATTTCTTATTCCACCGATTCAAAGAACTCAAGCGGTTTGCTGTCAGCTGTCAAAGTTACGATAGCTTTCTTCCATTCTGTAGTGTAACCAGAGTGGCGGCCATAACGCTTCAGCTTTCCAGGAACACGCATTGTATTCACGTTCGATACTTTTACTTTAAAAATGGATTCAACGGCTTGTTTAATCTCGGTTTTGTTAGCACGAATATCTACTTCAAAAGCATATTTCAGTTCCGCCATGTAGTCGGCTGTACGTTCCGTGATTACCGGGCGCTTGATTATATCGCGAGGATCCTTCATTACGCGAGCACCTCCTCTACCTTCTGAACTGCTTCCTTCGTAATGATCAATTGATCGTACGTCAGCACATCAAGAACATTAATGCCGTCTGCCGCTACGAATTTCACTCCAGGAATATTACGAGCGGAAAGGGCTACATTATCATCATAGCTAGGAGCAACGATCAGAGCTTTGCGTCCAACCTTAAGGTTACTCAAGATGTTAGCGAACTCTTTCGTTTTTGGCGCGTTAAGCGTCAATTGATCCAGTACGATAATCGCATTGTCAATCACTTTGGAAGACAAAGCGGATTTGATCGCCAAACGACGAACTTTCTTAGGCAGTTTGATGGAGTAGCTACGTGGAGTTGGTCCAAATACTACGCCGCCGCCTTTCCATTGTGGTGAACGGATCGAACCTTGACGGGCACGACCAGTACCTTTTTGTTTCCAAGGCTTACGTCCGCCGCCGCGTACTTCAGAACGTCCTTTGACTTTATGAGTACCACGACGCAGAGAAGCGCGTTGCAGCAATACTGCGCTATGCAGAACGTGCTCATTCGGCTCGATGCCAAATACCGCATCGTTCAATTCAACTTCGCCAACTTGGCTACCGTCGATATTTAAAAGTGCTACTTTAGGCATTGATTGTTCCTCCTTTCTTTAGGCGATTATTTTTTCACCGTTTCTTTAATTTGCACAAGACCTTTTTTAGGGCCAGGAATTGAGCCTTTTACAAGCAGTACGTTGCGTTCAACGTCTACTTTAACAATTTCAAGCTTCTGGATTGTAACCGTTTTGTGGCCCATGTGACCTGGCAGACGTTTTCCTTTAGGAACACGGTTAGCTTGGATCGAACCCATGGAACCAGGACGACGGTGGTAACGAGAACCGTGAGACATAGGTCCACGACTTTGTCCCCAACGTTTGATTACACCCTGGAAACCTTTACCTTTAGAAATACCAGTTACGTCAACATATTCGCCTTCCGCGAAGATATCAGCCTTCACTTCTTGACCAACCTCGACACTCGCGAGGTCAACACCGCGAATTTCTCGAACGTAGCGCTTAGGTGCAGTATTTGCTTTTTTAGCATGTCCTGCTTCTGGTTTGTTAGCGTTATTCTCTTTCTTGTCGGAGAAACCGATTTGTACAGCTTCATAGCCATCGTTCTCCAGGTCTTTCTTTTGCAAAACAACACAAGGACCTGCTTCGATAACCGTTACAGGAATTACATTACCTTCAGCGGTAAATACTTGAGTCATTCCGAGTTTTCTCCCTAAGATACCTTTCATGTTGACACCTCTTTTCTCTTCAATAATTCATTATTCTAATCTTACAATTTAATTTCGATATCTACACCGGACGGCAGGTCCAAGCGCATCAAGGCATCCACAGTTTGTGGAGTCGGGTTAACGATGTCGATCAAGCGCTTGTGTGTACGCATCTCGAACTGTTCCCGAGAATCCTTATACTTGTGTACCGCACGGAGAACTGTAATGATTTGTTTTTCAGTTGGCAGCGGGATCGGACCGGAAACACCAGCACCCGAACGTTTTGCTGTTTCAACAATTTTCTCAGCGGATTGATCAAGAATTCTGTGGTCGTATGCTTTCAAGCGAATACGAATTTTTTGCTTTGCCATTTTATTCCCTCCTTCTATCGCCCAATTTAGTATCGGACATACTCCGTGAAAATTTTCTGGACACCTGCCTCATGGCAAAGGGGCCGGGTGTGTCAGTAACCTCTCACATCATCGCAACGTCGCAGAACAACATTCATTATTATATAGAAAAGATAGGCGCAATGCAAGTGTTTAATTATAAAAGATATTTTCCTTGTATTTGAGACCTCTCCATATAATAGAACAAACAAATAGCACACTCAAATGAATGTGCTTAATAGATCAAATACATTACATTTTCTCCGTCACCGATATAAATTCATTAGCAGATGCTGCCGCCTCTGCGGTTGCTTCTCCTATTCCGCCTATGGTTATCGTAAGATTCCTCATTTCTTGTTCTGCATTTATTATTTCATCTGTGCTTGCTTGTACAGATTGAAGTATTTCATTAAATAGTGTACTCGTCTCCGCTGACTGCACCCGTCCCTGATGAGTAAGAGCCTGTACATGTTTGATGGATTCAACAACTTTTGTAGTAAGATCTCTTGAGTGTTTAACAAAATCAGCTATGCGTACAACGGTGTTTCGAGTGTCCTCTGATAATCGACTAACTTCAGAAGCAACAACTGCAAAACCTCTACCCTGTTCGCCGGCACGCGCAGCCTCTATTGTGGCGTTCAGAGATAGTAGTTTAATCTGGGAAGCAATTTCCGATACACTATCCACAATCATATTGATTTGTTTTGATGAACTATTAAGTTCTTGTACAGCCATTTGCATTTCATTGGTACTTTCATCAATTTGATTAATTCGAACTTCCAGCTCAGATATTCGCTCTTCCCCAGCTTTGGCATAGTTAATTGATCCAAGTGCTGTCTTCGTTGTGCGATTAAACGAATCACTAACTTCACTGCCACTGGCGATTAACTTCTCTAAAGCCTCATTTATATTCAAATTCAAATCCGCTAATTGATTAACAAACATAGCAATTTTGTATTTTAGTTCATTTTTTACGACTTCATACTGTTCCTGCTTCTCTTTCATATTTTCCTTCTCATAAGCATCAAGAACCAGCTGCTGTTCCAAACTAAGTAGTTTCGTTACGGTCCGTACAATATTTAGTCTTTCTTCCTCATGATCACTTTCATGGTATATGACTCTCACAAACTCATTCTGAAGATTCTGAAAAGCGGAGAGATACCATTTCGGTTCGAGTCCTACCGCTTTATGTACTTGTGCGATCCGCAGTCTTTTTGACACATACGCTTCATTCACTTCACCATTAAAGATCTCTAATAAATGATCTCGAAGTGTTCGTTTTAAACGATCTATTGTACTATGCCTTATAATTGTTTCCCTTAATTTCTCTACATCAACGACTGATTGATAAAACGCCTCTGTAATCGCATCCATGTTCTCTTCCATTCGCGGCCGAATTTTACGTAGTAGCATCAGATCGTCTTCCGTCAAACCAATCATTCTCATTTGCTCATTTAACTCTGTCGCATCTTCTAATTGAAGATACTTTTTTTTCAGGTTCATTTCATTTGTGTTTGTTGAAGTCGACGCATTTGTTTTCTTCAAGAATGAAAAAGGACATTTCATTATTCCTGTCTCTCCTCAAGTGACAAAATGCCACCTTTTTATGTTATACAAACTATATACATGATTGTAATAACTAAAAAAAAGAAAGTAAAGGAATTATTCAACCTTGGGAACGTTTTGTGAGCGAATTGTGTCAGTTCATAAAAATATAAAAAAACAGGGCCCGATCAAAGATCGGACCCTGTTTACCGTTACATCACAATGTTGCTCGTTACAGTACAATGTTGCTATATTCGAGGCTCTAAAGCCTAAATTACTTAATGATTGTTGCTACGGAACCAGCACCAACGGTACGGCCACCTTCACGAATGGAGAACTTAGTTCCTTCTTCAATCGCGATTGGGGAAATCAGGCTAACTGTTACCGTGATGTTGTCACCAGGCATAACCATTTCGGAACCTTCAGGAAGGTTGATTACACCAGTTACGTCCGTAGTACGGAAG
This sequence comes from Paenibacillus sp. GCM10028914, assembly GCF_042666275.1. Classification (NCBI taxonomy): domain Bacteria; kingdom Bacillati; phylum Bacillota; class Bacilli; order Caryophanales; family Paenibacillaceae; genus Paenibacillus; species Paenibacillus sp. GCM10028914. Next base: position 29,476 of record NZ_JBHTFO010000005.1, read on the forward strand.
TAGAACTGTGGACGGTAGCCAGTGAAGAAAGGCTTATGACGTCCGCCTTCTTCTTTGCTCAGTACGTAAACTTGAGCAGTAAATTCTGTGTGAGGTTTAACAGAACCTGGCTTGGACAATACTTGTCCACGCTCGATTTGGCTACGATCTACACCACGAAGCAATGCTCCGATGTTGTCACCAGCTTGAGCGGAATCCAGCAATTTACGGAACATTTCAACGCCCGTAACAACGGATTTCTTAGTTTCTTCAGCGATACCAACGATTTCGATTTCTTCACCAACTTTGATAGTACCACGCTCTACACGACCTGTAGCAACGGTACCACGACCAGTGATGGAGAATACGTCCTCAACAGGCATCAAGAAAGGCTTGTCAGTGTCGCGCTCTGGCAATGGGATGTACTCGTCGATAGTTTTGAACATTTCAACGATTTTTTGTGCCCATTCGCCTTCTGGGTTTTGCAGAGCTTCACGAGCGGAACCACGAGTGATCGGAGTGTCGTCGCCAGGGAAGTCATACTCGTTAAGAAGGTCGCGAACTTCCATTTCAACCAATTCCAAGAGCTCTTCGTCTTCAACCATGTCGCATTTGTTCAAGAATACAACGATGTAAGGAACGCCTACTTGACGGGACAACAGGATGTGCTCACGAGTTTGCGGCATTGGGCCGTCAGCTGCGGATACAACCAGGATTGCGCCGTCCATTTGAGCAGCACCAGTGATCATGTTTTTAACATAGTCAGCGTGACCTGGGCAGTCAACGTGTGCATAGTGACGAGTATCAGTTTCATACTCTACGTGGGAAGTAGAGATTGTGATACCGCGCTCGCGCTCTTCTGGAGCTTTGTCGATTTGGTCGAAGGACATAGCTGCACCACCGTAAGTTTTGGACAATACACTTGTGATAGCAGCAGTCAGAGTAGTTTTACCATGGTCAACGTGACCGATAGTACCGATGTTAACGTGGGGTTTCGTACGTTCGTATTTAGCCTTTGCCATTTGAACAATTCCTCCTTAAGGGGATATATATGTTTAGGCTGGACTCAAGAATCGGGATTCTTATCCCGCCCTAAGTCCAGCAGGAAAAACGGTATTACTCTCCGCCTTTAACTTTGGACACGATTTCTTCGGAGATATTCTTAGGAACTTCTTCGTAGTGGGAGAGTTCCATTGAGAACACACCGCGTCCTTGTGTACCGGAACGAAGTGTAGTAGAGTAACCGAACATTTCGGAAAGAGGTACTTTGGAACGGATAATTTGAGTACCACCACGGGAATCCATACCTTCGATCCGTCCACGGCGGGAGTTCAGCATACCCATTACATCGCCCATGTATTCCTCAGGCACAGTAACTTCTACTTTCATGATTGGCTCAAGCAGGACAGGCTTACACTTGTCTTTAGCTGCTTTAAGTGCCATGGAACCAGCGATTTTAAACGCCATTTCGTTGGAATCGACATCATGGTATGAACCGTCAACGATTGTAGCTTTAACGTCAACAAGCGGGAAGCCGGCAAGTACACCGTTCTTCATTTGCTCTTCAATACCCTGTTGTGCAGGTCCAATATATTCTCTCGGTACAGAACCACCGACAACTTTGCTGTCGAATTGGTTACCGCTACCTGGTTCCAGAGGTTCGAACTCAACCCATACGTGACCGTATTGACCACGACCACCGGATTGACGAACGAATTTACCTTCAACACGTGCTGGTGCACGGAAGGTTTCACGGTAAGCTACCTGTGGTTTACCCACGTTGGTTTCTACCTTGAACTCACGACGCATACGGTCGATGATAACGTCCAAGTGAAGCTCACCCATACCTGCCAGGATCGTTTGGCCAGTTTCCTCGTCAGTATGAGCACGAAGAGTTGGATCCTCTTCAGTCAACTTACCGAGAGCCACGCCCATTTTATCTTGGTCAGCTTTGGTTTTTGGTTCAACTGCGATTTCGATAACCGGATCAGGGAAGTTCATGGACTCGAGAATAACTGGATTCTTCTCATCACATAGTGTATCACCTGTACTAGTATCTTTCAAACCTACAGCAGCAGCGATATCACCGGAGAATACTTCAGTGATTTCTTGACGGCTGTTAGCGTGCATTTGAAGGATACGTCCGATACGTTCGCGTTTGTTTTTCGTTGCATTCAGTACGTAAGAGCCGGATTGCAGAACACCGGAATACACACGGAAGAACGTAAGTTTACCAACATAAGGGTCTGTCATGATTTTAAATGCCAATGCAGCAAACGGCGCTTCGTCGGATGATGGGCGCTCAACTTCTGAGCCATCTTCCAAGTGACCTACGATGCTAGCTACATCAGTAGGAGCTGGCAAGTAATCGATAACAGCGTCCAGCATAAGCTGAACCCCTTTGTTACGGTAAGAAGAACCACAGATTACTGGGAAGATCTTAACTTCTACAACACCTTTACGAAGAGCTGCTTTGATCTCATCAATTGAGATCTCTTCACCTTCAAGGTACTTCATAGTCAATTCTTCATCAAGTTCTGCTACCTTCTCAATCAACTCATTACGAAGTTCTTCAACTTGATCTTTGTATTCCGCTGGAATTTCGGTTTCTTCGATATTTTGTCCAAGGTCATCTTTATAAATAAATGCCTTTTCCGTAATGATATCGATGATACCAACGAAGTCTGCTTCAGCACCAATTGGAAGCTGAATAGCTACCGCGTTAGCTTGCAGACGCTCTTTCATGTCTTTAACAACATTCAGATAGTCGGCACCGATAATGTCCATTTTGTTTACGTATGCGATCCGTGGTACACCGTAACGGTCAGCTTGTCTCCAAACCGTTTCGGATTGAGGCTCAACGCCCTCTTTCGCACTAAATACACCTACTGCCCCATCCAATACACGAAGGGAACGTTCAACTTCTACTGTGAAGTCAACGTGCCCCGGGGTGTCGATAATATTAACGCGGTGACCCTTCCAAGAAGCGGTAGTAGCGGCGGAAGTAATCGTGATTCCGCGTTCCTGCTCTTGCTCCATCCAGTCCATAGTAGCGGAACCCTCGTGGGTTTCACCAATCTTATGAGTACGTCCTGTGTAGAACAAAATCCGTTCTGTAGTGGTCGTTTTACCAGCGTCAATATGCGCCATAATCCCGATATTACGTGTATTTTTCAAGGAGAACTCTCTTGTCGCCATGCGAATAGTCTCCCTTCAAAATTAAAGTATAAATTAGTTGCTGAATCCTACCAACGGTAGTGAGCAAACGCTTTGTTCGCTTCAGCCATTTTGTGTGTATCTTCACGTTTTTTAACGGAAGCACCAGTGTTGTTGGAAGCATCGATAATCTCAGCTGCCAAACGCTCTTCCATAGTCTTCTCACCGCGGTTGCGGGAGTAGTTTACGAGCCAACGTAATCCTAGGGATGTACGTCTTTCTGGTTTTACTTCGATAGGTACTTGGTAGTTAGCACCGCCGACACGGCGAGCTTTAACTTCCAGAACCGGCATGATGTTCTTGATGGCTGCTTCAAATACTTCCATTGGGTCATTACCCGTACGTTCTTGGATAATATTGAATGCGTTATAGAGAATGCTTTGAGCAACACCTCTCTTACCATCCAGCATGATGCGGTTGATCAGACGTGTAACGAGCTTGCTGTTATACACCGGATCCGGCAGCACGTCTCTTTTAGTAACTGGACCTTTGCGTGGCATGGATATCCCCCTTTCTTCAATCATGTCATTTCAACATGTACTATAAATTAGCTCTTCGCTTTAGGACGCTTAGCGCCGTATTTCGAACGAGCTTGCATACGGTTGTTCACACCAGCGGTATCAAGTGCACCACGAACGATGTGATAACGTACTCCCGCAAGGTCTTTTACTTTACCTCCACGGATCAAAACAACACTGTGCTCTTGCAAGTTATGTCCGATACCTGGAATATAAGCAGTAACCTCGATGCGGTTTGTCAAACGAACACGAGCATATTTACGAAGCGCTGAGTTCGGTTTACGTGGAGTCATTGTGCCTACACGAGTACACACACCGCGTTTTTGCGGAGCACTGAGGTTAGTATCCTCACGTTTCAAAGCGTTGAATCCTTTTTGCAGTGCCGGTGACTTCGATTTGTAAACTTTAGCTTGACGGCCCTTACGAACCAGTTGGTTAATTGTTGGCATGCTGCCACCCCCTTCCTATATTTCTCATCCTCATATGAACCGTTTTAAGTCCACAGACCCAGGCGGTTCATAAAAAGACAAATGAAAAGTTTTTGCCGCGAGAAGAACCCTCCTCCAACAAAAACAGTTCGTACTCATTGTTTTAAGACTGCTACCATTGCTGCACCGACTTCGATGCCGCAGGCCTCTCCGAGTGCTCTCATTGTAGGCACATACGTAATATCTACACCATGCTTATCGCATAGAGCTATGATTTTTGAAGTCAAACGCTGGTCGCAATCTTCAGCTACATAAACTTCAGTAGCTTGGCCCAATTCTACGGCCTTCATTGTTTGTTTGGTGCCGATTTTAACATGAGCATCCTGTAATCCTTTATCATTAACCACTGGAAATTCCTCCAAAAGAACAAGGATAAAGCTACTACTCACGCACCTTTGCTATATTAGCATCTGCTTTAAATGATGTCAAGCATATTATCAAGGTGGAAAAAGAATTTTGGGAGAGAATTAGCCTAGCTATTCGCTGTGCTAATTCTCAGTCCCTAAGCATTCTTTATTACTCGACGCTAGCGGTCTCCAGTTGCTGGTTCTCGCCACTCACATCATCTTGTCCCTCGAACTTCACACTGCGGTAGCGGTTCATACCTGTACCTGCAGGGATCAGTTTACCGATAATTACATTCTCTTTCAGGCCGAGCAATTGATCGACTTTACCTTTAATGGCAGCGTCAGTCAACACGCGTGTTGTCTCCTGGAAGGAGGCAGCTGAAAGGAATGAATCCGTCTCAAGGGATGCTTTTGTAATACCGAGCAGAACCGGTTTAGCCACTGCAGGCTCTTTACCGGACAAGATCGCGTCTTTGTTAGCCGTTTCGTATTCGTGGATGTCCACGAAGGATCCAGGCAACAGATTTGTATCTCCTGCATCAACAATGCGGATTTTACGAAGCATTTGACGAATCATAACTTCGACGTGCTTATCGTTGATTTCTACACCTTGGTTACGGTAAACGCGCTGAACTTCCTGAAGGATGTAGTTCTGCACGCCACGAATACCCTTGATGCGAAGCATTTCTTTAGGGTCGATCGAACCGTCAGTCAATTCATCTCCGGCTTCAATATGCTTGCCTTCGCTTACGCGCAGACGGGAGCCATACGTAACGGAATATACTTTCGTTTCCGCTTCACCTTGGATTTCAATTTCACGACGATCTTTCGTTTCGCGAATCTCTTTAACGACACCGTCAATCTCACTGATCGTTGCTTGACCTTTAGGATTACGGGCCTCAAAGAGCTCTTGAATACGCGGCAAACCTTGAGTGATGTCATCACCCGCAACACCACCGGTATGGAACGTACGCATCGTGAGCTGTGTTCCTGGTTCCCCGATGGATTGAGCAGCGATAATACCAACCGCTTCACCGATTTCGACAAACTTACCTGTTGCCAGGTTACGTCCGTAACACTTCTTGCAGACACCATAGCGAGCGCGGCAGCTAAGAATGGAACGGATTTGTAGTTTCTCGATACCAGCTTTAACGATTTCGTCAGCTTTGTCAGAATCGATCAATTCATTACGGTTAACGATAATCTCTTTTGTCTCTGGATGACGAACGGTTTCAAACGCATAACGTCCTTCAATACGATCATAGAGATCCTCAATAACTTCCTTACCATCTTGAATCCGGCTAACTGTGAAGCCTTTGTCCGTGCTACACTCATCCTCACGTACAATGACATCCTGTGCAACGTCAACGAGACGACGAGTCAAGTAACCAGAGTCAGCTGTACGAAGTGCTGTATCGGCAAGACCTTTACGAGCACCGTGTGTGGATAGGAAGTACTCGAGTACTGTCAGACCTTCACGGAAGTTCGATTTAATAGGCATCTCGATGATACGTCCTGACGGGTTGGCCATCAGACCACGCATACCGCCAAGCTGAGTAATCTGAGATTTGTTACCCCGAGCTTTAGAGTCAACCATGAGCATGATGGAGTTAAAGCGATCCATCGATTTCATGAGTACGTCAGTAAGATCATCTTTCGCCTTGGACCAGATATCGATAACCCGGTCGTAGCGTTCTTCGTTGGTGATCAAACCACGACGGTATTGGTTCATTACGACGCTAACTTTCTCGTCGGATTCTTTAAGAATTCCGGCCTTTTCAGGCGGAACGATAACGTCGGAGACAGCAACCGTAACACCAGCGCGTGTGGAGTATGTGAAACCAAGCTGCTTGATTTTGTCAAGAATAACAGAAGTTTCTGTTGTGTGATAAGTCTCGAAGCAGCGTGCAATAATTTGACCCAGATATTCTTTACCGACAGCACCGCTGATCGGAAGACTTTGAATTACTTCTTGGATATTAGCACCTTTTTCATAAACAAAGTATTTCTCTGGTGTACCTTGGAACAGGTTCACACGAGTAGCTTCGTTAATGTAAGGGAAGGTTGCAGGGAAAATCTCGTTAAAGATAATCCGTCCAATTGTAGTAACGAGCATCGCTTTTTGTTGTTTTTCCGTAAAGACTGTTTTACCAAGTGCTTTAACTGGAATCGCTACACGCGCATGCAGACCTGCTGCTCCACGTTGGTATGCAGATACAGCTTCGTTCACGCTACCCAGAATCATGCCTGTTCCTTTTTCTTCTTTGTTATCCATAGTCAGATAGAAAGAACCAAGAACCATATCCTGAGATGGTGTAACGACAGGCTTACCGTCTTTAGGGTTCAAGATGTTTCCGGATGCAAGCATCAGAAGACGTGCTTCCGCTTGAGCTTCAGCAGACAACGGAACGTGAACGGCCATTTGGTCACCGTCAAAGTCAGCGTTGTAAGCCGTACATACGAGCGGGTGAAGACGGATCGCGTGACCTTCTACCAAGATCGGTTCAAATGCTTGAATACCGAGTCTGTGAAGGGTAGGGGCACGGTTCAGAAGGACTGGATGTTCTTTGATGACTTCTTCGAGTACATCCCATACTTCTGGACTTACGCGTTCCACTTTACGTTTAGCACTCTTGATATTATGAGCTAGGCCTTTGTTGACCAGTTCTTTCATAACAAAAGGTTTGAACAGTTCGAGTGCCATTTTCTTTGGCAAACCGCACTGATACATTTTCAGATAAGGTCCTACTACGATAACGGAACGACCGGAATAGTCAACACGTTTACCGAGCAAGTTCTGACGGAAACGTCCTTGTTTACCTTTCAGCATGTGGCTGAGGGATTTCAATGGACGGTTACCAGGTCCTGTAACAGGACGTCCACGGCGACCGTTATCAATCAGGGCGTCAACGGCTTCTTGAAGCATCCGTTTTTCGTTCTGAACGATAATGTCTGGAGCACCGAGGTCAAGCAATCTTTTCAAACGATTGTTCCGGTTGATTACACGACGGTACAAGTCGTTCAAGTCGGATGTTGCGAAACGTCCACCATCCAGTTGAACCATTGGGCGCAATTCTGGAGGGATAACAGGAAGAACATCCATAACCATCCATTCCGGTTTGTTACCGGAGTTACGGAACGCCTCAATAACTTCAAGACGTTTGATCGCACGGTTACGGCGTTGTCCTTGAGCTGTACGAAGTTCTTCTTTCAAGAATTCGAGTTCTTTCTCAACATCGAGATCTTGTAAAAGCTTTTTAACAGCTTCAGCACCCATACCAGCTTGGAAGCCGTATCCGTATTTCTCACGGTAACTGCGGTATTCTTTCTCAGACAGCAGTTGTTTCTTCTCAAGTGGCGTATCTCCTGGGTCTGTCACGACATAAGATGCAAAATAGATGATCTCTTCCAGAGATCTTGGAGACATATCCAAAGCCAGACCCATACGGCTTGGAATACCTTTGAAATACCAGATATGGGATACAGGAGCAGCTAGTTCAATGTGGCCCATACGTTCACGACGAACTTTAGCGCGTGTAACTTCAACGCCGCAGCGATCGCAGACTACACCTTTATAACGAACACGCTTGTATTTACCACAATGACACTCCCAGTCTTTCTGCGGTCCAAAGATACGTTCGCAGAAAAGACCTTCCTTTTCAGGCTTCAATGTACGGTAGTTAATCGTTTCCGGCTTCTTGACTTCTCCGCGAGACCAAGAACGAATCTTCTCAGGGGAAGCGAGACCGATTTTCATATACTCAAAATTGTTAACGTCCAACAAGGAGCAACCCTCCTCAACCTAGTCCTAATTATGTGCTTCCGATCACAACACCGCCGCCGGCTATTAACCGGCGGGGTGATGACTGATCGTTATTCCACTCCGACTTCAGTGCCTTCCAAGTTAAGGCTCAATTTATCGCCTGCCGCATCGTCTTCATCATCGAGTTCTTTCATCTCGATTTCCTCCTCGTTCTCGCTAAGGATCTTAACATCCATACCGAGGGACTGGAGTTCTTTAATCAATACCTTGAATGATTCTGGAACACCCGGCTCCGGAACATTCTCGCCTTTAACGATGGATTCGTAGGTTTTCACCCGACCAACCACGTCATCGGACTTAACGGTAAGGATTTCTTGTAGTGTATATGCAGCGCCATACGCTTCAAGCGCCCATACTTCCATCTCACCGAAACGCTGACCACCGAACTGTGCTTTACCACCGAGCGGTTGTTGCGTAACGAGAGAGTAAGGTCCCGTGGAACGGGCATGGATTTTATCATCAACCATGTGTGCCAGCTTGATCATGTGCATGACACCTACGGTAACTTCACGCTCAAAGCGTTCGCCCGTACGGCCGTCATACAGAACAGTCTTACCATTGCGCTGCATGCCTGCTTCTTCCATCGTATCAAACACGTCGTACTCACTTGCACCATCAAATACTGGTGTAGCCACATGGATACCAAGCTGCAGGGCAGCCATACCCAAGTGAACTTCCAGAACCTGACCGATGTTCATCCGTGAAGGTACGCCGAGCGGGTTAAGAACAACCTGCACCGGTGTGCCATCCGGCAAGAACGGCATATCTTCTTCAGGCAAGATACGGGCAACGACACCTTTGTTACCGTGACGTCCGGCCATTTTGTCACCTTCAGAGATTTTACGTTTTTGAGCGATATATACACGAACCAATTGGTTTACGCCCGGCGGCAATTCGTCGCCGTTCTCACGTGTAAATACCTTCACATCAACGATAATACCGTCACTACCGTGAGGAACACGCAGGGAAGTATCACGCACTTCACGTGCTTTCTCACCGAAGATTGCATGCAAGAGACGCTCTTCTGCAGTCAGTTCCGTCACACCCTTAGGTGTTACTTTACCAACGAGGATATCTCCAGCACTGATTTCAGCACCGATACGGATAATACCACGCTCATCCAGGTTCTTCAGCGCTTCTTCACCAACGTTTGGAATATCACGTGTGATTTCTTCAGGTCCGAGTTTCGTATCACGTGCTTCGGATTCGTACTCCTCAATGTGAATCGAAGTGTACACATCCTCTTTCACGAGTTTCTCAGAAAGTAGAATCGCATCCTCATAGTTATAACCTTCCCAGGTCATGAATGCCACCACAACGTTACGTCCAAGCGCCAACTCGCCCATCTCTGTGGAAGGACCATCCGCAAGGATATCACCCTTCTTAACTACATCCCCACGCTGTACGATTGGACGTTGGTTAATGCAGGTACCTTGGTTCGAACGCATAAATTTGTGTAATTTATGTTTAACGAGATCGCCTTTGACTTCTTGTCCATCCACAGTTTCAATGCGGCGGAGCCAGATCTCATTAGCAGTTGAGCGCTCAATAATTCCGTCATGTTTGGACACAATACAAACACCGGAATCTTTCGCAGATTTATGCTCCATTCCTGTTCCGACGAGCGGAGCCTTAGGAATCAGAAGCGGTACAGCCTGACGTTGCATGTTGGATCCCATGAGTGCACGGTTGGAGTCATCGTTCTCAAGGAACGGAATCAGAGCCGTAGCGACAGAAACCACCTGTTTAGGCGATACGTCCATGTAATCCACACGATCTTTAGGCATTGGCAAAATGTTATCGGCCTGTTTGTTATAACGGACAATTACCATATCGTCCGCAAACTTACTATCTTCCGTTAACGCTGCGTTCGCCTGAGCTACAACGTAGTTGTCTTCCTCATCAGCAGTCAGATAATCAATCTGTTCTGTAACTTGACCCGTCTTCGGATCAACCCAACGATAAGGAGCTTCGATAAAGCCGTATTCATTAATACGAGCAAATGTCGACAAGGAGTTGATCAGACCGATGTTCGGTCCCTCCGGCGTCTCGATCGGACACATACGGCCATAGTGACTGTGGTGAACGTCTCGAACTTCAAAGCCCGCGCGCTCACGCGTCAAACCACCAGGTCCGAGTGCAGATAGACGACGTTTATGCGTCAATTCAGCAAGCGGGTTGGTCTGGTCCATAAACTGAGATAGCTGGGAGCTACCGAAGAACTCTTTAATCGATGCAATAACCGGACGAATGTTGATCAAAGCCTGCGGTGTAATAACACTTGCATCTTGAATCGACATTCTCTCGCGAACAACACGTTCCATACGGGATAGACCGATACGGAATTGGTTCTGCAGAAGTTCACCTACGGAACGCAGACGACGGTTACCCAGATGGTCAATATCATCCGTGTTCCCGATTCCGTGTAGCAAATCAATGAAATAGCTAATGGACGAAATAATGTCCGCTTGCGTAATATGCTTCACGGATTTATCAATGTTACCGTTAGCGATAATTTTAATGACCTTACCATCTTCAATCGGCGAGAACACATCAATCGTTTGAAGTGTAATATCCTCACTGTCTTGAACGCCGCCAGCAACATGATATGTTTTGTAGCCAACGCTCTTCTCAAGATAAGGCATAATCTCGTCCAAAAGACGACGGTCTACGGTTTGACCAGCTTCCGCAATGATTTCACCAGTTTCCACATCAATAAGACTCTCAGCCAAACGTTGGTTAAAGAGACGGTTCTTAATATGAAGTTTCTTGTTGATCTTATAGCGACCTACATTCGCAAGATCATAACGCTTCGGATCAAAGAAGCGTGCAACCAAGAGGCTCTTCGCATTGTCCAAAGTTGGCGGCTCGCCTGGACGAAGACGCTCGTAAATCTCAATAAGTGCCTTTTCAGTCGAGTCGGTGTTGTCTTTATCCAGGGTATTACGAATATATTCGTCATCGCCCAGCAATTCCAAGATTTCTGCATCCGTACCAAAACCAAGCGCACGCAGCAATACGGTTACAGGTATTTTACGTGTACGGTCGATCCGCACATATACAATATCCTTAGCGTCCGTCTCCAGCTCCAGCCACGCGCCGCGATTCGGAATAACGGTCGCAGTGTATGTTTTCTTGCCGTTTTTATCAACTTTAGTGCTGAAATAGACGCTGGGAGAGCGAACCAACTGGCTGACAATGACCCGTTCGGCACCATTAATGATAAATGTTCCGGTTTCCGTCATTAACGGAAAGTCTCCCATGAACACTTCTTGCTCCTTGACTTCTCCAGTCTCTTTGTTGATGAGCCGGACTTTTACACGGAGCGGCGCCGCATAAGTTACGTCGCGTTCTTTCGCGTCATCGACGGTGTATTTCGGTTCTCCAAGGCTGTAGTCGATAAACTCCAGCACCAAATTACCTGTAAAATCCTGAATCGGCGAGATGTCTTGGAACATTTCGCGGAGTCCTTCCTCCAAAAACCACTCATAAGATTTTTGTTGGATTTCAATCAGGTTCGGAACTTCGAGTACCTCATTAATACGTGCATAACTTCGCCGAGTGCGTCGACCATATTGAACAAGATGTCCTGCCAACTTAAACTCACCCCTCATGTCTACTCACTTTTAAAAATTTCATTGCGAACCTCTGTTTGTAACACTATAATGGAACGTACAGAGGAAACTCCCATAAATAGAGAAAAGCCCTTATCGAATATTTTTTCGAAAAAAGAGCGGCTTATCCATGGTAATGATAATCATCTCATATCCAGTAGATTTGCCCAAAATGTACATATTATACGTCAATATGACTGACTTTATGCAATGATACCCACATCAAGTCTTGACATTTCAGCAAACTAAAGACAAGGAGACCATCCTAATACTGACATTTTATAATAATACCACAGCCAGAAATCCGAGTCAATAGCCTATTTGCTAATTCACGAAGTAGTTTTTATCGCTCTAAATATACGATACCCTTTGTCTTTCGTTACTTCCTCTACACGAGGGAACAGGCTTTCCAGTTTGGCTTTGGCCGATGGGGAGCCTTGTTTTTTCTGGATAACGATCCATAGCTCTCCCCGTTCTTTCAGATGTTCATAGGCTTGTTCAAAGATTTTGTGCACCGTTTCCTTCCCAGCACGAATCGGCGGGTTACTTATAACGATATCAAACTCTTTACCCTTCACACCTTCAAACAGATCACTTTCCATAATCGTGACATTACTAATTCCATTCAGTCTGGCATTTTCTTTGGCCAATTCTACAGCGCGACTGTTAATATCTATCATTGTCACATGGCCGTTTTTTGCGAGTTTCGCCGCTGAAAGTCCAATAGGCCCATATCCACATCCAACGTCCAAGACATGAGAATCACTCGGGATCTCAAGCGCTTCGATCAGCACCTTACTTCCGTAGTCCACTCCGCTTTTAGAAAAGACGCCCGCATCACTAATGAACTTAAACTTGCTGCCACGCAGCACTGTTTCCAGTTCCCGCCTATTATGCTCGGTCACCGGCTGGTTAGAATAATAATGCTGATTCGGCATACCAACCTCCGTATAACAAAAATCGATTACCGTAAATACGACATCAAATTGCAAATAGCTTCTAATTCCATTATAGCCTTCTCATGAAAAAAACAGTCTATTACAATAACAAACCCCTTGAACTAATATTCAAGGGGTTTGTTTCATGCTGCATTTAGAAGATATTACTTAACTTCTACGGATGCGCCTGCTTCTTCCAATTTAGCTTTAACAGCTTCAGCTTCTTCTTTAGAAACTTTTTCTTTCAATGGTTTTGGAGCGTTGTCAACGAGTTCTTTCGCTTCTTTCAAGCCGAGGCCTGTAATTTCGCGAACAACTTTGATAACGTTGATTTTGGACGCGCCTGCACCATTCAGGATTACGTCGAATTCACTTTGCTCAGCTGCAGCATCTGCACCTGCAGCGCCACCTACAACAGCTACTGGAGCTGCAGCAGTTACGCCGAATTCTTCTTCGATTGCTTTAACGAGATCGTTCAGTTCCAGAACGGACATGCCTTTGATTGCTTCCAAGATTTGCTCTTTGCTCATTTGGGTTGAACCTCCATTTTATATTTAAGTTTTTATTGTTTAAACTACTTGTTGAATAAGGAGCTTACGCGCCTTGTTCTTCTTTTTCAGCAACAGCTTTAACTGCAAGCGCGAAGTTCCGCACTGGAGCTTGAAGCACGCTGAGGAGCATGGACAAGAGACCTTCGCGGGACGGAAGTTCCGCCAGCGCTTTGATTTCGTCCACTCCGATGACACGGCCTTCTACTACTGCGCCTTTCAATTTCAAAGCGTCGTTTTTCTTAGCGAAATCGTTCAAGATTTTCGCAGGAGCAACAACATCCTCTGTACTGAAAGCAACAGCCGTTGGACCTGTCAACGCTTCGTCTAGCTCAGTCAGCTCTGCAGCTGCTGTCGCACGGCGAAGCAGGGAGTTTTTCAATACTTGAAATTCGATGCCAGCTTCACGAAGCTGCTTACGCAGTTCAGTTACTTGGGCAACGTTCAATCCACGATAGTCAGCTACAACTGTTGTCGCACTTTCGCGAAACTTGGAAGTTATAACGTCAACCGCATCTTGTTTAGCTTGAATCACTTTTACGTTTGCCAATGTCTACACCTCCTGATTGTATGGTTAGCTGGGACCCCTAAGGCCACCATCCTACGGGCACTAAAAAAGCCTCCGTAGAATCACGAAGGCCTGATGAATCATCATTATGCCGGTTGCCCGATCATACTGCTGACGTTCTATCATAACACCTCGGTAGGAAATTAAGCCAGCTAACGGCACCTACTGTCTACGGTAAGCATATTCAACTTTAATGGTCAGTCACATGGACTCACAACTGTTACATAATATCAAACCAAGACAAGCAAGTCAATGGTAAATATTATTTGTAAGAAGCTGTGTTCACGCGAGCACTAGGACCCATTGTCGAAGATACGGCGATGCCTTTCAGGTATACACCTTTAGCAGCAGCCGGCTTCGCGCGGTTCAATGCATCCAAAAGAGCTTTAAGGTTGTCATTGAGTTTAGCCGCATCAAAGGACACTTTGCCGATTGGAGCGTGAATTTGACCTGCTTTGTCAAGACGGTATTCGATTTTACCAGCTTTAATTTCTTGAACAGCTTTAGCAACATCGAATGTAACCGTACCAGCTTTAGGGTTAGGCATAAGACCTTTACCACCAAGCAGACGGCCCAATTTACCGACTTCACTCATCATATCAGGTGTTGCTACGCAGACGTCGAATTCGAACCAGCCTTGTTGGATTTTGTTGATCATGTCTTGATCGCCAACAAAATCAGCGCCAGCCGCCTCAGCCTCTTTCGCTTTTTCACCTTTTGCAAATACCAGAACGCGTTGCGTTTTACCTGTACCGTGAGGTAGTACTACTACGCCACGAACAGCCTGGTCTTGTTTACGAGGGTCTACACCCAAACGCACAGCTACTTCAACAGTTTCGTCGAATTTAGCAGTTGCAGCCTTTTTCACCAGTTCAACGGCTTCCAAAGGCTCATAAGTTGCTTCGCTGTCAATCAGCTTAGCAGCTTCAAGGTATTTCTTACCGTGTTTAGCCATGATTGTTTCCTCCTTTGTGGTTTTAGCGGAAATTCCTCCCACATATTCCGGATATAATCCGGTTCACCGAAAGACAATTAGTCTTCGATTGTAATACCCATACTACGAGCAGTTCCTTCAACCATCAACATTGCAGCTTCAACAGTTGCAGCGTTAAGGTCAGGCATTTTTTGTTCTGCGATTTGACGAACCGCATCACGTTTAACAGTTGCTACTTTCTTCTTGTTTGGTTCGCCGGATCCTTTTTCGATCTTAGCAGCCACACGAAGCAGAACAGCAGCCGGTGGAGTTTTAGTGATGAATGTAAAGGAACGATCTTCAAACACCGAAATTTCAACCGGAATGATCAGACCAGCTTGATCAGCAGTACGAGCGTTGAATTCTTTACAGAATGCCATAATGTTGACACCTGCTTGACCCAATGCTGGACCTACTGGAGGAGCCGGGTTCGCTTTACCTGCAGGAATTTGCAGTTTCACCATCTTGATAATTTTCTTCGCCATGTAAGACACCTCCTTGCATAAATAGTGGTAGCGGACGCTTTAACGCCCTCCCACAAGAAACCCAAAGCTTATAGCTTCTCAACTTGAGTATATTCCAACTCTAATGGGGTTTCCCGTCCAAACATGTTGACGTGAACCTTAAGCTTACTCTTATCAGCCAAAATCTCTTCAACGGAGCCCACGAAATTCGCAAAAGGACCAACCTTGATACGAACTGATTCCTTGATGTCGAATTCAATCTTCGGTTTCGGTTCATCCATACCCATATGCTTCAGAATCTGTTCAACTTCTTCTGGAAGCAAAGGCGTGGGTTTTGAACCGGAGCCTGTCGAACCAACAAAGCCCGTAACTCCCGGTGTATTGCGAACAACATACCAAGAATCATCGGTTTGAATCATTTCGACCAAGACATATCCCGGGTAAACTTTACGCATGACGGTCTTTGTCTTACCGTCCTTGTTTACGATCTCTTCTTCCATAGGAACAAGAACGCGGAATATTTTGTCCTCCATGCCCATGGACTCGACACGTTTTTCCAAATTGGCTTTGACTTTATTCTCATACCCTGAATAGGTATGAACTACGTACCATCTTTTTTCCATATCAAGCCACCTGGGACCCTTCTAAATTATCGCTTCGATCACAAAGGATATACCGATGTCTAAAACCCAAAAATAAATTGTGACAAACGCAATGGTGCCGATAACGATGAGAGTATAGTTCGTCAGTTCTTTACGATTGGGCCAGCGAACTTTTTTAAGTTCCGCCCAGCTTTCAGAGAAAAAGGAAAACAGAGACTTGAAACCACGTTTCACGCCGACTACACCTCCAAAAAACTATCTGGTTTCGCGATGAGGAGTTTGCTCGTTACAGAACTTGCAAAATTTCTTCATCTCCATGCGGTCGGGGTGATTTCGCTTGTTCTTTGTGGTTGTGTAGTTTCTTTGTTTGCAGCTTGTACAAGCCAAAGTGATAATTACCCGCATGATTTGCACCTCCCGAAGACGTCCTTCTTCATCAGAAGAACCGATATTGATCCTAGTAGGAAAATTCGTCCCGTCCTGTAACAGACATTCGAAATTCCTGCGAGATGAACAAAACCGTTGTTCCAGTACTGTAACAACGTTCATTCATAAAACACGCGAATTTAGGCCTACCTAAAACACTTTATCACATGGTTGACGCCTTTTCAAGCCTTTTTCTCTCTGAAAGCAGGCTGCATTTACTTACCATTATGGTCATAGTTAGAACAAATGAAACAAGGGAATATTAGAATGAAGTAAAAAAAGGCCCGATAAGAGCCTTCCATACATCCAATACTCTTCTAATTATCCCTAACCTCCAAATAACGTTCAAGCTTTCGCTTTACCCGCTGGAGCGCATTATCAATAGATTTAACATGCCGCCTCAAATCCACAGCGATTTCCTGATAGGAACGCCCGTCCAAATAAAGCATCAGTACTTTCCGTTCCAAATCACTTAGAATTTCAGACATCTTATCTTCCAGTCCTACAAACTCTTCTTGATTAATTAACAGTTCCTCCGGATCGCAAACAGCCGTGCCGCAAATAACATCCAACAACGTTCGGTCTGAATCTTCGTCATAGATCGGCTTGTCCAAAGACACGTAAGAGTTCAACGGTATATGCTTCTGTCTCGTTGCGGTCTTGATTGCCGTAATAATCTGCCGTGTAATACACAGCTCAGCAAAAGCCTTAAACGAAGAAAGCTTGTCCCCTTTGAAATCACGAATCGCTTTATAAAGACCGATCATGCCTTCCTGTACGATATCCTCGCGATCTGCACCAATTAAGAAGTAAGATCTAGCTTTGGCACGTACAAAGTTCCGGTACTTATTGATCAAATATTCAAGCGCCCCGCTATCACCTTCACGGACCGCCTCGACAATGTCTTCATCACTTATCAAATCATACCCCGACATCATGATTTCCTTGAGGTCGACACTCAATAGAATCCCTCCGGCCCGGAACGCACGGTACCCCGCCACTCACTTGAAATATATGTCAAGTATATATGATGTCTATAAGACCGTCAACCATATCATACCTAATTCAAGCCAATAATAGCAGAAGTGTAAGGGTTTTCTTAGATCGGCTGTATTTCAACAATAATCTATTCACGACGCCAGCGTTCAAACATGAGACGAACATCAGGAGACAATTTATTATCCAGTGTGTTCCTCGTCGACTTTGATTGATCCTCTTTTATTTTGCGAGTTACTTCACGTTCGCTTTGTTCCACTTGGTGAAGTAACTCCCTAGCTGAGATCCGAAGAGCACCAAGAGCAAATATAATATGCTGTTCCATCAAGTCACTCGTCGCGACATAGATTTTACGCCTACGGTGGCTGAAGTCGATAACAAGACGTTCAATGCATTCATCTGCGGTTTCTTTTTCCTTCGTAAAGTACACCTGCACCTTGCCCTGAGTGAATGACTTTCCCAAACCCGGTACACGGTAAGCGTCAAAAACTACTACGACACGAAGTCCAGAGAACGCTTGATAATCTGCCAGTTTCTCCAGAAGAGCATCCCTTGCCTCCTGCATGCCGATATTAGCGAGCTCCGCGAGAAACGGCCATCCGCCGATCATGTTATATCCATCGACCAGCAGCACATCCCGCCAATCGGCCATCTTATCTACCCTTGAAGACGACGACGGCGGAGGACTTCATACATTACGACACCGGCGGCCACCGAAGCATTCAATGAATTAATTTGACCAGCCATTGGAAGTTTGACAAGAACATCGCATTTCTCACGAATAAGTCTACCCATTCCTTTGCTCTCATTACCAATTACAATGGCGACCGGACCATTAAAGACATTGGTGTCATAGATTTCTTCTACAGCATCCACTACCGTTCCAACAACCCATACTCCCTTTTCTTTCAGCTGTTCTATCGTTTGTGCAAGATTTGTCACTCTAGCAACAGGAACATATTCAACGGCTCCAGCCGAGGTTTTGGATACTGTCGCTGTAATCTGTGCAGACCGACGTTTTGGCAAAATGACACCATGAGCGCCTGTACAATCAGCTGTTCTCAATATGGATCCAAGGTTATGTGGATCTTCAATTTCGTCGAGGATAAGCAGGAATGGAGACTCCCCTTTATCTTCAGCGATCTTTAAAAGGTCGTCTACTTCTACATATGCGTGAGGAGCAGCTTGAGCAACAACGCCTTGGTGCTGGACACCAGGCACGAGCTGATCCAATTTGCGCTTATCTACATTTTGAATAACAATCCCGAGCTTTCTAGCTTCCGCAATGATTGGTGTGATCAAATGCTTCTGAGCGTTTTCAGCCACCCAAATTTTATTAATTGTGCGTCCTGAACGGAGCGCTTCAGTCACTGAGTGTTTACCAGCGATTACTTCTTCTTCTTGCATTTCTTTCTTCCTCCTGCGTTACCTGCTCAGCCCTAAATCATAAGACTGGCGGTTAAGTTTATTCTAGCTTTATCTGCTCATTATTCAGCGGAACTATCGATATACTCAATAGCTTGCTTTATTAATTCCTGAAGTCGTTCATGATGTCCAGCGTAATAAAGATAACCGACCAGACACTCAAAAGCTGTAGCGTGCCGATACTCCAGTACATCAGCATTCTTTGGCATACTACCTGATTTAGCGTTCCGCCCCTGACGTACAACATCCCGCTCCTCTTCGGTCAATATCGGATCAAGAAAAGCCAGAATACGGCTCTGCGCTTTCGCAGATACAAAACTTGTAGCTGTACGGTGCAAATGATGCGGGCGAAGATTAGGCAGAGAAATCAAATACTGACGAACCGCAATTTCATATATCGAATCCCCAATATAGGCGAGTACGATCGGCGGAATGAGACGAACGGGTCTGGAAGGAGGAAAGGGGAACCATCCCCCCTCCAGTTCCTTGTTGTTAGAACTGCTCATTTGCGCCGCCAGCGCATGCCCTGCGCTGTATCCTCAAGCACGATACCTTCTGCGGATAATTGGTCTCGAATCTCATCCGCACGTGCCCAGTCTTTATTTTTGCGTGCCTCTACTCTTTCCTCAATCAACCGCTCAATTTCTTCGTCAAGAAGCTCATCTGCGGATAAATCCACAATGCGTAATACACCATTCATTTCTTCAAAGGCGTCCAGAGCTGTCTGAATATCTTCAGCTGGCACAGAGGCCTTCTGCAAGATATGATTCGCTTCTGTTGCCCATTGGAACATAGCCGTGATCGCATCCGGAGTGTTGAAATCGTCTTGCATTTTTTGATGGAATTCAGCTAAAACCTCTGCCATTTTAGTAGCAACTTCAACACCTGTTTTACCTTCCGGCGATCCAACTGCCGTCTCAAGACGATGTCGAAGATTACCCACCGCATTCGCAATTCGATCTATGCTGTTCTGTGCCTGCTCCATTACTTCATCGCTAAAATTCAGTGGGTTACGGTAATGGGTCGAGAGCATAAAGTAGCGAATAGCTTCTTTCGTATACTGCTCACGCAGATCCTTAACCAATACCCCGTTACCAAGGGATTTAGACATTTTCTCATTATTGATTCGAATATAACCGTTATGCATCCAGTAGTTGGCCAGCGGTTTACCTGTTAGAGCCTCCGACTGTGCTACCTCGCATTCATGGTGAGGAAACTGCAGGTCTTGCCCACCGCCGTGAATATCCAGTGTATCCCCTAGGTAACGCCGAGCCATCGCTGAGCATTCAATATGCCAACCTGGGCGACCATTGCCCCAAGGACTCTCCCAGAATATCTCACCCGGCTTAGCAGCTTTCCAAAGGACAAAGTCCTCTGGCTTTTCCTTCCGTTGATCTACTTCAATCCGGATACCAAACTGCAGCTCATCGAGTTTTTGCTGTGACAACTTACCATACTCGTCAAATTTACGCGTCCGATAGAAGACATCTCCGCCATTCTCATAAGCGAAGTCCCTTTCGATCAGTTCACGAATGAAGTTGATAATATCATCCATGTTCTCGGTAACGCGTGGGTTTAACGTTGCACGCGGGATGCCAAGGCCATCCAGATCTTCGAAGTATGCTGAAATGAACTTATCTGCAACTTCCGGCACCGTTGTACCTGTCTGCTCTGCTTTGCGGATCATTTTGTCATCCACATCGGTAAAGTTAACGACATAATTGACTTGATTCCCCTGCTGCTCAAAATAATGGCGTACCACATCAAAAAAGATCATTGGGCGCGCATTACCGATATGAATATAATCGTAAACAGTCGGTCCGCATACGTACATGCTTACTTTACCCGGTTCTTGCGCTGTAAAGGTCTCTTTCATACGGGTTAACGTGTTATAAATTTGAAGTGCCATTCGTATGGTCACGATCCTTTCTCTTATCGCTTTTGTAAATCTCTATGCATCAGAATTTCTGAACGATCCTCTTCTGGGTTCGCAATCCGTTCTTTCTGTGTTGTTAGCTCTTTACGCAGTTCATCGATTTCCTTCTGCATGCTGCGCAGTGTATCCACAATCGGGTCAGGAAGATTCGTATGATCAAGCCTGTCACGAATGCGCTCACCGTTCTGCTTCACGATCTTCCCTGGATTACCAACAACCGTGCTGTTCGGAGGAACCTCTCGAAGCACTACCGCATTTGAACCAATATTACTGTTCTCCCCAATGGTAAACGATCCAAGTACTTTAGCACCTGATCCAATGACCACGTTGCTTCCGATCGTCGGGTGACGTTTCCCCTTTTCTTTACCTGTACCCCCAAGTGTAACACCTTGATAAATAACGACATCATCACCAATTTCACAAGTCTCACCGATAACAACACCCATACCATGGTCGATAAATAGACGTCTGCCAATCCGTGCACCTGGATGGATTTCGATGCCAGTCATAAACCGGCTAAATTGCGAAATAATACGGGCCAAAGAGTACCAACGCCGTTTGAATAAAGCATGGGCAATTCGGTGCGCCCACAAAGCGTGGAGACCCGAATAAGTAAACACAACTTCAAAAAGCCCTCGGGCAGCCGGATCATTCTCGAACACTGTCCGTATATCCGACCTCATTTGTTTGAACATGAACGATCCTCCTCCCCCAGTCCGCCCCCATCGTGGATCTACTAGAATATTAAAAAACGCCCCTGCAGCTGTCGCTGCAGAGGCGTCAAACACGCGGTTCCACTCTGCTTAAACCGGCTTAACTCCTCCCATATCTAAGGACGGATAGCACAGTTCAACTTCAAGTCTTTTAACGGTGACGTCCGGCATGATCTAACGGCGTATATCCGCTTCAACCATACAGCTCACAGGCGCATTTCCGCTTTAGGCAACGGGATAACTCACAGCCTGGAAGAATCAAGTGACCTTGTCCTCTTCCGGTTATCCTCTCTGGAGCGTGCCATACATTACGCGTACTTCTCCTGATCCTAGCTTTTCAAATTGTACTTTCTTATATATTACCCAAAAGACTGTGCCATGACAAGAAATATCATGCAAATTCCGTTATCATTTAGGCACCCTTAATCTGGGAACGGAGACGATCAAGCACACGGTCTTTTCCAAGCAACCAAATCGTCTGATTCAGATCACGTCCATGTGTTTGACCCGTTAAAGCTACACGAATTGGCATGAAGAGAGCTTTCCCTTTACATCCGGTTTCCTTCTGCACTTCTTTAATCAATGCGGCAATCTTAGCGGCTGTAAATTCATCAGTACCTTCCAGCTTAGCAAGGAAAGCCGACAGAACCGTAGGAACCTGCTCCTCGGCAAGAATAGCAGTACCTTCCTCATCCAGCTCCAAATGAGTACGGAAAAACATAGCAGACAGATCTACAATTTCAGAAGCCGATGTCAGTTGCTCTTGGTAAAGAGCTACCAACGCACGAGCCCACGCATCCTGCTCTGGTGTTAATTTTTCCGGCAGACGTGATGCACGCTGTAGATGCGGGATTGCCAAATCTGCAATTCGATTCGGATCGGCCTGTTTAATATAGGTGTTGTTCAAATGTGCCAGCTTATTCGTATCAAACACCGCAGGACTCTTAGATAGGCGGTTTGCATCAAAGATATCAATCAACTGCTCTTTGGAGAAGATTTCTTCTTCTCCTTCCGGGGACCACCCCAGAAGAGCGATGAAATTGAACAAAGCTTCAGGCAAATAACCAAGCTGGTCATACTGCTCGATAAACTGAATGATCGACTCATCACGTTTACTCAGCTTCTTATGATTCTCTCCAACAATCAAGGTCATGTGACCAAAACGCGGAGGCTCCATACCAAGCGCTTCATAAATCATAAGCTGACGAGGTGTATTAGAGATGTGATCCTCTCCACGAAGCACATGGGTAATCTTCATAAGGTAGTCGTCAATAGCAACCGCAAAGTTGTATGTCGGAATACCGTCTTTTTTCACAATGACAAAATCGCCTGTCTCTTTTGTATTAAAAGAGATTGTGCCTTTTACCATATCATCAAATGTGTAAACTTTATCTTCCGGAACTCGGAAACGTATGCTGGCAACGCGGCCTTCCGCTTCGAAAGCTTGACGCTGCTCCTCGGTTAAATTACGGTGTTTGCCGGAATAGCGAGGTGTTTCCCCGCGTGCAGTCTGTTCTTCCCGCTCCTTCTCCAGCTCTTCTTCCGTGCAATAGCAGCGGTATGCGAGCCCGCGGTCTAATAGATCCTGCCAATACTTACGGTAGATATCCAAGCGTTCCGTCTGACGGTAAGGTCCGTATTCGCCCCCAACGTCTACACTCTCATCCCAATCCATGCCAAGCCACTTCAGATATTTAAGCTGGCTTTCCTCTCCACCGGCTACATTACGTTTCACGTCCGTATCTTCAATACGGATAATAAATTTACCATTGTGTTTTCTTGCATACAAATAATTAAATAATGCCGTTCTGGCATTGCCAATATGTAAATGTCCCGTTGGACTCGGTGCATAGCGCACGCGGACTTCTTCGGTCATTTCTAACCCCTCCGTTCGCTTTCTCAAAGATTCTTTCAAGATGATAGCATACCTTGAACAAGGCATACAACAGATTGCGCGGCAATTCCTTCGCCCCGTCCTGTAAAGCCTAGCTGCTCTGTCGTCGTAGCCTTCACGTTGACTTGTGCTTCTTCCGCTTCAAGCGCCTTAGCGATAATCGTGGTCATTTCCGGTATATATGGTGCCATCTTCGGCTTCTGAGCAATGATAGTACTGTCTATATTACCAAGTCGATAACCTTTCTCTTTAGCCATTTCCCATACCTGTTCCAGAAGTTTCAGACTATCAGCGCCCTTAAAACTCGGATCTGTATCGGGAAAGTGACGTCCAATATCTCCAAGACCTAAAGCACCAAGAATCGCATCTGTAATCGCATGGAGAAGAACATCGGCATCAGAGTGCCCTACCAGTCCCTTTTCATACGGAATAGTAACACCACCAATAATGCAAGGCCTGTCCTCCACGAGCTGATGTACATCAAATCCATGACCTACTCGAATCATCCTGTATCTCCCCTATCTTTTCTTGTATTGTAGAAATGCAGCATACTCCAAATCTTCCGGCGTCGTAATCTTGATGTTTGTGTATTTACCTTCCGCGACAGCAACCGGTAGCCCCGCTCTTTCCATTAGCATAGCATCATCTGTTCCGAAGTAGCCTTCACGCTCAGCTGATTCATGCGCAGCCAGCAGGTCAGAAAGACGAAAAGCCTGTGGGGTTTGAACAGCCCACAGACTATGACGATCAGGTGTAGCCGTAATCAGCCCCTGTTCGTTCACTTGTTTGATCGTATCCTTCACAGGCACTCCGAGAACAGCAGCACCCTCTCGGAGTGCCACCTCACGGCAGGTATCGATCTCATCGCGGGTAACGAATGGCCTAACGCCATCATGTATCATTACCCATTCTGTATTCATTTGCTTAATTCCTAGGTAAACGGATTCCTGACGCTCATTACCACCTGGGATAATTGCCGAAACCTTGTCCAGCCCATATTCCTTCACCCAAGCTTCACAACGAGCGACATCATCGCGTCCAGTGACCAGCACAATCTCCTGCAGCCATGGTACCTGGTTGAAAATGTCCATTGTATGCACAACGATGGGTCTGCCCTCAATTTGTAGAAATTGTTTGCTCTCACGGGTTCCCATTCGCGAACCTTTACCTGCTGCCACGATGACAACACCGAAGCTCTTATTCATACCAAAACCCCTGTCTTTACCCGGCAGCTAAGCTTGCAATCAAAAGCCGGGAACGGATATGTACATATTCCATCATACCCCGTTTACTGGGCTTTTTCCAACAGTTTCGGTTTCGCAAAGATCATCCGCCCCGCTGAAGTCTGCAATACACTGGTAACAAGCACTTCCATCATCGATCCGATATATTCACGTCCACCTTCAACGACGATCATCGTACCATCATCAAGATAAGCCACACCCTGACCGTGTTCTTTACCATCCTTAATGATCTGGACCAAAATCTCTTCTCCTGGCAATACTACAGGCTTAACCGCATTGGCCAAATCATTGATATTGAGCACGGATACCCCTTGCAATTCACACACTTTATTTAGGTTGAAATCATTAGTAACAACTTTACCCTGAAGAACTTTAGCCAATTTGACCAGCTTGCTGTCTACCTCGGAAATTTCCTCGAAGTCGCCTTCATAGATTAATACTTTCACATCAAGTTCTTTCTGAATTTTATTTAAAATATCCAATCCACGTCGTCCGCGATTACGCTTCAATAGATCAGACGAATCCGCGATATGCTGCAGTTCTTCGAGCACAAATTCAGGAATAACAATGGTTCCTTCAATAAATCCAGTTTTGCATATATCGGCAATCCGGCCATCAATGATCACACTCGTATCCAAAATCTTATGTTCTTCAATTCTCTTGCTCTCAGGCTCCGTTGTTTGACTCCACTTCCCTGACATCCAGAGCGAAGCAAGTTCATCTTTCTTCTCCAGTCCAATGCGCAGGCCGATATAACCACCTAAAAGTGTAATTCCAACCTGAAGCAAACGTCCTCCCTGTCCAAGCCAAGACAAACTTGGGTATATCAACAGAGATATCAGCAATCCTCCAAGTAATCCTGCCGTTCCTGCAGCCAGATCAGTCATGGGTATGCGTGAAAATGATGCAATGACAGACTGAAGCTTACCATCAAGCTTATCTGCTGCAAGCATAGCGATCATACCGAAGAGCAGTCCTCCAAGCAGTGCAAATACACTGCCTCCTGAAAATAAACCTTGACCGAAAATCGAGAAAAGTTCGGGGAACGACCGTTCCACCGTATGATATAACGTATACCCGCACCATGCTCCGCACAGTACCGTGAATGCTAAGATAGCTTTTTTTAACATGAGTTCCCGCACCTCCTTATTCATTGTATAATTTCCAGTATGGTCCAATTTTCCGAGCTGTAATCGTGATAAGTCTTTTTTTTTCTACGATAAAAGTCATTTTTGATAAATTCATGAGCAAAAGAAATAAAGAAGACCTATACAAGCCTGTGTGTGTTAAGCTGTATTTACGAGAATATCAACCTTTTTGCCTTTTCCTGTATCTGAATTGGTTGAAATCCCCTGAACGACTGGAATATAATGAACACAATGAATATCGATATCGAGGTGGATAATAATAATGAGCGCTCCTAGTTTACAGGCTTTTCAGGATCAAGTTTCCGAATTGTTGCTCCGTCACCGCAGTCTTTTGGATGTTCTATCCAAAAATGGCCAAAGCAATGCTTCTGTAAATCGTGCTGTTACCAAAGCTATTACGGAATGCGGTTGCATCGAACTACACGCCACGAAGCAAACCTTCGATATGGGTGCTGATCTCGAACAGGCTAAAGAACTGGCGGGCACTCACGTGGATGGCCAGTTGTGTGAAAATTGCCGGGAAGCCATCAGTTCCGAGCTCGGCCGTAATTTGTTCTACATGTCTGCTATGGCAAATCTACTAGATATTCAGCTTGATGAAGTGGTCGTTAAAGAATCCCAAAAGTGTTCGACGCTAGGTTTATTCAACTTGTCCTAGTACTTGTTTCTAGATATTTGAAGTTAATAACCAAAAAAGCATTTATATCGCTGTCACAGGACAGGGAAATAAATGCTTTTTATTTATATTAACTAAGGGAACTTATATTCGTCCTATAACATATAGAAAAGCGGCCTTTCATGGGCCGCTTTTCTATAGCTGAAACTATTCACATATAAGCCAGAAAGGCTTATCATCGTTATCTTAACGATCTGAGGAACGATAGGCTTCATCGGATTTACGATCTTCATCACGATGTTTACGACTCAGCTTGCGGAAGTTCTGTTTCAACCCGTATCCCGCATAAATAACAAGCGGTACGAAGATCAACATGGAAGTTTGTTCTGGGAAAAATACAGCCACAAGCACCGCAAGAATGATCACTATCGGAGTATACTTGATCGCTTTTTTCGGAAGACCAATTTTCTTGAAGTTTGGATACTTAACACTGCTGATCATGAGATAAGAAAGCAGTAACATAGCAATGATCATATAAGGAGCCGTTATCTCTTCATGAAACAGAGCTAAGGTAGCCAATACACCACCAGCTGCTGGAATCGGAAGACCGATAAAATATCCAGGAATTCCAGGTCTAACATTAAAACGGGCCAATCGTAGAGCGCCGCACATTGGGAAGATCGCAGTAACTGTCCAAGCAAACGCATCATTCAAACCTGTAAGAGCAACTGTGTACATAATGAGTGCAGGAGCTACGCCAAAGGAGATCACATCAGACAAAGAGTCTAGCTCCTTACCGAATTCACTCTGCGCATTAAGCGCTCGTGCAACCCGGCCATCCAATCCGTCGAGAAGCATAGCAATAATGATCATGATGGCGGCCATACTGGTCTTGCCGTTAGTCGCCAAGATAATGCCGATCATTCCGAGAAACAGGTTACCTAAAGTAAACATGTTCGGAATTGACTTCGTCATTTGTATATTCACCTCGTTAAATTTTACATGACATCCATCGATTGTATGAGATTTACATTTGTCTGTCAATGAATACTTGTTCCTGCAACCTCTTTAATCCGTCCTTGATTGTACGCGCTCGCACCTCTCCAATTCCGTCCACTTCATCCAATTCATCGATAGTAGCCGACATAATACTTGGCAGATCCTCGAAGCGATCTACCAAATTGCGAATAATCACGTTAGGCAGACGCGGGATTTTGTTCAGAATACGATAACCTCTTGGCAAGATTTCCTCTTCTGAAGCAGCTGCTGAGGACGGATATCCAAGAATTCGAATAATATGATGAATATCCAGAAGCTCATCGTCCGTCAAGCGTTTCAGCGACAGGATGATCTCTCGAATTTTGTCTTCGCTATACTCACGGGCGTAATCCGAATAGAGCAGCCAAGCTTCCTCCTCGATGTTACTAACCAGTTCATCCATCTGCATGCTGATTAGACGTCCTTCGTTACCCAGCTCATTGATGTAGCGTTTTATCTCTTTCTTGATACGCAGAACCATCTCTACCCGCTGAATGACGTTTACGACTTCAGGGATCGTAACCAGTTCTTCAAATTCAGAAGCAGAGAGATTGGTTAAGGACTGATTTAGAACGACTCCGTACCTCTCTAGCGTTTGAATAGCCTGGTTTGCTTTTGTCAAAATAACACCGATTTCCTTTAATGCATAACGCAGGGATCCTTGATACAAGGTAATAATATTTCGACGCTGAGAAATAGAAACAACCAATTTACCTGTCTGTTTCGCAACCCGCTCAGCAGTCCGGTGCCTAATCCCCGTCTCGGAAGACGAAATAGAGGAATCGGGAATAAGCTGAGTATTGGCATATAAAATCCGCTTGAGGTCTTCGCTTAATATAATGGCCCCATCCATCTTCGCTAACTCATACAAATAGTTCGGCGAGAAATCGCAATTGATGGAGAATCCACCGTCCACAACCTCCATTACTTCTGGGCTGTAACCGACGACGAGCAGCGCACCGGTCTTAGCCCGCAGCACATTCTCAAGCCCGTCGCGGAAAGGCGTCCCCGGCGCCACAAGCTTCAGAAGATCATTCATTTTGTCCAGTTGGCTCGTTTCTTTCACTTTAGTATGCCCCCTAATCTAACGCAACCGCTAGTGCATCTGCCACGGTATTGACTCCAATAATTTGTATGCCCTTCGGATGTTTCCAGCCCTTAAGGCTTTTCTCCGGCATAATAACCCTTTTAAAACCAAGCTTCTCAGCCTCTTTTACCCGTTGCTCGGCTCTTGAAACGGCACGAACTTCCCCGGTTAACCCAACCTCACCAAATATAACATCATAAGGCTTGGTTGCCATATCCCGAAAACTTGATGCAATACTTACTGCAATTGCTAAGTCCACCGCAGGTTCATCGAGTTTAACACCGCCGGCAACATTCAAGTAAGCATCCTGATTTTGCAGGAACATCCCCATGCGTTTCTCAAGTACAGCAATGATTAAATTCATTCGGTGATGGTCAACCCCGGTGCCCATTCTTCGCGGTGATGGGAAATGAGTAGAAGAGATGAGCGCCTGAAGCTCCACCAGTACAGGACGAGTGCCTTCCATGCTTGCAACAACCGTTGAGCCAGCTACACCGAGCGGACGTTCAGACAAAAATAGCTCAGAGGGATTACCCACTTCACGCAGCCCTTCTTCTCCCATTTCAAAGATGCCGATTTCGTTCGTCGATCCAAAACGATTCTTCACCGCACGAAGGAGTCGATACGTATGGTGCCTCTCCCCTTCGAAATACAAAACACAGTCCACCATATGCTCAAGCAATCTCGGACCGGCTATAGCTCCTTCCTTGGTCACATGCCCCACTAACACGGTAGCGATCCCTTTCACTTTAGCCAGACGCATAAACCGCGTCGTACATTCACGCACTTGAGCCACACTACCAGGAGCACTGGACACATCTGGCTGATACACCGTCTGGATAGAGTCAATTACTACAAACTGAGGCTGTACATTCTCAATCGCTTCCTCAATCGTTTCCAGATTCGTTTCACACAGAACGAACAACTCAGAGGACAATGCACCGAGGCGATCCGCTCGCAACTTCGTCTGGCGGACTGATTCTTCTCCGGAAATATACAATACACGAAGTCCGTTTCTCGCCAATTGGTTGGACGTTTGTAGTAATAAAGTCGATTTCCCAATTCCCGGATCGCCGCCGACCAGTACAAGTGATCCCGGTACAAGGCCACCACCAAGCACACGATTTAATTCTGCGATACCGGTCTCAATTCTCGGCTCCTTACCACTTTCTATATTTATGATCGAAACGGGTTTTTCTTTACTATGAAAAAGAGGAGAATTCATCCCTTGTGTCTTGATTACCGTCTCTGTTTCTTCCACCATTGAATTCCAGGCTTGACAGCCCGGACATTTCCCATACCATTTTGGGGATTCATATCCGCAATCGGTACAAAAGAATTTTGTTTTTGTTTTTGCCATGACCTCTCCTTATATAATGCGCATCCTGTGCCTAGATTCGTCAAAACTCTGCAAAATCAGGCATTAATCAAAGTTTACCATTTATTATAATTCATCGTAAAGAACATTCAAAAAGTTTACCTTTATTAAAAAAGAAACCCCGCCGGTTACAGACCAGCGGGGCACTTTAAAGACCGTTTAATTATTCAGATTTGGTTGTGGCAGATTGCTCCGTCCGAGTGACGGTCAACTCACCATTCACCTCGTCGATACGCAATTCATCGCCCTTCTTGATGTTGCCTTTTAGAAGTTCTTCAGACAAGCGGTCTTCAATATGCTTCTGGATGGCTCTGCGCAATGGACGGGCTCCAAATGCTGGGTCATAACCTTCCTTCGCAAGGAATGCCTTCGCTTTATCTGTTAATTCGAATTCCACTTCGAATTCACGCAGACGCTTGCGGAGCTCGTCGGACATCAACGTAACAATCTCTGCAATGTGCTTTTCTTCGAGGGAGTGGAATACGATGATTTCATCGATCCGGTTGAGGAATTCAGGACGGAAGCTCTTCTTCAGTTCATCCATCACTTTATCCTTCATGTTGTTGTAATCTCTTCCTGCATCACTAACAGCAGTAAAACCAAGTGTAGAGTTACGCTTAATGGCTTCTGCCCCGACATTGGAAGTCAGAATGATCAATGTGTTACGGAAATCAACAACACGGCCTTTGGAGTCAGTCAGACGTCCATCCTCCAACACTTGAAGTAAGATGTTGAACACTTCTGGGTGAGCCTTCTCAATCTCATCGAGAAGAACAACAGAGTAAGGCTTGCGGCGAACCTTCTCAGTAAGTTGACCACCCTCATCGTAACCAACATATCCAGGAGGCGCTCCAACGAGGCGGGACGTGGAGTGTTTCTCCATGTATTCAGACATATCGATCCGAACCACGGCATTCTCGTCACCGAACATTGCCTCAGCTAGTGCTCTAGCCAACTCCGTTTTACCTACACCGGTAGGTCCAAGGAAAATAAAGGAGCCCATCGGACGTTTCGGATCTTTAAGTCCGGCACGTGCCCGGCGAACAGCTCGGCTTACAGCCTTAACCGCTTCTTCCTGACCAATAACACGGCTATGAAGCAGCTCTTCCATGTTCAACAGACGCTCGGTTTCTTCCTCTTTCAGTTTATTTACAGGAATACCAGTCCAGTTGGCAACCACGTCTGCAATGTCTTCCGGAGTAACCTCGGAATCCGTACGACCTTGCTTCTCTTTCCACTGGTTCTTCGTAATTTCAAGTTCTTCCCGCAGTTTCTGCTCGGTATCACGGAGCGCAGCTGCTTTCTCAAACTCTTGACTCTGCACAGCAGCGTCTTTCTCTTTACGGATATCTTCCAGATGTGCCTCTTGATCCTTCAGATTTGGTGGAATCGTATACGTATGCAGACGTACCTTAGAGCCTGCTTCGTCAATCAAATCGATCGCTTTGTCCGGCAAGAAACGATCTGTAATGTACCGATCAGACAATTTTACAGCCTGTTCAATCGCTTCATCCGTAATTTTCACCCGATGGTGAGCTTCATAACGATCACGCAATCCATAAAGAATCTGAATCGCTTCTTCTGGCGAAGGTTGATCTACAGTAATCGGCTGGAAACGACGCTCAAGCGCAGCATCCTTCTCGATATACTTACGATACTCATCCAGCGTGGTAGCTCCGATACATTGCAGTTCTCCCCGGGCTAGAGAAGGCTTCAAGATATTTGAAGCATCGATAGCTCCTTCAGCACCGCCGGCACCAATCAATGTATGCAACTCGTCAATGAATAGGATGATGTTACCGGCTTGACGGATTTCATCCATGATCTTCTTCAGACGATCTTCAAACTCACCTCTGTACTTCGTACCTGCAACCACCGAACCCATATCTAGTGTCATAACCCGTTTGTCGCGAAGCGTTTCTGGAATTTCATTGTTAATGATTTTCTGAGCGAGACCTTCTGCAATTGCCGTTTTACCTACACCTGGCTCACCGATCAAAACAGGATTGTTCTTCGTACGGCGGCTGAGAACCTGGATAACACGCTCGATTTCTTTACTCCGGCCAATAACCGGATCTAGGTTACCATCTTTAGCAATAGCCGTGAGATCACGTGCTAAACTATCCAGCGTTGGTGTGCTAACATTTTGCGGTTGCCCATGATGACTTGATACCGCCTCACTGCTGCCAAGCAATTGAAGTACTTGCTGCCGAGCCTTGTTCAGGCTAATTCCAAGATTGTTCAGCACTCTAGCTGCAACACCTTCGCCTTCACGAATAAGACCGAGCAAAATATGTTCTGTACCAACATAAGTGTGACCGAGCTTACGAGCTTCATCCATTGAAAGCTCAATCACTTTCTTAGCTCTTGGTGTATATGCGATATTTGTCGGCTGTTCTTGACCACGGCCGATCAATGTTTCTACTTCATCCTGTATTTTCTCAAGGCCCAAACCGAGGCCAATCAGCGCTTTAGCGGCAATGCCATCTCCTTCACGGATGAGTCCCAGCAGGATATGTTCTGTGCCTATGTTGTTGTGCCCCAAACGCACAGCTTCTTCTTGAGCCAATGCAAGCACTTTTTGCGCACGTTCCGTAAATCTGCCAAACATCATAGTATTGCACCTCCACGAATGATTGTTTTTATAACTTTAAAATTATGCATAACCGTGCAATATATAGATGAGATATATCATAACAATCTATATATCGTTGATTGTAAACTGCATTTTCAATTTTTGCAAAATTTCCATCTATAACATAATTATCGTTCTTTACCAAGCGTTTCCCGGATCAGTCTTGCCCGGTATACATCACGCTCACTTTGATTCATCGTTTCACCAAATCGTTTTTGAAGAAAACCAGGCTGTGTCATCACATTAAGCTCGTTCATCACAGAACTTGGTGGTCCTGACAAAAGACCCAGATCAACGCCAAGCCGTACATCCGACAGTCGCTGTGCTGCTTCTTTCGATTCCATCACCTCAGCATAAGATAATATGCCGTATGATCGCATGACACGATCCGTAATCCGCAGCTTTGACTCGCTGAGTAGCCGCTCACGAGCATTCTTCTCATGTTCTATGATTTGCAGTGCAACACTGTGCAGGTTCTCTATAATTTCGGACTCCGTCTGTCCTAGCGTAATTTGGTTAGATATCTGAAACAGATTACCTACAGCCTCGCTGCCTTCGCCATATATACCTCTTACTGTGAGTCCTACCTGAGAGACAGCGGACAAAATCCGATTGATCTGCTGGGTCATCACAAGTGCAGGCAGATGCATCATGACGGAAGCGCGGAGCCCTGTACCAACATTCGTTGGACAACTCGTAAGATAACCTCTCTTGTCATCAAATGCATAATCGACCTGCTCTTCAAACAAATCATCCAAGGTGGTAGCTCTTTCCCAAGCCTCATGCACTTGAAAACCGGGATACAGGCACTGGATTCGGAGGTGATCCTCTTCATTGATCATAATGCTTACCGATTCATCCTCATTAAGCATCACCGCACCGTTTCTCGATTCATTCACCAGACTCGGGCTGATCAAATGTTTCTCCACCAGTACTCTTTTATCCAATTCTTCAATGTCATCTAATCGAATGGTATGAAAAGGACCGAGTGGTTTTAAAGATTCCTGATCCTTTAAAACACCTGTCAGGCGCTCAAGCACTTCTCCCGACTGCTCATTTGTAGCAAGCATTGGAAAAGGAAGATGCTGCAAGTTGCGCGCCACCCGAACCCGGGTACTGATGACTATATCAGAATCCTGACCGTTCCCTCGCATCCAATCGCTTAACGCCTGCTCGGTGAACCGCAGATTCGACATCACGCATTCCTCCTACTTTCAGCATTTTACAAAATTCGATTCCAGTGCAACTCTATTCGTCAGCTCCCCAGATTAAGACATGCTCTTCTCAAGTTCTCGAATCTGGTCTCGTATTTCAGCTGCAACTTCAAACTCCTCTTGAAGAATTCGTTGCTGCAGTTCTTTCTTGAGCTCATCAATTTTGCGTTTCACTTGGATCTTACCACCGCTTCGCTTTGGAATTTTACCAACGTGAGTGGTGTTTCCATGAACCCTTTTGAAGAGTGGGTCCAGTCGTTCGGAGAAATATTTATAGCAAGAGCTGCATCCAAACCGGCCAAGTTTGCTGAACTGTGAATAGGTCATCCCGCATTCCTCACAGCGAGGAGCTTGTGGGTTCCTTGAACCCTGAGACTGTCCTTTGCCTGTTGGATCGAGATCAAGCAGACCTGACAAAAGGCTGTGAATAGAAAAACCATTCGACGTTCCGGGGATCAATTCCCCTTTCTCACGGGCACAAGATTCACAGAAGTGAAATTCCGTCTTCTCACCATTCACTATCTTGGTGAAGTGGAGCGTAGCCGGCCGTTTACCACATTCTTGACACACCATGATCATGACCCTCCTTTAACACACTCATTTACCCAACAAAGAAATAAGCATCGCCTTCATAATTCTCGCACGAAGTTCATCTCGATAAGGAAGTTTAACATTTAAGCATTCCCTTGAGATAGCTGCCCGCATCAGGCAGGCTTCACGCTTCGTCAAAAACCGCGATTCCTCGAGCTGGTAAATCAGGCCCTCCGCTACCGTCTGTTCAATTAGGTTACCTATCGAATGATGCAGATGATGGTGAAGTGCTGTATGCTTAGGGAGCTCAATACGCTGTATACGTATATAACCTCCGCCCCCACGCTTACTCTCCACCAGATAACCCTTCTCCAAAGTAAAACGGGTACTGATAACATAATTGATCTGAGAGGGAACACATGAGAATTTCTCTGCCAGATCATTACGCTGGATTTCAACGGTTGCTTCCTTGCTTTCATCCAACATGCTCTTCAAATATTGTTCGATAATATCAGAGATATTACGCATATTCATTCATCCTCCACTGCTTGAAACGTAAAGCCGTATTGATCTTACACGTCCGCACAGAGCCTTACCAATACGTTAGTTTTAACCATCTTGAGCCTTAATTGAATCGTCACTTGCTGACTTTGACTTTCTTTGACTTTAACTTTATTATAGCACATTTTTTTATTTTGCCAAGGGGGGCTACTTTTAAGTCTAACCGTTAAAAAATAAAATTATTCGCCGAATAAGCTTTATATAAGAAACACCAAAATTTAATTGGATAACATCTGATTAAATGCGGCATTAAGGAATTGGATTTATTAATTCGTAAAAGCTATACTGACTATAATAGATTGTCGATTAGTGACGAAAGGAAGACAGCATGAAGATTTTTCGTACAATAATTTGGTTTTTTTACTTTTGGCTCTATTTGCTTATGATGATTCCTGGATTAAGAAAAGCGAATAGACTGCAAAAACAAGGGCTTATTGAAGAGCATGATGCCTACATTTCCAAGCATGTAGGAAGATGGGCACGATCTTTATTAAAAGCTGCAGGAGCCAAAGTTACCGTACATGGGATGGAGAATATACCGCAGAATGCAGCTGTATTCGTATCCAATCATCAAGGAAATTTTGACGTTCCAATCATGTTGGGACATATCGGTAAACCAAAAGCCTTGATGGCTAAAGTCGAGTTATCCAAGCTCCCAATTATTCGAAAGTGGATGAAACATTTACAATGTATCTTCGTTGACCGAAACAACGTTAGACAAGCCATAAACAGTCTCAATGAGGCTGCTAAATTAATAAATAATAATTATTCTGTCATTGTCTTCCCAGAAGGCACTAGAAGCAAAGGTGAACAACTCGGAGAATTCAAGCCGGGCGCATTTCGTATCGCCGCTAAGACTGGGGCACCCATTGTTCCGATTCGAATCCAGGGCTCTTACAAATTGATGGAGGAGAACGGATTTTGGATAAGTCCTGCGGAAGTAACGGTTACTATTCTTCCTCCGATTTCAACTGCTGGGCTAAGTAAAACAGAAATTGCCGCTTTGCCAGAACAAGTGAAAGATCTAATTGCCAATGTATGATATAAAGAGTTGTCCATCTTATATAAAAAGACCCCGCCGTTCCTTGGCGGGGTCTTTTGCATTTATTCCATTACTACACTTCTACCTTGCGGTCGATTAGTTTAACCATAACGTATATCAGTACTCCAGCTAGAAGCACTTCAAATATGATGGGACCTACTGGGACTGAAAGGGCTTCCTGATTAAACGGCGCAGCCGAGCCCCCCTCTTCAATTCTGAGAGAGAAAGTCGCACCTACCCACTTATAATCCGCTACTGCAAGAACTTTATGCTCCACCCATTGGATCACATAAAGGATGAAAAAGAAAATCAGAATCCCGAACCACAAGCCCCACTGTTTGCGTATAACCCGGGCAGCTGTAATGGAGAAAAAGATAATGAGCATGATGAATGTATACTGCCAAATGCTAACGAATGCGCTTAGAATATAATCGGAGACAGTTATTTTAGTCAGATCCAATACTGGCCTAATCTCCAACATCCTCCAAAAGATCCATAAGTGCAGAATAACCAGTATTAGAATAACCAGTGTGCTAATCCATGCCTGTATTAAAGACGATACAATCGTCCATATCGTTCGAACAGCTAGGAGACGGCGGTTATATAACTTAATATTCTGATCAAACGTCCTACATACGATCACCATGAGGATGGCACTCACGGCTCCATATACAAGCATACTAAGAATCAACATAAGTCCCCATTCCCAATCGTTCATGGAACCTACCGACATAATTAATATTTGAGTGATCAGAAGAACGGCCATTAGACCAAGTATTACATTCGAATTTCGTTTCCAGTCGTATTTTAGCAATCTCATCATTCCGCAAACACCTCTTTGAACATTTCATCAATGCTTTTACCGTGTTGTTGACGAATGTTCTCTACTTCCTCATGCATAACCATCTCACCATTCCGAATAAAGATTACCTCATCAAAAATTCGCTCGATGTCCCGTACAAGATGCGTTGAGATGATGATACTGCTGTTCTCATTATAAAACTCCACAATCGCATTAAGAATTTTACCTCGTGCAACCGGATCTACGCCTCCAATCGGTTCATCCAACAAATACACATATGCATTGCGAGAAAGTGCCAATGTCAGCTGAAGTCGTTCATTCATTCCTTTGGATAGCGAATTAATTTTGTCGCTTAAATTCAAGTTCATAA
Organism: Paenibacillus sp. GCM10028914; assembly: GCF_042666275.1. Lineage (NCBI taxonomy): Bacteria > Bacillati > Bacillota > Bacilli > Caryophanales > Paenibacillaceae > Paenibacillus > Paenibacillus sp. GCM10028914. Next base: position 66,610 of record NZ_JBHTFO010000005.1, read on the forward strand.
ATTTCAACATGTTGTGTGCTTTCTTCACATCAAAATCAGCATAAAAGTCCTGAAAATACTTGATGGCATCAGATACCTTCATCCATGATTCTGTAAGCGGACGATCCGGCATGAAGGAAACCATCGCTTTCGTTTCAAGTCCTACGGGCTTTCCCTTAACAGCAACCGTACCCTTAGAGGGATGAACAAGTCCTGCCGCAATTTTCATCATTGTACTCTTGCCGCTTCCATTCGTCCCGAGTAAGCCGATTATTTTCCCCTCAGAGAGGTTAATGGACACATTATGCAGTGCAATTTTGCTACCATAATTCTTAGATACATCTTTAAACTGTATGAGATGTTCCATTTCCGGGCGCTCCTTTCTATCTTGATTGATCCGTGTCTTCCTTAACAGCCTCAGCCACGATAGACATAATGTCTTGTTCTTTAAAGCCCAGCTCCTGCATACCTCGGATAAAATGTTCAAGCAGCTCGCCGGCCATTTCTTTTTTTATCGTCATGATCTTAGACCCCTCACTCGTCACGTATCTGCCCAATCCGCGCCTCGTCTCAACAATACCTTCGCGTTCCAGCTCCTGAAATGTGCGCTGCACCGTATTGGGGTTAATCTGAAGATCAGCAGCCAGTTCCCGCACCGATGGGATCTTATCTCCCGGCTGCAGACTTCCTCTTACGATTTCTCTTTTAAGATAATTCATAATTTGTAAATAGATCGGCAGATTATTGTCAAATTCAATGCTCACTTTCGGTTATGCTCCTTTCCGCCGCTCTCCTCTAATTCGTTAACTACCATTCGTCAAGCGACATCCCGTTTTTTAAACGTAACAAAGCCTGTGACAAGAAACAAGAGGAGATATACAGCCAGTACGATGGAGGAGAACGTCAACGACATACCAGGAATCATTGAGCCTAAGCCATCGCTATAAATGGATAAATCAACATTGAAGAAAGGCAAATACTTAGCCCAGGCATAACCTGCCAACAATTGTGTAACCAAGCTTTCAATAATAAGCATAAACATCCCAATCCCGATTGCGGGTCCCGTTGATTTCGTTACAATACCAACAGCGAAAGTAAATGTGACGTACATTAGGGTATAGATTAGTCCATATCCTGCTGCTACAAGCACATCCTGCAAATTCGCTGAACCTTCGCCTGTGCCGAACATAATCACCCCTGTAGTAATCCCCACGATAAGGGCAAATGCAGTTAACGAAAGGATGTATAGCAAGATAACGACATACTTCGAGGCTAAAATCGTTGTTCGACTTTGTGCGCGTATTAGAAGCAGCTTAATCGTACCTAAGCTATGTTCCTTGGCAACAGATCCTGCTGTGACAACGATCGCTAGCATTGTTAATATCTGTCCCATACCCTTCGAGGCAACGACCATCTTCGCAAATTCAAATCCTGTACTGCTATCCTCTCCAGCAAATGAATTTAACATATAAGCCACAAACATAATCATCGCTGCTACTAATGCATAAGGAACAAAAAAACTTTTCTTCTTAAACATCTTCAACCATTCATTGGTGACAAGATTTCCAAAGCTACGCAATCCGATTGCCTCCTGTCCATTTCAAAAATTCTTCCTCTAGAGATTGCTTGCTTTCCTCTATTCGATATATTGATACATCTGCATCCCCTAAAATCTTAATTATTTGAGGTATGATTTCTTCTTTCAACTGGAGGATAATCTCACTCCGATTCGTATCAGTACCAATTACTCTAACATCGTTCAGCTGATGTACTGCTTCTAGTGCTGGTTGTGTCTTATTGACACGGAAGCTGATCGTAACCTGATCCGTTTGCACCTCACTGCCAATGGAACGCTCTGTCACAAGCTTACCTTCCTGGATTACAATTACCCTGCTGCACATAAGCTCCATTTCTGATAACAAGTGACTGGATACCAGAATTGCAATTCCTTCTTCTCTCGCTATCAATTTCAAGTAATCCCTCATCTCGCGAATACCGGCTGGATCCAACCCATTAGTTGGCTCATCCAAGATTAAAATGGACGGTTCATGAAGCAGTGCCTGTGCGATACCAAGTCTTTGTCTCATCCCTAACGAGTAGGCCCGAACTTTCTTGTGGATAGCATCCTGCAATCCCACCAACTTAATGACCTCATGAATTCTTGATTCTGTAACTCCTTCGGACATTCGTTGATACTGCTTCAAATTATCGAATCCACTCATGTACGGATAAAACTCAGGATTTTCAATAATTCCTCCAATATGACGTATCGCTTTCACAAATTGGTGTCGAACGCTATGCCCACACACCTTAACATCACCTTTAGACATTTGGATAAGACCGACAATCATCCTTATCGTTGTCGTCTTCCCCGCGCCGTTCGGTCCAAGAAGGCCTACAATTTCGCCTTGATGTATATCAAAAGATAAATTATCCACAATGTTCTTAGCACCGATTGTTTTTGTGATGTGATCTGCACTTAGAACTACCGAATTTGTCTTATCTATACTTACGCTCATCGTTACACCTGCACTTTCTTTGTATTAGTGTTATAGTTGAATAGTACACTAATATTGTGATGGTGTAAAGTTGACTTTAAAACTTCTGACAAGGATTATTCATGAAAAGCTGGGACATTATCTGTGTTATTAAGCTCAGAACACCGATTTATCAAGGTTTTCTCGTTGGTTTAAAGGATATTATAAATAGGTCTGATTTAATAAATACCTTGCAGAAACATAAAAAAGCCATTGCTGAGTAATCAGCAATGGCTTTTATTGTGCTTGGCGACGTCCTACTCTCCCGGGACCCTTCGGTCCAAGTACCATCGGCGCTGGAAGGCTTAACGGTCGTGTTCGGGATGGGTACGCGTGGAACCCTTCCGCTATCGCCACCAAACGGTCAAGTGTTTGATCACTTGAAAACTAGATACGAAACAAACTTTGCGAACTTGCATTTGCTTACGAAGTAGCTTTACTTCGTAAAGCTTGTAGGATAAGCCCTCGACCGATTAGTATTGGTCAGCTCCATGCATTACTGCACTTCCACCTCCAACCTATCTACCTCGTCGTCTTCAAGGGGTCTTACTAATTGGGAAATCTC
>NZ_JBHTFO010000006.1:0-224981 GCF_042666275.1 Paenibacillus sp. GCM10028914
TAAAAGTTTTCTGAAAGAAAACTCACTTCGGAAGCGTTACGCTTTGCATCGAAGGAGTACTTCAGAAACAATCTAAATTCGCAAAGTTTGTTTCGTATCTAGTTTTCAAGTGATCAAACACTTGAAATGAATAATGTTCCCTGATAGCTCAGTTGGTAGAGCACTCGACTGTTAATCGAGTTGTCACAGGTTCGAGTCCTGTTCGGGGAGCCATATGGAGAGGTGTCCGAGTTGGCCGAAGGAGCACGATTGGAAATCGTGTAGGCGCCAAAAGCGTCTCGAGGGTTCGAATCCCTCTCTCTCCGCCACTAATTATTTATAGTAAGGCCCGTTGGTCAAGGGGTTAAGACACCTCCCTTTCACGGAGGTAACAGGGGTTCGAATCCCCTACGGGTCACCACTTACTTTATCTGCTTCGGGGATGAGAATCCCAAAGGTTCGTCGGAGCATCAAGATCGTTAGGAATACTTCGCAGTCTCGAACGAAGAGAGAGTATCCCCTACGGGTCACCATTATTTTACACTTGATTAATTCAGTCTCATTTGTTAAGATAAAGTTCGGCTTGAGTATGGAGGCTTAGCTCAGCTGGGAGAGCATCTGCCTTACAAGCAGAGGGTCGGGGGTTCGAACCCCTCAGCCTCCACCATATATACACCTTTTAATGACGCGGGGTGGAGCAGTTCGGTAGCTCGTCGGGCTCATAACCCGAAGGTCACAGGTTCAAATCCTGTCCCCGCAACCAATTAACTTATTGAATATGGAACTGTGGTGTAGAGGCCTAACATGCCTGCCTGTCACGCAGGAGATCGCGGGTTCGAATCCCGTCAGTTCCGCCATTATTGTTTCATAACCGAAAGAGCTTTTATGGCTCGGTAGCTCAGTCGGTAGAGCAGAGGACTGAAAATCCTCGTGTCGGCGGTTCGATTCCGTCCCGAGCCACCTTTTAATTAAAACTGTATACGCCGGTGTAGCTCAACTGGTAGAGCAACTGACTTGTAATCAGTAGGTTGGGGGTTCAAGTCCTCTCGCCGGCACCATTTGGAGGATTAGCGAAGTGGCCAAACGCATCAGACTGTAAATCTGCTCCCTTACGGGTTCGGTGGTTCGAATCCATCATCCTCCACCAGTTTTATAGGGGCATAGTTTAAAGGTAGAACAACGGTCTCCAAAACCGTTGGTGTGGGTTCAATTCCTGCTGCCCCTGCCAATAGAATATTTTTTGAATGTGGCGGTCGTGGCGAAGGGGTTAACGCACCGGTCTGTGGCTCCGGCATTCGTGGGTTCAAGTCCCATCGATCGCCCCATAATTCAAAAAAATCATATTGGGGATTAGCCAAGCGGTAAGGCAACGGACTTTGACTCCGTCATGCATAGGTTCGAATCCTATATCCCCAGCCATTGATTTTGCGGACGTGGCTCAGCGGTAGAGCATCGCCTTGCCAAGGCGAGGGTCGCGGGTTCGATTCCCGTCGTCCGCTCCATTTTTATTCTCTGGCGCCATAGCCAAGTGGTAAGGCACAGCTCTGCAAAAGCTTTATCCCCAGTTCGAATCTGGGTGGCGCCTCCATTTTATATATGTGCCCTTAGCTCAGCTGGATAGAGCGTTTGACTACGAATCAAAAGGTCAGGAGTTCGAATCTCTTAGGGCACGCCATTTAGTAAGCCGGTGTGGCGGAATTGGCAGACGCGCGCGACTCAAAATCGTGAGGGAAACCGTGGGGGTTCGAGTCCCTTCACCGGCATCTCGAAAAGAACGTGGATGATATCCACGTTCTTTTTTTGTATGTTCAGATAAATTAATACTAATCTTGATCTGTAGCGAATGCTGGTATGAAATCTGGTATTCGTTTTTTTGTTAGCCAGGATAGACTGAGGTCGTAAAGCTTCCCCGACTTTGGTCGAGTATGAAAAACCGTCCGTGGTCCGTTTTAGATTATATTGAATTAACCTAAAATAAAGTCATAAGGTTGAACAAGTCATAAATGGATGAGTTGAATGGAAAGGCGGTGTATAAATGAGAAGTTCAAAAGGAAATGGAATTGGAATTCTGCTCATTGCTTTGGGGGCATTAGTATTACTCGGTGTATTAGGTCCTTTGCTTGGCTGGTTATTTAGTTTATTAATACCAGTAGCAATGATTGCACTTGGGTATTACGGAATCCGACGTGGTAATACGTTTTTTGGATGGATCGTATTAGGTATCGGTGTATTATCGCTGATCGGTAAGCTTTCTTGGATCATTGGTCCGATTCTAGGTATCGTCTTGATTGTCTACGGCGTTTCTCGTCTTAAAAACGGACAGAGACGTTACTAAGAAGGGATTAACTTGAAAGAAGAGGAGGATAAAGAAATTATGAGTGTTTTTCGGCGCATAAGGGATATAACAGCTGCAACTCTAAATGAAAAGCTGGAACAAAGTCAGGACCCGGTCCGACTGATTGATCAGTTTCTCCACTCCACCCGGCAGGACATTAGCGAAGCTGAGAAGCTTTTGCAGCAGTGTGAATCTCATACGAGACAGCTAATGCAGCAGGTAAATCAGGCAGAGACGATGAAAGTCAAACGGGAAGAGCAGGCTCTTCTAGCTCTAAAAGCAGGTGAGGACCACCTTGCAAAACTGGCATTGCAAGAAAAGTTGATCTATGAAGAAAAGATTGAGCAGTACGAGGGCCTTCTGACTACAAGTCGCGAATCACTTAAGGAAGTGGAAGAACAGCTCGGAGAGCTCCGTATGGAATATCAGACGGTCTATAGTAAGCGTCAGTACTACGTAGCTAGAATGGAAACATTGCGTCTGCAGCAAAAAATGAATGAGCGTACAGGATCTTATGGTGGTCAAGATGTACCCAAAATGTTTAACCGATTGGAAGATCGGATAAGTGATTGGGAGCTTGAAGCACGAAGTCTCCGGGATTTACGCAAAATGGGGCAGGAGTATCTGGTGCAGGCCGGAGAAAGTGTATCTACCGTGTTAGATCGTGAACTTGCCCGGTTGAAAGAGAAGCTGAATAACAGCGGGAAGGAGTAATTATGACAAGATTGTACCGTTCTACAAGAGATAGAAAGTTTACCGGGTTGATTGGCGGACTATCTGAAACATTTGGTGTGGAATCAACCCTGCTTCGTATAATATTCTTCATCAGTATTTTCTTTACTGGCGGTACGACGTTATTCATTTATTTGGTTGCTTCATTAGTCATTTCCAAGGAACCTTATTATCACGATCCTTACGGTCCAAATAACCCTGGTTATGGACATAATCGCAATGATTATGGAAGAAACGGTACTTACGATAGTTACAACGGCGGTGCTGGTAGAGGATCCTACCGGGATGACCGTTACGAACCGAGAAATGCAGGACGATCATTTAATGATGGACGTTATGCTTCCAGACAAGAGGATGCCGCACCTGAAGGCGATCTGGATGCCATGATGAAAGACATAGAGAAGAAGGCTATGAAGAAAGAAATTGAAGAGCTTAAGAAAAAACTAGCTAAATATGAGAAGGGAGATTTATAAAATGGGAGTATTTAAAAGAATTAAAGATATGACAAAAGCATCGGTGAACGAAATGCTTGATAAGGTTGAAGATCCAATTGTAATGTTGAATCAATATTTGCGGGATATGGAGGCAGAAATTCACGAGGCAGAAGTAACGGTAGCTAAGCAAATGGCTAATGAACGCCGCATGAAGCAGCGTGTGGATGAAGCTGTGAAAATGGCTGCTCAGCGTGAAGCTCAAGCAGAACTAGCACTGAAAAATGGTCAAGAGGAAGTTGCACGTAAGCTACTGGAAGAAAAAATCTACTTTGATCAAAAAGAAACTGAATATCAGGAGTTGCATCTGCAATCCGAAACTCAAGCGAAAGAATTGGTTGCTCAGCTTCATGAAATGAAAGATGAGTTTTACAAAATGCGCAATAAGCGCAATGAGCTTGTAACTCGTGCTCAAATGGCTAAAGCTAAAAAACAAATGAGTCAAGTAAGCAGCCTACACACGATCGAAAGCGGAAGTGCCTCGATGGGATTCCACCGTATGGAAGAAAAAATCATGCAGATGGAAGCTGAAGCAGATGTAATGCGTGCACCATACCGTCCAAACAATGCAGCTTACACTAACCCAATCGATGCTGAAAAACAGTTGAAAGTAGATGCGCAACTGAATGCACTTAAGAACAAAATGAATGCTTCTTCTAAAGAAGAGTAAATAGCAGAAGATAAACGTATTGAAGAGTCATTAAATATGATAAACTACTGAATGGACCTGGTTAAATGAATTTTAAGAATAAATGATAACTTCAGGACAAACCGCTCAGTATATAACAGTAAGCCATACGGTGCGGGTTCCCGCACTGTTTTGGCTTTTTCAGGGCATATATCATCTAAGGGAGGTGCGGCATGGATAGAAACCGCTGGATAGCGTTTGGATTGATCGGCATCGGTGTATTTATGCTTTTCGGTAGATGGTTTGGTTTCTTTACCATCGTCGCTCTTCTATTAATGGTTGCAGGAATTCAGCAGATACGAAGCGGCTTAGCCCGAAAGGGATATATCATTCTGGGTGTTGGCGTAGTTTTGCTTCTACTTGACCATTTGATGCTAGTCATTGGTATCAGTTTGATCTCATTGGGAATATTTTATGGGAAGGCACGCCGGGAACATGGCACAGATCGATATATTCAGAAGCAGAATTTCATGTCAAACTTTGACTGGGATAATGCCCCGTGGGTTATGAGGAGTATGAGCGTATGGCATGTCCTTGGGGAAGCGGATGTCGATTTGTCACTGGCACTGCCGGAGGAACAACATACACTGATGATGTTCCACGGTATGTTAGGGGATATCGATTTAGCTATACCTGATTACTACGGTGTAGAGATTGAGGCATTTGTTCTATTTGGGTCCATTGATATCGGCAGAAAGAAGGAGACGGGAGTTATGAATCGTCTGAACTGGAAATCGCCGAATTATGAGTCTAGTGAGTATAAAGTGAAATTTATCGTTTCTTATCTTGGTGGAGATTTAAGTATTCGTCTTGTCTGAAGCATAATACGGCAAAGTAAAAACAGGAGGGCTGCCTAATGAAGTCTGAAAAGAAAGCCAATATCATTACTCGAAGCATACGTGAAGGCACCCTTCTGGGCTTTGTGATTATGCTGGTTGTGTTGTACATTTTATATACATATGACTATTTAGAGCCTTTTGATTCCTGGAGGAATGCGGTACAAGCTGGAATTACAATTGTATTATTGCCGATTAGTCTGGGAGCTGTGTACGGTTTTTTCCAAGGGTATCGCGTAAAGCGAAGATTAGATACGGTAAGGGAAACACTTGTCACTTGGGAAAAAGGCGGGGTAACTTCAGCAGTTATGCCTGACATGGGTAATGACGAGGTTGGACGTCTAGGCGAACAACTGGGTCGAATCAGTAAACGTTGGGAAGAACAAGTAACATCATTGCAACGTTTGTCCACGAATAATGCCCAGCTCGCTGAACAAGCGCGTGTAACAGCCATTGTAGAGGAGAGGCAGCGTCTTGCGAGAGAACTCCATGATGCTGTATCACAGCAGCTTTTCGCCATATCGATGACAGCAACAGCGGTTGGACGAACGCTTGATAAAGATTTTGGCAAAGCGCAGCGTCAGGTAGCGCTGATTGAGGAAATGTCTGCGGTAGCACAGTCGGAGATGCGAGCGTTACTGTTACATTTGCGGCCTGTCTATCTAGAGGGGAAGGCACTTGAGCAGGGACTGAGGGAGTTAATCCGAGAGCTGCAGATCAAAGTACCAATGGAGATTACACTTGAGATGGATGAAGGACTATCCCTTGTAAAAGGGATCGAGAATCATCTGTTCCGTATCATTCAGGAAGCGATGTCTAATACATTAAGACATGCCAAAGCAGATCGAATGGATATTCGAATTCAGCGAAAGCAAAATACGGTGCGTGTTACATTACGGGATGATGGGATCGGGTTTGAGGCTGATGAGAAGAAGCAAGCCTCCTACGGTCTTTCGACCATGCAGGAACGGGTGACCGAGCTTGGTGGCTCTATACAGTTTATTACGGCACCTGGAAAGGGCACGCGTATTGAGATATCTGTCCCACTGATGGACGAAGAACGAAATCGGGGTGAAGTAGATGGAGTTGGAAACATCAATTAAAGTGTTGCTTGTCGATGATCATGAGATGGTTCGTATTGGCCTTGCTGCCGTACTTGGTACGGAGGATGGGATTGAAGTGGTTGGAGAAGCCGGTAGTGGAGAGGAAGGTATACGGTTAGCGCAGGAGTACCGCCCAGATGTGGTATTGATGGATCTGGTGATGGATGGAATGGATGGAATTGAAACTACGAGGCAGCTGCTTAGTTTGTATCCAGATTGTAAGGTTATTGTGCTTACCAGTTATTTAGATGACGAAAAAATGTATCCTGTTATCGAAGCAGGAGCATTTAGTTATTTGCTAAAGACCTCTAGAGCATCAGAAGTCGCTGATGCAATCCGAGCTGCTGCACGTGGACAGTCGGTTCTGGAATCCCAGGTTGCATCCAAGATGATGAATCGATTCCGTCATCCGCAAGCTGAGGCGCCTGCTCACAGTGAGCTAACAGACCGTGAAATGGAAGTGCTGTGTCTGCTCGCGCAAGGTAAATCCAATCAAGACATTGCCGATGATTTGATTATCGGTATTAAAACGGTGAAGTTTCATGTAACGAACATTCTGGCGAAACTCGGGGTTGAGGATCGCACACAAGCTGCTATATATGCTTATAAAAATGGCCTTGCTGAGTGATTATGAAAGAAAAAAACTCAACATTTAAAGAACCCGGCTACCAGATGGTGGTTCGGGCTTTTTTATGTGCCAAAGAATAATTCTGTGAAAAGAGGGTATCCTTTTACTAGATTGATAGATTTCGGTATAAAGGGGCGGTATACATGCAGCGGTTCGGAACGAAATTTATAGTAGTGATGATATTACTATGTGGGATCACGGGGATCCTAGCTGGTTTCAATGGGAATACCGTAAACCAAAGAGGTTCCGAACATAAGAAAGAGAATCTTCGAGAGCAATTAGAACTCCTGTATTCCTTGGGTGAGACTCAGATCGTTTCTCCACTGCATGTAACGGCCAAGTTGCAAGGTGAGAGTGGATTATTGAATAGTAAGACAAAAGAAGAAGTCATACAAGCTCTAACTTATGAGATCGGATTTAATGAAGTTATAGTGGAGATAGAGAATGAGAATCAGGCTTATCGTGCCAGAGATGTGATTTTAGGTATCGATATACGTATGGATTGGGTTCAATCTGGGGATCAAGTCTATGTGAAAATTCAGTTAGATACTGAGGGAACAGATGGTTTTACGAGTCTATTAGATATACAGAATAAATCCTTGAGCATTTTGGAAGAAGCAGGTATGAACCCTGCGTGGAATGCATCTGTTCAGGGAAATGTAGACAATGGGTTATCAGCGGGTGAAACAATACAAAATGTTGAAGAACAATTGGCTACTCACCTTTCTTTTAATCCGGTTGAATTCTACCAAGATATGGGTACGGAAAGTAGAGCATATGAGGTCCCTTCACTGACTAATTATGTTATGAGCGGTAAAAATCCAATCCATATGCAGGTCGCTGTGCATGAAGACTCTATGCATAAAAACAATAGAGTAACCATTGGATTCCCTGTCATTACTACCGAATATTAGACGATCTTTCTGAAATAACGATGAAAATGTATGAAATGAGATAGCATACTTTATACGAATATGCTAAAATGTCATCACGTCGTGATAACAAGCGATGCATAAAAATACACTATATTACATAGAAAGAATGAGGAGCCATGGCTGAAAATCAAAATCTAGATTTATTGAAGACACCGGGAGCGGTATTCTTCATCTTTGGAGCGACTGGCGATTTGGCAAGACGCAAATTGTTTCCGGCGATCTATAGTCTTTATCGCGAAGGAAAGTTAGCTGAGGATTTTGCAGTAATCGGCGTGGCACGGCGTCCGCGCACTCAAGATGAGTTCCGTGAGGACGTGCATCGTTCGATACAGGAATTTTGCCGTTACCGTTCCGAAGACAATGAGGAATGGAATGGATTTGCGCAGCATTTTGAATATAAATCTTTAGATATTAACAATATTGATGGCTTCCGTGAGCTACGAGAGCAAACGGAGAACCTGGAAGCGAAGTTTAATATAGCCGGTAACCGGTTATTCTATCTTGCTCTAGCTCCAGAACTGTTTGGTAGTGTCTCTTTCAATTTGTTGAAGGGTGGCATGTTGGATGGAGCAGGTTGGAATCGTCTTGTAATTGAGAAGCCATTCGGTTATGACCTAGAGTCAGCCGGTAAGCTTAATGAAGAAATAAGACAGGTGTTTAAAGAAGAAGAAATATATCGTATTGACCACTATTTGGGCAAAGAAATGGTACAGAATATTGAAGTTATTCGTTTTGCCAATGCATTCTTTGAACCGTTGTGGAACAACAAGCATATTGCTAACGTACAAATTACGCTTGGTGAAACTGTAGGTGTTGAAGAACGTGGAGGGTACTATGATCATGCAGGTGCACTGAGGGATATGGGTCAAAACCATATGCTTCAAATGCTCACGATGATTGCTATGGAACCACCTAGCCGTCTTCTTCCGGAAGATATCCGTGATGAGAAGGTTAAAGTACTTCGCTCACTTCGTCCATATGCGACGAGTGAAGATGTGAAGGAGAACGTTGTTCGAGGTCAGTATACAAATGGTGCAGTTGGCAGCAAAGAGTTGCCTGCTTATCGTGAAGAGGACAAAGTAAATCCTGAATCAACAACAGAGACGTATTTTGCAGCTCGTGTATTCGTGGATAACTTCCGTTGGGCTGGCGTGCCATTCTACATCCGTACAGGGAAGCGTCTGCCAGTGAAGACTACAGAAGTAGTTGTGGAATTCAAACGGATGCCGGGAAATGTATATCTTGGACAAAAGCATACTTTGGAGCCGAATTTGCTTGTTATTCGGGTTAACCCGATGGAAGGGCTCTATGTGAAGATTAATGCCAAGAAGCCAGGTTCCGAATCCGAAATTGAACCGGTAGCTATGGACTTCTGTCAGAGCTGTATGGTGGGCATTAACTCACCTGAAGCATATGAGCGCTTGTTGCACGATGCAGTACGCGGTGATTCGACCTACTTCACTCGGTGGGATGAGGTTGCCTCGGCTTGGGCCTTCGTTGATCGCATTGCGCAAGCATGGAAAGAGAATCAGGGCGAGCTTGAATTATATCCTGCAGCATCATGGGGTCCTAAGCAAGCAGATGAACTGCTTGAGAAAGATGGATTCCATTGGTGGCCTGTAAATGGTCAAGATGAAGATAATGTAGTATGGCTAAAGGGCTCTAATTAAAAAATTGATCCTGTTATTCAAAATCATCCTCATACGCTCTGCGTATGGGGTTGGTTTGCGTATGGATTGTGGTACAATAATATACATGACTTTAGTACGAAGGGAACAGTGAAATGGGCAAAACAATAAATGAGCTGCAAAGCGAAGTGGATAAGCGCAGAACGTTTGCGATTATTTCCCACCCGGACGCCGGTAAAACAACACTGACTGAGAAGCTGCTGCTGTTCGGAGGCGCTATTCGTTTGGCGGGCTCGGTTAAGGCTAGAAAAGCAAGTAAACACGCGACAAGTGACTGGATGGAAATTGAGAAGCAGCGGGGGATCTCGGTAACTTCTTCCGTAATGCAGTTTGACTATAAAGGTCACCGGATTAATATACTGGATACGCCTGGTCACCAGGACTTTAGTGAGGACACATACCGAACTTTAACGGCAGCGGACAGTGCAGTCATGTTGATTGACGTGGCGAAGGGTGTTGAAGCCCAGACCATTAAGCTGTTTCAAGTTTGTGCCAAACGTGGAATACCAATCTTTACGTTTATTAATAAGTTGGACCGCGAGGGACGGAGTCCTTTTGATCTGATGGAAGAAATCGAGCAGGTGCTAGGTATTCGTTCCGTCCCAATGAATTGGCCTATCGGATCTGGTCGTGATCTGTGTGGTGTGTATGATCGAATGAAGAACCAGGTAGAGCTGTTTCAAGGGGATGATCATTCATCCATTAAAGTTCAAAAAGTCGAGGATTATAATGACCCTGTAATTAAAGAAATGGCAGGAGAATTCTTGCATGATCAATTGTGCCAAGACCTTGAATTGCTGGACGTTGCAGGAGACCCATTTGATTTTGACAAGGTATTGAAGGGTGAACTGACACCTGTATTCTTTGGTAGTGCGGTCAATAACTTTGGTGTACAGACGTTCTTGGAAAACTTCTTGCAGCTTGCACCTAAACCCGAGCCACGTCGTAGTACAGAAGGCATGGTCGAGCCGACAGACGAGAAGTTCTCGGGCTATGTATTTAAAATTCAGGCTAATATGAATCCGGCTCACCGTGATCGTATTGCGTTTCTTCGTATCGTATCAGGTAAGTTTGAGCGTGGTATGAGCGTAAAGCATGTCCGCATGGGTAAGGATATTAAACTGTCTCAGCCACAGCAGTTCCTTGCGCAGGATCGGGATATTGTGCAAGAGGCATATCCGGGTGACATCATCGGTCTGTTTGACCCAGGGATTTTTAGAATAGGTGACTCTCTAAGTCAGAGCGGTAACATCATATTTGATGAACTCCCAACCTTCTCGCCTGAAATATTTGCCAAAGTTACGGTGAAAAATGCATTAAAACACAAGCAGTATCAGAAGGGGATCGATCAGTTAACGGAAGAGGGCACGATTCAGGTGTTCCGTACGGTTAGCTTTGATGAGATGATTCTCGGCGTTGTCGGACAGCTTCAATTTGAGGTGTTTGAGTATCGGATGAAGGGTGAATACGGTGTTGATGTTCAACTTCAACGTATGCCTTATCAATTTGCTCGTTGGATCATTGACGATAAGATTGATCCATCCAAATTCCGGATTAATTCAACGCTGGTTAAAGATAAGAAGGATAATTATGTTGTCCTATTCGAAAATGAATATGCAATGCGAACTGCAATCGACAAAAATCCAACAGCCCAGTTTCTTGAAATGGCACCATAAGGCTGATTTAATACAACAATCCCCCTTCCAAATTAATGGTTGGGGGATTTGTTGTCTGTTCCGTACTCCGTTTTAACTTAGACCAGTTTGCCGGGAGTTACGGTCTTCAGATGGTTATGAAGTGAAGTGACAAGGTCGGTTTGAGCCGCTGAGTCCATGCCTTTCCACATCATCTCGAACATGACACCAAGACCGGGAAGAGCGGCTTCGGGCCCATCTACAGAACCTTCGATCATAGAGCGAAGCTGATCTTTATCCTGATTATGGACTTTGTGAATGACGGCCTGCCTCAGATCTAACAATATGGACATCGAAATGTTCCTCCTTGTTATGAAAGGGTCATTGTTTAATGTGCCCGCGAAAGGATGGATAAATTCAAACGTTGCATGTCCGTTATGATATACTAAACAAAGATAACCTAGTGTTCAGGGGAGGAAATATAATGGCAAAGAAACAGTACGCTGTTATCGGCATGGGACGCTTTGGAACGAGTGTAGCTAAGGAACTTAGCGAGATGGGCTTTGATGTCCTTGCTATTGATGCAAGCGAGCAACGCATACAGGAAGTCTCGGGTATGGTTACGCATGCGGTTTCGTCAGATTCAACGGATGAAGAAGCACTTCGTGCACTTGGAATCCGCAATTTTGATGTAGTTGTCGTTGCGATTGGGGAGGATATACAATCGAGCATTTTAACGACACTAATTCTTAAGGATCTAGGTGTGTCGGTTATTATTGTGAAAGCTAAAAATGAGCTTCATGGCAAGGTTCTGCAAAAAATCGGCGCCGATAAAGTAATCTTCCCTGAACGTGATATGGGTTTGCGTGTAGCGCATCATTTGGTATCACCTAATATTTTGGATTATATCGAAATATCGGATGATTACAGCATTATGGAATTGAAAGCTGCGGCCGAAATGATGGGGCAAAATTTAAAGGAGCTTGATATCCGGGCACGATTTGGATGTAACGTTATGGGTATTCGCAATGATGGCAAGATGAATATCTCTCCGGATCCAGAGGATCGGCTTACCGAGGGTGATATTTTGGTCATTGTCGGACACAAGAATGATTTAACGAAGTTAGAGCTAGCATACTCAAAATAAGGGATATCTCGGGATATTCCAAAGTTAGATAGATATATGTCAGAATGGATGGAACCTATATGGAAATTTTATCACTGCAAAATGCCAGAGTAAAAGGCTGGGCCCAATTACAGGAGAAGAAACACAGGGACAAGCAAAACAAGTATGTCATTGAAGGCATTCATTTAGTTCAGGAGGCACTGATATCCAGAGCGGATATTGAATGTATTGCTTATGATTATGAACAAGGTATACCTATTGAACTTAGGGACTTACCGGATACGAGCGGTGTGGAGTGGATCGGTGTGACGGATGCCATCATATCGAAAGTCAGTCATACATCGACACCCCAGCCGGTATTCGCGGTTGTACGTAAGGAGAAGAAGTCATGGGATCATCTCTTTGCTAAGCAGGAAAAACTTGTTGTTGTGCTGGATAAATTACAGGATCCCGGCAATGTGGGAACGATCATACGAAGTGCAGATGCTTCGGGAGCAGGCGGTGTGATACTCGGCAAGGGCTGTGCAGATCTATATAACCCGAAAACACTCCGCTCAACAATGGGCTCTCTGTTCCACATTCCCGTTATAGAGGGAGATTTAACAGAAATCCTTCCACAGGCCAGAGAAAAGGGCGCACGCTTGGTTACAACTTCTCTGGAGGGGAAGACAACGGCATTTCAATATGATTTCACTGGCTCTTGCTGGATTGTTATAGGCAGCGAGGGAAGTGGTGTATCTCCTGAGGTGTCGGCACTGGTTGATGATGCTATCGTTATCCCGATGCCTGGTAAAGCGGAGTCCCTCAATGCGGCTATGGCTGCGACGATATTGATGTTTGAGGCGCTGCGTCAGCGGGAATTTAACAATTGATTAGAGAATAAAAAGGCAGAAAAATCTTACGATAAAGGTTTTCTGCCTTTTTGTTTATGTGGTAAAGCATAATAGAGGAGAGACAAATCATGGGCGCAAGCAAGTCGATTATTTTCGAACCGATTATCGAAGAAGACATTACACAATTAACGGATATTATGACGAGGGCTTTTGACAAAGACACACAGCAATTTTTAGGGGATGAAAAAGGTGGGCCTCCTGGATACGATACTGGAGTGTTTATTCGAAAGTGGGCTATTGAATCTCCTACAGAGTCTTTCAAAATACGGCAGGACGGCCATGTCATCGGTGCTGTCATTGTATGGATTCATGATAATCACGAGAACCGGTTAGGTTGTTTGTTTATAGACCCAGAGCTACATAGTAAAGGGATTGGACTGAAGATATGGCAGAAAGTTGAGGAAAGGTATCCACTGACGAAAAAATGGACGACAGAAACCCCAGGGTATTCGAAAAGAAATCATCATTTTTATATCAACAAATGTGGGTTTAAAGTGGTGAAAATACTAAATCCATTCGACATTCGGGAAGAGTGTTACATCATGGAAAAAGAAATGTAATTCATGATTTATGGCAAGATCATCTTGTTTATTAATAAATTCAGAGCAAGGGAACCGGATAACCGCTTCTCTTGCTCTTCTTTTTTATACTTTGTCCGCATATCCTCTAGGGAAGCTTGCCAAGAAGAAGGGTCACGCCTTCGTACCAGGGTGAGGGAGGTCGAATGTGTGAGAAGAAAAAAGTGGGGGAGTCGGCGGATATCATTTCCATCCTTGTCGTCTTGGCCAAGGCCAAGAATGCGGCGTGTGTATAAAAAGTCTAAGCCGTTCAGAAACCACTACACACCTGCTAAAGCATCATGGAGCCGAACGCGTACACAAAATCCCAAGCCGCGGAGCAGACGAAAGTGGTGGCTTATTGCATCGCTGCTTTTTTTATTCGGGATGATTCAATTATTTCTGTATGTGGAGAGAAATTTAAAACCACCAATTATGCATTTGGCCCAAATTCGTGTGAAGCAAATTGCCACAGAAGCCATTAACAAGGCGATTACAAGTCAGGTTACTGAAGGAAAGCAGTTTGATAACTTAGTGAACTGGAAAACGGATAGCTCTGGGAAAGTGACCGGATTTATGTTGAATTATGCAGAGCATTTAAAGATCACATCATTTACCACTCAACTCGTGCAGGAAACGCTGGAAGCTATGCACCAAAGGAAAGAGCATATCCCGCTAGGGCAAGTATTGAAAAGTCCGATCATTGCATCCTTTGGTCCTCAGATCCCGGTTAAAATTGAACCACAGGGAGCTGTAAAGGTACAATTAGATACGAGACAGCAAGGAGCGGGCATCAATATGATTCTCGTCGAGGTGTACGTTCATATCGTGACAGAAGTGGCTGTTGTCGTTCCGTTTGATATGGAGCCTCAGGTTGTGGAAACCGATATTCCGATATCCTATCTCCTTGTCGTCGGGGACGTGCCTATGTATTATTATGATAATCAAGGCAGGCCGGTAGGAGAAAACAGCTCCAATGCTCCGAGCATTGCTCTCCCTCCTTTGAGTAAGTCGGAAGACAATGCTGCAACAGGTAATCAGAACACTCCTAATCCGGGGGTTTCTATACCAGCTCCGGACGGTCATGGAGGGGCAACTACTCCTGAAGAGAATGGTACCTCTACCAATGAGGATACAAGCATTCAGCCTTAATTCATAATTGATAAAAAAACGCATCCTTAGTCATTAGGATGCGTTTTTTTGCTTTTGCTTCTGCGTATGGCTTGTCGTTCTTCATTCTCCCAATGCTTGAGGAGCGGGTAAGGGTCAAACGACCATTCGGATAAGCCGGTATCACGATAGATGCCGTAGTGTAAATGAGGCGGGAATTTACCTTGGGTTCCGGGTTTCCCATATCCAGAGCTTCCAACCCAGCCAATGGTCTGACCAGGACTGACAACATCACCTGATTTAATGCTTTTGTCGAAGCCCTGCAGATGTGCGTAATAATGATAGTGATTGTTCAAATCGCGTATACCAATACGCCAACCACCATATTTATTCCATCCTTTAAGCTCTACTACACCGTAGCATGTGCTGCGTACAGTTACACCATAACCGGCGAACAAATCCGTTCCTTCATGGATCCTATATCCTCCCCAGCTGCGTCCCATTCCGAAGGTGCTGCGATAGGAGTAATTGTTGCCTACTGGAAGCGGGAATGAGTGATCAAACAAATCGAGCTTGCCAAATTTTTCGTACATTTTGGAATATTGCATGATCCGTTGAACTGCTCTGCTGTTCTGATAGTAGGACCATAATCCAATCGCAAAATCATCGGAAGAATGTCCGAAGGGCTGGAGTTTTGATGATATACTATATAGTAGGTCCATATTATTGTTAGGGTCAGCTTTACCATCTCCATCTCCATCTCTTCCCAGTCCAGAATATAGTTCTATGGTTGCTGGATAAGTATCTTCTTGGTTTGGATTTAGTGGACCTGTCCAAGCTGTAGATGGAACATAGATGCCAATAAGTCGCTCAGGATGTTTTCGATCTTTAGGATGTACTTTGGTTAAAGTCCGCTCATATTGATCAATAGCTGCAAGGCGATGCCAGGGAATCTGCGTCAATGTTGAGATGCGATCGTAAAGTGCTTTTCGAGATGCAAAGACATCGTTCGTCTTGTCGGATATATTTGTACTTGGTGTAGCTTTCTCGGTTAGGACAGCTTCTCCCTCAGCCGCAGCATAACTGGGCGCCATAAGAGAGGCGACTGTAACGGTTGTTATTGCCACAGTAGCCCAGCGGGTCTTATTCGCCAATAGGCTCCATTGTTGTCTTGATTTTGTCATGGTGTCCTGTCCTCCAGATCTTTGTTTTCAAAAATGCACGGACGTTGGTGCCTACCTTTAGGTTGAATCGAAATGTTGTTTTTTATCCATGCCGCACAAAGATGAATTCGATATCGATGAGGATAGGTAATCCTTAGATTTTCATGATATAATATGGAACAGTTAAATGGACTATCCAATTAAATTGAAAGAAGGTTTTCTTCTTGTCCAAAACTTCGAATAAACAATCCAAGCCGGACTGGATTAAGATCAAGCTTACAACGGGCGATAATTATAATGAAATTAAAAGTATGATGCGTTCCAAAACACTTCATACCGTTTGTGAAGAAGCGCGTTGCCCGAATATTTATGAGTGTTGGGCTAATCGTACTGCTACGTTTATGATTTTAGGAGATATATGCACAAGGGCATGTCGCTTTTGTGCAGTTAATACTGGTCTGCCGACAGAGCTCGACATGCAAGAGCCTGAACGTGTGGCTGAAGCAGCTGAACAGATGAATCTGCGTCACTGTGTTGTGACAAGTGTTGCACGGGATGATCTGAAAGACGGAGGAGCTTACATATTTGCGGAGACGGTTAAAGCCATTCGTAAACGGTTACCGTTATGTACGGTTGAAGTGCTGATTCCGGATTTTATGGGAAGTGCAGATGCGCTTCAGATTGTTATGGATGTAAAGCCAGATATTTTGAACCATAATATTGAAACAGTTGAGCGCATGTCTGATCGGGTCCGTGCAAAAGCGAAGTATGAAAGGTCCTTAGAATTGTTGAAGAGAGCCAAACAAATGCAACCTGATATTCCTACCAAGTCTAGTGTTATGCTGGGCGTGGGCGAGGAGTGGCATGAAATTTTGCAGGCAATGGATGATCTGAGAGCTGTGAATTGTGATATTATGACAATCGGTCAGTATTTACAGCCATCTCCAAAACATTTAAATGTTGAGAAGTATTATACACCTGATGAATTTGCGGTATTAAAAGAAGAAGGGCTTAAACGTGGATTTAGCCATGTGGAATCTGGTCCACTCGTACGCAGTTCTTATCATGCACATGAGCAGGTGAAATCGGCTGAACGCCGAAAGGAAGAAATTGTACGGTCTTAGCCGGGAAAGGCAGGGGAATCTTGTTTGATCGTTATCGGTAATAGAAGTTATGAAGTGCTTGAAGACCATAGAAATGGTTGGAATCCTGAAGCTTTCCGTGACAGATATAGTGAAGTTCTTGAGCGATATGATTATATCGTGGGGGATTGGGGATACAACCAACTGAGGCTGAAAGGATTTTATCGGGATAATCATCCAAAAGCAGCGAAAGATGTCCTATACTCAACGATGTCTGATTATATAAATGAATATTGTAATTTTGGATGTGCCTATTTTGTGCTCCAGAAGAGCAAGGAGATCAAGGATCCTAAAGAGCTTAAGGAATTAAAAGAGATGGAAGTTAAGGAACAGGAACTAAGGGCAGCGCGCGAAGCTTTGGAAAACGGTGAAGAAGATAGTCCAGCTGAAGATTCCGATAATTCTGAATTCTCGGAAAATCAGGAAAGAAAAGAACCTAAAGAGCATAAACCAAGCGTCCGTACGCATGAGTCCCCTACTGGGAAAGAAACAAAAGAATTCCGTGGAAAACGTGAGTTTAAAGAAGGAAGAGAAGGCAAGGACTCACGTCCGAACAAATCAAACAAACCTTGGAAAGAATCTAAACACCGAGAGCATCGGGAAAATAATGAGATTCGTGAACATCGGGACATGCGTCCAAAAGAAAAGAATCAACAAGAAGTTGAATAATGTTTAGAAAGAAAACAGCAGCTCCATAAAGGAACTGCTGTTTTTCTTTGTATTATTAAGGGACATTAAAAAAATACTGAACGATAAAATTACCCCAAGAAAGCGTCCCTTACACGATTCCAAAATGGAAAAGGGCGATACCTCGCAAAGCTAACCTTTTGCTCGGCCACCTGGCAACGGACCGAAATCAGATCATCGATTTGAAAATTGTTGTGATCGACCGTGAGTAATAAGCGTTGGTCTTTGCACGAGAAAATATCACAATGATGATGTTTCGGAAGAAGAAGGGGGGAGCCCAGTGTTCGGAATATTCGATTGTTGATTGAAGCAATCTCCGCGATTTGTAGTGCATCAATTGATGGATGAACCATAGCGCCCCCGACACTTTTGTTATATGCGGTGCTGCCAGAGGGGGTTGAAATGCAAATACCGTCACCTCTAAACATTTCAAAAGTAACGTCATTAATATCAACCTGGGCAACGACAGTACCATCCACACCTTTAAGCGTGAACTCATTAAGAGCAATATAAGAGGCAGTGCCCGATTTTTTATGAATTTCTAGTTGTACCAGCGGATATTGAACAATGCGCGGTTTAAGAATATTGGGATCTCCGATTCCGCTCATGAGATCAATTAGCTTTGGCAACTCGTCTGCTTTCCAATCGGCATAAAAACCGAGGTGACCTGTATGGACACCGACAAAAGCAAGGTCAGGAATACGGTCAATAAATGTGTGAAAAGCATGCAGCATCGTGCCATCTCCGCCAATGGAGACGACGATCTCAGGAGATTCAGCATCCAGTTCAAAGCCCCGCTGTTCCGCCAGCTTGTGAAATTGTTGACTCAATTCTACAGACAATGGGTCTCCGCGGTCTAGAACATAGTATCTCAAGTTGATAAGCTCCTTTTATAAGGTTATATATATCGATGATAATCAATAATGGAGAATAAAACAATGATCACCTTGGGAAATTACGGAACTTTCCCTTTAGTAGTCGAAGAACTTCCATGAATAGAAGGAAGCCGATGATACTTCCAAGCAATGTGCAAAATACAACCATAACATGGCTATACCCGTTGTAAGATATATCAGAAACACCATCCGGGATCAAGAGGGTCGTTGACGTCTTCCCCATAATGGGAGTCCAGAATATAAGAACCGCAACTACAGCTAATACACCATGAATCAAGCGGGCAACCATGAACGGTATATAACGAAGGTTGGTTGCATTTAGTATACTGGCGATCTGGGCATGAACGGAGAGTCCTCCCCAGGACAATATAAAGGCTGCAGCGGCTGCCTTGTATGCAAGGGGAATCATTTCTCCAGCTTCGCCAGCATAGCGGGCACCTAGAGTAACCTCAAAGAGTCCTCCGACCAATGCAGTTGAGAGTTGTTCAGGTATGCCAACAAGAGACAGGAGAGCATTTACGATTTGGTTTATAACAGGAATGACTCCTGCACGTGTCCATAGCTCTAGAAAAACGGAAAAGAATACAACTAGCCCTCCTACGACAATAATAAGCTGAAGGGAGGACTGCACTGCGTGTTTTATAAGCGTTCCGAGATCACGTCCATCTTCTTCTCTCGCTTTATGCATATTGCGAAGTGCTGTCTTGATCCGATTACCTTTGGGCAACTCAATAGATTGATCAAGCGCTGAACTGTTTTTTTGACCGTGGAACCGCATTAACAGTCCTACAATAAGCCCACTGCCGTAGTGTGCTAAAGCAAGAATTAACCCGATTCGCGGGTTATGAAAAAAGCCGATCGAAACGGCACCTATTAGAAAAATGGGATCGGAAGAGGTTGTAAAGGCAACCAGACGCTCTCCTTCATCTCGATTGACCATCTTTTGCTCCCATAATTTAGCTGTTAGTTTGGCACCAACGGGATAACCAGAAACATATCCCATGGCTGCTACAAAGCCGCCACTTCCTGGGATACGAAATAAGGGTTTCATTAAGGGGTCTAAGAGCGTTCCTATTAGGTGAACGACCCCGAAGCCGAGTAATACTTCTGAAATGACAAAGAAGGGGAAGAGTGACGGAAAGAGCACTTCCCACCAGATCTCGAGACCCCGAAGTGCCGATTGAAGCACAGCTTCAGGATAAACAGCCATCAGAATAATAACGCTGAATAATCCGGTTATTAGAAGGATCCAGCTGAGCTTTTTCATGGTCATAATATAAATGAACGCCCCCTGGGAAAATAGATAGTTGTGTAGATTTTACTTCATGTTCTTGTTCAATCTGTATGCTGAAAGTAGGACAAACAGTACAAAAAAGAGTTGGAAAGCGGTTACAAAAATGCTTTATTTTTGAGAACATTGTGCTATAATAAAACCATCAAAGCACATCTTTCGAATTATTTGGATGGAGTGATGATCATGAGCATAGTCGCAGGTATACTGGTTTGCGCCTTCGTTTATGTAATACGAGCCTCTCTCATCCATCAGGGTGAAGAGGATTGGCGCAGTTATTAATAAGTTCAGGGTGCTAAACTTTGTTTAGCGCCTTTTTTTGTTTGTTTTTTTTATTTTATGCGAATATGAAACCATGAAGGCTTCGTCATAGAAATATTAGGTATCTCTGATATAATAAAAATGACACAAGATTACATATTTTCAGATAGGAGATATATCAATGAACCCTAGCCTAAGCATTTACGAAAATCTAGGCGGCGCAGAAGGAATTCGTTCATTAGTCGAGGCTTTTTACCCGAGAGTTCAACAGAATGAACTGCTGGCACCTTTATTTCCGGAAGATATTATGCCGGTGATGGAAAAGCAGTATATGTTTTTAAGTCAATTTTTTGGTGGACCGGCCCTTTTCTCGGAAGCATATGGACATCCGATGATGAGAGCAAGACATCTTCATTTTCCAATTACAAATCGTCATGCAGATGAATGGCTTGCCTGTATGGCTGGAGCCCTTGAAGATATTGGCGTAGAGGATCTCATGCGTGAAGAGGTATTGAAACGCTTGTCTGGACCAGCCCGACATTTTGTGAATACGCCTTAAACACCTTAAATACCGCTTAAGTTGAAGACAACACCATGTGAAGGGATGTCATCAGTATGACTTTAGCTTTAGAACCTCTGTATACAATTACGGTTACATGCGGGAACTGCGAGAACTCATTTAAGACTTCAAGAGTACGACCAAGCTTCAAAAAAGCTGTAAGAACCGATACGGACTTTTGCGGTTATTACAAGAATGAAAATCCCGACTATTATGTAGTACGAGTCTGTCCTGAATGCGGGCTTGCTTCTACTGAAAATTCAGCGCATAGCTTGAATGAACGCCAGAAACAAGACTTCCGCTCAAAGATCGCAAGCCGGTGGATCCAGCGGGATTTTGGTGGACGTCGGAGTCTAGAGGATGCCCTTGAAGTATATAAACTGGCTCTCTTATGTGCTCAATGCATTGGGGAGAGGGAGAGAATTATTGCGAGTCTTTTGCATCATATAGCTTGGTTGTACCGCTATCAAGGCAATGAAGAGCAGGAACAACGCTTTTTGGCGCACAGCATGGAATCCTATATTCGGGTTTATGAGGTGGAAGGGGCAGGCGCGAATGATGCGCGGTTATTGTATTTGATTGGCGAGATCAACAGACGATTAGGTAAATACACGGATGCAGCTCAGTGGTTTTCACGTGTTATTCACGATAAAAAAATAATCGATGCAGCCATGATTCGAGCTTCGCGTGAGCAATGGACTGTTTTGCGTGAACAAATGCTTGCGGAGAAGATGGCCTTACCAGAAGAAATGAATACGAGCGGCAAATAACACTAAAAAGGCCCTTTAAAAAGGACCCTTGAAGCGATATAAGCATGTGATTGCATATGAACTGCCCTTTGTCAGCGAAGTTTTTGATCGGTAAGAATATAGTCACCATCACTGTCTAGGACAGTAACTTTGTTATGACAGCAGGGAAAGATGAGCAACTTTTTCTTGCCTTCTCGTACGCTGATCAGTTCTTTCGGCTTCATAGGAAGCAGAACATTGTCGCTGCCACAGAAGGGGCAGTTCTGTACATACACATCTCCAGTAATAATGTCATAAGGCCAGGCGTTTGAAAATGGAATCATGGTTTCTCCGGAGAATCACTTGACTGGTCTGACTTTTCAGACGAAGATTCCTGTTCTTTGGCAGCCAGTTCGGCGATTTTTTGCATCAGAATGTGCTGCGGCATATGCATAAGCTGTTCCAATGGAACGCCAAGCTGTTTGGATAAGGTTATTGCTGTTTCGGGCGATATTTGTAATGGTCGCATAGAAGTCTCCCTCCAACCTTTATTTTTTAAAGGATATAAATATAGTTATACACTTTAACACGATACCACACAAATTTAAACAGAAGAAAGGTGAAGACGATGAATAAGCCATTACAGCAAACATGGGATTTGGAATCCATATTTCCTGGAGGATCGCATTCTCCTGAATTTGCAGCGTTTTTGACGGCTCTTGAGAAAGAAGCGAAGGAACTGCGAGCAGCTGTTACAGCAGCTATAGTTCCAACTAATTTGAAGGAAGCAGAACCGCTTGAGCACATTCTATCTTTATTAGATCGTTGTGCGGCTAAGATTAGCGAAGCAGGTTCATTTGTCGGTTGTCTGGCAGCTCAGGATCAGAATGACAAAAAAGCGATCCAGTTATCAGGACGAATTACAACGTTGTCTGCTGACCTTCAAGGTGTATTAGCTAAATTCAATAATTTGCTTCGCGAAATTGACGATACGCTGTGGGAAGAGTGGACCTCAACTTCCAAGGTTGAGCCGTTGAAATTTATTTTAAATGAAAGTCGGAATCTGGCCCGCGAAAAAATGAATCCGGAGCTAGAGAGCTTGGCGCTTGAGCTCGCGATTGATGGATATCATGGGTGGGGAGAATTTTACGATACGATTGTAAGTAAAATTCAAATTCCTTTTGAAGAGAACGGAAAGACTGAAATGCTGTCAGCAGGCCAAGCATTTAATAAATTGCATAACCCGAATCGTGAAGTGAGACAAGAAATGTTCGAGAAATGGGAACAGGCTTGGACAGAGGCAGAAGACTACTGTGCTGATACATTGAATCACCTTGCGGGCTTCCGTTTGAATCTGTATCGTAATCGTGGATGGGATGATGTGCTTAAAGAACCGCTTGCGATTAACCGTATGTCTCGTGAAACCTTAGATATGATGTGGGCAGTTATTCAAGATACAAAGCCCGTACTTGTTGAGTATTTGAACCGCAAAGCGAAGCTTCTTGGCTTGGATGGTTTAAGCTGGACAGATGTTGAAGCGCCGATCCGGACATCCGTTTCAAAAGTGACCTATGATGAAGCTGCTGAGACGATTGTGGAACAATTCCGAAAATTCAGTCCTAAATTGGCTGAGTTCTCAGAAATGGCATTCGACAAAAACTGGATTGAAGTAGAGGATCGACAAGGAAAGCGTCCAGGAGGCTTTTGTACCTCTTTTCAAGAGAGTGATCAGACTAGAATTTTCATGACCTTTGGCGGCACAGCATCAAATGTATCCACATTGGCACATGAACTAGGTCATGCTTATCACCAATACCTAATGAGAGGGATACCTGTACTGAATCAGGATTATGCGATGAACGTTGCAGAAACGGCATCAACCTTCGCTGAGATGATTGTAGCGGATGCCCTTGTAAAAGCAGCTAAGGATAAAGAAGAGAAGCTTGCATTACTTGAAGAGAAAATTCAGAATAGCGTCGCATTCTTTATGAATATTCATGCTCGTTTCTTGTTTGAAACACGCTTCTATGACAAGCGAAAAGAAGGACTGCTGAGTGCAGGTGAAATTTCAGAACTGATGGAAGAAGCTCAGAAGGAAGCTTACTGCGGAGCGCTCTCTACATACCATCCTCATTTTTGGGCTTCCAAGCTGCATTTCTATAGCACAGGCGTACCTTTCTATAACTTCCCGTATACATTTGGCTATATGTTTAGTACGGGGCTCTATGTACGGGCACTAGAGGAAGGTAGTACATTTGCGGATAAATATGATGCGCTTTTGCGGGATACGGGTATTATGACCGTAGAAGAACTTGCAAAAAAACATCTTGATGTAGACCTAACTGGGCGTGAATTCTGGCAAAGTGCGGCTGATATGTGTATTTCGGATATTCAACAATTTTTGCAGATGACGAATCATTTGGCATAACTTGCAGAACATTGAATATATATCTGGTAAAAGAAGTCCTTAGGGACTTCTTTTTTTGTCGCAAAAAATAAAATATTATCGAAATTCTGAAATAATTGATATGGAAAATATGAAAAAATAGTAATAAATACCCAATTATGTTGAATGTTGTTGATGAGTCCAATTTTTTGGCTTATAATGAGTCATAAGCCCTATATAAAGGGAGTGCAATGAAAAATTAAGGGGGTATGAAATGATTAAATTAGATCAACTATCGCTGGTAAGGCAATTAGATTTAGTATTTAAGGAGTTAGAAAATGAATTATCAGGACTATCTTCGGGTACTGTATTCGTGCAAATACGAAATAATACGATCGGTAAATTTGGTATCCGTCATAACCCGCTTACCGGACGTAATGGTGTGATGGCTCCAGTTGTAGATGGATTGAACAAAGATCAACTATCATCCTTCCGAGCCATGGCACTTGAGAGTCTGAAGCATAAAAGGCATTGGACACATGGAGAAATAAGCTATGATTTTACGGTGAGACAAGGACTCATAATTGTAGATGCCGTGCTTGAATCGAACTATAATATGGCGAACTTAATGATCCGATACTCTAGAATGAGTGTTTCCGAAGCTGCTTCGGAGTCCTGATATGTACTGTTTCTTTTTTGTGTGACTGTAAAAATACATAACAGAAAAGAGGCGATCTTTGGGGAGAAGATCGCCTCTTTCTTTATCAGAAGAACAGATCAACTACAGGTTCGAACGACCTGATAATTGTTGCTCTGCGATTTGTACCAGACGTTTAGTGATGTATCCTCCCAAAGAACCAGTCTCACGGGAAGTGTAGTTACCCATATAACCGTCTTGTGGAATAGATACGCCCAATTCTTGTGCTGCTTCATACTTCAATTGTTGAAGTGCAGCATTTGCTTGGGGAACGACCAGATTGTTAGAACGGCTTCCGCTTCTGCGGTTTTGTCCTCCTTGACCCATACCCATGTTTGTCACCTCCTTTTCGCGTTGTATGAAGTTATTATGGTTGAAAGAAGAGAATCTCATGCGTATAGATTCAAACATGATTATTGGTAAATAATAGATAAAAAGAGGGCGGACAATAAGAAAAAGGAGCCATCCCGCAAGATACTAGATCTTGTGGGACAGCTCCTTAATGATATGCCATATAATCAGTCCGTAATGACTGGATAGTGGATTTGTAATTTTGTATGAAGTTCGACCGTTTGTCCTGGCTCCAAGTTGATCAGGCCTGTCACCTCATTCGGTAAGTCTAGGTTTGGTGCGTTAGGAAGCCAAGTATAAGGTTCGATACATAAGAATTGATCAGCTATTCCTTTAGTATATAGCACCCAATTTTTAAAGTAGGAGCGATCTGCTGAGTATTGGATTGCATATCCGTCATTTCTAGTGAGAAATGCCTCGGCTGGTTGACCTTCAGGGATTTTAAATATTGTATCCAGATCAGAATGTTTCAAATTGAATCCCGTATTCAATGTGTCTAGATCACCGAGAGAAGAGAACTCTCCGGTGGGGAGAAGCTGATCATCTAGCGTGTAAATGCCTTCGACCGGTAGTTTTAGAGTCCATTGATCGGGCTGGCCGTCTAACAGAAACCACGTATGGTAACCCATTCCAAACGGAATGGAACGCTTACCCTTGTTAGTAACATGCAGATGCTGGTGTAACTCCGAACCCTGTAATCGGAAAGTCATTTGCAGTTTTAATGGTTCTGGCATTTGAGCACTCCAGCGTGGGTCATCAGAAGAAGAGAACTCCGTGGTTACTGCGCAGCCTTCATCATCTTCCTCAATGTCGCTTACACACCATGCTTGGGTGCGGTGAAGTCCGTGGATATGATTTTCGTTTGCTGTATTTTGATCAAATTGATAGCTGGCACCATCATATTCAAAACGGCCCTTAGCAATTCGTCCAGGCGGAATTAGAATCGGCATGCCGAAATGATATGGTTTCTGTAAATAGAAAGCCAGCTCACTTTCATCAGGTTTCCGGAGCACGTCGCGCTTTTCTTGTAGGTCTTTTATTTCGATGACATTGTTACCGAGACGCGGAAGGAGTGTCACCTCTAAACGTCCAGTGTTTAAGATATAGGTGTCGTAACCATTCCATTGTCCTTTGGTCACTTGATTCATATCGAAGCTCCTTTACCACAATAATCAATAGTAGATGATTAACCCCATCATAACAGATTTTACGAACAGACGTAAAAAAAATGCTTGAATCGAAACAATGTATTCAAAAAAATTCAAAGTCAGGAGCGTCTTTTTTTGGCTTTTATCATAAAGCCCCAGCCTATATTGAATACGGATAAAATAGCGAACGCAATTGCTATAAATGCATTATAACTAATTGAAATGGCTGCGGCAGTTAACAATATGATGGATGAAATAGAAAACCAAAGTGACAACCCCTTGCTCATGTAAAAAACCTCCAGTATTTTGTAATTTAATAAATAGTATAAGGTTACGAGAACGAGACATAATAAGTTTGCAAGCTTGCACTGGAACACAGACCTATTCAGTGAAGGGAGATTAGATTAACATGGCACAAAGAGGTTCCCGCAGTAATAACCTGGTAGTACCACAAGCAAATGCAGCTCTGCAACAGCTTAAAATGGAGGCTGCTCAAGAGTTGGGCGTTACCATTCCACAGGATGGATACATGGGTCATTATACTTCCCGTGAAAATGGCTCACTTGGTGGTTATATCACAAAACGTCTGGTACAAATCGCTGAACAGTCCCTTTCTGGACGCAACTCGTAATTACGTTTTCATAAAGTCTTGTCTAGCTCGAAGCAGAGATGCTTCGGGCTTTTTGATATGTAAACACCCTAAAACGTCAACAGTAATTCTTAGACAAATTGTGCCTTACTGGAAGGGGAAACGTCAAGCCGAAAAACCGACATGGAATGTCACCGAATTGTCATATTGAAAGAATGAATTACGAAGGATTTGGCAACACTTTTTCATGCCGATATGATAAACTTTATAGCGGAGGCAAACTTCCTCCATAACGAAAGTACAAGGAGGAACGTTGAAACGTGGAAAATCATATGAGTTACCAGGCTCCTTCAGATTCTGCTACACTTGCTTCCGCAAGATCTAAGCCGCCCGAAAAAACGGGAACCTGGAAAGAATTTATAGCTGTGACGAAACCCGGGATCATCCGGTCTAACTTAATAGCGGCTTTTGCCGGATTTTGGCTTGCGTCCCAGTGGGACATACAAATTGGTTTAATGATCATGACACTTCTCGGAACCGTATTAGTTATGGCTTCGTCTTGTGTTTTTAACAATTATTTTGACCGAGATCTAGACATGAAGATGGAACGGACACGCAAGCGCTCGCTTCCTACAGGACGCCTAACACCGAAAGTGGTATTGTGGTACGCCATCATCTTAGGTGTTGTTGGCCTAGCAATGCTGTTTATTTTCTCCGGTGTACTTGCTGGTATATTTGGTATCGTTGGTATGTTCGTATATGTTGTTATCTACACCCTTTGGCTTAAACGCAGCTCAACATGGAGTACGTCTGTAGGTGCAATATCTGGAGCAATGCCACCGGTTATAGGATATGTAGCTGTTACACAAACGGTGGATATGGGCGCTTGGTTGCTGTTTGCTTTGCTGTTCCTGTGGCAGCCACCTCATTTCTGGGCGCTAGGTATTCGCCGAGTTGAAGATTACCGTGCTGCTGGATTTCCGTTGCTTCCGGTAGTGAAAGGTATTAAAAGAACTAAGATTCAAATGATTCCTTATGTTGCATTGCTGGTTCCGTTGCCTATTTTGATGTATGTGTACGGATATACCGGAATCTTCTTTCTTATTATCTCACTGCTGCTATCTGTCACCTGGTTGTACATTTCCATTAAAGGTTTTCGTGCAAAAGATGATGAAGTTTGGTCGAGAAAAGTATTCTTGTTCTCCATTAACTATCTGACGTTGAGTTTGATTGTTCTCGTTCTCGACACAGTTCATTAATAGACTGTTCTATCCCATATATATAATATAGGTGATGAAGGGAGAACGAGTTTCGATGACGTCGTTCAAGCGGTATAAATGGACTTGGCTGCTGCTAATCGTGTGTGTAATCACTGCAGTGGTTCTTGTGTATAATGCATTAGGAATAGGCAAAAGTAAGTTCCCTGTTGTTGGACAGGTTGCTGACTTTACGATGGAAAATGTGGATGGGGAAAAAGTAAGCAGGGATGATACCAAGGGGAAAGTGCGGTTGATGTACTTTTACTTTACTAGTTGCCCGGATGTTTGTCCTGTAACGACATTTCTACTATCCCAGGTTCAGAATGAGCTGAAGAAGGATGGTACATTCGGTAAAGATGTAAGTTTTGTCTCCATCTCATTTGATCCCGTCACAGATACACGTGAGAAAATAAAGGAATTCGGTGATCGCTTCTTTGCTGATTACAGCGGATGGTATTTCCTTCGTGGTGATCAGGAAAAAACTCGTGATCTGATGCAAGGTTCATTTAAAATTCCGCTACTGGGCAAGGATTCGACTAATTTTACCCACGGCAATTATATAGCTTTGGTCGACCGGGAGAACAATATCCGAAAAATGTACAATGCTGGGGATCCTGATACTGTACAGATCGAAGAGATTGTGAAAGATGCCAAAGCTTTGGCGAAAGAATAGAATAAAAAGCGTTTGAACCGTTTTGTTGATGGTTCAAACGCTTTTTTATTCTGTCAATATTTTAGTAAGGGACTGGAGGAGGATAAATAATAAATTCCTCGAGACCCGCCTTTTCGAGTTGAGCGATCAGATATTCATCCGGTGTGCCCTCAACTCCAGCATATCCCCGTCGTGTGTAAATATGTGTGGCATCTGGAAAAACATCGCGCAATGCTCCACGGATTTTTTTGCCGGAACTATCATTATCCATAAACAGATACACTTCTTGATCTTTAACCTGCTTATATAAAGAATCCAGCTTAAGTGTGTTTAGTGTTCCGAACGTGCAAAGAATTGTAATATCAGGAGTTACCAATCGACGAAGCCTGCTTCGGTCGTTTTTGCCTTCTACGATAATGAATATCGACATATGTGTCACCTCTGTCATAATACGGCATGCAACATCGAAATTCCCCGGGAAATGTTTAAGTTGAGTTATGTGGATCTGAGTTATATATAGTTTAACTTGTAAGCTGGACTTCATGCAAAAAAGAAAACGGCCTTCTGAGGAAGGCCGCCGTATAGGGTGATTATTTTAGCAGAAGGTGGAGAGGATGATAACCAACAAAATGTAGAGTACCAGAATCAGACCTACAGAAGAACAAGGATTAACCATTGGTTTACAACATTGTTTATGGACGTGACTCATTTGTCTTCACTCCTTATTTAATCGTAGTGGTCATTTGCCACATTGTATACTATGTGAAAATACCCAGGTGGACTGTGTTTTGGCCTATCTTGGAACTTTTTGGGCTGAAAGAAGAGTTGTGATGCTGTTAAAGGTTCACCCCTGCTGGGGTATCGATAGGTTGAGTTTTATTCGGACGTGGCAAAAGCAAAAGAATGATCATTAGCATGATAAAAGCAATGAAGTAGGGCGAGATCACATTTCTTAATTGTCCTGCAGTTATGGGGCCGACAAAGGAGCCAATCGACATAGCAATGGATTGATAAGAGAACACTCTCCCCAGTCTCCCACCTCCGCTAAGCTCAATGAACAAGGAAGAAAGAGCAGGGAATAGAAGACCTTTTGCTATGCCCAGCATAAATAAAATCACGACAAGTGGAAGTTGATCTACCGCTGCCAGAGCGTAAAAGCTAAGTGCAAGTCCGAGAACGCCAGCTGCTACTCTCTTGCCAGGAGAATAATGATTTAGGAAAAGCATACTGAGTGTGACTAAAGCGCCAAGACTAACACAGGAAAACAGAAGACCCGTAGACATGATACTCGCCTGCCCGTTTGCCCGAAGTGGGATTTCAAAGAACAGAATACCCTGTGAACATGCGATGGCAAAAGGAATAAGATAGAGACGTAGACTGAAAGGAAATGGATCGCTTGTTTCATGCTTAACTTCTTCGGCACGTTGTGAATAAGACTGGGTGGAAGGCTTGGGAATAGTCAAATAAGCCATAATCCCCGTGAAAATCAACACCCATCCCAAACTTGTAAAGGTACCTGAAAACCCCACTTTTGCCACGATAAACGCGCCCGCAGCTGGAGATAACACAGAAGCAAGTGTATGAATAACGCCATGCCCCGACATATATTTTCCCTGAGTTACGGGATCCTTAGAAAGTGAAGCGAGAAGAGCAAGACAAGCAGGTGATAGAAAGGCTAGTACAAAGCCACTGATCGAACGGAGAACAAGCAACTGCCAGGGCATCTGCACATGTGCTTGCAGCAACAGTATCACACCAGCGGCAGTCAAACTGAAGATGATATAACGCCGGCTCCCTTTTTTATCAATTAATCTTCCGGCAAGCAAATTGCCTGGAAGATGAGTTAAGGCGTAAATGCCCATCATCCATCCGATGAATGTTGGAGCGGCACCGAGCGAAATGGCGAACGGTGTGAGAACCGGATACTGGGCATGCAGATCAAAGAAGGCAAGAAACAAGAACATGTACAACCAAATCGCTGTTTTCAAATAAGCACCTCCTACCCCGTATTTAAGACAGGTTATGTTCTACTTGTACGCCTAAGATGCCAAGCTTATACCTTAATTTCTTGGAAAGAGGTCTTGCTGACACTGAGAAGGGGAATCATGTATAATCTAAAGGAACGGTTTAAGTTTGTCGCAGACAGTGAAATGGATAGGGGCGAAGGATTATGGATGCACAGGTATGGTTGGAATTTCTAAAGCAAAATTGGCTGGTAATTGTTGTTGCTTTGATCGTGCTGTTTATTGTGATTAACTTAGTCAAAACAGTTATTAAGTGGGCGCTAGTAGTTCTTATAGTCGGGGGATTGATCATCTACAGTGGTATCTCCTTGGACCAGATTGGTGATGTAGTGACCACAGTGAAGAACGAAGCAGTTGACACCGTTAAATCCGAAGCTATGAACATCATGATGAAAGAAGCAAAAGAAGCAAAATATACATCAAACGGTGATGGGACATTTACGGTCAAAACTCCGAATCTTGAACTCAAGGGAAAGAGTGGATCAACCGAAGTGGAAGTGAATTTCAAAGGTTTACCGGTAGGTAAATGGGATATGAACGAAACCATTCAGGAGTTCATTGGACAAGCAAAGAAAAATAATAACAGCTAAGAAGCTAGTCAGCAGGAAGGAGGGGTTCCTATGATATCAGCATGGAACGACAGTCTGCGGGAAGGTAACGGTGTTACCATCCTGCTACTGTGTATAGTAGCCTTTTCTTTAATACAAGGCTGGAATCGCGGAGCTTCTCGTTCTGTAGGGAAGCTTACCTTTTTTATTGGGGGAGCTATACTTCGGATAGTCAGTATAGCTATGTCTGTTCCATTTACGCTTTGGCTGTCTCCAAAAGTATCTGTGTGGCTTGAATCGTTAGGTAGTCGGATTCCCGATCGAGAACTTAAATTAGGGGAGCAAATATACTATACATTTGTGAATTCCATGGCGGATTTTCCACTACTTCGCTTTGGGGTTCTCTTTATGATCAGTTATAGTCTGATTATATTTATCCTTCGTCTGTTGGTGTCGTTGACGATAGGAGGGCGACTGGGATTGTTTGGTTCTAGAGATGAGAAGCCAGCAACAGTTGCTAGTCGTATGGCCGGAGCAGGAATTGGTGTGGTGATGGGGGCTGTACGAGGAATTATCGTTATTGCGATCCTTTTTATATGGGTTAGTCTTTATCCTGATCATTCATTCAGTCGTTATGTAGAGTCATCTCCAGTATATAAACAAGGAGCACAGGCGGTTATCGAGCCTCTATCCGGTTCTCTGATTCGAGAAAAATTGCCTGTATTTACTCAGTCTGTTCAAGAAGAACTAAATGGAATTATGCAACAGAAGTATGAGGTTGTGGATCACGCGATTCCAGAAGGAATTGAGCAGACTGCTGCTCATGTTGTAAAGGGAGCAGAAACAGACGAGGAAAAGGCTCGTAAACTTTATGATTGGGTTGGAACAAGGGTCTCTTATGATTATGATAAAGTTAAATTGTACGAAGAGCAGAGGATTTGGCGTGAACAAACCCCTCAGGATACCTATGATACAAGATCCGGTGTGTGCATCGATTATGCTAGACTTTATGCTATGATGGCTCGATCCCAAGATTTAAAGGTTCGTGTCGTTACAGGACGGGGATACGACGGCCAGGGCAGTTACGGACCTCATGCTTGGAATGAGGTTTACTTGCGTGAGAAACAGCAGTGGATACCGCTTGACCCAACGTGGGCGCAAAGCGGGAACTGGTTTAACTCACCTCGATTTAATGAAACACATATCAAAGAGCATGTACTGAGTTTTTAGCGATGAGGCTAGAAACCCGTAAATTAGCTATGTCACTTTGTGGAAAGATGAATCATGAATAAGGTTTATGTTAAGATGATTTTATGTGAAAGTGAACAAAGGAGAGAAGACAACTTTGAAAGGTTTTAAATCGGACAAACGGAAGCAGGATGAAGGAGATGCCGGGAGTCAATTTAATCTAAGGATTAACTTGTTCTTTTTCAGTACGTTTATTATATTTTGTGTCATCATTGTCCGACTTGCGTTCTTGCAGTTCGTGGAAGGTCCTGAACTGACGGAGCAGGAAACGGGTGGGCGGACGAAGAACTTTCCGCTGCAGCCGATCCGTGGAAGCATCATTGATGCATCGGGTACACCGCTGGCTTACTCTAAGCCTTCCAACGCGCTTTATGTTACGCTGCTCAAGAACTATAACAGTCAGACGGAGAAAGGGAGAGAGAATCTTCCTGAGATTGAAGCATTTGCCGAGAAAATGTATGAGGTGTTTGAGAAGCATGGCGCTGCAGATGCTGAAGAGCTGACTGTGGAAGATATTATCGAGAGACTGGATCTTGATTCTAAGAAACAGGGTGGGTATGAACCACGGAGAATCAAGGGAGAACTCACGGATGATGAAGTTGCTTACTTTATTGAGAATAAAGATGATTTTCCAGGTGTAGAGATCGTTGAAGAGAATGTGCGGTATTATGATGAGGATACTGTGGCCGTGCAAACGATTGGGTACTTGAAAGAGTTTAAAGGTGCTAAGACTAAAGAGAAATATAAGGAAATTGACGAAGCGAATAAGGACCAGAAGGACCCGGGTCTGAAATATACGGAAACTGAATGGGTTGGGTACGATGGTTTGGAAATGATGTTCCAGGATGAACTTCGTGGGAAGAATGGGTACATGAGTATTCCGATCAATCCGCAAAATATGATTGATGGTACGCCAACCCTTGTTGCACCTGAGAAGGGGAATGATGTATACACTACCATTCATAAAGAAATTCAAATGAAAGCAGAGCAAGCGGTAGTGGATCAGCTGGAATGGCTACGTACCACTCCATTCTCGGGTCGAACTCACCAAGATGCAAAAACGGGTTATGCCGTTGCGATGGAAGTAGATACTGGTAACATTGTTGCTATGGTAAGTATTCCTGACTATGACCCGAACGTATGGAAGGATGGGGCTGATCAAGAGGAATGGGATAAGGTCACTTCCTCCATGGGAAATGGTACAATCAGTCCTTATAGCTCGGGCCGTTCTGCTAACAATTTGGAGTCCGTTCTGCTGCTTGGTTCTACGGTAAAGCCTTTAAGCGTTCTGATTGGACTGAACGAAGGATTTTTCGGTGTGAATAGTTATTATTATGACAAAGGGTATGCGGAATTTGGTGGAGATAAAACGAAAGTTCGTAACTCACAGTCGAAAGCTTTTGGATTGATTGACCCAGCACTTGCGCTTCAAAACTCCTCTAACGCCTTTATGATTGATATGGTGGGTAAACAGCTGTTCAATAAATACGGTGCCGAGGGTATAAATGTATGGGATAAATACATGAAGGAATTCGGACTTGGCGTTTCTACGGAAGTTGGGCTTCCAGGTGAATTTCTAGGTACGATCGAATACACCAATATTGAGCAAGCGGGTAGTCCGCTCGCTGCATTGGCCTTTGCTTCGTTTGGCCAATCAGGTAAATATTCCACGATGCAATTGGCACAGTATGCCACAACACTCGCTAATCGTGGAGTCCGTATCAAACCGCAGTTGGTTAGCGAAATCAAGGATCAGGAAGGTAACGTCGTTAAGAAATTTGAACGTGAAGTTCTAAATGAAGTGACGTTCCCTGATGAGTACTGGGATGAAGTTATCAAGGGGATGAACACACAAGTGCCTTCATTTGCTGACTTCGGTTATGATTTTGCTCGTAAGACAGGTACATCCCAGCAGGATGTATACATCAACGGCAAGAGAATCCAAACCGATAACGGGGTATTTATCGGGTTCGCTCCAAGGGAAAATCCGAAACTCGCAGTAGCTGTTATTATCCCAGAAGGTGGATTTGGTGCTTATAGTGCTGCACCTGTAGCTCGTAAAATCTTTGATGCGTACGATGAAGTATACGGTTTAGACGGCACGCCGCATCCTAAAAACACTGAAACTAGCGATGAGAATGCAAGTGATGCTGGAAGTACAGAATAAATCTCTAGGTTACAAAAACTAAAAAGCAGGTTGGGACTTGATCCTGGCCTGCTTTTATTTTGAGATAAACAGGTTTTTATCGGACAGTAATCACTCCTTTATCAGTTGGTAAAAGGCAAAGTAATCGTTTCTGATAGGTCCGAGTGTAAGGGTGAAAAGGTTTGTGGTAAAATGGCGTTATGTTTAAACAAGAGATCAGACCTAGAGGGGGATAAAGTCATGAATCATAAATATAAGCTACTGGCATTGGATATGGACGGGACATTGCTTCAGGATGATAACGAAATTTCTTCGGAAACTGTGAAATGGATTAAAGAGGCAGTTCGTCATGGAGTTCATGTATGCTTGTCTACAGGTCGTGCATTTTCGAGTGCATATCCTTACGCTCAGCAACTGGAACTTACAACCCCGATGATTACGGTGAATGGTAGTGAAGTATGGCGTGCACCATATGATTTATACCGCCGGGCATTGCTTGATGTAGAACTCGTTCGAAAAATGCATGCTATTGCAGAAGAAACTGACTCGTGGTTTTGGGCGTATACGGTGGATACGTTATATAACAGGGAAACATGGACGGGCGATATCGAAAATCAAGAATGGTTGAAGTTTGGTTATCATAATGATAATGATGATGTGCGTCATCATATTCTAATGAAACTTCAAGAACTGGATGGTCTTGAGATTACCAATTCATCACCATATAATTTCGAGATTAATCCAAAGGGTATCAACAAGGCAGAGGGGATTAAGCAAGTTTGTGAGCTTCTTGGACTTCAAATGTCTCAGGTAGTCGCTGTAGGTGATAGCCTTAATGATTTAGCGGCTATTCAACAGGCTGGTTTGGGTGTTGCTATGGGAAATGCACAGCAGACCGTCAAGGATGAGGCAGATGTAGTCGTAGCAAGCAACAACGATGACGGTATTGTCCAGGTTATTCGCGATTATATTTTGTGCGGGGAGTGATCGTTTAGCGTGGATATACTAGGTTGGATTATCGTTATTGCACTATTCGTGGTCGGAATGGCCGGGGCTATTTATCCGATTCTACCGGGTGTAGTAGCCATTTATTTAGCATTGTTCGTTTATGGCTGGTTCTTTACGTTTGAGCATTATAGCACCATGTTCTGGATTATTCAGACATTGATCTTGATCGTTCTGTTTATTGCCGATTACGCAGTAAATGCTTGGGGAGTTAAGAAACTAGGTGGATCCAAAGCTTCCATCTGGGGAAGTACCATTGGTTTGATTGTGGGTCCATTTGTTATTCCGGCCTTTGGTCTGATTATCGGGCCATTCATCGGAGCATTTATTGGTGAGATCTTGGCTGGATCTAATCCTGGAAAATCGGTTAAAGTAGGATTGGGATCGGTGCTCGGTCTGTTTAGTAGCATCGTCGTTAAAATCGTTCTGCAGCTTGCCATGATTATTATATTCTTTATTTGGATTTTTTAAGGCGTAAACTGCATTAGTGGTCGCCTATTGGAAGAAAGAAGGGTACTTACTTGTCAAAGAAAGAGACTTTCATCAGAGGTACAATCATACTTGCCGCAGCTGCATTGGTGGCCAGAGTATTGGGATTGGCTCAGCGGATACCGCTGGAGCATTTGCTTAATAACGTAGGGGATGCTTCCTTTACGATTGCCAATAATGTGTATTTAATGCTGTTGGCTCTGGCAACGGCAGGTATACCAAGCACACTTAGTAAAATGGTGTCTGAACGGTATGCATTGAATAAACCATCAGAAGCAAAACGAATTTACCAGGCGGCACTCTTCTTTTCCGCTGGTGCTGGGGTTGTCATGACGCTCTTGCTGTATTTCGTAGCGCCGTATTACGCTACCTATGTCGCAGAGGTGCCTGAATCAGCAGCGGCTATTCAGGCTTTGGCACCAGCATTGTTACTCTTCCCAACAATTGCAATGATGCGCGGTTATTTTCAGGGAAGAAACTTTATGACCGCAGGTGGAGTATCGCAAATCGTTGAGCAAATTGCTCGTGTCTTAACGGGGATTGGGCTTGCATATATTCTCGTGCGCATGGGCTATGATGATACCTGGGTAGCAGCGGGTGCTTCTTTCGGTGGAGTGCTGGGAAGTGTAGCTGCATTTGGTGTAATGATCTTTTTTGCGATGAAGCTACGTCGTCAAGATCGTGAACTAAAGCTGCCTGGACCTGATAAGTCGATACCACTTGGCGGAATTTACAAAGCCATCTTTACTTTGTCGATTCCAATCGTGCTATCATCTCTTGCCGTTCCTGCTATCAATTTTATTGATGGTTCGATCGTTAAGCCGCTATTAACCGGTGAAATAGGTGCTGAAGAGGCTACAGCAGCTCTTGCGGTGTTGGGTACACGAGCTCAAAGTATAGCAGGTATCCCTCCAATCCTAGCCATTGCACTTAGTCAATCTTTGATACCTATTATTTCTGCTGCCTTTGCCAGAAAAGATCAGGATCATTTACAGCGCCAAGTAACGCTTGCGCTCAAAATATCTATTTTGACAGGGATGCCTATTGTTCTCGCTTTGGTATCTGCATCATACTCCGTTAATGGTCTGCTGTTTAGCTCTCTTAATGGCAGCGGGATTATTGCGATGCTCACCTTCGGGACAATATTCCAAATTACTATGATGACATCTGGATCTATCTTGCTTGGGATCGGAAAAGCTAAGATTTCTATGGTTCACGTTATGATTGGTATTATTATCAAGCTGGTTGCAAGTGTGCTGCTTGCTCCGTTATTCGGGATATACGGGATTATCGGTGCAACGTCACTTTGTTTCCTTGTCATTACGGCACTTAACTTACGTGCGATTAAAGCGATTGTTCCGTTCTCTATCCTGGGTTCACGCTGGACAGGCTTTATTATTACGGTGCTGGTGTCTGTAGGTACGGGATATGTAGTGAATCAATTAGGAAACCAACTGGTAGACTATATACCGGCTCGGATTGCCTTCTTTATTACTTGTTTATTGGTTGGGGCAGTCGTTGTGGTTATCTATTTAGTTCTTCTTATCATGCTCGGTGTACTGCGACAGTCAGAGCTTTCGAGCTATCCACGGTTGTTGCAAAAGCTGTTCCGCCCACTCATGCGTCTTCAGCCATCACGCTTACGCGAACGTGGTTAGGATCTCATTATAATGACAATAAAACGGTTCTCCTTTAAAGGAGAACCGTTTTATTGTATGGGTAAGCTTTCATCATTTCAGAACGTATCTAATAAATTCTTAGCTTAGACGTATGTCCATATCGTGAGTAAAAGCGATTCGTTCGAGCCCAGACCGATGTGCATGGGTCATATCAACAAGGAATGGCCGGATAGGCTTACTTAAATGGCGCAGCATTGTGGGCTCCTGGAACCAATCAAAGCGGGGAATAGGCTCATATTCGGTATCATGCCATACGCTCTCGAGTAAAGGGCTGTACAGACGGTGATTGACTGGTAGCCATTCAGATTGCAATAATTCATTGCTTTCTTCAAGAGAGTTCATAGCTTGATCAGGTTTGGTGGTAAATAATGCTGGCCAGTATTCTGCACGGGACCCCAAATGGGGAGTGCTCAGAGCAAACTGAAGAACACCTTGATAAATATCCTCATAACCGAATAACATGGCATACAGCGATTTACCGATCTTAATTCGACTCGATAGACTGTTAAAATGACTTAAGCTCATACCAACTAAGGGCCGAAGAGGGAGAATTCGGTCTTTGAATAGATTACCTTTACACTGAACTTCACCCAGTGGGAAGATAATTTGATTCAATCGCATAAGCTCATGTAGT
This sequence comes from Paenibacillus sp. GCM10028914, assembly GCF_042666275.1. NCBI lineage: Bacteria > Bacillati > Bacillota > Bacilli > Caryophanales > Paenibacillaceae > Paenibacillus > Paenibacillus sp. GCM10028914. Next base: position 38,318 of record NZ_JBHTFO010000006.1, read on the forward strand.
CGAAAAGAAGGATGATCTAGAACATGTTTACGAAAATAAGGATGTTGTACGACACGATCTTCTATATAATTTTGTTCATTAATAATTAAGGCGACAGACAACAGGCTGCTGTTCCGATCGATCCAAAATCGATCCCAGAACGGAGTCATAAATGCCGAGACATGAAAATAGGGAAGCAGATGAAAATAGCTCCGTTCCATTTGCTTGCTGTGTTTATATAGAAGCAATTGTGGGTAAGCATCCTGAAATATAAGAGCATTGCAGCGCTCAAGAAAACGGTACAAGTGATATTTAAAGTCGTTGTCGGTTAAGTCAGACATGAGCCCACTCTTAATGTCTGACATATTCCAGCCACCATTTCTTGACACCATGTGAGCAAGAAATGCCCAGTGTATTTCGGGATATTCCCTGTAAAGATCTAGATATGCACGTGTTCGTGTTATATTACTTAGATTAGCATCGGCTACGGCTTCATGAATTTGTTTCACAAGTTGAAGTTCAGGTTCGGATAAATCTAATTCGTTTCCATCCGAAGGATCCTTAGGTATAGGTTCTAATTTCATGGTTTGACCGTAGCGTTCCCGCTGGCAGCCCTCGGCTGTCTTATCAAGCAGACGCGAGATACTTCTTGTTGCACCTTCATTCCAAGTTAGAGTTTTTCGGCGTCGCCTGAGCTCACTGGATGCTGTCCAAGAAGCAGTAAAGCCGCTGATAGCTTCGGAAGCTGCCCGAGGAATAGAACGCAGCAACGACCAGATGGATCGCTGGCGAGTATTACAATCTTCGGAATGGCTCATAAGGCACCTTCTTTCCTAAATGTCAGTGAACCTAAAGTCAGTATGCCTTTAAAATTTGACTTCCACTCAACATTTTGCTCTACTTAGGATGAACGAATTCAGACGGAAGGGGAGATTCTCTTGGAAAAGATTACTTCAGAAGCAGAGTTTCAGGTATCTATTCAATCTCCAAGATTGACGATAGCTGTATTTAAGGCAGATTGGTGCGTTGATTGTAGATTCATCGATCCGTTTATGCCAGAAGTAGAGACTAAATATTCCGATCGATTAACATTGGTTGAAGTCGATGTTGAACAGGTAGGCGACGTAAGCCAGCAGCAAAACATTCTGGGTATACCAAGTTTCGTAGCATACACAGATGGTCGTGAACTGGTCCGTTTTGTAAATAAACTTCGCAAGTCACGGGAAGAGATTGAGTCTTTTCTTGATCGCGCTTTAGAGGTATATAACTCGATCCACAAGTAAAAATATCACACCGCTCGCCTTGATCAAGGTCAGCGGTGTTTTAATTTTTGAACATTTTGTCACAATCGGTCTATGACCGGAGGGGATGAATCAGTTATAATACATATTGAACTGTATATTATTAGTAATAAGTTGTGACAAAGATTGATATATTATGAATACGGGCAGCAGGTGAAAATGGTGAATGATAAACAATTAAAATGGCTTAGTTACCTCACATGTTTAATCATGTTCTGTGCAACCTTTGGTGGCATGGTTGTAACTAAGACCGATTCTGGTATGGGTTGTGGGCAGGAGTGGCCACTGTGTAACGGAAAATTTATTCCTGCATACACGTTGTCATCGATGATCGAATATTCTCACCGAGCTGTGAGCGGATTGGCTGGTTTAGCCGCATTAGCCTCATTGATAGCCTTCTGGATGTTTAAACGTACACGGCGCGATCTTGTTACATATGCAGTCTTGACTGCGATATTTGTCGTTCTTCAGGCTATTATGGGAGCAATGGCAGTTCTTGTGCCACAATCCGCTGCTGTAATGGCATTACATTTTGGATTTTCTCTCATTGCGTTTGCGAGCTCTGTCATGCTTGCGCTGGCGATGCGCAGAATTGAGCAGGCCAAAGACCTCTCAAAACTTGAAAACTTGCCGCGGGTGAGTAAGTCGTTCCGTAACTTGGTTTGGGGCACAACCATTTATTCATATATCGTTGTATACATAGGTGCATTTGTCAGTCATACCGATTCACGAGAAGGGTGTTCAGGTTGGCCTCTATGCAATGGCGAAATTATACCTGAGCTTTCAGGTGGAGTAGGGATTGCATTTATGCATAGGGTGGCAGCAGCCCTTCTACTACTGCTGGTAGCAATCATGGGGCATTTTGCTTTCTGGAGAAATCGAAATAATCGTGAAATACAGATGCTCGGTATCACAGCAGTCATTCTCTGTCTGATGCAAGTCTTAAGTGGTCCATTGCTGATGGCAACGCTCCATAACGACGAATTGTATATTTTTGCAGCCTTAGGACATACGCTGCTCATATCCGGCTTGTTCGGAGTGTTATGTTATTTAAGTGTGAGAGTATGGCAGTTGAGTAAGCCTGTATCGAAATAAACCCAATATGAATCATTTCATACAACATAATTTCAATTCACAAAATCCACGACATTTGTCGCGGATTTTGTTGCATTATGGGGGAGAGAGAATGAAGAGGGGCTAGTTAAGGGCATTTTAAATACATGAAAAAATCGATACCTCGGGTAACTCAAGTACTCTAAATGTGAACACTAGAGCGTTTAACCAAGCCACTTACTTGTTTATATTTAATAATGAGTAATTTGAAAATCTTATATAGTATACATTCATGAAATTTAGAACTTTAATCTTGAGGGGGGAACGCCATGCTTCGGATTTTACTCGGGGAGCCGCCCCGAATTAATGAGGGTCTGCTTGAAGACGCGATTGAAACCATGGTTAAGACTACGCAGCTTTTGCAAAAAGAGATCGAGAAAAATCAAGATCCGACTCATGACTTCCGCAAGCTAGAAATTTGGACTCGTGGATTGATTGGATCGCTGGACGAATTGGAGCAAAGCTGGTTTGCCGCATGTCATTTCCGTAAATCTGTTAAGGCGGGGTATGTCGATGATATGTCTATCCAGGAACAAGGGGAGTATGCACGTTATGTGTACTTCTATAAAGACGGATTTATTCGTGTATTCTCCATCCTGGATAAGCTTGGCACAGTTCTGAATGAACTGTTTGATCTTAATACATCAAAAGTTAAAACTCATTACTCCTATTTCACGGTGCTTCGTCAGTTTAGTTATGCTAAGACACATGAAGAGCTGGTGGACAAGCTGGAGTCCATTAAAGAACAATATAATTCAGCAGTGAATGCATTACGTAAACGGAGAAACGCTGAGGTTCACTATATGAACTCTGAGATGCAGGATGATTTATGGCAGCGGCATCAGGGGCTCAATGATAAAGTGGAGCTTGAGGATCTCGATAAACATTTAGATGACCTTAAGCAAGGTCTAGATATGGTGTGTAAAACATTATCCGCTTCATTTCACTACACGAATGATCTTTGGGCGAAGAAAGGTGTAAGTTCTTAAGACGATAAGCCTATAAATTCCTTTTGACAAACATCTGAAAAGACTCTATACTAATTGCATTCTTGAATTGTTTTTTGGAAATATATCAATATTAATTTCATATCGATGTTTTCTTATCGAGAGAGGTGGAGGGACAGGCCCGATGAAGCCCAGCAACCGGCTGCAGTGTACAGACAATTTTGTCTGAACAGATGTAGTGTCATGGTGCTAATTCCTTCAAAACTGCGAATGTTATGCAGTTTTGACAGATGAGAAAAGGCATTCGTCTTTACGTAAAGAGGGCCCTTTTTGATTCTGCAAAGAAAGGGCTCTTTTATTTATTTCTACGTATGTAATGGGAATAGGAGGAACTGGGAATTGATCGAACTTAAACGATTGACAAAACAGTACGGAAAAGCCGGAACGTTAACGACAGCATTATCCGAATTGAACTTGTCGATTGAAAAAGGTGAAATATTCGGAGTGATTGGACACTCCGGTGCTGGAAAAAGTACATTGATCCGGTGTATTAATCTGCTGGAACGCCCGACCTCCGGTGAGGTATGGGTGAATGGGGTCAATTTGACATCCCTTAATAAAAAACAGCTTCAGGCTGAACGCCGAAAGATCAGTATGATTTTCCAACATTTTAATTTGTTATCTTCGGCAACGGTCTTTGATAATATTGCATTTCCACTTCGCTTAATTAAGACACCGAAGGAAGAGATCGAACGCAAAGTGAGTGAACTGCTGGAATTGGTTGGGCTGCAAGCTCATCGTAATAAATATCCATCCCAATTATCTGGTGGACAGAAGCAACGTGTAGGTATCGCAAGAGCACTGGCAAGCGATCCGGAAGTGCTGCTCTGTGATGAAGCGACATCCGCATTGGATCCGCAGACTACGGATTCAATTCTTCGATTGCTGCTCGACATTAACCAGCGTTTCAATCTGACGATTGTTCTGATTACCCACGAGATGCATGTTATTCAGACAATTTGTGATCGGGTTGCAGTGATTCATCAGGGTGGAATTGTTGAAGAAGGTCCGGTTACGGAAGTGTTCTTGAAACCTAAACACGAAGTAACTCAGGAGTTCGTTCGTAATGAAACGGATAGCGGAGAAGCACTGAGATTAGCTATTCACGCACCTCACGCTGAATCTTTCCGAGCAGCGAAGATTACATTTTTAGGTTCCAAAACTTATGAATCAACGCTGTCCCACACGGTGCGTGAAACGGGTGTAAACTTTGCTATTTTGCAAGGTACAATTTCTACGATCAAGCATACGCCATACGGTCAATTGATTGTCCGGTTTGAAGGGGATATGCAGGCGATTGATTTGACAATACAGAAGCTATTGGAGCAAGGACTTGATGTGGAGGTGATGGACTGATGTTCGGACTTGATTTTTCCGAAGTGAATTGGGATGAGTTTGTCACTGCGACACTGGATACTCTAAAGATGTTGGCATCATCCGCACTGTTTACATTTTTGATCGGTCTTCCAATAGGCGTGTTGTTATATCTGGCAGCGCGCTCTTCATCCAAATGGGTGCGTTTCGGATATTCTATTCTGTCATTTGTCGTAAATATTCTTCGTTCCGTACCGTTTATCATTTTGATTGTAGCTATGATTCCGATTACGAAGTCCATTGTGGGTGTATCTTATGGTGTTCTCGGTACGATCCCGCCACTTGTTGTCGGAGCAGCGCCATTCTTTGCAAGATTAGTTGAAACATCACTTCATGAGGTAGATAAAGGTGTCATTGAAGCTGCGCATGCTATGGGGTCGTCCACACGTCAAGTCATCTGGCGGGTACTGCTTCCCGAAGCAAGACCAGGTTTACTGGCGGGAATGACCATCACAATTGTTACCCTTGTTTCCTACACGGCAATGTCGGGTATGGTAGGTGGAGGCGGTCTTGGTGATTTGGCGATTAAGTATGGTTATCACCGCTATGAAACCGAAGTGATGATCATCGCCGTTGTCTTGATGATACTTCTAGTGCAACTGCTGCAGATGGCAGGCGATCGAATGGTGCGACATTTTACAAGGAAGTAGCGAAAAGGCATGGATGTTATGGCATTAAGAAAGGCGAGATAGAAATATTCACGATCTGGAGGGAGAGAAATATTATGAAAAAATGGGTATTAGCGTTTCTTAGTTTGTCACTCGTAGCCGTGTTAGCTGCATGTGGAGAGAAGCCTGCAACAGATTCGAATGGAAGTGACGGGAGTGTAACACTGCGTGTAGGCGCTTCTCCTGAACCGCATTCTCAGATTCTTGAACATATTAAGCCGGCACTTGAGAAAGAAGGCGTTAAGCTTGAAATCGTCGAATTTACGGATTATGTGCTTCCGAACCAGCAGTTAGAACAAAAGCAAATTGACGCTAACTTTTTTCAGCACAAACCACATATGGATAGTGCAGTGAAAGAGCGGGGGATGGATCTTGCTGCTGTTGTAGCCGTTCATATAGAACCATTGGGTGCTTACTCTAAAAAGATTAACTCCATTGAAGAGTTAAAAGATGGAGCTGTAGTTGCTATTCCTAACGATCCTTCCAATGCGGGACGTGCGCTTTCATTGTTGGCTCAGAATGGCCTGATCAAGCTGGAGGATGAGAGCAAACTGGAAGCTACAGTAAGAGATATTACTGAAAATCCGAAAAATCTAGAGATTAAAGAAGTGGAAGCGGCAATGCTACCTCGCATGCTCGACGAAATGGATATGGCGATCATCAATACGAATTATGCGCTCGAGGCTGATCTTGATCCTACTAAGGATGCGCTCTTTATTGAGGATAAAGAAAACCCATATGCGAATTATCTCGTAGCACGTTCAGATAATAAAGATTCCGAAGCGATTCAGAAATTAGCTAAAGCTCTGACTTCCGATGACGTGAAAAAATATCTTGATGAAGAATTTAAAGGTGCGGTTTTCCCAGCATTTTAAATTGAATAACGCTGTTTAGCCCTTGAACTTTGATGTTCAAGGGCTTTTTTTATGCATAGGATCGATGAACTCATCAAGTTGTAGGGAGAGGTTAAATCTTTTATACTGAAGACAGATATGTATGTACGGGGGAGGGAAGATCTTGGATAGAAAAGTGGCACTAATTACTGGCAGTGCAACAGGACTGGGCAAAATGACTGCCTTGACACTGGCTCGTCAGGGATGCGATATTGCGCTGAATTTTGTTAACAGCAGAGAAGAAGCATATGCTCTTAAGAAAGAAATTGAAGAAATGGGTGTTAGGGCCATTGCGGTTAAGGCAGATATCGCCGTAGAAGAGCAATTATACAGCCTTGTAGACCAAACGGAAAATGAATTGGGAGCTATTGATATTCTGGTCAACAATGCGGGACCTTTTATCCGGGAACGACGTTTGTTTTCCCAATATGAACGGAACGAAATCGTTCATCTGATTAATGGGAATCTGACCAGTGTGATGCTGCTTGATCACCTTGTTCTACCCTCCATGAGAGACAAAAAATGGGGACGAATTATTCACTTTGGTTTCGGTCATGCCGGTGAAGCGAGGTCGTGGCCACACCGTTCCGTATATGCAGCTGCGAAGGTGGGGCTTGTCTCCTTTACTAAGACACTAGCTGTAGAAGAAGCACCGTATGGGATCACGGTAAATATGGTATGTCCCGGAGATATTCGAGGAGCTAATAAAGAGAAGACCATTGATGAGGTGGCTGGCATAGCAGACGGATTTACCCCTCGTGGGCGTTCTGGAAGCGGTGAGGATATTGCCAGGGTCATTGAGTTTCTCTGCATAGAGAAATCAGATTTTATTACAGGGAATATTATGGATATTTCTGGAGGGTTAGATCCTATTCGTCCTCGGATTTTGCCTGAATAGAACGAGGGTTATTCTTATACCTAATCAAAAAAAGAGTCTTGGTTTCCATAGGAACCAAGACTCTTTTTGCAGAAACTCCGTCTGCCTGCTAGCAGGACGACGGAGTAATCTCTACTTGTGTATATAGGTTTTAGAACACTTGTACTACTTCTTGAATGCCTTCTACCTCTTCAACCAGGGCACGCTCAATCCCGGCTTTCAAAGTAATGGTGGAGCTTGGGCAGCTACCACAGGCACCTACCAATTTCAACTTTACGATGCCGTCTTCAACGTCGACCAACTCCACGTCACCGCCGTCGCGCTGCAGGAACGGACGAAGCTTATCGAGCACTTCAGCCACTTCATCATATGTGGTGCTTTGTGCGTTTTCGCTCATCTTGTTCAACTCCTTTCCTCCCTTTATTATAGTACATAAACGCTTAAAATAAAACGCCAATCTAAAGGTAGGGACATCATTATGCGACCCATTATTGAATTTTGTGCAGGAAATGCACATTTCGGTACAGATAAAGCTTTAAAACCGCTTATGGATAAGTATGATATTGTCGAATATGGCTGCCTTACCAATTGCGGGCAATGTTATTTAGCACCGTTTGCTTTGGTAAATGACGAAATCGTTGAGGCCGCTACAGCTGAAGAGCTGTATCATGCCATTCTCCAGAAGCTTAAGGAGATCGAGGAGCTATGATCACAGATCCTATTATTAGAAGTGACGCTTTGATTTCCACAGTACACCACTCTTAAGAAGTCTTGGGACGCGTCCCATAACAGAAGTGTTCCCCATCAAACCAAAACCCGCATGCTTCCCGAGCGAACCAAGCGTGCCTTTCAATTTAAGCGGGTGAACTTTCGGAGTATCGTCTCTCCATATTGCCTTAAGTACATGCCCAATCTGTTCAGCTTGGGCACCAGCTGCTTGGGCGCTTGGCATAAATGGAAGACTGGCACAGTCACCTATAACAGATACCTCCGGGTGGGAGGGTACTTGATACAGCTCATTAAGCAGAATTCGTCCACTGCGGTCTTTGGGCAAATCCAAGTTTTGAACAACAGAAACAGGCTGAATTCCTGCTGTCCAAACGGTCAAATCGGTTGGAATCGCTTGATCCATATTGTAGACAACATCTTGCTCTACTTTAGATACAGAAACTCCGCTTAGGATCTCCACATTATGCTCTTGAAACCATCTTTGAATATAAGCTGAAAGACGGTTTGGAAATGAAGATAGGACACGAGCTCCGCGGTCAAGAATCGCTATATTAAGGTCAGGCCGGCTCTCTCGCAGGTCGGAAGCAAGCTCAATTCCGCTTAGGCCCCCGCCGACGATGTGAACCTGGCTGTACGGTTTAAGGTTATTTAAACGTAAATAGGTTTCCCTTGCTCCGGAAAACGACTGCAGACTGCAGGTGAATTCTTCAGCGCCCGGAACTCCATGATATCGGTCTGTACATCCTAGTGCAATGGCAAGTTGGTCGTATTCGACTGGGTCATCATTGAATAAATGCACAAGCTTTGAATTCAGATCGATAGAAGTAACTTCCCCATAATGAATACTCAGTTTATCGTATGTTGGAAATTTAACACGCAACTCTGTATCAGCAACGGTTCCTGCTGCTAATGCGTAGTATTCCGTTTTAAGACCTTGATATGGCATCCGATCAATGAGTACCACTTCCAGATCGGGAGGTAGATAACTGCTGAATAATTCTTGAATTAAGGCAAGACCACCGTATCCTCCGCCGAGTATGACGAGTTTTCTCATATAAGTGTCTTCCTTTCTATAGAAATAGAAAACCGAGCTGTTTATAATACCTCATTAACCGTATAACCTTTATTTGGAACCTCTTATTCGTATACCTTAATTTCGTTATAGAATGTATCGCGTTCAACCGGAATTCTGCCTGCTCCTTGGATGAGCCAGATCAGTTCCTTACGTGTTAAGCCTTCCGGTGTTAATGCACCAGCTGCATGACTGATTCGTTCTTTCAATATCGTACCGTGAACATCCGATGCCCCAAAGCTCAGAGCGACTTGAGTTAATTGAGCACCAATATTGATGAAATATGCTTTTACATGGTCGATGTTATCTAGCATAAGCCTGCTAATTGCAATTGTCTTCAGATCTTCGTAAGCCGAATTACGACGCATGATGCCTGCATTCTTGTTCTTTGGTTGCATGGATAGTGGAATGAATACCATAAAGCCGTTCGTCTCATCCTGCAAATCTCGAATTTGCAGCATATGACGGATACGATCCTCGTGACTCTCGATTGAGCCATACAGCATTGTGGTATGTGTTTTCATACCAAGCTTATGTGCAGTGCGATGCACTTCAAGATACTCATCGACGTTGGCCTTATCGACTTTCATTTTCTGGCGATAATGGTCTGACAATATTTCAGCACCGCCACCAGTTAACGACTTGAGTCCCGCTTTTTGCAGCTCTTGGAGCACTTCTTTTATACTAAGACCGCTGATTCGTGTGAAGAAGTCGATTTCAGCTGCTGTATAAGCTTTTAGTGTCACATCGGGAAAACGTTCATTAAGGGCTTTAAGTGAATCCACATAATATTGGAAAGGAACATGTTGATTATGACCACCAACAATGTGGAATTCTCGAATGCCGGGATGGAAGTGTTCTTCCACATATTCAATCATTTCTGGTCCAGAGAGAGTATAGGCTCCTTCTTCGCCTTGGTCCTTACGGAAATTACAGAAAGCACAGCGTGATTCGCATACGTTTGTGAAATATAAACTCATATTTTCAATAAAATAGACCTTTTTCCCGTTTTTGCGTAAGTTTGCTTCATTCGCAAGCTGTCCCAGGGTCAGAAGGTCATCGGTTTGGTACAAATAGACACCGTCTTCGAGATCTAAACGGATTCCGTTTTGAACTTTTTCTACAATTTCAGCCATTCTTTTATCCATAAAAGGATTTAAGTAGGTAGTCATAAATTTTCCTCCTCTTCACGCTCGCTGTATCAATAGATACAAAGCTGCATAAATTATCCGTCTTGGTGAGTGATACCATTTACAGATTGTTGCAACACGAGGTAATTCATTAATTAATGAAAATTGTGAAATTATATACAACTATGAACCCGAACACAACGAAAAAGCAGCATAGGCTGCTGGATGTGACAGAAATTAAACAATTACGCACAATCCTTCCCTATTATAAACCTCACCTAACGGCGGGGCAATACAAACAGAGTGAAAAGGAGATGCTATAAAAGAGGAAGCACTTGTATTTGCGCCGCTTGAGGGATGAGAAGATGTGGAGTATACTGAAAAGTGTACGAAAAGGAGGGTGACCTATGATTACAATTAGTGATACTGCAGCAGAACGTTTGAAAGACATGCTTGCTGAACAGGAAACACCGAATATGTTCCTTCGTTTGGGCGTCACTTCCGGCGGATGTAGCGGATTTTCTTATGCTATGGGCTTTGACGATGACGAGACGGAAAATGATGTATATATGAATGTTGCCGACATGAAGATTGTTGTCGACAAGGATAGTATGAAATACTTGAACGGTCTTGAGATCGATTTCGAGGAATCCGGTATGACAGGTGGATTCACCATCCACAATCCGAACGCAACGGTAACTTGCGGTTGTGGTTCCAGCTTCCGTACTGCTACGGATGCAGGGAAACCGAATGCAGAGCCTTGCTAATTGGCGCTGAGCGGAAAAGGAGCTGTCCATCAGTAGTTATTCTACTGAGGGACAGCTCCCTTTTTTATTTTCATATTTAAAAGCCTAGTCGTTTGGCAACATATGAAGTAACGGCTTTATCTTGAAACTCTTTCCAGGTAGTAATCTTGGAATGTGTCTCTAAATAGTTGTCGAGATGAGTATTAACAAAATCCTCAAATTCCTCTTGGCTATGTCCTTTGTAACCAGCTGCTCTTAATAAGTCGTTAAAAGAAGATGAAGAGGTGTACATTTGTACGAATGAATCCGGAAACAGATCGTCAGTATGAACTTCTTGTTGCAAATCTGAAAGTTTCTCAGCATTCTCTTGAATGTTCTTCAGTTTTTTCTCAAGTTGATCTAATTCACCAAACTCAATGTTCATTATAATCACCTCCAAATACGTTTATAACTTTATTAACGATGAAACTGAAATAGTTAGATAAATAAATAATACCAAAAACAGGGGCTTTATCATACTAAAAAACCCTATTCTATTACGAATAGGGTTTTTAGTATCACCATTATATGGGTCAAGCAAAGAAGAACTGTTTATTAAGCATAAGCACGATCATGCTGGCGGCTACAAGCGAGAAGGCGATACAACCAGCACCCAGCCCTCTGCGTTTGTCTTTTATAAACTTGAAACCGATAACAAATATCAAGACCGTAATAGCCACGAGCGAGATCGACATCCCCACCATAGCAATCCAATATAATACCTCGAACAGTGCTGCCAAGTTTAAAGCCTCCTTTATTCAAACACGGAATCAACCACTCCGAGCGAGTTCAATATCTGTACTTTACTATACGATAGATTACTTCCATTGGAAAGGGAAAACCTTCCTGAGAAAGGACCGGGAGCGAATGTTTCAAGGAATAGGCATTATAACCCGGACAATCATCCAAGAGTCAACAGGTGCTCGGGAGTACTATATCGTATGTCTTGATTAGAAGGAGGCGTAGGCAGCATGGCGGGAAGGCAATTGGCCAGTAAGTGGCTAAAAACGGAAGCGCTGCTGACCGATCCTCAGATAATCCCTTATATCCCGGAAACAAAGGCTTACGGCAGGGATGATCTGATGTCGATGCTCTCACAATACGACATGGTTGTGATTAAGCCGGTTGTGGGAACGGGTGGAAACGGCGTCATACGTATACAGAAACAAGATGAAGGATATAACGTTAGCCATAAAGGACAGTCTAAGTTTGTAGACACGTTCCCTGAATTGTTTTCGGTACTATCCATTCTAAAGATGAAGCGGAGATATTTGATGCAACAGGGTATTCATTTGGCAACGATTAACGGCCGCCCTCTCGATTATCGTGTGAAAGTGGTTAAAGTAATGCGAAAATGGGAATTTAGAGCGATGGTCGGCCGACTTGCAAGACCGGGTTTGTTCGTGACCAACTTGTGCAAAGGAGGCGTGCAGTTAAGATGCAGACTCGCGATTAAGCGTTCACTCCCACATATTAATTCCCTTGAAAAACGGAAGGAGATGAGGCAGCTGACTCGAAATTGTATAGCCGTATTAGAGAAACGTTTTCCGGGGATCGGAGAACTAGGATTTGATTACGGCATCGATCATACAGGAGCCATATGGATCTTGGAAGTGAATACTCGGCCTAGTTAATTTCGTTCCCAAAAAATACCAAAATATAGGTTTATATCAAAATAAAATAGGGTAATTAAAAAATAATATGAACATTCCGATAAATATATTAAATTATTTTTTTGGTGTTCTTCTTACTACATTTCCTGTGTATAACATTTATCCCCATAATCCACCTTGATAACGCTGTATTTACAGTACTTACCAACATATTATACACAGGATCTCCACAATGCATTGTGGATAAGCGAACGGTTGTTCTGTTTTGGGATGTTTGTTATGATAGATTCAGGAAAAATGAGGAAAGGGTGTGAGGGGATGGCTATGTTGACGGACGAAATGTTATTAGATTCCTATCATATGGCTATTGAACTAAAACTAGAACGGGAGTTTATCACTTTATTGCTGGCCGAAATTCATAAACGGAACTTAGACACCGATTCCATCAGTATCCTACACTAGTTTTATCTTCTATAGATAAAAGAAACGTATTGATACGACTTCTGAAATTCATCCAGATTCAAACATACATATATTTGTCGTACAACCTATAGAAAAGGTATCTCGTATCCACAGATGATTACGTTCGTGGATAGAAGATACCTTTTTTGTTCATTGATATGGTTTAGATTTTCATATTACTACTATGTCCCGGAGCCAGACGAGCCTCTGGGTCAAAATATACCTTAGCATTGTTGATCGCGGTAGGCGCTTCGCCAAAGCCGACAGCAATGAGCTTTACTTTACCTGGATAAGTCGTGATATCGCCGGCTGCGAAAATACCCGGGATACTTGTCTCCATACGGGAGTCAACAACAATCGAGTTGTTCTCGATGGCAATACCCCATTCAGAAATAGGGCCGAGCGTGGAAACGAATCCAAAATTGACAATAACATCATCAACTTCAATTTCCTGAGTTTCTTTTGATTTAATATGAGAAAGAGTTACTTTGGTAATTTCACGATCACCGTGAAGCTCACTGATCTCCGTTGGGGTAATAATATTTACCTTAGATGCGAGCAGTTTCTCGACACTGTGCTCGTGAGCACGGAACTTATCACGTCGATGAACGAGAGTCACTTGTTCAGCTATTGGTTCGAGCATAAGAGCCCAGTCTACAGCAGAATCGCCTCCGCCACTAATGAGCACCTTCTTACCTTGGAAGCGACTAAGATCACTAACAAAGTAATGCAGATTAGTCTCTTCAAACTTATCTGCGTTATCGACTTCGAGTCGGCGAGGTTCAAACGCACCAACACCTGCAGTTATAATGATTGCCTTGGCGTGGTGTACTTCCTTATCTGTTGTAACGACAAAGTGCTGTTCATCTAATTTTTCGACAGATTGAACTTTTTCTTCAAGTCTTATGTCTGTGTCAAACAGCTCCATTTGCTTAGAAAGATTGTTGACCAATTCCTGAGCTGTAACCTTGGGGAATCCGGCCACGTCGTATATATATTTTTCTGGGTAAAGAGCAGCCAGTTGTCCTCCGAGTTGGGGCATACTTTCGATGAGCTTAACAGTAGCTTGGCGCATGCCGCCGTAGAAAGCAGCAAACATACCGGCAGGTCCACCACCGATAATAAGAAGGTCGGTCATCGAATGTTCTTGTGATGTTGTCGTCATGGGGAAGCACCTCCGTAGTATATATTTCCGAATCAGACAAGTTCTTGTCTGAATTTCTAATTCTTTGATTTCTATACTATTATAATCGTATGGAACCAGCATTGAAAGTCGTGATTTCCATCAAAATACCTATTATAAACATGTTTGCGCTTTCTTATATGCATAGCTCATAATCCGAAAGAACTTAACTTTTTTAAGGGCAAAATAATCCTTGATCTTTGATCTGATTATGCATATGATTAACGTGATAACTTGCGTTAAAAAGCATTGTTTCGACATTTTTTGAATATGGAAAGATAGGGCTGAAACCCTGGTTGAAAGTCGTTCAAGATGAAAAATTCAATGGGCTCTAATATAGAGCTCTTCTCTTTTTTTAAAGTGTTTTATAAAGCTAGTTTATACTTACTATATATAGAAGTACGGCGGGAGGAGCAGGAGAATGAGCAGCATACCGAAAATCGTAATCCTTGGTGCAGGTTACGGTGGGATATTAACAGCGCAGCGGCTGCAGAAAGAACTCAACTATAATGAAGCTGACGTAACATTGGTGAACAGACATGATTATCACTATATAACAACTCATTTGCATATGCCAGCAGCTGGTACGGACAGTATTGAGAATACTCGTGTCTTTATATCGAAATTAATTGATGAATTTAAAATTGATCTGGTGAAATCTTCTGTACAGGAAATACGTCTCCATGACAAGAAGGTCATTCTTGAAGATGGTACATTGTCCTATGATTATTTAATTATCGCTTTAGGCGGTGAGCCAGAAAACTTCGGAATACCAGGCCTTGCGGAACATGCAATGTCTATTCGCAGTATTAACTCCGTCCGTTTGATTCGTGAACATATCGAATATCAATTTGCGCTGTATAAGAATGAACGCAGACCTCAAGAGCGGATCAATTTTGTTGTTGGGGGAGCAGGCTTTAGTGGTATTGAATTTGTGGCTGAACTTGCCGATCGTATTCCTAAACTGTGTAAAGAATATGACGTCGACCCTGCACTTGTCAATATATATAATGTTGAGGCTGCGCCATCTGCATTGCCTGGCTTTGCGCCTGAATTAGTAGATTATGCGATTGAAGTGCTGAAGAAGAAGGGCGTCACTTTCAAATTGGGAGTTGCCATCAAGGAATGTATGCCTGGCGGTGTTATCCTCAGTACAGGTGAGGAAATCAGGTCGGCTACGGTTGTCTGGACAGGAGGAATCCGAGGGAATCGCCTAATTGAGTCCGCTGGTTTTGAAACGATGCGCGGACGCGTTAAAGTGGACGAGTACTTACGTGCTCCTGGTTATGAGAACATTTATATTATTGGAGATAACTCGCTTATATTCAATGGTGAGCGTCCATATCCGCCAACAGCACAAATGGCGATGCAGCAAGGAGTTTGCTGTGCGCAGAATATTGTATCCACAATCCGTGGCAAGGAAATGAAAAAGTTTCAGTTCCATAACAAGGGAACCGTTGCTTCTCTCGGTAGAGGGGAAGGAATCGCTGTTGTAGGCGATAAGAAATATAAGGGTTGGAAAGCAGCTCAGCTTAAAAAACTGGTTGACCTGCGGTACCTCTTTATTATTGGAGGGATCCCGCTCGTCCTGAAAAAGGGAAGGTTCTTATAATATGAGACACTGCAGTGTTCAAGTTCGTGGGCTGTTGACTCGAGACGAGCTGGATCGATACAACGCTTTGATGGAAGTCGGTTCGTTCCTGGAATCAGAGGAGAAATATGATCTCGCATATACCATTCAGCAAGAGGTTGATCTATTGATTTTACCGGCGATCGAGCGTCTGAAAGATAAGAGCAGAGCCCGCGACCGGGCAACTGCAGAATATTTGGAGTCCTTAGGCAAGGAAGAGGACGAGTAACCCGTCCAAAACAGATGAGATAGGCTATATGAAAGCTAGTTTGTAATAAAAAAGGGACATCCCCCAGGGGCTGTCCCTTTTATTTATATTATTAGATCTTCATCATTTGAACAAAGGTTTCTTCGTCAAGCAGATTGCCGACATAAAATGAACCGAACTCACCGAAGCGGGCGCTAACTTCATCAAAGCGCATTTCGTATACCAGCTTTTTGAACTGAAGAGCATCGTCAGCAAATAGGGTTACACCCCACTCCCAATCGTCAAAACCAACAGATCCAGTTATAATTTGCTTTACTTTACCTGCATAACTGCGTCCAATCATGCCGTGGCTTTTCATCATGGAACGTCTTTCTTCCATACTAAGCATGTACCAATTGTCATTCAGGTCGCGTTTTTTGTTCATGGGATAGAAGCAAATGTGCTTAGCCTTTGGTAGAGATGGCTTAAGGCGTGCAATAACATGCGGATTCTCCATCGGATCGCCTTCTGATGAACCAGCTAAATAGTTACTAAGTTCGACAATGCTGACATAGGAGTATGCCTTGGTAGTATATTGAGCAAATGTTGTTTTATTAAAAGCGTTCTCGATAGCATTCAGTTCTTCAAGTGTCTCGCGCAAATGCATGAACACAATGTCTGCTTTTTGTCCAACAATGGTATATACTGCTGTACTTCCCTGTTTGGATTCTTCAACTTGGTTCCACTCTTCCAGAAATTCGTGCAGTTCGTCCAATGCAAATGCACGCTCTTCATCATCTGCAGCTTTCCAAGCTGGCCAATTGATCGAGCGGAAATCATGCAGTGCATACCATCCTTCAAGCGTCATGGCGGCTTCGTTCATAGGATCACCCCTAAATATATTCTCGTATATGCAAGTGTTAAAGCAGATGAACCGCTTGCTTAACCTCCCTACATTGTATCTAACCAACGGGATAAGGGCAAACGCTGACACAATCTATTCACGGAATGTTCGTTGATATGTGACATTTTTTTTAGTACACTATCTACTAGCCAGCCTATTGTGTGCAATTTTTCATAGTCTTAGAAATTGACGCAATTGTTGATGGTGATGAAGAAGAGGTGAATAGGGCCAATGCTGCAGTTTATTCCTGTGCTAGTATTGATGATTTTATTTTTTGTCATGATGTTTGGTATCGGTTTTATTCTCAATATGCTGATGAAGACGACCTGGTTTCCATGCTACTTATTTGTAATCGTCATTTTACCAGCTGTGGTTTATAGCTTGTGGAACCGAGATGAAGCGACACTTTGGGCCCATATCAGCTCATTCCAACTGGTGGATTACTTGACGGGTGTAGCTGGCTTGGCAGGAGCATTTTTAAGCGGCTGGACGATTCATACTTTGCGTGTAAGAGGATTTAAAATGTTCTGAAAACACTTGATTAGCACTTGTTTCTTAGCATTGGCGACTCTCCCGATTTCAGGGTGGGTCGTTTTTGTTGCCTTTCATACTTATCTTCTAATTCCAGAAATTTTGATCTATTAAACAGATTTAAGGCATCTCTTTTTATGATAGAATAGAGGCAGTCTATTAGAGGCGACAAGGGAGGAGCAATAAACGATGCGCATGACAAACTTCTTACATTTTACAGAAAATCACCGTTACTGCGTATACCGCGACTTCTGCCTGAGCAGCTTGGATGATAAGATGCTCAGTTCCATATATCAGCCGATGGTTGGCGCTTTCGCCGTTAGTTTGTACCGTCTTCTCGTCATGCATGTACCCATAGAGAAGGTAGGGTATTCGGCGATCGAACAGCAGCGCCGTCTCTTTCTAACTTTAGGACTTGAACCAAGCGAGAAAGGGCGTAAGTATTTAATAGAGCAGACATCAAAACTGGAAGCAGTAGGTCTCCTTCAGACGAGCCGGATGTATGTTCCAGAGACCGATGATTATATCTACGAATATGAACTTCAGACACCGCTGTCTCCATCGGAATTTTTCAATACACAGCATTTGACACTTCTTCTTCGTGACAAGGTTGGCAAATTTGCCGTCATGTCTCTACGTGAACAGCTGTGGAGCAAGGAACCGCAGGAATGGTCAGGAATATCACTGAATAAAGAGAATATTTCTGTGCCATTTTACGATATTTTTGAACTGAATACTCACGTGATTGATTATGAACTGGAGCAAGCCTTAACCGAGGTGGAACCTCCGCGAAATCCTGTAGTGCCATATGTTTTACCTCATGGAGAGGGTCTGAACTATTCGGATATTATTTTGCGTTTTCCACGTGAATCCAAAAACCGGGTATTTGTTGAGCGTCTTAGGTATGATCACGAGCAGATGGGCATCGTGAATTATGTCGTACGTAAATATGACCTGAGTTTACAGGATATATGCCGTCTGCTGGATGAAGATGGGATATTCTCTAGCCAAGGTGAAGTGATGCTTGATGAGTTACAGCACAGAGCTAGTCTTCATTTCCGTCAGGGTATGAAGCTTCAGGAGAAGCGGCAGATCACAGCTGGAAAGGTTGTGGCGCTGCATCAAGAACTGAATGCTGATCCGGACGTTCCCGCAGAAGAGCATGCGGTGCAGATGGAGTATTATGTAGAGGTTCCCTCACAATTTCAATCGAAATGTGACATTCACCAATATAATATGATGCTACGTAATGAGCCTTATACGAAGCTGCTTCAAACTTTTTTTCCGGGATCGGTACCTGCACATTTCATGGAAATGTTCGAAAAAATCGATCTCAGTTACAAGCTGCCAGGTGAAGTTATCAATGTGTTAATTCATTACTTAATGTCTTTGATTGCAGCTGGCGGAGAACAACGGATTAATCGAAACTTTGTGGAAGCCATTGCTTCCAATATGCTGCTTAAGCAGGTTAACAGCTATGAGAAGGCTGTTCAATATATTCGTGACCAAGCTAAGATGAAGGGGAAACAGGCCGCAGCTGCTTCTTCGCGTACACGATCGTATGCCAAAGGTGGCAAGGTGAAGCCAGATATTCCTGTGGCGCTTGAAACTGCTCAAGGTGAAACCGTGACAGAAGAGGAATATGAAGAAATGATGAGACTTGCGGCAGAAATGCAGGCAAGTAAGAAGAAAGGCGGATAAATGCGTTCGCTTTGCTCTCGTGAAAGGAAGGTGAGTATGTGGATTCTCTTGGTCAATTGCTGGAAAGTATGAAAAGTCCAGCGTTCCGTCGTCGTTCAGAGCAGATTGCTGAAAATTTGCTTCATCATCCACTTATTATAAGCCTTCGGGCAGAATATCCGGAACTTGATGAACGTGTGTTGCGAACCAATCTAAGCCGTTTGTATCAATATGTCGGCGATCATGAGAACTGTGCCAATTGTCCGGGACTGGATCGTTGTCCGAATGATTTTCAAGGTCACTTCAGTAAGTTAGATGTTCAAAGTCTGAACGGTACAATGGAAATATATGAACGAAAGGCTCCGTGTTCACTACAAATTGCTAAGAACAATGAAGATCAGATCCGTAAGAGGGTTCGCAGCTTTTATCTGGATGAACGGGCTTTGAGTGAAGGGTATAATGAAGTTGAGATTATGGCCAAGGATCGCCTTCGCGCTCCGGCAGTACATCAAGTGTTCCGGTATATTAAGGATACGAAAGAGAACGGATTGTCCCCTCGAGGATTATATTTGTCGGGTTCATTCGGAACAGGAAAGACATATTTAATGTGTTATATGCTTCATGAGCTGGCGAAGGAAGGCCATACTGGGGTTATCGTATATATGCCGGATTTCGTAGAAGACCTGAAGTCGATGATGTCAGACAGTAGTAAACTTAAGGATACCGTCGATACGATGAAAAATTGTGATCTCCTTATATTCGATGATATCGGAGCAGAGAATCTGAACCCATGGGTCAGGGACCACGTGCTTGGTGCTATTCTGAACTATCGGATGAACCGTAAGCCGACCTTCTATACGTCGAACTATCCACTGGACGGATTGGAAAGACATCTTAGCTTTACGAGCAAAGATGGAGAAGAGGCACATAAGGGTCAGCGTCTAATGAACCGAATTTCACCTTTTGTCGATGCTGTGCAATTATTTGGTGAGAATCATCGAGGGAAATTTTAAACTGCTTATACGTAAGTACCTGAATATTAAAAAAGTCTGATCTCTCGCCGGAACGGCGTTGTGATCAGACTTTTTTTGAAATATAAGAAGTATAAATTTGCATCTACACTCTGCTCATATTTCTCGCAAAAGCGCTTTCGTTCTTAGAAGAACGACAAACTCAGAGAAGCATTAACCAACGATGAACTTAATAATAACCATGGCGAAGAAAATGACGAACATAAAGCCAAACATGCCCACAAAACCCAACATTAAATCGCCGAAATCATTACGTGGTTCTTCGTTAATATGCTCCCGAGGATCTACTGCGTGGACGTTAACATCCATGGTGCCTACCTCCTCAAAAGGTGAACTGCTGTGTGACTCAAATAATTGACAACATCACCCAGCTTGTTATATGTAGTATACCCAAAGGATAAATCATTTGTAAAGAATGGTTGGACATTCCATACAAAGTGGTTCCTGTATTTCACTATAGGAATGTGGTATACTATAACGGTCCGTTAAGACATAATAGTTTAAGGACATAATGTGACTTTCCTATAAGGAGGAGAAACTCATGGCTATCGTCAATGTATCCGACCAAACCTTTACTAACGAAGTAGAAGGTCAAGGAACGGTTGTAGTTGATTTTTGGGCGCCTTGGTGCGGTCCTTGTAAAATGCTTGCTCCGATTTTGGACGAATTGTCCCAAGAACTCGGTGATGATGTGAAAATCGCGAAGGTGAATGTAGATGAAAATCCTGAATCTGCTTCCCGTTTCGGCGTGATGAGCATCCCTACACTGATCTTCTTTAAAGACGGCCAACCTGTCGATAAAGTTGTTGGCTTGAACTCTAAAGAAGCATTGAAAGGTATTATTGCTAAACACCAGTAAGCAAGCATCTATTTATATAGGATGAACTTGTACCATTATAGCGCCTTCGGTTTCATACCGGAGGCGCTTTGTGTGGTTTTGAGTTTTATATCTCCTTGGAGAGGAGTAGAAGGATGGAAGATTTCGCGAAGAAGCATCAGGAACGAGAGAAAGCGATGGAGAATATCCGTAATAAGCTTGCTTTGCTGCCGGATCTGCCGGGTTGTTACCTGATGAAGAATAGTGAAGGCACCATTATTTATGTAGGTAAGGCTAAGGTTCTTAAAAATCGGGTTCGTTCCTACTTTACAGGCAGCCATGATGGAAAGACGCAGCGGCTGGTGTCTGAAATCCGAGATTTTGAATATATCGTTACCGGCAGCAACATGGAAGCCTTGATACTAGAATGTAATCTGATCAAGACACACCAGCCTCGGTATAATGTGTTGCTGAAGGATGACAAGACATACCCTTACTTGAAAATTACAAATGAAGCGCATCCCCGGCTGGAAGTGACACGGCGGGTGCTTAAAGATAAAGCAAAATATTTTGGACCCTACCCTAACGCATATGCGGCACAACAGACAAAAAAGCTGTTAGATCGCATGTATCCCTTACGGAAATGTGGCGTTATGCCGAAAGAGGTTTGCCTCTACTACCACATGGGGCAGTGTTTGGCGCCATGCGTAAAAGAGGTGCCGCAAACGGCATATGAGGAAATCACTCGAGAAATCAGTTCATTTCTAAGCGGTGGGCATGAAGAAGTGAAAAAAGAACTTCAGCGCAAAATGCAGGAGGCCGCTGAAGAACTCTACTTCGAACGCGCTAAAGAGCTGCGGGATCAGATTATGCACATTGATGCCATTATGGAGAAACAGAAAATTACGACTACCGATACGAGAGATCGTGATGTATTTGGTTTTGCTGTTGATAAAGGCTGGATGTGTGTACAAATTCTATATATGCGCCAAGGCAAAATGGTACAGCGCAATGCCTCTGTGTTCCCATATTACGGGGAAGCGTACAGTGACTTCATGTCTTTCGTAGCGCAGTATTACAGTGAGAACCCAGCTCTTCCACAGGAAATACTGCTTCCAGGACCTTCTGCTGATGATATTGTGGATGAGGCATCATCTCAATCAAACGAGGACAGTGCGGTTCATATTCCTGTTGAAGCAACGGAAGGGGCTGTACCACTTGAACAGCGTGTTCCGACTAACGAAGCTTCCAGTGCTGTAGAGGAGTATCTCGGCGAAGGAGCGGGAACGGTGGATGCTGCTGGCGGAGCTGCTGCTCTCCAGGAGTGGATTGGCGTGAAGGTGCATGTGCCGCAGAGGGGGCTAAAGCGGCAAATGGTTGGTATGGCTGCACAGAATGCCAAAGTATCGCTGGATGAGAAGTTTAGGCTCATCGAGCGGGATGAGGAACGGACGACAATAGCAGCCGCTAATCTGGGTGAAGTCATCGGTCTTGACACATTGCACCGAATCGAGGCATTTGATAACTCGAACATTCAAGGAACTAATCCGGTCTCCGCAATGGTTGTATTTATTGACGGGAAGCCGGCGAAAAAAGAATACCGGAAATATAAAATCCGTTCCGTACAAGGTCCGGATGATTATGGGACGATGCGTGAAGTCATCCGTCGCCGATATGAGCGGGTGCTTAAAGAAAACCTGCCAATGCCTGATCTAATTGTGGTAGACGGTGGTAAAGGTCAAATCTCAGCTGCTGTGGACGTATTGGAGAACGAGCTGGGATTGTTTATTCCAGTCTGTGGACTAGTTAAGGATGCCAAGCACAAGACTGCCCAGTTGATGGTCGGTGATCCACCTGAACCCGTGTCATTACCGCGGGATAGTCAGGAGTTCTATTTACTCCAGCGCATCCAAGATGAGGTTCACCGGTTCGCGATATCCTTCCACCGTGAGCAACGTGGGAAATCGATGGTCACCTCTAAGCTGGATGCCATTCCGGGTGTTGGGGAGAAGCGGCGTAAGATGCTCTTAAAACATTTTGGATCCATTAAGAAAATTAAAGAGGCTAGTCTTGAAGATTTTCGGCCTCTGGCGATAGGCGATAAGCTCGCTAATGATATATTAAAAGCGCTTCGTGATGAGGAGTCGTAATTTTACGGCTTCTTTTTTTATGGTTATGAGATATAAGAAAAAAACGGCTTATCCGTCCATTTAGGACGGGAAAGCCGTTTCCTTTTTACCTGAATTGAATTTGTAGATCACATAACCGACAATTGCCGGAAGAATGATATAGAATATTCCCATCCACAAGTTAAACGTGTCATTCATCATCATGAGGCTAAAGCCCATAAGAATACTGTTGAACACAACGTGAGCAAACACCGAGGTTAGGTAACCGTATCGTAGGAAAATGTAGCTGAATAACAATCCGATGATGATTAGCTCAATCGGTCTTGATATGACCGGATAGATTGGATACAAGGTATGGCCGAGTGCCCATATGATCGAGGTAATCAGACTTGCTACAAACGTGCTTTTGACGATCTTTTTGACCATTTTTATCCCGAATAGACGGTATACAGCTTCTTCGGATATCCCAGCAAGCCAAGCCATCAGTGGGAAAAGCCATGGATACAGCATATTATAAGGCGATTGGGATGCATCTGTTGTGGACCAAGTCTCGAGTGTGAGATTCAAGCCGATGAAGATTAAAGACTGCACGCCTAATAGAATACATGCCCATAGATATCCTAACTTCATACTCTCTAGCACGTATGGACCATAACCGGCTTCCTTAGCGCGAGGCCATGGATTTAGTCCGTCTTCCTTACGCCAGAGTCCGCTCCCTCCAACAAGAGAGAAGTAGAGGAGTGCAGAGAACACGAGAGAGTACCCTGCATAGAAGATCATAATGCCTTTGATGCTGGAGTCTGACATTCCTTCAGCCTGAAACACAGGCACGAGGTTATATGTGTTCAACATTTGAATGACAAAGAGGAGCAGAGCTAGGAAAATACCTCTTTTAAATGAAGTATGAGCTTTTGTTTTTACACTGTACACGATGGCTAGGATACCCAGGATCAGTGTAAATAATCCGTACCCGAGAAGAGTAAGCAAGGTAGCATTCGTTGTCTGCTTCTCTACATATGCGGTATGCTCACTCGGAACGGAAAAGACGGGCTCATAGGAACGCAGCGTACCATCTTCAAAGGAGAATTTCAGCTGAAGCTGTGACGCCCCGATCTTTGCTTCCGGATCCACATATATTAGGCCTGGTTCACCTTCTTTAGTAACCTGTTTCAGCTTAGAGACACTATAACCGGCTCTTTGCAGCCAAGGTTCTGCAAGTGACATCTTCTGAGCTAAGGACATATCCCCTTCAATCAAGAGAAGCATCTGCTTGCGAACTTCACTGTTTTGGAGCATGGCCCCTTCATAGTTGGAATTAGCTAAGTCGTATGAAAATCCGGCAATACCAGCATTTTGCATGTGGACATCTACATTCAGAGCGTTGCCGTCCGCTTGCTCAAGCCTGACGCGATATACGTCATAGGGATATTTACTTTCAAATTTTTTGTTGTATTCCTTAAGTAATTTTTCTTTAGATAGATATCCGTAAACATCGGATTTGGATTGATATGTAACAAGGGGTTCTTTAGCTGTGATGTTGTTATACTGCATGTTCTCTTGTGCGAAACGTATAGCAGTGTCGGCTGCTACCTTCTTGGTAATCATTTCGGGTGTTTTAACCTCTAGGGTATCGGAGGCAGTAGACGGAAACACTTGGAACATTAAAAACAGAATCAGGCCGATGATCCCGAGTACAACGAGTTTCTTTTTGTTAGATTGAAGCTGAAGCGGTTGTCCTGCTTTATTCATGTCATCCTCCTTGGCCGGTATTTGTTATTACTTTTCGATTATTTCTGAAGACATAAAGTCAATATAACATAGATATGAATGACACAAACGGCTTAGCCCATTCAAAATTATGAAATATCCGCTGAAAATGCAGGAAAGATTTCGAAAACCTCAGTAAATCATGTGCTACTACTCTGGAATATGCCCAATTCCGTTCTTTTTTAAGATAATTCAACTCAATTACGGTTTTGGTATCCTTTAAGGATTGCGTTATAATCACATCATGTTAATTGAATAGATCAGCCGAATTTCGTAATGAACATGGGGGAACCATTTAATTGGGGTGAATTTCGCTTCCGAAAAGGTAGCGAATAGGGCGACCTGTGATATGCCCGAATCCGTCAGCTAACCTCGTAGGCTGTAGCACAGGAACCCAAACGCTTAAGGCATTGGATTTCCAGTGTCTTTTTTGTTTGATTTTTTTGAAGAGGTGAGCATGTTGACTTCGAAATTAAAATGGCTTCGCTTGTCGCCACCTCAAATTCTTGTTTTCGGATTTGGGGCTATTATTCTGATTGGAACGATGCTTCTTATGCTTCCGATAGCCAATACGACAGGGGAACCGCTGAACTTTATGGATGCCTTATTTACTGCAACATCCGCAACTTGTGTGACGGGGCTTGTAGTAGTGGATACAGGGACATTCTTTAGTTCTTTTGGACAGGTTGTCATCATGTTATTGATACAAATTGGTGGACTTGGCTTCATGACCATGGCCACGCTGTTTGCACTTGTTCTGAAACAACGTATTTCATTGAAAGACCGTTTGGTTCTGCAAGAAGCGATGAATCAATCCTCAATGGAGGGGATCGTTCGTCTGATCCGCCGGGTTCTGCTGTACTCTTTGGTGATCGAGGCTTGTGGAGCTACGCTGCTGACCATTCGCTGGGCTTTTGATATGCCAATCGGGAAGGCATTGTACTTCGGTGTTTTTCATGCGATATCCATGTTCAATAATGCGGGATTTGATCTGTTTGGTGATTTTAGAAGTTTGACCGGATATGTGTATGATCCAATCGTCAATTTTGTGGTTATGTTCCTGATTGTATCAGGCGGCATCGGCTTTATCGTTATGGCTGATCTGGTTGATTATCGGAAAAGACGCAGATTATCGTTACATTCAAAAGTGGTATTGTCCATGACAGGTTCTCTTATTGTTATAGGGGCGATTGTAATATTTATTTTTGAATTTACGAATCCCGAGACACTTGGATCATTGAACTGGGGCGGTAAAGTTCTGGGCTCCTTTTTTCAATCGGTAACACCAAGAACGGCGGGGGCTAACACATTAGACATTACCGAGCTTCGTCAAGCTACACAGTTCTTCATCGTAATTCTGATGTTTATCGGGGCTTCCCCAGGTTCTACAGGAGGGGGGATCAAAACCACGACATTTACGATGATGATTGCTGCTGTTATCGCTATGATGCGTGGTCGAGATGATATTGTGTTGTTCAGGTATCGCTTGGTTCAGGAACGGATTCTAAAAGCACTGACTATTACACTGCTTGCTTTGTTATTGGTCATTACAGTATCGATGATTCTTTCGACAACAGAAGACAGCAGCTTCCTCTCCATAATATTTGAAGCTACGTCTGCCTTTGGTACGGTGGGGCTGTCTATGGGACTAACCCCCGAACTATCGTTGTTCGGTAAGCTGCTCATTAGCATTACGATGTTTGCAGGTCGTCTTGGTCCATTAACACTTGCTTATGCATTAGGTCCTAAAAAGAGTAAAGAGTTGTATCGTCATCCAGAAGGAAAAATGATTATTGGATAAGGAGATTGGCTAGAAATGAAATCAAAGCAATTTGCGGTTATTGGGCTTGGGAGATTCGGATCAAGTCTTGCACTTGAACTGATGGACTTAGGTTATGAGGTACTCGGGATCGATCGAGATGAAGAAGTGGTCGAGGATATGAGTGAATTCCTTACCCATACCGTTGTAGCAGATGCTACGGATGAAGAAGTGCTGAAGTCGCTTGGGATCAGGAATTTTGACTGTGGGATTGTGGCCATTGGAGATGAGATCCAGACGAGTATTCTCGCAGCTATTCTCCTGAAAGAGCTAGGCGTTAATACGGTCGTTGCCAAGGCGGTTTCAGTACTTCATGGTAGAGCCTTGGAGAAACTCGGAGT
The DNA here is from genome assembly GCF_042666275.1 of Paenibacillus sp. GCM10028914. Taxonomy (NCBI): domain Bacteria; kingdom Bacillati; phylum Bacillota; class Bacilli; order Caryophanales; family Paenibacillaceae; genus Paenibacillus; species Paenibacillus sp. GCM10028914. The sequence goes on from NZ_JBHTFO010000006.1 coordinate 65,340, forward strand.
AGACCGGGTGATATTCCCTGAGAGAGACATGGGAATACGTGTTGCGCATCAGCTCGTTACTCCAAACCTTCTGGATTACATCGAATTGTCCAAGGAATATCGGATAGTCGAGATGACGGTGACAGAATGTATGGACGGAAAAACATTAAATGAGCTGAATACCCGTGTTCGTTACGGTATCAGTGTCGTAGCACTTAATCAGCGTTCTGGAGTTATTGTAGCCCCAACCGCAATGGACGTGTTACGTGCAGGCGATATTATGGTTGTTATCGGAGCGAAAGAGAACATTGACCGCTTCGAAGGTGAAGTTGTTAATATGCAATAAAGTACGAAAACCCTTGTGAAACCGCTGGATTATAAAAATGAACTAAACAACCTGACGTATTCTTGCGTCAGGTTGTTTGTTGTCCGTCCTCCTGAAGCTTTCGAAATAACATCTCGGTCTCAGCAATCCACCTTGTAGCAGCATTACTTAGCTCAGAAGCATCTCCGTAAATGAGGCTCGTAGTTCTTCTCGTCTCTATCAAAGCGGGAATATGGATATCAATAAGCCCGTTATCGGAAAGAAGTTGTGGACGCAGGTATGATTTAGGGAGTAGGGCAGCCGCTTTACAGGTTGGTATCAAGCGCACGATCGCTTCGAATGAGTCAATCTCCATGCGGATATCAGGCATGATGCCCCAGCGGTGAAAAAGATCGTCTGTTAGTTTTCTATACCAGGTACCCGTTGAGAAGATAATCATAGGTAGACCTTGGAGTTGTTCAATCCCGACATCAGTGCTATCAGCTAGTGGATGTGTGGTTGGCAGTACAAGTTCAAGATGGTCATCGAATAGAGGGATGCAATTTAAGCCGGGCTGGTTAATGGAAGAAGCAACAATACCAACATCGACTTTTTTATCACGTACGGAGGATACAATTTCATGCGTCTTGCCTGTAATTAGTTTGATTTCAGCAGTCGGATGTCTTTCCATGAATGCATTGACGAGTGGAGGGAGCGTCGTTTGGAGCGTGGTTAGGCTAGCTCCTAACGTGATTGTAATTTGTTCTTCCACGCGATAATGGGCAAGGGTCTGCATGAACTTTAATTGCTGCTGACGCTGCTCGAGTGCATATGTATAAGCAAGCTGCCCGATAGAAGTAAGTTCCAGGCGCTTTCCTCGTCGATTAAATAGTTGTACACCTAGCTCGTCTTCAAGCTTGGCGATTTTACGGGATAGGGCGGGTTGTGACAGGTTAAGCAGTTTGGAAGCTTTATTCAAGCTGGACTGCTCTACAACTATGGCAAAAACGTCCAATTCCTCGAACATCATTTTCACTTCCTCAGTATATTTTGCTTATGCGTATTGATTATAACGATTAATAATTATATTGCAATTCCATTATAAGAAAAAAAGGAGTAACATGAAACATGACACAAGATGTTCACACAATAACCGAATTGTGGTATATTTTGTCGTTGTATGCGTGTGACGCATAGGTAGTATTTAGTGTAATAGATTAAGATGAGGCTAAATGAAAACGCTGTACAATCGGAAAGGGGAACGTCGACTGATGAAAGGGTATTATTCCAGAAAGCTGCATTCTTTGCTTGGTATCATACCGCTAGGAGCCTTTTTGCTTACTCATATGATTACCAACTTTAAGGCTTTCGATGGTGGAAAGGAAGGCTTTGCTAAGGGTGTCGAGTTTATTAACGGCTTGCCGCTCATCTTTTTCCTTGAGCTGTTTCTGATTTGGCTGCCGCTGCTGTACCATGGCGTATACGGTTTGTATATTGCATATCAAGCAAATAACAACGTTGGCAACTACAATTATGAACGCAACATTCGCTTTACCTTGCAGCGTATAACTGGCGTCATCACATTCGTATTTATTATCTGGCATATGTACGATACTCGTTTTATGATCGCTATTGGCAAGATCACACATGATGAACTAGGAGCTACGATTCATGGAATTGTGAACAATCCGATTCTGTTCATTCTGTATGTGATTGGAATTGTCTGTGCAACATTCCACTTTGCTAACGGTTTATGGGCTTTCCTCGTAAGCTGGGGCATTACGGTAGGACCACGTGCGCAGCGTGTATCTTCTTATATTTGTATGGGGCTTTTCGTCCTTACGAGCGTGTTGTTTATATTGGCACTGACTGCTTTCCGTGATTCGGAATTTGCAGCTACTGCTTTAATTGATGTGTGCAAAACAGTCTTGAGCTAAGGGGAGTGAACAGAAATGGCATCTAACATTATTGTGGTGGGCGGCGGACTAGCTGGCTTGATGGCAACAATCAAAGCAGCTGAAGCTGGAGCTCACGTTCATCTATTCTCACTGGTACCTGTAAAACGTTCACACTCCGTGTGTGCGCAGGGCGGCATTAACGGAGCCGTTAATACGAAAGGGGAGGGCGACTCTCCTTGGGAGCATTTTGACGATACAGTGTACGGCGGCGACTTTTTGGCGAACCAGCCACCAGTTAAAGCAATGTGTGACGCAGCACCGGGCATCATTCACCTGATGGACCGGATGGGTGTTATGTTCAACCGGACGCCGGAAGGATTGCTGGATTTCCGTCGTTTTGGAGGCACGAAGCATCACCGTACGGCATATGCAGGTGCGACAACAGGTCAGCAGCTTCTGTATGCACTGGATGAACAGGTTCGCCGCTGGGAAACAGCGGGTCTTGTAACGAAGTACGAGAACTGGGAATTCCTGAATGCAGTGATCGATGATGAAGGCATATGCCGTGGTATTTCCGCACAGGATCTGCGTTCCATGGAAATCCGTACATTCCCGGGTGACGCAGTTATTCTGGCAAGTGGTGGACCAGGTATTATTTTCGGTAAAACGACAAACTCCGTTATTAACACAGGGACAGCAGCGAGTGCTGTATACCAACAAGGTGTGCATTATGCGAACGGAGAATTTATTCAGATCCATCCAACGGCGATTCCAGGTGATGATAAGCTTCGTCTGATGTCTGAGTCTGCGCGTGGAGAGGGTGGCCGAATCTGGACATACAAGGACGGAAAACCATGGTATTTCCTAGAGGAAAAGTATCCTGCTTACGGAAACTTGGTTCCGCGTGATATTGCTACACGTGAAATTTTCCATGTATGCGTTGATGAAGGCCTTGGGATCAATGGTGAGAACATGGTTTACCTAGATCTCTCGCACAAAGACCCTAAAGAGCTCGACGTAAAACTCGGAGGTATCATCGAGATTTATGAGAAGTTCATGGGAGATGATCCACGTAAAATCCCGATGAAAATTTTCCCGGCTGTCCATTATTCGATGGGTGGCATGTGGGTTGACTACAATCAGATGACCAATATTCCAGGTTTGTTTGCTGCCGGAGAATGTGAGTATCAATACCATGGTGCTAACCGTTTAGGTGCAAACTCTCTGGTCTCAGCCATTTATGGCGGTATGGTAGCGGGTCCGAAAGCCATCGAATATGTTAAGGGACTGAAGAAATCGTCTCAAGATATTTCGTCTAGCGTCTATGATCGGGCTGCGAAAGAACATACAGCTAAGTATGAAGGTCTCCTGAAGATGCAGGGCACTGAGAATGCTTATGTACTACATAAGGAACTTGGTGAGTGGATGACAAACAACATGACCGTTGTTCGTTATAACGACAAACTTGAAGCAACGATCGGCAAGATTAAAGAACTGAAACAACGTTATAAAAACATTAATATGACCGATACATCACGTTGGAATAACCAAGGCGTGGCGTTTACCCGCCAGCTCTGGAACATGCTTGAGCTCGCTGAGGCGATGACTCTAGGAGCACTACTGCGTAACGAAAGCCGCGGAGCTCACTACAAGCCTGAGTTCCCGGATCGTAATGACGAAGAGTTCTTGAAGACTACGAAAGCGACCTGGACACCGGACGGACCACAGATCTCGTATGATGATGTGGATGTTTCCTTGATCCCGCCGCGTATTCGCGACTATTCGAAAGAAAAGTAAGAAGGGGGATTTGACATGGCTCAAACCACAGCAGCCTCGAAGAGCGTCAAATTTATAATTACCCGCCAGGACAGCCCGGAATCGAAAACCTACAATGAGGAATTCGAACTTCCGTACCGCCCCGGCATGAACGTAATTAGCGCATTGATGGAAATTCAGCGTAATCCGAAGAATGCTCAAGGTCAGTCTACAACTCCTGTTTGCTGGGATTCCAACTGCCTTGAGGAAGTTTGCGGCGCCTGTTCCATGGTTATTAACGGTAAGCCGCGTCAGGCATGTGCAGCGCTGATTGATAAGCTGGAGCAGCCAATTCGTATTCAGCCTATGAAGACTTTTCCGGTTGTACGCGATTTGGTTATTGATCGCACTCGTATGTTCACGGCTCTGAAGAAGGTTAAAGCATGGATTCCAATTGATGGCACCTATGATCTCGGTCCTGGCCCGCGGATGCCTGAGAAGAAGCGCCAGTGGGCTTATGAGTTGTCCAAATGTATGACTTGCGGTGTTTGCCTTGAGGCTTGCCCGAACGTCAACGAGAAGACAGATTTCATCGGTCCTGCGGCGATCTCCCAGGTTCGTCTCTTTAACGCTCATCCAACAGGTGAGATGAATAAGGAAGAGCGTTTGGAAGCATTGATGGAAGACGGAGGAATTGAAGGCTGCGGTAACTCACAAAACTGTGTGCGCTCCTGCCCTAAAGGGATTCCGCTGACAACATCCATTGCTGAGATGAATAAGGACACGACTAAACATTTATTCAAACGCTGGTTAAGTGTGTAAGAACCTTTGAAATCATGAAGAGCATTTGTCTCAGTGTAAACGGGACAAGTGCTCTTTTTACGTATAGAATAGTAAGTAGTAGTTGATTTGGAAATATTTGATTGGAAATGAAGGGGATTAGAGCACATGATTACTGAAAAACCAATAACAATTGAAGATATCCGTGCTGATTTAATCCAGCTTGGACTAAAACCAGGCATGACACTCCTTGTTCACTCTTCCTTGAAAAGTGTGGGTGGCTGGATCGTTGGTGGTGCCGAAGCGGTTATTATGGCAATTGAAGATGTACTAGGTGCCGAAGGGACATTGGTTATGCCGACTCACTCAGCCGATTTGACTGATCCATCAACATGGAAGAACCCTCCGGCCGATCCTAAGTGGTGGCAATTGATTCGGGATTCAATGCCCCCTTTTGATAAGGATTTTACGGTCTCATCTTATGTGGGGAAAATTCCTGAAGTGTTTCGGCGGCAGACTGGAGTTCTTCGCAGTGGCCATCCACATGTTTCGTTTGCGGCAAGAGGTCCTCATGCTGAATGGATAACTGGTTCTCATCCGTTGTCTTATAGCCTAGGTGAGGAATCTCCACTCGCTAAGCTTTATGATTTGGGGGCATATGTATTGATGCTCGGAACAGGTTATGAGAATAATACATCTTTTCATTTGTCAGAATACCGAGCAGATTGGGAAGGGAAGAAGAAAGAAACAATATATGCCCCCACCCGGAGAGAAGGAAACCGATCAATTTGGGAAGAGTTCGAGGATGTGAATTTTACTTCGGATGATTTTGAGCAGATCGGAATCGAATATGAACGTAATTATCCGGATGGCTATATTCGAGGAAATGTGCAGAATAGCAGATGTGTGTTAGCGCCGCAGCGGCTAATGGTTGACTATGCAGTGAAATGGATGGAGACGAACCGCAAGAGCTAATGTAACTAACAAGTTAAACAAGCTGACTTCTGTTGAGTACAGTGATCGGAAGATTGATACGCATACGTAGTGATGTACAAATACTAAAAAGCAGTCCACCCTAGAAAGAATATTCTCGGATGGACTGCTTCCATGGTATTAGCATTTTCACTGAATTGTTATGATTTTAAGGCTTCATCAGTTTGCGAAGCAGTTTAAGCCCGCCTTTACCAGGATAGCGGAAACTGAAGTCGAACTTGTTCGTCTGCCGCAGGACGCTTTTTTTATGGGAAAAGGTTTCGAAACTGTGTTCACCGTGATAGGCGCCCATGCCGCTCTCGCCCACACCTCCGAATGGAAGATGAGGGGTGGCTAGATGCATGAGTGTATCATTGACGCATCCGCCACCAAATGAAATGCTCGATAGTATTTTATTCTGAATATCATTATCTTTCGTAAACAAGTAAAGTGCAAGCGGCTTAGGTTTAGCATTTACCATGTCAATAATTTCATCCAAATGATCGTATGTAAGAATCGGGAAAATAGGCCCGAAAATTTCCTCTTCCATAACAGGCATTTCCCATGTGATATCATCAAGTAGTGTGGGTTCGATTAGCAGCTTGCTAGCATCACATTTGCCGCCATGCCGAATGGAGCCATTACTTAGGAAATTAGATAACCGTAAAAAATGTTTCTCAGACACGATCCGTCCGTAATCCGGGTTGGAGAGAGGCGAATCGCTGTAAAACTCTGAGATGGCTTCCTTCATATGTTTAATGAGTTCTTCCTTAACACTTTGATGCACGAGCAGGTAATCTGGGGCGACACACGTCTGACCTGCATTGGTAAATTTACCGAAAATAATTCGTCTTGCGGTCAGCTTTATTGGAGCATCCTTATGCACGATGCAGGGGCTTTTCCCGCCAAGTTCGAGTGTGACTGGAATGAGATTTTTTGCCGCAGCTTGCATGACAACTTTTCCGATATTCGTACTTCCTGTGAAAAAAATATAGTCCACGGGCTGTTTCAACAGACGTGTGCTCGTATCTGGGCCACCTTCTACCACCGCCACATATTGAGTGGGAAACGTATCTTGAATAAGAGATGAGATGACACCAGCTACATGGGGAGTCAGCTCAGACGGTTTTATAATAGCCGTATTCCCTGCCGCCAGTGCGCCAATTAGAGGGGAAATGGCCAGCTGCCAAGGATAATTCCAAGGCGCAATAATGAGCACGGTACCATACGGTTCCGGATGAATCTCCCCACGGCTCCCGAAATGAGTCACTGCCGTTTTAACCTTGCGGGGTTTAGTCCATTTATGGATGTTTTTTATAACGTAAGACAGCTCTTTATACACAATTCCAACCTCGGTCGTAAAAGACTCCTGTTCACTCTTATTTAAGTCTTTTCGCAGCGCATTTATAACCTCAGCTTCTTTTGCAATCAATGCATTCCGCAATTTATTCAACTGTTCGATTCGAAAACTCACATCTCTGGGTCCACCGGTCTTGAAAAAACGACGCTGGTTTAAAACTAATTCCTCAATCGAATCGTTAATGATCATAGGTGAACACTCCTCTCTGCCCGATTTATAAAACTTAGGACAATGTTGCTCTCTTATTGATTATAAAGGAGGCTGCTAGAAAATGAAAAACCATCCTAGCCTAAATGAAGATTCCGATCAAAAGGCTTTGGATAAGCCTCTATTTTCCTTGACGCGGCGGCAATTTTTAAAGCTTGGCACTTCTGCCTTGCTTGGAGCAGGACTTGTTACTGGAGGGTATGCCTCACTTTTCGAGCCCAACATGCTAGAGATTACAAGGGTCACACTTCATCAAAGACGGCTACCAAAAGCTTTTGACGGAATTAAGATTGCGCATTTCAGTGATCTTCATATAGGCTTTCATACCGATGTAAAGGACGTTCAGCGCATTGTTGGTGCAATTAATCAGGAACAACCTGATCTGATCTGCTTTACTGGGGATATGGTTGATAGTTCTGCTGAGGCCATGAGTGAAGCTGTAGAAACGTTATCTGGGTTAAAAGCGCCCTTGGGTGTACTCTCCATCGTTGGAAATCATGATTTTGATAATATAAGAGAGTTGATAACGCTGCAGGAGAAAGCTGGATTTAAGCTTCTTCGTAATGAACACATACTTTTGGAACGGAAAGGAAGAGGCATAGCTGTTGTTGGTTTGGACGACCTGTTGCTAGGAAATCCGAATTTAAATAGAGCACTTAAAGGGATTCCGGAGAGAATGTATACCTTGCTTCTGATGCATGAGCCCGATTATGCTGATATTGCAGCAGAGTACCCATTCGATCTTCAACTGTCTGGTCATAGTCATGGCGGACAAATCCGATTACCGTGGATAGGTGCTGTGATTACACCACCAGGCTCCAAAAAATACATCAGTGGGTTATATAAGATCGGAAACCCTGGAATGCCGCTCTATGTAAATCGGGGAATCGGAACAACACGATTACCGTTACGGTTTCTGTGCAAGCCGGAGCTGACGATTCTAACTTTAAGACAAGCGTAATAATCACATATAATAGTGAATTCAATCATTGAAAATACTATAAATCAGCGGTTTGTACTTTTGTAACACAAATGAAATATATCTGTTATCAAACTCTAACAGCGACAGGGTAAACTTATCACATGACCCCCTTTTGAGAATATATATTTTGTTGGGACCTGGATTTTCTGGGTCCTCTTTTTTTTGTCTATATAAAAAAAGAAACCGCAGCCTCTAATTATAGAGGCACGGTCACCTTTTGTTTCTGTTTGAAATATACCCACTCTTTAAACCCTATATCTCTGAGCACCGCAGCAACTTCTTCGAATTCATCTCCGACACGTGACGGTTTATGAGCATCCGATCCGAACGTAACATCAACACCGTAAAAATGCGCCCGTTCCAAGATGGCGTTGGACGGATACCAACCACCGGATAATTTTGTTTTGCCTGAGGTGTTAATTTCTATGGCAACACCGCATTCCGCGATCACTTTTAGCGTCTCTTCAAGAGCATCTTCGGTTGCAATGTCTGAGAAAGAAGGATAGTTGCCTTTCATGGCATCGATGTGTCCAAGGATTTGGAACATGCCGCTCTGGGCCGATTGACGTATGAGAGAAAAGTAATTCTCTTTCTCGGCTATTTTCTGCTTAGGGGTAAGATCTTTCCAACGGTTTTTGTTGAAAATACTCACTCCGCTTACCTGATGTACGGAACCGATGATGTAGTCAAACGGGTAGGGAGAAAGAGCTTGACGGTAAGCTTCAAAATGTTCCGGAAAAAAATCAGATTCAATGCCAAGCAGTACATCGATCTTTCCTTCATACTCTTTCTTTAATTGAAGAACTTCATTCACATAATTAGCTAGATCACTCTTTCCCATAGCGATGTAAGGAAAAGGCTGTTCCTCAGGACTCCCGAAATAAGGGGTGTGATCAGATATGCCAATAACTTTAAGATCGGCTCTTATCGCGGCTTCAACATATTCCCGGATGTTTCCGTCAGCATGCCCGCAGCGGAAATGATGAGTGTGCAGATCAAATTTCATGATGTCCTCCTTAAAAAGATGAAGAATGTTTATTCGCTGCTGATGAACTGGGTTTCCGGCATTCCCTTCAAATCACTTATAAACTGGCGCATTGCTGAACTAACATAACGTCCGCTTTTATAAATAACACCGACAGGGTGGCTTACTTCAAGCTCGGTAAGAGGAACGATTTTCAGCGTTCCGTGTCGAAGTTCGGAAGAAACCGACTGCTTGGATATGATGGCTGCTCCGAGATTGATCTCCACCATCCGTTTAATCTCCTCACTACTAGACAGCTCCATGACAACCTGGGGCTGAATACCGTGTGATCTCATCACTTCATCAGCAAATCTCCGGCCTACGGTATCCTGGGTTAACAGGATTAACGGTGTCTGTCCAAGTACTTCAATACCCGCTTTTGTAGTTTTGGCTAGAGGATGCTGTGGAGAGACAACAAGCTCAAAGGAGTCATAGAACAGAATAGAGGAGCTTACGTTAGGATTCCGTTCAATCAAGTATCCAATTCCAATATCGATGAGGTTGTTCTCAACGCTGTGGTAAATTTGCGATGAAGCCATGGATTGGATCGTCGTTTTGATATGTGGAAATTGATCTTGGAAATAAGACAGCACGCGCGGCAAAATTTGAATCGCAATCGAAGTGGTCGTACCGAGCCGAATATGTCCCTGAGGAGTCTGATCTAAATCGGATAACCTCTGTTTCAACTCGTCAACAATTCTTAGGATGTGATCAGCATGTTCGACGAATACCTGACCCCGGTCAGTTAGTGTTACAGGCTGACTTCGATCCACAAGCACGGTTTTGAATTCATCTTCGAGGCTCTTGATTTGGGCCGACACGGCCGGCTGGGTCAAATTTAGTAATTCTCCCGCTTTGCGAAAGCTCATCGTTTTGGAAATGGTGATGAGCGTCTCCAGTTGGCTGATGTTCATGGCCTTCCTCCTAACATGATTTCATGTGTTCCGTGTCTGTCATACGCTATAATCTATTATTTAAATTATAGGTGATTAAGTACATCGGGGCAATGTGAACCTTCCCTGAAAGATCTTGTCAGGTAATTTAATTTCATTTTTCAGAAATCATTATTAATTGATGGAGGTTAATAACCGATAATAAGTAAGGTCGATATTTTTGAACTACGACTAAAGCCCCAATAATTATGCTGTTTGTACACACGAATATATATGACTTATAGGTGGGCTAATGGTCAGTGGACGTTAATTTATAATGATTTATTATAAGGTATACATTATAATTACTTTAACTAATGATTGGGACTTTGGGACCCTGACCACAAACCCAGTGAAAGGGGATTAATCGGGAATGAAAGCGGAAGTTATAAATCCTTTTTTAGAATCCGCAAGACTCGTCATTGAGCAAGTTATACAAGTCTCACCCTCCACGGGCAATCTCGGGGTCAAAGAGATTTCTTTAATTGAGAACCATATATGGATACAGATCGGTATGACGGGACAGATGTGCGGTAATATCGTATTTGGAATTCAAGAACAAGTAGCACTGCGTATGGTTTCCATCATGATGGGTGGGTATGTACTGACAGAAATGGATGAGATGGGACAAAGTGCTATATCGGAACTTGGTAATATGATCAGCGGCAATGCAAGCACGATCTTGTCTAATCAAGGGGTAATCGTAGATATCACCCCGCCGAAGGTCATTAGGTCGGTGAATATAACTGAATTTGCAAAGAAAAAGGCTTTGAGCATTCCGCTTACGATGGATGGAATTGGAGAACTGGATATTCAAGTCATGATTTCTTAGAATAGAGAGAGTAAAGCAGTCCTTCGAAGAGCAGGTGCGTTTGCTAGCAGTAGACCGCCGGACTGTAGAGAGGATGAAGAAATCATGCTTAAGAATAAAGTGATTGTTGTGACGGGGGCATCAAGCGGTATCGGTGCTATGACTGCCGAGATGCTGTCGAGTGAAGAGGCTTACGTAATTCTTGCAGGCCGTTCGGAAGAGCGTTTGAAACAGGTTGGTAGCCGAATGAAAGGTCCTTATGAAATTGTCTTGCTTGATGTACGTGATGCGGAGCAGGTAAAGGGAGTATTTGATCAGATCGAGCGCAAGCACGGTAAAATTGATGTGCTTCTGAATAATGCGGGATATGGAATATTTGAAACTTTCATCGATATGCCGCAGGATCAATTCGAAGATATGATGAATGTGAATTACATGGGAATTGTTCGCTGCACTCAAGCAGTTCTTCCTGGTATGCTTCGGCGGAAGAGCGGTCAAATCGTCAATGTAGCATCGATGGCTGGAAAGATTGGATCGGCTAAATCAACCGCTTATTCAGCTACGAAGCACGCTGTTTTAGGACTGACGAATTCATTACGACAGGAGCTCCGTGGAACAGGTATCACCGTATCAGCGGTTAATCCAGGTCCCATCGATACACCATTCTTTTCACTTGCAGATCCTTCAGGCGGTTATGTGAAGAATATAAGCTGGTTTATGATGAAACCTGAATATGTTTCGGGGCGGATCGTCAAACTAATTCGTAAACGCAAGGAAGAGATCGATTTACCACGTCTGGCTGGGGCTGGAATAAGGCTTTATCATCTGTTTCCGCGTCTTGCTGACCGGCTGTCTTATCGTTGGATGAACAAAAAATAAACAGAGGTATCATTACATAAGCGAATGAGCCGGCTCCTCGAGAGCCGGTTTTTTCAAGTTTTATGGGACAAAGGAAATAACATTAAAGCTTCATTTGGTGGGAACTTCTGTTTTAGCATATAATGAAACATGAGTGAACAATACTCAAAGATAAAGGATGGACGAATCTATGACTTCTACTACAACATTTATGACACTCGGTATATCCGAGGATTTAGCCACCCGCTTGGGTGAGTTTGGAATACATACGCCTTCTCCGGTACAGGCTGAGGCAATTCCACAAGTGCTGGAAGGCAAGGATGTATTAGCAACTTCCCAGACAGGAACCGGCAAAACTTTAGCGTATTTACTGCCTGTATTACAGACGATTGATATCGAGAGTAAAGCGGTTCAGAAAGTGATTTTAGCACCGACGCAAGAGCTGGCAATCCAGATTGTGCGTGAAGGTGAGCGTTACGGCGCCGCAAAAGGAATCAGAGTCCTTGGACTTATCGGTGGCGCATCGGCGAAAAGGCAGCTTGAAAAGCTGAAGCAACATCCTCAGTTGATCGTTGGTACGCCTGGCCGAGTACGTGAAATGATCGAAATCAAAAAGCTTAAAATGCATGCCGTTACCACCATCGTTATCGATGAAGTGGATCAGGTATTTAATCTGGGAGCGGCAAGCGATGTGGAGAGAATTCTGCGAAGTGCGCTGCGTGATCGTCAGCTTGTCTTTTTATCGGCTACCGTTAGCCCGCAGACAGCTGAACTAGTGAAGCGGGAGATGGATCGTCCAGTTGAGATCGGCATTGATCCTGAAATGAGAACACCATCTGCACTCGAGCATTACTATTTTGTGAGTGAGGATCGGGATCGGATTGACACCGTACGGCGAATTGTTCGTCACTATAAGCCTGACCGGGCGATTGTATTTGTGAATGCAACAGCAGATCTGGCTGAGGTTGAAGCGAAGCTTAATTATTCGGGACTAAGCGCGGCTGCTTTATATGGTGATGCGGATAAAATGACACGTAGTAAAGTATTGAATGCTTTCCGCGAAGGTAAAACACAGTTGCTGGTAGCAAGTGATGTAGCTGCACGAGGACTGGATATCGAGGGACTTGGCATGGTCATTAACTATGATCCTCCGATCAATGCCGAATTTTACACACACCGTGCTGGGCGAACTGGACGTATGGGACGCAGCGGTATGGTCATCTCAATCGTAACCGATCGTCAGACATTTATTATGCGTAAATTCAATCGGGAGCTTGGTATTTCGATTGAGGAAAAAGCGATGTTCGGCGGTAAAGTAAGATCTCCAAGGGAAGCAACATCTACGAATGCACGTGCACCTCGTGTCGGTTCCTCATCACCAGCTAGAATAACTGCCGGTCAGAGCCAAGGGAAACAAGCTAAGGTATCAGCGAAGGGTGATACACGGAACTCTTCGGGTAAGGTTTCACAGGAACGACAAAGTGAACGGGAACGTGACCGCAAGAATAAGGGAGCACCTAAGTGGTTAAGAAAAAAATGAGTTGTGATCATGCAGCGTCTTTCACTTCGTAGAGTGGGACACTGCTAAAATGGGGTGAACAGGAATGAAAGAGAATCCAGTATTGTCCGTCCAAAACTTAAGCGGAGGATACAGTCTGAACCGCCCTGTTCTGCATGAGGTCTCTTTTAGCGTCCAGCCAGGAGAAATGGTCGGTCTAATCGGACTAAATGGAGCGGGCAAGAGCACCACGATGAAGCATATACTCGGGCTTATGAAGCCGCAAAAAGGGGAGGTCCGGGTTCAGAATCAGACACGGGATGAGAATTCGGAAGCATATCATAGTGCGCTGGCTTTTGTCCCGGAATCCCCACTGCTCTATGAGGAAATGACCGTGAGAGAGCATCTCGAATTTACGGCGAGATCTTATGGGGTTTCCCGTGAAGATTATGAGCGTCGTGCAGCACAGCTGTCCAGCATGTTCCGTATGGAAGATAAAATGGACAGCCTGTCCGCACACTTGTCCAAAGGGATGCGGCAGAAGGTTATGATTATGTGCGCTTTTGTTGCAAGACCGTCCCTTTATGTTATCGATGAACCGTTTTTAGGACTGGATCCACTAGGTATCCGCTCATTGCTGGACTTTATGCTTGAGTTGAAGGCAGCTGGTTCTTCGGTACTTCTCAGTTCACATATTCTATCGACAATTGAGAATTATTGTGACCGATTTATCGTACTTCATCAAGGAAAGATCATCGCCCAAGGCACGCTGCAAGAGGTCGCGGAGCAGGCTGGCAAACCGGGACTTCCTCTTGAAGAGTTGTTCTATGCTCTCATTCAAGGTGGGAATGGCGGATGAACCTGCGGGAGTTGTTTGCCAAAAGAAAAAGTCAATTCTGGGGAGAGGTTTTGCCTTACCTCGGGTATGTGATTCAAAGCGGTGTAGCGGTTGTCTTTTTATTTCTGCTGATCGCTTTCTCGGCATGGTACACCTCGGTCGTTCAGAATGTCCCGCCGAATTTGCCAATAAGATGGATAATGCTAATTATTCTTTTACCGTTAACGGTAAATAGCAGTGTTCGGACTTATCTTCAACAAGCAGATACCGTATTTCTATTGCCTCAGGAATCAAGAATGAAGCAATATTTTTCAAAAGGCTGGGTAGGCGGTACCATTTATAAAATTGTGGGTCTGATCATTGTAGTGATCACTTTGTGGCCGTTGTACATACGGAGTGATCAGGATCCAAAGCCTCTATTCGCAAGTATTCTGATATTGATCCTGTTAAAGTTGCTATCCAGTTATGGAAGCTGGAAAGAGCTTGGAATGATCTCCCGGGGTGCAGCTGCGGCTTATCGAGTACTGCGCTGGACGGTTGTTGCGTTAACCATCGCATCGTGGTTATGGTATCCAAGTCTTCATAGCCTTATATTTATCGTTCTCATTGGCGCTACCTACATTGCATCCTTGGCCATTCCCGCTAAGCATGCTGTCGCTTGGGAGCGGTTGATTCAGGTAGAGAAAAGACAGGCTAGCCGAGTGATGATGGTGCTGAGTTGGTTCGTCAATGTTCCGCAACGAGAACAGCGAGTATATGCGCGGAGATGGCTGTCCCGGTGGGGAAGTGGGATTCCTTGGCGTAAAGAGACGGCCTATCGTTACTTATTGGTCAAAAGCCTAGTCCGGAGTGACATTTTTGGCATTTTGGTACGAGTAGGGGTTCTTGGTGCACTCCTTGTTTGGTTAACGCGAGACAGTCTCATGTCAAGTGTAATATACCTGGTTAGCTTGCTGATCGCTGGATTGCAGCTTTCATCTCTGCGTAAGCTTCATCAGGAATCGTTCTGGTTGCATGTGTACCCGTTACCTGTTGGAACACGGCGAGAGAATGAAGTTAAACTTGTATTTCAAGTGCAGCTGTTATGGGCGATTCTCATGTGGCTTCCGCTGCTAGCTTCTTTTGCCAATGATCCAGTATTCGTACTTGGTACTGGAGCGAGTGGAGTTGTCCTCGTCATATTATTCCGGTTTGCGGCTCTGAAGCGGGGACGTAAAGAAGATGAAGACGAAGACGATCTATAATCTAACTACTATTATATAACGGATAGAGGGGCATCCCCGCAGGTCAAGAACCGGCGCGGGATGCCCCTTTTATGATGTTTTATCTATGAGGGGTTTATCATGTTAGTGAGTCAGTTGTTTATTTAAAGTATTAATCGATTAAATCCAGAAAGCACGAGTGATGATAACGAGAAGGATGAAAAGTACCAGAATGGCTCCTACGCCGCTTCCGTATCCTCCGCCACATCCACCGTATCCACCACATCTTGTTTCTTCTACTGCACCCATGTTCATTCCCCTTTCAATTCGTTGTTGTTTTTGTTAGTACACAGTATAGTATGTAGACGATTGGCCAAGGGTATGGGCGAGTGTTTATTCATTAAAAGAAATAAGATCGGACATCAGCCCGATCTTATCAGTGTATTCTGTATTAAGTTATGCCTGCTTCAGATCTTGGATGCCTTTATATACAAGATCGAACAGATCCTCAAGATGTTCTTCTTCAATACAGGAGAATGCGATTCGAAGATCATATTCTCCAAGCGCGATCGTTCCCACACCATATTCATGAATGAGATGTGTACGAAGCGCTTCGGCAGAAATGCCCTTAAGTTTAAGACACATGAAATATCCAGAGTTGAACGGGTAGTATTCCCACACATCTCCGTATTTACCGCTGTCTAATAGTTCCTTAACCTTGTTAGCGCGGCCTTTCATAATATTGAACTTCTCTAATTTCTGTTGTTCAAATTCCGGTGATTTCAGCGCATCCAGTACGAATGTCTGAGAAGGATGAGCGCCGCTTGAAATTGTTGCCCGGATAATACCTAGTGTTTTCTGTTCCAGAGCATACAGTACATCCTTATTCTCGGAAGCGTAGGTGATGAACCCGACACGGAATCCCCACACGAATTCTTCTTTTGTAGCTCCATCAATTTTAACCGCTAATACACGGGGATGAAGATCAGCCAACTGTCCGAAGAGGGATTCTTTAAGTGAATCTTCAAAGAACAGACCGAAGTATGCATCATCCGTTACAGCAACGACGTTAATACCAGCTTCAGCAGCTTCCTGGATAGCGGCTACGATCGCTTTTCCTTCCTCTACCCCAGGTGTATAACCTGTTGGATTATTCGGGAAGTTCAGGAGCACAACGGCCTTACCCTTATCTTTCTGGCTCAGAAGTGCTTCACGAAGTCCAGCAGCATTAAACTTCATGTCATCGGTAAAGAGCGGGTAGTTCACGGTAACACCATGACGACGGATACCGAAAGTTAGCTCATAGTTCTCCCAGTTCTTATCTGGATAAACCACAGCATCTCCTTCATCGACAAACAGATCCGCAACAATGCTCAGTCCGTGTGTTAGTGCGTTGGTAGCAATCGGATTGCTGATACTTTTACCTTCAAGAGAAGGGTTCTCCTGGATCATCTTGTTCCGCCAAGCAGAACGAAGTTCTGGTTTACCAGCTGGTGGTGCATAGCTGTACAGGTCCTTCGGCTGATAGGCTGAAAGCTTATCTTGAATCACGCTGAGGTGCATCGGAATTCCACCTTCAGTTGCAATGCCGATGGTAGCGTTGTATTTTTTTGCATGGCTTGTTGCTTCCGCTGATTGGCTCAGAATGCCTTCTTTAGGAAAATAAATTTCTTTACCGAGGGTTGATAGCATTTCATACACATGAGGACTTCCTGTCTTGATGTTTTCGTTCAATTGACCAGCCAATGGGTTCATGAGTTGATTCCATCCTTCCGAGTACTTTAGGTTAAGGTGTTGTATCTCTCATCTACGATTTCATTGACTAATATTATAGCACCTGACCGTCAAAGCGTCACGGAAAATGAACCTTGTTTAGGGAGAGGATGGATGGTACTTGCATATATGTTCTGCTGTAACAGCATCACGGCTCTCGTTGCGGTTTTTTAGACCATCCAGTACGTTATCCAATCTTCGTTTTTTTAAGTTTTGTCCAAATTTAAATTTTGCTGACATATGATGCGGGACCAGCTTAATTAGTGCAACTCCTTTCAGTTGAGGGGAATACCGTGGATCATTGGCATCGATCGGATCATATCCACCTTCCGGTTGAAGCTTAAGCATAAATCCGCCGAGAACTTTAGCCTTTTCTTCGATGTCCTGAACAATGACAGCGTCTCCGCTTGCGGTTACACTTTTAAAAAATGCTGTAGCCGGGCAGGCCATTACAGGATCGGAAAAATAAGACGGAATCAGAGCATATTCATCTGCTACGGTGAAGCTGACCTTTGGATTACGAAACAGGTGATCCATTTTTTCTCCAAACCGGCTTCCGTGAAAATAAAAAGCATTCTCTAAAAACACGAAATTTAAGGGGGTTACGCGTGGACAACCAGATTCATCAACAGTTCCGAGAAACCCGAAGCTCATTTCTGCTAAAAATTGTTCCACTTCCTCTTGATTTTCTATCATGAATTCACTTCTTCGCATTCTGATTGCATTCCCTTCAATTCATTTTTAATCAGCATAATGTTCATATTGACAAGAAAAAAGATCCAATTTAGATTGATTTTAATGGTCCAATATTAGACAGGAGGAAATGCGGTGGAGCTTGGATTATCAGTTGATACATATATGAAGAAATACCATTATAAATATTTAGCTCTATATCACGCGCTGCGGGATGCCATTATAAACGGAATGCTGCCAAGTGGGACGCGTCTTCCTGCGACACGTGAGCTTGCCCGTCTGTATGGAATGTCCCGTGGCTCTGCCGCGCAAAGTTATGACATGCTTCTTGCTGAAGGGTATGTGGAAGCCATGATTGGCAGGGGGACTTATGTGGCAAAGGGCGTTTCTCTAGAGGAGAATGTCCATGATGACACCCATTGTGATCTTGCGTTATCGGTTTGGGGACAAAATGTGGTAGATATGATGTCTTCAAAGGATTCCAGAGTGGGATTTGAACAGTTGTATGATGATGAGTGTATTTCATTTGTTGGTGATAAGGCAGAATCCAACCATTTCCCTTATGTGGAATGGAAAAGTGCGATAAATCATGCCGCCAGCGAAGCGAGAAAAGAATACCAACAACAGCTGCCTTGTGCCGGGCATCTTGAACTCCGTCAGGCCATTGCTGGACATTTAAAATTTACCCGAGGCATCCATGCAGAGGCTGAGCATATCGTCATTTTCAGCGGATCTATGCAAGGTATTGTTCTGCTCTCGCAATTATTAATAAACCCGGGTGATCCTGTTGTGCTTGAGAGCCCAGGTTATCATGGAATACGGAGTGCGGTGCAATCTTGCGGTGGAAAGATGATTGCCGGGGAAGTGGATCAATTCGGTCTTATTCCGGAAAATTGGAATGCAAGATTATTATTCGTCACCCCTAGCCGCCAATTTCCAACAGGGGCGGTGATGCCGATTGAACGGAGAAGGGAATTACTGAGATGGGCTGAGTCTCATCAAGCGATCATTGTTGAGGATGATTATGACAGTGAATTCCGATTTGGCAGGCGACCGATGGAACCGCTTAAGGCTTTGGATGAATCAGGACGTGTCATTTACATAGGTTCTTTCTCTAAGACAATGTTTCCAGGCCTTCGTCTAGGATACGCTGTTCTCCCTAAATCTATGGTAAAGTCAGTCGTTGCTGCTAAGGCTTTGTATGAGCCAGTGTCACCCGCTCTGCTGGAGCAGTGTGCGCTCTCTCATTTTATGGCGAGAGGTGGATATGGCAAGCACCTCCGGCGAATGACTCGGATTTACAGAGGACTGCATGCGTTTTTTGTTAACCAAATGGAAGAGAAGGCAGCGCATCTATTCCGTCTGAATGGGGGAGATGCTGGATTACATGTATACGCTCATTGGCTGCATGGACCGGACCAGTACGAGATTTTTAAAAAGGTTTGCCGACATAGAGGTGTTGAGTTTCGAGATGCTGAAGTATATCATCTTACGCCGAATACTTCTGCTGCATGCTTCGTATTCTCTCATCTGAATCATGAGCAAATCGAGAAGGGAATCTCTCAAATGGCTTTAGCTTGGGAGGATATGCAAAACATCTCAAAAAAGAGTATCATGGAGGTAGACATAGATTAATATTTTCGAGAGACAAGGGGGAATGACGTGATGCTGAATGCATCGCCGTCTTCTTTTGTAATCAAACCCGCTTTAGCTAAAATCGTATGTGAACCAGGATGGAAATGGCAAAAGCGTGAGAAACCGATGCAAAATTATGACCTGTTTTACGTATGGAGTGGTGAAGGAACTGTGGTGCTTAATGATGTGCCTTATGAGGTGGAAAAAGGAAGTTGCTTTTTATTCTCTCCTGGCGATCATACAAGTGCAACACATAACCCGCAAAAGCCGCTTGTTCTAACTTACCTGCATTTTGATGTGACTGATCCTGTCAGCGAGGTGCCAGCTCCTTATCGGAAGCTGAACGAGACGATGGATTTTGAATATTTGCTTGCTAAATACGTTCGGCTGTATCTGGACCAGCCTTATGGGGCGGAAGAAGAAGGAAAGATGATTTTAAAGCAGCTGATGATTTATTTGCTCAGGGATGATAAGGATATGCCCGTAAACAAGAAGACCAGTAACCAACTGACAGAGGCTATCCATGAGATTGCGAATTATGTGCGCCTGCACCCAGGGCTGCCGCATCGGGTTGAGGATCTAGCTGCTAGAGCAGGCTTGTCTTCTCGTTATTTTTCGATCAAGTTCAAGGAACTGATCGGTACACCGGTTCAGTCGTACATAATTAAGATGAGGATTGAGCGAGCACAGCATCTTTTACTGCACCAAGGGATGAATGTTACGGAGGTTGCTGATGCGCTCGGATACAGAGATATTTTCTTTTTCAGCCGGCAATTCAAGCAGTATACCGGGAAGAGTCCTTCTGAGGTTCGTTAAAGTAATCTAGTAAGGTGATTCATGGTAAACTAGATAGGGTAATGATGGTGATAAATAAAAATAGAGAGGGGGGTGCCGGCAATGAGCCAAAGAAGAAGAATGCGCAGCTTGATTTGCAGTCGTGGTGGTTGCGGCATTTTTAGAAATCGGTTACGTCGGTTTAAGAGTGCCAATCCCGAACAGAATTTGTGGTTCTAATAAATCATACACATAACAGCACCTTCGTTATTTCCCGGAAGGAACAAACCGGCGAAATGGCGGGGTGCTTTTTAGCATATAGCATATCGATTGATCCAGGGATGAAAGGGAGAACAGAATTGGAAACGTTTAAGAAATTAACAGGTGAACTAGCGCTTGTGACTGGAGCTTCAAGTGGTTTTGGACTACTGATCTGTCTGGAACTTGCGGCCAAGGGGTATAACGTGGCAGCAGCAATGCGAAGACCTGAGGCTGCGGGAGAACTGCTGAGTTCTGCCAAGGAAGCGGGATTGGAATCTCGGATTCATATTATGAAGGTGGATGTATGCGAGCACGAGCTTATTAAGAACGCCATGCTTGAGATTGATCATCGCTGGGGTAGACTGGATCTGCTTGTAAACAATGCAGGTGAAGCCGTGGGGGGATTCGTGGAAGAGGTCCCGCTTGAGGCATGGAGGAAGCAGATGGATGTGAATTTTTTCGGAACGGTAGCTGTCACACAGCTTGCCTTGCCAATCATGCGTAAAACTCCGAAATCCAAAATCATATTTATGAGCAGCATTAGCGGCGTAGTCGGGTTTCCGGGGTACGGACCATACGCTTCTTCTAAGTTTGCCATTGAGGGTCTCGCAGAATGTCTTTCGCTTGAGCTTCAGCCGCTCGGAATGGATGTGGTGCTCATTGAACCAGGTGCATATGGCACGCCGATTTGGAGCAAAGGGTTCAGTGATATTAAAGCCAAGGAGGGATCTCCTTATTATTCGATGTTAAACCGTGTCCTCCGGTTCTCTCAAAAAACGGCTGAAAAAAGTGGAGATCCTAGAGAAGTTGCACGACTGGTAGGGGAAATCGCTAGAAGCGCTTCCCCCAAGTTCAGATACAGACTACCTTTTGGCACCCGAATGACGATTGCAGCCAAGATGATGCTACCTTACCGCTTCTTTCGTCGCATTGTTTTAAATACGTTAAGTAAGAATCCCTGATGCTAGGAGCGATGATCTGATGATTCATGCAGTAGTCCGAGAAGTTCACCCATCTTTACCTTGTCTCCGATCTTTAGATCACCGCGTGGAGTGAAGGTTCCGTTCTCCGTGAGCAAGACGACGGTAGAACCGAACTCGAAGTAAGCAAGATCATCGCCGTTCCGCCACTCAGTTACGGTCTCGTCAACATATTTAATGCTGCTGACATTCATAGCACCAACTTTAACGACGGCTACTTCACCATGTTCATGTGTGATGTAGGTGATGAGTCTTTCGTTACGGCTAAGTACGGAGCGAATATGGGTCATGGCAAAATCATTTACCGGATATACCTTGCCACGAAGATGCTCACTTTCTGCTTTCTTTCCAGTTACAGGAGAATGAATCCGGTGGTAATCGGTTGGACTAAGATAGAGTACAAATACATACCCGTGAATGTAATTCTGCATGCGCGGGGAGTTAGCGAGCAGATCAGCAATCGTGTAATCCTGATTCTTGACGTTCAGAATGGTACCCGCATGAATAGGCCCCATACCGGTTATAACACCATCAACAGGGCTGGTCATGGCACTTGCTGTTTCGTCGATCGGCCGCATGCCCATCTTTAAACGACGGGAAAAAAATTCGTTCAGTGAACGGTATTCGTTTATTTCTTTTTCCGCTTCATGTACAGGGATTTGATATATTCGTGTAAACGTTGGTATGAGATAACGGCTCAATCGGCTATGGGAAAAACGTCCCATTATATGGGATATCCACTTGCGGGAAGAGAGTTCTGTCATTAATCTAAGTAATTGTTTAGCCATGTGATTCTCCTTTGCCTTGCCTAACAATAGGCGGAATTAAATGCATCCGCACTCTGCATTATATTGACATAGAACAAGGGGTAAATCAATATAAAGGGGATTATTGAAAAATAGGGTCTTGCAAATTCTGGATTACTTGGTGTATTTTAAAGTCAGCTTAAAACCGAATATGGAATACGGGGGCTTGAGTGAATCAGGCTGAGACTGCAGATATCATCCCGCTGCTGACCGTTAATCTGAACTGGGTAATGCCAGCGTAGAGAATATCCGACCCTGACTAAGGGCTTGTTTTCCGTCTGCGCATATTTCCAGACGGTTTTTTGTCGTGTTTATCAATCGTATTTTAGATAGGAGAGGGGAAATTATGATGGAATCAAGTATTCAAGGTAAGGTGAAGAGACCTGTTAGTAAGGGACTGCGGCTTAGTGATATTTTGGTTACGGTTCTGGTCTCACTCGTATTAGGTGTGGTGTACCATTTCTGGGGATCGGTATATAACCTGTTTAAGCCATTGTTTTTTGAAGCAGATGAGTTGTTGTACGGTATGTGGTTTGCAGCAGCTACGCTCGCATTTCTCCTCATTCGAAAGCCGGGGGTTGCGCTTATAGCAGAGCTTGCAGCGGCTCATGTGGAGGTATTATTCGGCAGTGGATGGGGACTGAACCTGCTATTGTACGGAATTATTCAAGGTCTTGGAGCAGAGCTCGTATTTGCAGCTTTCCGGTATAGAAAGTATACGGTATCGATCGTTGCTCTAGCTGGTGCAATGTCTGCGGTTGGTTCCATGCTGATGGATTTTTATTTAGCTTATACGGACGATTATGCATGGTGGCTGTTTGTTGCAAAGTATAGCATGCGTGTACTGAGTGGTGCTGTAATTGCAGGTTTCTTAATGTTCGCCTTGGCTAAGGCCTTAGAACGGACAGGGGTCACTTCACTGCTCCGTCCTGCTTCAGCTAAGGATTATGAAGCTTTGGACGATCCTAAACATGTGTGAGAATATAGCTGATCAGCATAAGGCGTCCGGTAGCGAGATGTCATATGCACTGTTTGTGGAAGACTTACGATTGAAATTTCCGGGAGAAGACAAGCTGA
This sequence comes from Paenibacillus sp. GCM10028914, assembly GCF_042666275.1. Classification (NCBI taxonomy): domain Bacteria; kingdom Bacillati; phylum Bacillota; class Bacilli; order Caryophanales; family Paenibacillaceae; genus Paenibacillus; species Paenibacillus sp. GCM10028914. The sequence goes on from NZ_JBHTFO010000006.1 coordinate 88,739, forward strand.
TGTTCAAGGACATATCGTTTTCTGCGAAAAAAGGAGAGAAGGTTCTTCTTCTCGGCCCAAGCGGATGCGGTAAATCAACCCTTCTCCAGGTGCTCAGCGGTATGATTCCGAACGCTATAGAAGTGCCGATGAAATGCTCAGACCAGCGAATCCCATCGTCATGGGCGTATGTCTTTCAAGATCCGGATACCCAGTTTTGTATGCCTTATGTGGATGAAGAATTGGCCTTTGTGTTAGAAAACTTGGGGGTTCCACAAGCCGATATGGTAGACCGAATGACTGAAGCGTTGCAGTCAGTTGGGCTGGCACTTCAGGATATACATATGCCAATCAGTCATCTTTCTCAAGGGATGAAACAAAGACTAGCACTTGCTTCTGCCCTACTTCTTCAGCCGGAGGTGTTGTTTCTGGATGAACCTTCGGCGCTGCTGGATCCAGAAGGACGGGAACAGATATGGGAGACAGTGAAGTCTGTATCGGATGGGCGAACGTTAATCATTGTGGAGCACCGGATTGAGGAAATGGCGGACTATGTTGATCGGGTCGTGCTGTTCGGACCGGATGGTGTGATTTTGGGTGAGGGGAATCCTGAATTCGTGTTTACGGCATTCCAGAGGGAACTGAAGGAATACGGCATTTGGTATCCGGGTGTGTGGGATGACTATGCCAGATCAACAAATGGAAGAGAGACATTTCGTATGCTTGCTCCAGAAGCGTTCGGTAAAGTAAATGGAGTGTATAGTTATGCGGATCTTGCTGGGAAAACGGGGTCTTTAAATGAAGGTAAAAGAATGGTTTCTCCGGAATCTGAAGGTTCTGGCCCGATCATAGAACTAAATGGTGTTACCGTGCTTAGAAAACAGAGGGCTACTGTAGAGCTAGCTCAAGCTGCTGTGTATCCAGGGGAATTCATTGCAGTAACCGGTCCAAATGGAGCGGGAAAAAGCACTTTGCTGCTTGGCTTGATGGGATTACTTCCGATCGAAGGTGAATACCGTCTTGGTGGTGATCTTGTCTATTCAGGGAAGAAGAGGAAAGAGCGGAAGCTTAGGGAGCAGATGCTGCGCCGAATCGGTTTTGTGTTCCAAAACCCTGAACTGCAATTCGTTACAGAGCGTGCATTAGATGAAGTGGCCTATTCGCTTCTCGTGGATGGAGTAATTCAGGAGCAGGCAGAACAGGCTGCGCGTGAATCGCTTAAGCGTTTTGGACTCGGTGGGCTAGAGTATCGTCATCCTTATCAACTGTCCACTGGGCAAAAACGCAGATTAAGCGTAGCGACCGCCATGGCGCGTCAGCCGGAGGTTCTGTTACTCGATGAGCCTACGTTTGGACAGGATGCTCGGAATACGTTTGCGATTTTGGAAATGTGTGAAGAACTGCGGCAGGCAGGGACAGCCATCTTGATGGTGACTCATGAAATGAATATTGCGGAAGCTGCGGCTACGCATATATGGGAAGTCCGGTCTGGCTGCGTCGTTTCGCAGCAGACTTCATCCAGACTGACGACCGGCTTTGCCGGGAATCGTAGTGATGAGACACAAGATAAACGCCAGTTGATTCTTCCGGGGGTGAGTCGATGAACTTTTGGAAGCCTGAGCGGTTAACCTGGCTACATCGTGCGAATCCTGTCGTAAAGCTAGGGGTTCTAATGGGATTATTCTTAATGACGGTCCTCACGCATGATATTGATTTTGTCATGTACCAAGCTGTAATCTTCACCGTGTGTTTGTTGGTATTAAGCGGTATTAAACCGTGGAGAATGTTGCTATTCTCTCTTCCGTTCTTGATTGCGTTTATCTCATCCTCCTCTTCGATGATGCTGTTTGGGCGGGGGGAGGCCATATGGTGGGAATGGGGCTTGTTTCGTGTGTCGGAAGAAAGTTTTTATCGAGGATTGCATCTTGGATTTAAGGGAATTACATTTGCAGCTGAAGGTCTTCTGTTTGTTACCACAACGTCCTCGGTGGATCTATTCTATGGATTGATGCAAAAACTAAAGCTTGCTCCTAAGTATGCCTACAGCTTTATGGCTTCGATTCGATTATTACCGATGGTGTGGGAGGAATATCTGGTTCGGCGGCAGGCCCTTAAGGTTCGTGGAGTTCGCCCAATACGTGGCGTTAAAGGTGTTGTGAACCGTGCCGGAATGTATGCTGTTCCATTGCTTGCACAGAGTATCCGAAGGGCCCACCGGGTAGCGGCCGCCATGGAAGCAAAACAGTTTAATGGAGAGTCTGGCAAGACGAGAACCTACTATTATAAGTCACGTTTCACCATATATGATGTTCTGATTGTTGTTCTGCTGGCAGGAGCGGCTGCTGCAGCTTATGTAATTGCGATCCTATACCCTTGGTTTGGGATTGGGGATGTGCGATTTGATTGATTTTAGGAACAGATGATGCTAAACTGCTTGTAAATACTTTCCTGCTACCGTATAAAGCGGAGCTTACCGAGATCTCGGTGGGCTCCGCTTTTTTTTGTATCTATGGTGCGAAATAGTGGGGAATATGTCTATTTTACTAGAAGGAGTGATAGGAATATAATACCAAATTATTAAAATTTATGATAATATAGTTGCGATTTTACTGCTGGGATAATTTGTGCGGTTTGAGTAAATGAAATAGCTAGATTGCAGCGTTAGAGAGATGCATAAATAGGCAAACCAATATTTTAAGGAGTGTGGAAATGACATTGTTAACGATCTTTAAAGGGGTTCTTTCGGGAGTGTTAATGAGTACTGCGGTGTTCGGATTTGCAGGTGCAGAGACTGTATCGGCAGCTACTTCAAAATTTAAGGACGTACCGGCAAGTCATTGGGCCAGCTCTTCTATTGAAGCTGCTGTGAAGAAAGGATATTTCAAGGGATATGGTAAAGGTGTTTTTAAACCTAATGCTACCGTTACAAGAGATGAATTTGCGGCGTTAATGGCACGCGTCTCCAAATTGACGCCTACTGAAGAGAAGACGAATGTATTTAATGATCTGAAAAATCATTGGAGTAGCAAAGAGGTAGATCGTGCCGTATCTCTAGGTTTCATTAATCCCAAAGATTATCCTAATGGTTTTAAACCGAATACAGCCTTGACCCGGGAAGAGATGGCCAAATGGTTAAGCTCTGGGTTAGCAGCTAAGGACAAAGAATTCAAGCAGGCTCTTGAAGACACGAAAACCACGCTAATACCGGTTAAAGAGGCGTTCAAGCCAGGAATATCGCAAGCTAGTATTCCTTATATTGCTGTGGCTATGGGAACCAATCTCATGAGTGGTTATCCCGATGGATCGTTCGGTCTAAAGAATACGACAACAAGAGCAGAAACCTCGGCTATTCTTTTGAGATTAGAGAAGGTGAATAATCAATCAGCGGATTCTTTTACGGATCTGAATGAGCTGCGTATGGTGGGAACAAAGAAAACGAATTTGGAGTTAGTTACTCCGTTTACGACGGGTAATACTTCTTTTTCAGATATATCGGGGAAGAAAAAGACGTTTAGGAATGGGGCGGGTACCTTAGAAGTTCATCGCTTCATAGCTGTAGATACACAAAAATGGAATGCAAAGAAAAGTGTGTACGCTCCATTCTTTGTGGCTGATAGTGATAAAGATTTTATTAATCAACGCAAGGTTTTTCCATCCTTTTTGCAGATTACTATTTATCCTAAATCCAAAAACTTTGATGTAAGTCATTACTACAATGGTACGATTGATTTTACAAATGGTGGACCTATTATAAATGATTTGCCGAATAAATTTGGATATAATACTTTGCCACGAATGGATACTAAAGAGTTTTTTGCTGATAAATCCAAAGGGGTAACTCTTTGGGTGACACACTATTTAAAAGATGGTCAATTTAATAGTCAAATTGATATGGATGATGGTTCAGTTGTTTATTTCAGTCAAAAGTAGTTAGAGGAGGATAGAACTATTGAATGAAAAACATATCTCATTACTATTAATAGCTGTTATTTTTCTTTTGAGTATTTTAAATGTTTTTCCTATTGCTAATATTGCTGAAGCTAAATTTTTAAATGGATATCCAACTGGTGATATTAAAGTTATTCCTGAAAATTTAGCTTATAAAACACAAAAAATACAAGTAGATGTCCAAGGAGAAGCCAAACCAAATGGTAACATCATTTGGACTCAAACGGATACAGATATTTGGGTAGCCACTAGAAATTCTGATGATGGAGGAACAGAAGAAGTAAGAACTGGAACATATGGTAGAGGGGAAAGTGCCCAACCAACAAGAGCTATGGTGAAAAATAGAATAAATACTCTTGATTATGCTCCTGAATCATTAAGAGATAATAGTCGTAATCCTTTCAAAAGAGAATTTGTGAAAAAATTGGGTATTGAAGATGTGAGATATGTTGACGCATTATCTTATGAAAGACAAGGGGATAAACCAGATTTTACTAAGGGTGATATATACGCTAATTTGTGGACATGGACTGGTCATCCGTTAGCTTACACCCATAAGATTAAATATGGTGAAAGAGCAGATGGTGCACCAAAATACAACGCACATTACCATATCCCACTTGAAATTGATTATAAAGGCTACGTCACCGAAACGAAAGAACTGAAGGTCTCAGAAAATACCACCTTGAAAAAAGGACAAACCAAGCAGCTAAAAGCTGAAGTGCGAACTCAGGAATATGACATGAATGGTTTTACTGATTATGTGGACGTTTCTAGGAGAGACCAAACCGAATGGATCACGGACAAAGCATCGGTTGCTTCTGTAGATCCTAGGACTGGATTAGTCAAAGCTGAAGGCGAGGGTACTACTAGAATTACAGCTAAATGGAAGAGTGGCCCTTACTACATTTATGATTATGTAACGATTACTGTTGGTGATGAAGTTCCACCCCCCTGCAAAGCTGGAGAGCCGGGTTGTGACGAAACTCCACCTCCTCCAACAGAGGGAGAGTGTACAGATCCAGCACCTAGTGGCGCTCCCATCTCGGGTCGTTATATGGATCCTGTAGTTACAGCTAAAATCTTGGCCGATCGCCGGGGCGGAGAACAGTTTGATGTTTTACAGGGAATACCGACATCTGAAAGCTTATATGGCAATATTTTAGCTAGAAACTATCTCTACCAAAATAAATTTGTGAACATGGCGGGTTCCTGCAAATTTACGGTGAATGTTGAAAAGACATGGTCACTTACATGGGACCCTGGAAAAAAGGTTACAGGTGCTGACGGGAAAGAGACAGAGGTACCGGATCCTCAATCTGATCAAGAAACTGTAACACAAACGTATACGATTGAGCGGAAGTATTCTTTTTGGGTGATTGATAATTTGGAAGTCTATAAGATCAACCAAGCTACTCTATCCAACTATGCTTTACCGGGAGGCAAAATTTCAATCTCCCCACAAGGCTACCGCGAACCCCAATATGCGGCTTCGCAAACCGGCAACTATTATCCGCCCTCCAGTCCAGGCACGGTCACAGCGCCAGGCGGAAGCAAGAATGGAGGGAAGACAAGACCCTCACCAGACAACGAAAACTTAAAAAATTACGCCGATAAAGCCGTTGGGAAAGTCCAAGTTACTAATGATACGTTAAGTTTTAATAACCAGACGATCATTAACGGAGGACGAGTCGATGAAACCGGACCTACACCGGGCGTAATTCCAGCTCCAACCCACATAGGACAGGATGTGCTATATAGTCCTAACAACTTGATCAGCAGAGATAAGGTCAACCGGGCTAACACAACCAGTAGTGGCACGATTTCTTATGCACTGCTACCGGGGAACATTAATGGAGGTAGCGATCAAGAATTTTCGATCTACGGCATTAACACGGTAACTGTACATACCCCCGTTGTGAATTACTCCTCCGTTACGGATGATCAGGCACATAATCAGAAGAGTAAACCGAATGCCAATCGTGCAGCCTTTATACTGGATCGGCCATTCACAGTGCGGATTCCTACCTCTGGTCAGCATGTCAGTTATCCGGGCTACGGCAACCGGGATTATGCGAAGTATATCCGAACGAAACAGGTATATTTTCCATTCGATGTATACAATCGTGACCGGACAATCTTTTACCCGAAAAACACCTGGATTACTATCCCTACGTATCAGATCGATACAGAATTTTTCCTACCCGTTTGGGTTGATGAAGGGGATTATGAAGTGTATTTCCGAACGATCGCCGAGAATGCACCTGTGGATTTTTCAACCCAAGCCAGCGCTAACCGGGATTTAAGCCATCATGTGGCAACGGATATTGAGCAGGTGGAAGTGATTGGACGGGTATTTGATTTTCGAGTTACGGACATTGCAGATTATAACTGGGAGAGTGTGTTTCGTACGCAAAAGGGAAGTTCTACACCCCGAGGTACCTCTTATTGGATCGGCCAGCGTGATATTGACGGAGGAGTTAGAGGCAATCAGCTGCCTTATACACTGCCTATTGCACCCGGTAAGCATCCAGAGCAAGGGTATAAGAACGTTTCTGTGAAAACAGGCTATCATTTCAAATTTGATCTCAAAACCAAAGGGAATATGTTCAGTTCCAAGGATGGAATCGCTATAACTCCAAGCTTTTATTTCGTAAACAAGGACGGAAGCGGCAGGCAGGCTGTAGATCTCTACTACCACAGCGGAAGTCGGAAATTTATTCGAATTGGATCACCGCAGGATCAGGAGAAAAGGTATGTGATTTTGAACGAAAGACTTCGGAATGTACCACAGACTGAACTTCAGGATACGGCATCGTATTTGTACAATCATGGTGGAGCATCCAGTGGAGTATCGAGACAGGCTTTCACGACACATTACATCGATAAACTTACGAAGAATAAAACTTGGGTTGGACGTTATGACTGGATGTTATTGCCACCCGAAATACGTACATTCATCGGACCCAAATCAGGACTTCCTGCCACGGTAGATGTTGAACGGGCGAATGCGGCTGTCCAGCGTTGGTATGGGGAATATAGTATTCCGTCGGACGTTTATGTCGTCAAAAAAGGAACGGATCTTGCTGCATATGGACGTGCCAAGGGGCTTGATGAGAAATCGGATGTTTTTCTGAAAAAAGGTTTTATTGTAGTGAATTTTAATATTGAAACAATTCAAGGTGGCAATCTGAATCAGCCCCATCTTCAATACATCCACGCTCCTTTGATGAATCAATGGAAGCTTGAGGGTTATACTAATTCTTATACGAATCCGTACGGATACAGGTTTGCACTGACGGATGGAGATACGGTATTCTATCATGCGGATCAATCCAGCAAGAGTGACTTCACTTCACAAGTACCACATTAGGATGATTTCACCCATGATTTTTAGATCAGATTCATAGTCCGGGCGCCTTGAGCGTCTGGATTTTTGTTTCTTCTTTGATTAGAATAAGAACGATGTTTTTAGAGCAAAAAAGTTATAATGTACCTTCTACATCGACGAGAGTGCATCTGGGAGGAATGGTATGGAAACGGAAGGACAATTAAAAAAAGATATCGGATTATCGGTCGCCATGTCTCTTGTTATTGGTACCGTTATAGGCTCAGGGATATTTATGAAGCCTGGGGTTGTTATCCAATATGCGGGTAGTTCCAATCTAGCGCTTATAGCTTGGCTCCTTGGCGGAATCATTACAATTGCGGGCGGTCTTACGATTGCGGAAGTCGGCGTGCAGATTCCGAAAACCGGTGGATTGTACGTTTATATGGAAGAGGTTTATGGAAAGGTCTGGGGGTATCTGTGCGGGTGGATGCAGACGATCATTTATGGTCCAGCCATTATTGGAGCGCTGGGTCTGTATTTTGGACTGCTTCTCGCTAATATATTTTCCTTGTCAGAAGCCTGGTATCTTCCTCTTGGCATAGGTGCTGTTATATTCTTGGCCGTAGTAAACAGTTTTGGAACTAAATATGGTGGCTCCATTCAGACGATCACTACAATTGCTAAATTTGCGCCGATTTTACTTATTGGCGTGCTTGGAATCTGGAAAGGAAATGAGCAGGTATTCAGCAGCGGCAGTCCTGTAATGGATCAGTTAGGAATGGGTGCAGCCATACTTACGACATTATTTGCTTATGATGGATGGATGCTGCTTGGTTTTGTAGCTGGGGAGATGAAAAATCCGGCGAAACATCTGCCACTTGCGATTGTTGGTGGTTTAACGGTTGTAACGATCGTGTATTTACTCGTCAATGTGGCGATGTTAAAGGTGCTTCCTGCTGACGAAATCGTCTCACTAGGGACAGCTTCGGCGGGCAAGGTAGCAGAGATCTTAATGGGTGGATTAGGAGCCAAAATCATTAGCGTAGGTATTTTGATCTCCATATTCGGCTGCCTGAACGGAAAAATTCTAACGTTTCCACGGGTGCCTTTTGCTATGGCGGAACGTCGTCAGCTTCCATTCTCACGCCTGATCTGTAAAGTACACCCGAAATGGGGGACGCCTGTAGCGGCCATTGTTATGCAGGTTGTTCTAGCTGTGTTCTTGATGGTGCTTAGTAATCCGGATTATTTGTCGGAGCTTGCGATTTTTGCGATTTACATGTTCTACATTATGGCCTTTATCGCGGTATTTATTTTGCGGAAACGTCGGGGTGAATTGAAGCGGGAATATAGTGTGCCGCTGTATCCTTTGGTCCCACTGGCAGCCATTGTTGGTTCGCTGTTTGTGGTGATCAGTACGCTTCTAAAACAACCTGTCGACAGCTTGTGGGCAATCGGGGTGACGTTAATCGGACTACCGCTTTATTATTTTTTACAGAAGAGAGACCGTATAGAAAAATAACCAGATAAACTTGATAGAGGCTGGGCGCATAAGCGTCCAGTCCTTTTTGATTTAGATGGAAATGACACCCTGAACAAGAACGTTAGTTCGATTAAACATCAAAAAAATATAGCATTTCTTGTGGAATACCAGCTCGCAGGTAATATTCCTGCAGGCTTTCTTCAGGCACAGGGGGGATATCGGCTGTTAACAAAGCAACCGCAAATCGGTTTGCTTGTCTTTCCAGTTTGCCGGGGCAGAAGTACGAATGTTCCTCCAAGAACAAGCGGCTAATCCCCTTATGAAGACGGTCGTGTCCCAGCTCGTGAGCGCAGACAAAGCGCTGCCATTCGATAGGAAGATGAGCATGTATAACAATAAACCTTCTTCTGAGCTTGCGGAAATAAAGCCCCTTGGTCGATTGGCCAAGATCGGCATACCTAACATGAATTCCAAGCGCCGCGGCCAATTGAAAAGGACAGTTCGTGTGATGTTTTTTGATTAGTTTGCGGATTATAGGTTGTACAAGATCATCCATGCCGTTTCACCTGCAAAATTGTAGTGTGTGTTGTTCATGTATCCACTTTAGTCTAGCGCTTCTTGTTGCGTTTGTTCATCTGTTTCGCTTCCCAGAACAAGCCTGTTAGCACATCCTTGATGCGCTGTTTGTCCTCCTGATCGAGTGGAATTCCATCAAACATCAGTTCACCGTCGTCCTCCAGCATTTTCTTGAAATCTCGCTTGTCCTTGGAGGTTGCCCACTCTGGAATCGCCATGTCCGCTGGGGGTTGCTGAAGGGATTGCTCCGTCTCCAGATAACCTGCCTGTTTCATCAATTCCTCATAAGAGCCATCCAATGCATCGGCAATTTTGCGAAGCGTTTGGGGTTTAGGAACACCTCTTAGACCATTCTCGATTCTTGATATCTGTGATCCGCTGATCTCTGCAGCATGTGCCAACTGATTCATGCTCCAGCCGCGTTCTTCCCTTAACTGTTTTAAGTACGAACCAAATGTTTGCTCCACTTTCCGGACACTCCTTACCTTAGTTCCATATGTAGCTTCTCACTTTAATAGTATAAACATGTTGGATGGTTTTGCCAACAGGTAAAAGAAAAAAGAGGTATCGTTGCCAAAAGGCAATGAAACGCGAGATAAATTTGTGTTCATCCGGATAAATGACCTATTTTGGACTTTTACTAAAATGACCAAATAGTGGTATATTTCAATCTAAAGGGAACAAGAGTTCTCTTTAGATGAAGGTTGGATTGAAAAATGGGAGACAGACGGATTTGTAAATCTATTTGATTTGTAACCTGTCCCTAAGGAGGAATCAACTAACATCAGTTACCAATTCCACATCAAAGGAGGAAAAGTAATGGAAGACGCATTCGGAATTTTCATTCAAGAGATACTCGTATTTGCGAAGTATGTTTCTAATAGCCTCTGGGGCGGTTGGTCGATGCTGCTACACCTGCTGCTGTGCTTCGTCATTATAGACTGGCTGACTGGATGGGCGGCCGCGTGGATGAACGGCGAACTGCGGAGCCGCATTGGCTATATTGGCATTGCTAGAAAGATGACGATCTTTCTAATTATCGCGATCACACATCTCGTAGATCAGGTGCTTGGAGAGATGAATTATTTTCAAAATACGGTCATTTTCTTCTATTTAGCCAATGAACTCTTGTCTATTATTGAGAACATCGGGCGAATGGGGGTTCCGATCCCGCAATCGCTGCGTAATGTGGTAAGAGTCTTCCAATCCAAATCAGAGGAAGAGAACACAGCGAAGAGAAAGGAGGAGAAGAAGGATGAAGTCTCTTGAATTCATAGGAAAGCTGGCTCCGATTGCGGTAGAGGACATGCGTCGATATGGCATTCCAGCTTCACTGACGATTGCTCAAGCCATACTAGAATCAAATTGGGGAGAGAGTGGTCTCACACAAAAAGCTAACAATTTATTCGGCATCAAAGGTAGCGGACCTGCAGGGAGTGTATGGATGCCTACTACGGAGTATCGGGGACAAGACCGTTACGCCACGACTGCCCAGTTTCGAAAATATAACAATTGGAGTGAATCCGTTGCAGATCATACACGTCTAATTCTGAACGGAACGAAAGACAAGCCTACACGGTACCATGGCGTGTTATGGGAAGATTACAAAACAGCGGCTACGGCGATATGGAAGGGCGGATATGCAACGGATCCCAAATATCCGCAAAAGCTTATTTCTATTATTGAAACGTATGACCTCCAGCAATACGACTTGCAGGGAGAAGTGAAGGAGGAGGATATTGTGAAACTCGAAGCGCTGTCTGCGGAAGTACAGAGACTACAGAAGCAGGTTCACCAGTTGACTGAGAATGAAGCTGTACAGAAACAACTTTTAACTAAGCAAGAGTCTCAAATTAACCTGATGCAGAACACTTTGCAGTCATTGCAAAGACTCCATACCCAACCTGCTGTGCCAACCTGGGCAGATCCGCCACTACAGGCAGCCATAGCAGCTGGGGTTATTCAAGACAAGCAGGGAAGTTATGATTTCTACCGGATGATGACCGTTCTTTATCGTCTTGGATTGTTTAATGCCTCGAAATAAAAAAAATCTCGACAAGAACTCACCCTCTGTTCGTTTCCATGCTGTCATGACTTATAATGGAGCAAAACAAGTTGAAGCTGCATGGAAGCGAACATAATTGAAGAGTAATAAACACTTAGTACCCTCACCCTCATCGCAATCAAACACTACTTATTCAATGAGAAGTTTGAGTCACCACTCTAACCCTTAGAAAAGGAATCCATGATATGCGAAAATCTAGAATCACGACCCTCAGACTGAAATCTCCAGATTGAACTTCAACGAAATAACTCAAACCACTTCGGCACACGAAAAAATACCTGACATCTTTTTTTATTCTTATCGTCGATAACATATAATAATAGAAATGATTTTACCAGATAAACAGATAAACAGGAGTTGGAGCGCTATGAATACAACCAAACTGAAGGAGCTAAGAGAACATCGCCAATACCCGGAGCAGACTAAAGGGGATGCTTCCCGGGCTGCATATGAACGGGATTATTCCCGCCTGATTCATTCCCCAACATTTCGGCGTTTGCAAGGCAAATCTCAGGTGTTTGGTGCTGGAACTGGAGATTACTACCGTACTCGCTTGACGCACTCTCTTGAAGTTGCCCAAATTGCCCGGGAAGCGGCTCGCAGTCTTGCCCGTTCATATCCGGAAGTGCTGCCAGAAGCGGCTGAGAATGCGGGACTTATCATTGATTCAGAAGTGGTGGAGTGCGCGGCGATTGCGCATGACTTCGGCCATCCTCCATTTGGGCATAAGGGAGAAGAAGTACTGCAAGGTATTCTGGAGCGGTTGATCGACCAGCAGACTGAAGAGGAACTATTAAATCTTTCAGGTATGCCGACACCGGATCAAGCGGTTCTTATACGGCAGTCTTTACGACGGAAGTATGAGCATTTTGAAGGAAATGCACATAACTTTCGTTTGATCATGTTTCTGGAAAAAAGAGAAGACGTCAACGGGCTTAATCTTTCCGACGCAGTATTGCTGGGCATTAATAAATATCCTTTTTCCGGTCTTGATAATCCGAAGGGCATGTATCGTCATGAATGGAATTACATCTCTCAGATTCGTAAGGCGTGGGAGATTCCAGGTGACAAGAGAACGCTAGAAGCTCAGCTGATGGATCTCTGCGATGACATTGCATATTCTGCACATGATCTAGAAGACGGAATTAAGGCTGGGAAAATTGAGGTGCATGAGCATTTTCTCCGTGACAGCCATTTGAATAAGCTAATTGTGGATAAGATTATGACCTTGGAGGACGAGGTGTGGAAGGGCTGGACGAAAGAGCAAATTGAGCCCAAAGTGGTACAGGTGCTGGATTATTTTCTACGTATTTGGAAAGAGAAAATGCCAGTATGCGAGAACGATTATTCCCGCACTCGCCGTGAAGTAAAGGCGTACTGGGTTAGCTTGTTTGTCAGCAGCTTGGGCGTTATTCCCGATGGGAACTGGAAGAAGGTCACCTTTGTGAAGGATGGCGTAGAGGATGAGGATATGCTGCGTACCGTGAGTGTACTGAAAAGCTTTGCCTGGGTAACTATGATTCGCGATCTGCGCGTGCAACGTCTGCAAAAACGCAGCGAATGGGTCATTAAGCGTCTGTGGGATGCCTTTAATGATCCAGTTGCTTCGAAATCGATTATTCCTTCCGATTGGCTTAATCGGTATGAAGCAGATCAGAAGAGAGCACATCCGATCTGGACATGGGAGCATATGGTGATCGATTATATCGCTGGGATGACCGATGCTTTTGCAGAGAAGATCTATAATGAACTATATGGTCTTAAAGTGGGCTCAATCTATGATCTCGATTAGAGTATCTCGGATGGGTGGTGATATAGCATGAGCGGGATAACCTTAAGTGTGCTTGATTTGGTTCCGCGACTGAGAGACCATTCCTTTGAGGAAGCGTTAGAGCAAGCTACAAACCTGGCTATTCATGCGGAAAAATGGGGCTACAAGCGTTACTGGGCAGCTGAGCATCATGATATGGATGGCCTTGCCTGCGCCTCGCCAGAGGTGCTGCTGTCCCATATTGGTGCCCGGACCCGTACCATTCGGCTAGGTTCCGGCGCCGTTCTCCTCCCGCATTACAGTCCGTTAAAGGTAGCAGAGAATTTCCGCATGCTTGCGGCTCTGTATCCGAATCGGATTGATCTTGGTGTCGGTCGTGCACCCGGCGGCTCAGCACACACATCGATGGCGCTGAGTGGTAATTTTTTGGCTAATGTTGCCGATATGCCTAATCGTGTACAAGCCCTCAAGGCATTATTGAAGGATTCCTACACTTATGAAGATGTACCGGTTACAGCCAAGCCGGTTCCTCGAATTCCCCCACAGCTATGGCTGCTTGGCACGAATGTAAAAAGCGCAGCGATGGCCGCGGAGTATGGAGCGGGGTATGTGTTTGGGCAGTTCATGAGTGATACGAACGGAGCAGAGGTTCTGACCGCCTACCGGCAAGCGTTCCAGCCTTCGTCCCTTCAGAAGCAACCAAGAAGTATGCTGGCCATCGGGATTATTTGTGCTCAGACCGAGGAAGAAGCGATAAGGTTTGCTGAACAGGCGGTTATGCCTGGAACTGAGCGACAAGAGGGCCAATTCGAGAATGACAACGATAATCGTCTCCTCATCGGCACACCAGAACAAGTGCGGAACAAGCTGCTGGACATTTCAGTGCAGGTGCAATGCGATGAGTTTCTGGTGTTTACGCCTATCAACAGTTATGAGGAACGCTTAGAGTCCCTTCGGCTACTGGCTGGTGTTATGCTAGAACCAATTAATGAATGAAAGAATGATGACAGGCATGATGCAATCTGACAACATAAATAAACTGGTTAATCAGTATCCCCTCATTCCTCGTAGTGAGGATATGAAATATATTTACACATTTGCCTGCCATGAGTCGGAGCAAGAGTTGTGTATGATGGAACTGCGCGAGCTAATTGGGCATGAACCAGAAGCAGGAAGATCGTGGGTTCAGAGTGAGCGGAAGATCAGTCCGGATCGAAGCCCCTTTATATCCGCAAGAATGGACGTCCTACTAGAAGAAGATACGATCGAGGAGCTTGCGGCACAAGCCTCTCTCATTCAGCTAGCCGATTCCACTTTCAAAGTCGTCTATATGAAAGCAGGGGACAAGCGCAGCTATGAAGAGCAGCGGGCCGTAGAACGTCTGGTAGGTGGTCAGATTATCGGCAAGGCTGATATGAAATCACCGGATATAACTTTTAGCCTCCTGTCCCAAAAGGGCAGGTGGATGTTAGGGGTTTGCCATTATCCAGAGCGTGCGTGGCTGTCCCACAAGCAAAAGCCGCAAAATTATTCGACAGGACTTAGCTCCCGGGTTGCACGCGCACTTGTGAACATTGCAGCACCGAATATAGAAGGTATCCGACTGCTGGATCCTTGCTGCGGTATGGGAAATGTATTGATTGAGGCTTTGTCCATGGGACTGAGCATCGAAGGTTGTGACATCAATCCGCTCGCCGTCCGCGGAGCAAGAGTGAATCTGCAGCACTACGGATATTCAGATAAGCATGTTTCCCTCCGGGATATGAACGATTTAGACGGGCATTATAATGCTGCTATTTTGGATATGCCTTATAACGTCTGTTCCGTTTTGCCACATGAGGACAAGCTGCGGATGTTAACCAGTCTGCGGAGATTGGCTGATCGTGCGGTTATTGTAAGTACGGAGCCGCTTGAAGGCTTACTAGGTGATACGGGGTGGCAAGTCCTTGGAAAGATCCAAGCAAGTAAAGGCACATTCGTGCGTGATATATGGCTGTGCTCATAAACTCGTAATATGTATGGGATAAAAAAATGCAAAAAAACCGCTGGATGATTAAGCTTAGCGGTTTTTTTGCGTAATTTTTTATAATTATTTAAATTAGTATGATTTCTCATAATCTATCACATTACGCGGTAAATCCACGCCTTGTCGATAAGCTTTCAAATTTTCGATGAAAATATCGAGTACACGATCATTGTAGTGTACGGTATCACCAGCCGTGTGTGGTGTCATAATCACATTGTCCATATCCCAGAGGGGATGATCGCTTGGCAGAGGCTCTTGTTCATATACATCGAGTCCGGCACCGGACAGTTTACCCGATTTTAAAGCGACTAACAGCGCTTCTGTATCCACGCTAGGCCCTCTTCCTACGTTAACGAAAAAAGCCCCCTCTTTCATTGCATCAAACCTTCCGGTATCATACAATCCTTTCGTTTCATCTGTAAGTGGCAAAATGTTAATAATAAAATCACCTTCGGCCAAAGCTTGGTCCAGCTGTTCCGTTGTATACATCACATCGATATGAGGGTCAGACTTTCCGGATCTTCGAACTCCAATTGTTTTCATTCCGAAGGCTTGTGCCACTTTAGCTGTGGTGCTGCCGATTTGTCCTACACCTACGATGACAATGGTTTTTCCATGCAATTCGCGAAAGGTACCGGATTTGTCCCAGCGATTTTCCGTTTGATATCGAACGGCATAATGAAGATTGCGTGTGTAAGCTAGCAGCATAGAGAATATTTGCTCTGTTATTGGAATTCCATGAACACCACTGGCATTGGTTAGGATTACATGATTTTGTTTCAACTCTTGAAGCGGCATCCGATCGACACCGGCGGACCAGACCTGAATCCAGCGAACTCGGCTGTTGCCATTTAAAGCTTCTTCTTTGACAGCGCTGGACCATCCGAGCAAGATATCCGCCTGTGCGACGGTACCAGATGGGAGTTCTTTGTATTTACCTACAATGAGTTCATAATCCGGAGCGGTATCTTTTATGATTTGCTTTTGTTCTGTCGTAAGTTCGTGAAGGGCAACAATCGTTGGCATGGAAACAAACCTCCTAAGTAATTTTGAAAATAATGACAAGTAGTTATGATCATCTTATCAAAATAAAACCATATACGCATGTTCAGAAACAATTGAATAACTTAGGGGAATGTCGGCTGAAATCGGCTAAAAGTCGGTGTGTATTAACTTGAAAAATATAGTAGATCATACATTTAATATCTTAATGCATAAATTTATAATTTAGTCAATGTCATTTTCTTGCATTCACTTTTGTCGATTTTATTGGTATTATGTTAAACTCAGTGGGGTATTTTTAAGACTGTAGGTTGAAATCCATCGCAAACAGGAAGAAGGTTACATCATGAATGCTGCCGATTTTGAGCCGGTTATGCGTTTATTCATAGCCGTTCCTTTGCCGGAAGTGGTATCAAATTCAATTATCCGGTGGAGAAAAGAACTTGGAGAACAAATGTCTTTTCGAAAATGGGTACATCCACAGGATTATCATATTACAGTCCAGTTTCTTGGTGATACACAAGCGGGAAGTGTCGAAACGGTCTTATCGTCGCTTCAAGCGGTGGCTGCAGAACAAAAGCCGATCGAATTAATCCTTCAAGGTGCTGGAGTATTCGGTCTTTCTTCTTCTCCACGCATTTTATGGGCAGGGATTGCAGGGGAAAGGGAGGAGCTTGAGAATCTGCAACAACGCGTAGTGATGGCTATGGAACCTTTAGGATTTATACCAGAGGACAGGCCTTATAGACCACATATTACCGTTGCTAGGAAGTTTACTGGTGGTAATATATCAACCGTTTTATTAAATACCGGGCCAGAATCAGTGATCTGGAAAGCAGACAGACTGGTGCTGTTCCGCACTAACATGCATTCCAGTCCTATGTACGAAGTTCTAGGAGAACTAAAGTTTGAAAGTTGAATTTTTTTGACGTTCAAACTACTGCAAGTTTTCAACTCCTGAATTTTTGGTTACATAGTGAAGGAATGTGCCGATGTATAGGAGGACGAGTATGGATAGCAAAATATTACGACAAAACCGCTGGGTAGCTCTGCTTGTTGGAGTACTTTTTGTGAGTTTGTCTTTAATAAGTCTGCTGGGGATGCAGACCAATGCTAGAGAAGGGGAGAACCTACAACCAAATCCGCAAAAAAATGGTGCGGTTTTGATCTCTGATGAGAATCAACATATCGCAGAAAAAGATTCTGCAGAACAAAGCGATAGGGTACTAACAGACGCTTTAACTTCAAAAAAATTCCAGGAATGGAAGGCGAATGATGTAGTATTGTCCTTGTCGGAGTCAGGGCAGAAGGTGAATAATTTCGCTATTGACACCGCGAATCGAATTTCTGAGAATAAGTCTGAAGCTGCAGTGAAATCTGAAACTGCAAGCCAGACAAAGACAAAGAAACAAGAGGGGACAAATGCCGTAAAAACTCAGGCCAAGAGCCAACAACCCCCCGCTAAACTATACTTCACGAGAACAGAGACATTAACTCAGGATCAGAAAGAAAAAGCGACCTGGGAATATACTCTGTCGGCTGAAGAACTGCTTCTACTCCATAAGATTGTTATGGCAGAAGCGGAAGGCGAACCGTACGAAGGCAAAGTGGCAGTTGCCAATGTTGTCTTAAACCGGCTGCGGTCAGCTAATTTCCCCAATACTATAAGAGACGTTATATATCAAAAATATCAATTTAGTCCGGTAGGAAACGGGCGTATTGATCGTGTGAAGCCCAATGAAGAAACGATAAAGGCTGTTACTGCTGCGCTAAATGGTCATAAAGCAGTAAGTGATGATACCTATTTCTTTCTGTCTTTAAAGCTGGCTGAAGACCTTACAGTACACCATTCAAGAACATTTTCGAAGAAGATAGGTAACCATTCCTTTTACAAGTAGACCCGAATTTGGGTAAACTATAGTTAGGAGGTGTTGTCGATCTATGAAAATTACGTATTATGGTCATTCATGTGTGTTAGTGGAGCAAAATGGAGTGCGCATCATTATTGATCCGTTTCTATCAGGCAATTCCAATTCAGGAATCTCTCCGGAAGACATTCAGGTGGATGCTGTCGTTCTTACTCATGGGCACTCCGATCATTTTGGGGATACAATTCAAATCGCGAAGAACAATGATTGTCCTGTTATTGCTGTTTATGAACTGGCAGTATACTGTGCTAATCAGGGCGTTAAATCCCAAGGAATGAACATTGGCGGAAGTCTATCCTTTGATGGTTTCAAGGTGAAATTCACACAAGCCTTTCACTCTTCTTCGATTTCCGTAGGGGATACGTGGATT
This sequence comes from Paenibacillus sp. GCM10028914, assembly GCF_042666275.1. NCBI lineage: Bacteria > Bacillati > Bacillota > Bacilli > Caryophanales > Paenibacillaceae > Paenibacillus > Paenibacillus sp. GCM10028914. The sequence continues at coordinate 107,218 of NZ_JBHTFO010000006.1, forward strand.
TATGCCGGACAGCCAGCAGGTATTCTTCTAACTATGGGTGACAAGACATTCTATCATGCAGGTGATACGTGCCTGTTCGGAGACATGCGCCTTCTTGGTGAAATGAACAGTATTGATTGTGCGGCACTTCCAATTGGAGATGTGCTGACGATGGGGCCAGATGATGCTTTACTGGCTGCTCAGTGGATCCGAACGAAGATAGTGATTCCGGTGCATTATGACACCTTCCCGGATATTGAACAAGACCCAGGATTATTCTGTGATCGTTTAAAACAAACAGGAGTAGAGGGTTATCCGCTTAAGCCTGGGGAGAGTATTGAAATATGATCTCTTCTATATAATAGAAAAGACTGTTCCGCTGCTGAGATCATCATGCTGGCAGAACAGTCTTTTTTCTGATTTTATACATGCATTTGGACGATTGGTGGGTAAGCTTCCGCCTCATCTTGAGACAACATCCCGAGCACCTGAATGGCACAGTTGTCCGGATCTAAATGAGGAAGTCTACGCTGTAATATTTGCCGCCGGTATTCGACAACAGTATCATAACGATTCGACAGAAGATCAAGCCATTTGTCCATAACCTCAGGAGAGTCAAGCACTTCTCCGAATCCTTCCTTTACGAAGAAGAGACAGTTCTCTTCCTCTTGACCGGGGATCGGCTCATAGAAGAGCATTGGGATTGCTTTCGCAGCGCCTTCGGTACAGGTCATTCCTCCTGGCTTCGTGATGAGTAAATCTGAAACATCCATTAGCTTATGAATATCTTGTCGATAGCCTAAAATATGAATGTTAGGGTGCTGAAAGAGTGGGGACTCTTTCATTTTGGAAATCAGCTTTTCATTTTGCCCCATGCAGAATACAAGCTGAATGTCATTCGCTTGAGCTGCAAGCTTCCGGAGGAGGTCTTTGTTAAACACGATTCCCCATCCGCCACCCATAATAAGAATGGTGGGGATGTTGCGGAGCTTTAATTCAGCACGGATCATGTCCTTGTTCTCCTGGTCCCAGAATTTTGGATGAACGGGTATTCCAGTTACATGTATGTACTCAGGCGAAATATCACGGCGTAGCAACAGCTCCTTAACCTGAGGGGTTGAGACAAGATATTCGTCTACCTCAGGATTGACCCATGTGCCGTGAGCATCGTAGTCTGTTATAAGTGTGAATAGTGGAACGTTCATTCCTTGACGCTTCAAGCGGGATACTACCGCATTAGGAAATGGATGTGTACAAATGATTACATCTGGATTCAACTGGTTAATGACCTGCGCAGCTTGAGTATAAAAGATCCGGTGAAGGGCCAAACGTGTAATTCGATTCAGCGACTTTTTATATTGAGAACGGTAGAGCATGCCCACAAGACGTGGACGTACACTGACCGTTTTACGGTACGCTGATAAGATTAGCGGTCCGACGGTCGGATTCAAAAAATTACCGAGCTCAATGACGCGGCACTGGATGTTCGGGTTCTTCCTCTTCAATCCTTCAGCCAAAGCGTACGCCGCTTGCGTATGGCCTGTGCCGAATCCCTCCGAAAATAGGAGCACTTTAATTTTTCGCATATATTTCACCTGCATCTTTCTCCCTCTATCTTACAAAACAGGAATCGTTTTTTGAAGAGCGGCGCAAAAAAATATTTAGCATGTAAGTTAATATACGCTCTAAATCTCGAAGCATTTCAATTTTCTTCTACTTATTTAAACGTATCCATCTGTTGTTACCCCTGCAAATAAAAATAATTATTTTTTTAAAACATGTATTGCAATGCAAAAGATATTTTGATAAAGTAATCAATGACCGAATGACCGAAAATGTATTTTGGTCATTTTATGTGAGACAGTTGGAATTTTTCAAGGAGGGGTTAAGCATGCCAGCCGTTGATCGTCGGAAGCAAGTGCTGGAAGCTGCCGCAAAATCGTTTGCGTTATTTGGCTATAAGGCGACGACGATGGATCAGGTGGCGAAGATAGCGAACGTAGGGAAAGGGACCATCTATACGTTTTTTACGAACAAGGAAGAACTATTTGATGAGATCTTGCACGCGGCCATATTGGAGATGAAGCGAATAGCTGAACATATCCTTCGTGAAGACCAGGATTTCTTCGATAATTTGTATCGTGTGCTCGACGCTTTATTGGAATTCCGGGATGAGCATGCGCTTTTTATTAAGCTTTCGCAGGAACAGCGCGAATTTGGTACGCCTAAGGCAAACGATAGTCTGACTAAGGTAGAGAACGTTATTGTAGGGTATGTGCAGAAAGTGGTGGACAATTTCATTCGTAAGGGTGAGATCAAGCCATGCGATTCCCAGGTGGTAGCCTTTGTGATGTTAAAGCTTTATGCAGCGTTGACTGCGGATTTTAACAATTTGCGAGAACCGCTTCATAAAGATCAAATCAAAGAATATATGATGCTTTTTTTGGCAGATGGGTTAAGATCCTCAGCGGGAACTAAATCCAGCGAGTAAAGCAGACTGTATGTGCAGTGTCAGATTTACCACGATGAGTTTTTTGAGTTCACATACAAGAGGCAAGATGGATAATACGGAGTTCCGTGATCGATACCATCTTGTCTCCGGGATTCTGGGCTTATAAGCTTTAATCTAGTTTGAGTTAGTAACGTCATGATGACGTTTTTTTTTCGCTGCGAATGACCGAATGGTCGAAATGGTCAGTCGGTATTTCGGGTGAGACAGTCATTACAAAGAGAGTCCCTATGAGGACAAGAATGTCGGCACAAAGTTGCTGTATTTACAAATAAAAGGAGAGAGACTGGATGAAGTCACTATCAGTATTTTTTAAAGACATTGCCGCTGCGGCGCGGAATCCGAAGCTTCTGATTCCGATCATTGCGGTGTTGTTCATTCCGGTCATGTACAGCGGCATGTTTCTCGGAGCTTTTTGGGATCCGTACGGTAAGATGGATGAACTTCCTGTTGCCGTTGTTAACAATGACAAAGGGGCAGTGTTTGAAGGCACAACGCTTACGGCAGGTGAGGACCTTGTTGCCGAGCTTAAAAAGGGCAAGGATTTTAATTGGGAGTTCGTAGACCGTGCAGAAGCGGAAGAAGGAATGGCAAACAATAAATATTATATGACCATTACAATTCCTGAAAATTTCTCGGAGCAGGCTACAACTGTATTGGACGATGAACCACAGCCAGCCAAACTCTTGTTTGAACCGAATGAAGGTTACAACTTCTTGGCTTCTCAAATCGGCGGAACAGCAGTGAAGGAAATTCAATCTAAAGTATCGGCAAAGGTAACGGAAGCTTATACTGAAACGCTGTTTGATCAAGTAGAGGTAATATCCGGTGGTCTGCAAGATGCAGGCGACGGAGCTCATAAAATATCTGAAGGTGCTGAAAAGCTGGATGAGGGCACGTTAACATTGAAACAAAACCTTTCCAAGCTGGTCAGCGGTACAGAAGAACTGCAATCAGGTATTGCACCATTAACGCAGGGCGTTAAAGACTTGAATACAGGAGCAGGAAAGCTGAGTGATGGAGCAGGCACACTTGCTTCTGGCCTTACTCAATTGCAGGATGGACATAAACAACTCCAGACGGGTGCTGAGGATGCCTATAATGGCGGTCTGAAGCTTAAAGCAGGTCTCGAATCCGCTGCTTCTGGTATAAGTGAGTTGTCTGATGGACTTCAGGCGAACAAAAGCGGCGCTGAAGCCTTGCAAGCTGGTGCAGAGCGTTCCGCAGAGGGAGCTGGACAACTGCAAGCTGGACTGAAACAATCGCTTGAAGGAACAGCATCCCTTGAGCAAGGTTCAAAAGCTGTGGCAGAAGGCCTCAAACAATTGGCGGCAAGTAATCCTGAACTGGCTGCTGTGCCCGAAGTTCAACAGCTGTTGGCAGCGAGTCAGGCTGTAGCTACCGGAAGCAGTGAGTTAAACGCAGGACAACAACAGCTCGCTGCAGGTGCTTCCCAGTTACAGCAAGGACTTACTGAACTAAGCGCTGGAGCTGGTAAGCTAAGTAGCGGTTCTGAGAAGCTTGCCCAAGGTGGTAAACAGCTGAATTCAGGCAGTCAGCAGCTGCTGCAAGGTGCGGAAGAACTTACTGCCGGCCAAGGTAAACTTTCAGAGGGCATGAAATTGTTTGGAACGAAGCTTGGTGAAGCTGCTGCAGGTGGTAAAGATCTTGCAAGCGGCGCATCTACTTTGAACCAAGGCATACAGACGCTTGCAAGTGGCGCTGATAAATTAGGCGCAGGTGTAAGCACACTGGCTGACGGTTCCAAGCAGCTCGATGCTGGTGCCGGTGAACTCTTAAGCGGCATGGGTACTTTGAAAGAAGGTTCCAGTGAACTCGCAGACAAGCTGAGCGAAGCAGCTGATAAGACAAGTGGAGTGAAAGCATCTGACGAGACGGTTAACATGTTTGCAGAGCCAATCCAAGTGGAAGAACATAAAGTGAATGAAGTTCCTAACTATGGTACAGGATTTGCTCCATACTTCCTGTCTCTGGGATTGTTTGTTGGTGCATTGATCACTTCGATTGTAATGCCGGTTTATGATACATCTGTTCCTGGCGCAAGCGGATTTAACCGGTTTGTAAGCCGCACGTTGTCGTTTGCGGGCATGGGACTTCTTCAGGCACTATTAGCTGTTGTGCTCATGCTGTATGGTCTGAAGCTTGATGTGCAAAATGTTCCGATGTTCTATCTGTTTGCATTCATCACAAGTCTGTCCTACATGTTCCTGATTCAGGTATTGGTAACATGGCTCGACTTGCCTGGCCGTTTCATAGCAATTGTTATTCTAATTCTACAATTGACGACGAGTGCAGGTACGTTCCCACTGGAACTGATTCCAAATTGGATGAAAGCATTGAATCCATTCTTACCGATGACGTATAGCGTTTCAGGATTCAAGGCGGTTGTTTCCACAGGAAACATGAGCGATATGTGGAGAGATGCAGGAGTGCTTGGAGCCTTTGGAGCTGTGTTCCTGATTCTTACTTCAGTATATTTCTTAACGAATCGTTATAAGAAGAAAGTGAAAACAGAAGACCAAGCAGTGGCAGCAACTCCTGCCGTGTAACAAAAAGACATTCCGATTCATTCGGAATGTCTTTTTTGTTCTTTTTTTTGCATTATAATACATAATTTTATTTCTAGAATTGACCAGCTATACATAAAAACAATTCTTATCATATGGATAAAAAGATTTGAATTGCGCTGATATTATCGCGGTGCTAAAATAATGACACCAATCTAACTTATCGCGTAAACATTTGCTAATTCTTTTGTATTCTTTTTGCACTAAACTGCATTTTATTTGCATGTATATCCTCTCCGTTGGCTGGAGCAAATACTCATCTGCGATCATATGATTTGATATTTTGCAGTACCACTCTGTAATAGGAAAGGTTGCATATTATGAAACATACCGATTTCCCAAGAAAACAAGGACTTTATGACCCTCAGTTCGAGAAAGACGCATGTGGGATGGGATTTGTTGCTCATATCAAGGGTAAGCCATCTCATGAAATTGTTAGTCAGGCACTGACGATGCTTAGTAATATGGAGCATCGCGGAGGTCAGGGAAGTGAACCGAACTCTGGTGATGGAGCTGGGGTTTTGATACAAATCCCGCACGCTTTTTTTGTAGAAGAGGCTGAGCGCCTAGGCTTTACTTTGCCAGAACAGGGCAGCTATGGAGTAGGGATGTTGTTTCTCTCCCATGACCCGAATGTACGTGCAGACCATGAGGCACAGCTTGCTTCGATTATTGCTGAGGAAGGACAGACTTTGCTGGGCTTCCGTGATGTACCAACGAACGATGAAATGTTAGGTAAATCAGCAAAAGCTGCTAAACCGTATGTACGCCAAGTGTTTATAGGACGGAATGGGGATATACAAGACGATCTTAGCTTTGAACGTAAGCTCTATATCATCCGTAGACGAGCCGAGTTAGCTATACGTTACGGTGGTGCACAGGAAGGCGATACCTTCTATGTATCCAGTCTTTCTTGCCGCAAAATAGTATATAAAGGCATGCTGACAACCGTCCAGGTAGGACAGTTTTATCTCGATCTTCAGGATTCACGTGTTGAAACCGCCATTGCGCTTCTTCATTCGAGATTCAGTACGAATACTTTCCCGAGCTGGGAACGTGCTCACCCTTACCGCTTTATGATTCATAACGGCGAGATTAACACACTTCGAGGGAATGTGAACTGGATGCATGCCCGTCAGTCTCTTTTCCAGAATGAGCTATTCGGAAGTGACTTGGAAAAAGTGAAGCCGGTTATTAATCCGGACGGCTCTGACACAGGTATGTTTGATAATACATTTGAGTTCTTGTATTTATGCGGACGCTCCTTACCGCATGTTGCGATGATGATGGTTCCAGAGCCCTGGAATAACCACGAAAGTATGGATGAAACGAAAAAATCGTTTTATGAATATCACAGTACATTAATGGAGCCATGGGACGGACCTGCTGCAATGGCTTTTACAGATGGTATTCAGATCGCAGCTACACTGGACCGTAATGGCCTTCGTCCATCTCGCTACTGTGTCACAAAGGACGATCTCATTGTGTTGTCCTCTGAAGTAGGGGTTCTTAATATTCCAGAAGAGAATGTACTTTATAAAGACCGTCTGCGTCCGGGGCGGATGTTGCTTGTCGATACTAAGGAAGGGCGCATCATTTCGGACGAGGAAGTAAAAGCGAGAATCGCTTCTGAACTGCCTTATCGAGATTGGCTCGATGAGCATCTTGTTAACCTGGAGGATCTTCCGGAAGCGCCGGAACTGCCCAATCCGAAACATGAAAACGTGCGTCAGCTTCAGCAGGCATTTGGTTATACGTACGAGGAACTGCGCAAAGTGATTGAGCCTATGGCTTTAACAGGAGCGGAAGCGCTAGCGTCCATGGGATATGATGCTCCGCTTGCTGTGTTATCGGAACGTCCACAACGACTCTTTAACTATTTCAAGCAAATGTTCGCCCAAGTGACGAATCCGCCGATTGATGCGATTCGTGAGGAGCTCATCACCTCTACTTTTACAACGATTGGCCCAGAGCGAAATCTGCTGAATCCGGAGCCGGAGAGCTGCAGGCATATTCGACTGGACTCTCCTGTGCTCTCCAATGAAGATTTTGCAAAAATCCGCCATGTGCATCGTCCGGGCTTTAAATCGATGACCATCCCTATTTTCTTCACAGCTGAGAAAGGGGCAGAGGGACTTCGAGAAGCATTAGCCGGTCTCTGTGAAGCTGCAGATCGCGTTATCTCAAAAGGACATAACATTCTAATTCTATCCGACCGTGGGGTGGATAAAGAGAATGCAGCAATTCCATCGCTACTTGCTGTATCAACGCTTCATCATCATTTAATCCGTCAAGGTACGCGGACGAAGGTCAGTATTTTGCTGGAATCAGGCGAGCCTCGTGAAGTGCATCACTTTGCGCTATTGCTTGGATATGGAGTTAGTGCAGTGAATCCGTATCTAGCATTTGAAACGCTTGACGACATGATTGAAGAGAAAATGCTTCGTGGCATTTCCCATGAAAAAGCGGTTAAAAACTTCATTAAGGCAGCTAGTAAGGGTGTTGTAAAAGTATTATCCAAAATGGGTATTTCCACGATTCAATCTTACCGAGGGGCACAGATTTTTGAAGCTGTTGGTCTTAAATCGGAGTTCGTGGACAGTTATTTTACATGGACGCCATCTCGAATTGGCGGTATAGGACTTGAAGAAGTTGCGATCGAAGCACTGGTTCATCACGAGCGTGCTTTTACCGACAAGGATGGGAATGATAAGGTGCTTGATTCAGCTGGTGAATATCAGTGGAGAAATGGTGGGGAAGAGCATTTATTTAACCCAAGAACGATTCATCTCCTCCAGCAGGCAGTCCGCACGAACGACTATAAATTATATAAAGAATATGCCAAGCTTGTACAAGGTGAGAGTGAACAGCATTTGACTATTCGTTCACTTCTTAAGATCAAGCCAGCAGGCGAACCTATTTCGATTGAAGAAGTCGAACCTATTGAGAATATACTGCGCCGTTTCAAGACCGGGGCAATGTCATTCGGCTCTATTAGTAAAGAAGCCCATGAAAGTCTGGCGATCGCCATGAACCGAATTGGAGGTAAGAGCAATACGGGAGAAGGTGGGGAAGACCCTGCAAGGTATATCCCAGATGCGAATGGCGATTCTCGCCGTAGTGCTATCAAGCAGGTTGCGTCTGGCCGGTTCGGTGTTACATCGAACTATCTGGTGAATGCGGATGAAATCCAGATTAAGATGGCACAAGGCGCAAAACCGGGAGAAGGTGGACAGCTGCCTGGACGTAAGGTCTATCCTTGGGTTGCCGAAGTACGCGGCTCCACACCGGGCGTTGGACTTATCTCCCCTCCTCCGCACCATGACATTTACTCGATCGAGGATTTGGCAGAGCTCATTTATGATTTGAAAAATGCCAATCCACGTGCAGATATCAATGTTAAACTCGTTTCCGAGGTTGGCGTTGGCACGATTGCCGCAGGTGTGGCTAAGGGACGTGCTGACATTATCCTAGTCAGCGGTTATGACGGAGGTACTGGCGCTTCACCACAAGGCTCCATTCGCCATGCAGGGATGCCTTGGGAGCTTGGACTTGCGGAAACACATCAGACACTTATTTTGAACAATCTTCGCGATCGTGTAGTGCTAGAGACGGACGGGAAGATGCTGAGTGGTCGTGACTTGATCGTAGCTGCTATGCTAGGTGCTGAGGAATATGGCTTCTCTACAGCTCCACTCGTTGCGATTGGCTGTATTATGATGCGTGTTTGTCAGATGGATACTTGCCCAGTTGGCGTAGCTACACAAAATCCAGAGCTGCGAAAGAATTTTACAGGAGATCCGTCGCATGTCGTTAACTTCATGACATTTATCGCTCAGGATGTGCGTGAGCAGATGGCAGCGCTTGGTTTCCGCACCATTGAAGAGATGGTGGGCCGTACGGACTGTCTCGATGCAGTGCAGGCTGAATATCACTGGAAGAAGAGAGGGGTCGATATTTCTCCACTTCTCTATTCTCCTGAACTTCCAGAAGGCAGTTCCAGATATCGCACGAAGCGCCAAAACCACGGCCTTGAGGAAACGCTTGATATGCGCTTCCTGCTGGATCATGCTGCTCCTGCATTAGAAACAGGTGCCGCGCTACAAGGCCGCTTCCCAATCACAAACGTAGATCGTGCGGTGGGGACGATCTTAGGGAGTGAAGTAACGCGTAAATACGGCGCTGCTGGATTGCCGGAGGATACGATTCAATTTACCTTTGATGGCTCAGCTGGACAGAGCTTTGGCGCTTTTGTACCCAAAGGAATGACCCTTATTGTTGAAGGGGATAGCAATGACTACATCGGGAAAGGTCTTTCTGGAGGTAAGATCATTGTTAAGCCATCTCTGAAGGCAACATTTGCTGCAGAGGAGAATATCATTACAGGCAATACAGCCTTTTATGGAGCGACAAGTGGTGAAGCCTATATACGCGGTATAGCAGGTGAACGGTTTGCCGTTCGTAACTCTGGTGCTCACATAGTTGTAGAGGGTGTTGGTGATCATGGTTGTGAATATATGACTGGTGGTCGGGTTGTCGTTCTTGGGGATACGGGCCGTAACTTTGCGGCAGGTATGTCTGGAGGAATTGCCTATGTTTATGATCCGGATGGTACTTTGATAAAGCGTTGTAACCTAGAAATGGTTCTTTTGGAGCGGGTTGAAAATCCAAAGGAAGCAGAAGTTCTATTTGGAATGATTCAGCGCCATTCTATTTATACGGACAGTTCGCTCGCACAGCAGATTCTTGCTGACTGGGATCACAGGTTAAAACAGTTTGTTCGTGTAATCCCCAAAGATTACAAACGGATGATGCTACAGATTGAAAAAGCCGAAGATAAAGGGTTTGTAGGTGATGAGGCATTGCTTGCTGCATTTGAAGCAAATATGCGGGAATTATCTCATTCAGGAGCCAATTAGTCTGAACCTAAAGACCTAGTTGTACAGATCTCAAAGCCCATAATAGGTTCTATATTGAACTTGTTATGGGTTTTTGCTTATTCGACAAAAATAGAACCTGAAACCTAGGACAATGGTTCCATCAGACGACAGTATCTTAAGATTGGGTTAGGTATAATATCGATAAGTAAGTAATAGGTTTGTTCAACGGAGTAAAGCATCTAAGAGATATGAAAGGGATGGAGAACCAAAAGTAGAGAATAAGTGAGGTTAGCGGAAGATGAATATGGAGAAAGAGACCGGATCAGGTGGAAATGAAAGACTGTCGCAACACACCAAGACAGACCTGGACATCTATAAGCTCCTTGATCAAATGGGTATCCATCCCGATAAATGGCTGCTGTTGCAAGAAGCGAAAGAATAATAGCAATCCTTAATTGAACGGTAGGAAAAATCCCCAGCAATCTGTATACACAGCTTGCCGGGGATTTTTTTGATTGTGACTTTGGTTACTTCATCATACGTTCCATTCTAACAAAGGCAATGAAACGTTTAGCTTCTTCTTCAGTTAGCTTTCGACCGTCTACTGTGAGGTTAAAGCGTTCTAGTAGGTCTTGATCAGATAGCTCTAAACCGTCAACAAATTCGCGAACATTGGAATCCATTGATAATTTCTCGTGTTTCGTCCGGCCAATTAAATAATCAATAGAAACATTAAATCGATCCGCGAGAAGTGTTAAGGTTTCAAAATCCGGCTTGCGCCGGTTTTTTTCGTAATGAGATAAAGCAGCGCGTGTAATGCCAACAGTAGATGCAAGTTCCTCTTGGGTCCAGCCTTGCTTTTCTCGTAATTCTGCTATCCTATTTCCGTAATTCATGTATGGGTCCTCCTTCGATGGCTTAGAAATACTCAATAGAAAGCATAAGGAAGAATAAGCAGGTTCATCCAAATGCATTTTATATTGACATGATACAGATTGTATCCTAGAATGAACATATCATTAGATACAAAACGTATCTCGGTGTGACATTCCGTATCAGTTTATCCGTGAGTAGGATATTTCATACCAGAAATTCACCGAAAAGAAGGAGTTAAATGAATAGTCAGATGTCCCGGAAAGTACATCATCACATAAATGTCGGAGTGCGTCTTGCGGCGATCGGGAAGTTGAATGTTAATGGACGAACTCACCAGATAACCCCGCTTGAGCTCAGCACGGAGAAAATTCTGTTTCTGTGCTCATGGGACATTCCTGTTACCTTCAATATAAAACTCACTTACGAGTTGGATGACTCCTATGATCGGCTTATAGTCTCAAGTAGTTTCTTGACGCGAGAAGTATGGAAAGAAAGCAATCTGTATACAGCCAGATTACAAGCTACTGAGAATGAGAAGCTTCGGATCACAGGGATGTTAAATCGGCTAATGTACCTTCAATACTGTGATACACCAATTCGATTATACACAAATATCGGAACGGCCCACCATAACCGGCGTCCAATAAGCACGATCATTCAATAGTTTTTGATAAATAACATTTTACTATATTTATGTTGCCCGGTCATTAGTTCTTTTACCTTATATCCTAGCGCCCTCTTTTTTAGAAAGGCGCTGGATTATTTTATGTGCTTATGTCACAAAAACAGTTAAGTTGCAGTGTTATAGGTCCTTTTACCGATACAAGGCTGATCCAGAAATGAGGTCAGTGAAGATTGTGTTTCATGTTAGTCCTGGTTTTAGAGAGTTAGAGGAGGTTAAATGAATCATGGCGACGATTAGAAAGGCTATTATTCCTGCAGCTGGGCTGGGTACAAGATTTCTTCCGGCAACAAAGGCTATGCCTAAAGAGATGCTTCCTATAGTGGATAAACCGACAATTCAATATATCGTGGAAGAAGCGATTGAAAGTGGCATTGAAGATATCATAATCGTTACAGGAAAAGGAAAACGTTCGATTGAGGATCACTTTGATCATGCGTTTGAGCTCGAATATAAGTTACAGCAACGTAAAAAAATGGATTTACTATATGAGGTACAGCGCCCCTCTCGAATGGTGGATATTCACTATATCAGGCAAAAGGAGCCTAAAGGGCTTGGCGATGCTGTGTGGTGTGCGCGAAAATTTATTGGAGATGAGCCGTTTGCCGTACTGTTAGGCGATGACATTGTAAGAGCTGAAAAGCCATGTATCAAACAACTCATGGAACAGTATGAACTTACGAAAAGTTCGGTAATAGGAGTTAAAAGTGTGACTCCCCAGGAAGTAAGCCGTTATGGGATCATCGATCCTTATCTAGCTGAGCCTATTTCAGGACTAACTAAGGTGCGGGGTTTGGTGGAGAAACCAGCATCTGAGCTTGCACCGTCTAACATGGCGATTATGGGAAGGTACGTACTGACACCGAGTATTTTTACCTATCTAGAGCAGGTAACTGCCGGAATAGATGGCGAGATTCAATTGACGGATGCCATTCAGCGATTAACTGAAACGGAAGATGTATATGCCTATAATTATGATGGGATACGTTATGATGTGGGGGATAAACTTGGCTTTATATTGACTTCAGTTGAATTTGCTTTAATGAAAGAAGAAATGCGTATTCCACTATTGCACGGTTTGGAAGAAATGATCAATTATAATAAGCAGTTTGTGAAATAATAGCGCGATATGAGTATGAAAACGATGGAGTCCCCCACAAATGTTGAGAGAATCCCTATAGTGGATACGTCTGTTTCTCTTGTTATTAATCCTGTAACACAACCGCATTGGTTTACCTTTTTTAAACGGCTGTTAGACTTGATCATTTCTGGGGTAGGTTTGCTTGTGCTTACACCTCTCTTTGCCGCAATTTATATCATTATTAAATATGATAACCCTAGTCATCCGGTGTTTTTCTCTCAAATCAGAGTCGGAAAAGGTGGAAAGACGTTTCGAATGTATAAATTTCGAACGATGGTTATCAATGCTGAGCAGTTAAAAGATGATTTATTGCATCTTAATGAAGTAACAGGTGCGATGTTTAAAATGAAAAATGATCCTCGTATTACGAGAATAGGTCGTATATTGCGAAAAAGTAGTCTTGATGAGTTACCGCAGCTCTGGAATGTGATCAAAGGGGATATGAGTTTAGTTGGTCCTCGGCCTCCACTTCCGGAGGAGGTAGCTAATTACAATATCTACGATATACAGCGACTTTCCATTTTGCCTGGATGTACGGGGTTATGGCAAGTGAGCGGAAGAAACAACGTTGGTTTTCAGGATATGGTTGAGTTTGATCTCCAGTATATCCAGCAACAATCATTGAAATTGGATCTACATATCATATTGAAGACGATAAAAGTGATGTTCGGAACAAAGGATGCTTTTTAAAGACCAGAGGATTGGTGCAACACTGCAGGAGGGATTGGATGTCTAAAAAAATCAAAGTCACTCTATGGCTGCTTACCTTCTTTCTAATACTCGTTGCCGGTTATGGTATTTTCATGTATCAATCCGTTAAAGAAACTGCGAACCAGATGTATGAAGAGAGAAAACCATCACCTTCTGTTCCTGTTAGCGTTGCTACTGAAATTAAAGAGCCGATAAGAGAAACTGTGAATTCTGAAAAGCTTGAACCATTCACAGTTCTCGTTATGGGAGTTGATGAGAGAGAAAATGATCGTGGTCGTTCTGATGCTATGATTTTGCTGGCAGTCAACCCAGAGAAAAAATCAATCCTCATGTTCAATATACCAAGAGATACTCGAACAACGATTATTGGTCACGGAACGGTCGACAAAATTAATCATGCGTATTCTTTTGGTGGTGTGGATATGACCCTAAGGACAGTGGAGGATTTCTTGCAATTTCCGATTAATTATTACATAAAAGTGAATATGGAGGGATTTTCAAGAGTTGTAGATTCCTTAGGAGGAGTCGCCGTAAATAATAAATTTCAATTTGATTATGAAGGTTATCATTTTGCAAAAGGTGATTTACTTTTAAGTGGTGCCGAAGCACTAGCCTTTTCACGTATGCGATATGAAGATCCAAGGGGAGATTTAGGACGAAACGAACGCCAGAGGGAGATATTGAAAGGGCTAATTCGTAAATCGTTAAATATCTCAACTGTTTTCAAGCTGCAAACTATTCTTGATGAAGTGGGTACTAGTGTAAAGACGGACATCACTTTTGAGGAAATGAAAATATTTATGTTGGAATACCGGACAAAGCTTGAAAGGATCGATCAGGCTGAAGTGAAAGGTTATGGGAAGAAGATGAATGGAATTTGGTATTACATCGTCGATAAGGAGGAGAGAGAAGAGATTAGTTCGTTGATAACAGCTCAAATGCATTGAAGACCACACATTGTTATTGCTATGTATCAAAAAATACAGCGTATCCCTATTGCTAGTCGAAGGGGATGCGCTGTATTTTGATATGACGAATTATCAATCAAAGGATCCGTCAAATGTTAATTTGCACAGTTTTCTGTTTCGGAAAGATGTGTATTCTTTCTTCCGATCATGTAATCAATGGAGACATGGAATATATCCGCTAGTCGTGTCAGTGTTTCTAAATTTGGTTTTCTTCGGTTCTTTTCATAATGAGATAGTGATGCTCGGCTAATGCCAATCGCCGCTGAAAGTTCCTCTTGAGTCCATCCCTTTTTTTCCCTCATTTCTGCTATTCGATATCCGTACAACGCTCATCCCCACCTCCTTATGTCAATTATCAAGTTCAAAAAGAGAGAGTAATTAACACTTGACATGATACAAAATGTATCGTAAATTAACGTTGTAGTCAATGATAATTGTTCATTTTCTCAAATAAGGAGACAAATTGTATCGTTATGGTGGTTATATTCTAGATTTTCCCGACAGATTGCATGATCAAAGTTTACTGAGTAGGGGGTTCAGATGATTGATCTTCATTGCCACATACTCCCCGTAATTGATGACGGACCGAGAACGATGGAAGGCTCGCTACGAATGGCTGCTATGGCAGTTGAACAAGGCATTCATACCGTAATTGCAACTCCGCATCATGGCACCAGGGGATACAGCAACAAAGCGATAACCATCAGACGTAGAGTGCAACAATTAAATGCAGAGCTCAATAGACACAGTATTCCGCTGACGGTTCTACCTGGACAGGAGTTTCACTTGACCAAGGCATACGATAAGGAATACCGGAAAGGCCGGCTTCAGACCTTGGCGGGATCTCCATATCTGTTGGTTGAACTGCCGTCGAGAACGATCCCCACCTTTCTGAATGAGTTTTTGTCATACATGGAAAGACAACAAAGGCGCGTAATCATAGCGCACCCTGAGAGAAACGCCGCTGTAATACAGAATCCCGATCTGTTGTTCGAATGGTTAAAGCGAGATGTATTGCTGCAGATCACGACCCAATCCTTAGTAGGTTACTTTGGACGCAGTATCCAAAAAACAGCTTTCTATCTTTGTGAGAACCGCTTGGCTCATCTCATCGCCAGTGACGCACATGATCCATTTCGGCGGAGTTATTATTTTCAGGAAGCAAAAGCAGTGGTTGAGCAGGTTAGTGGTGTGTCGTTATGGCAAACATTTCAGACCAATGCTGTTGATTTACTTACGAATAGGGACATCTCGGCGCTTCCTTCATTTTCTTCGCAAAGTAGAACACTCGAACAAAATTAGAATGACTTCTGGGGGTTGGACGGATGGAACTAAAAGTATTGATGTCTATGTTGAAAAAGCGGATATGGCTTATTGCAGGCTTTGTGTTGATATGTACACTCGGAGTCGGTTATTACAGCAAGTTTATAATGATTCCGGTTTATGAGGCATCTACGACACTGATCGTCAACAAATCAAATATGGATAGCAATGGAGGTCCGTCTCTGGACATCAATCAGATAAACTCGAATATCATGCTTATCAATTCATATAAAGTCATCTTAAGCTCCGCTTCGATTATGGATAAAGTTGTCCAGAAGCATCCGGGACTCGGGCTTAATTCGGAAGATTTGAGAGAGCGGATCAATATTATTACAACGCAAAACTCACAAATCATCACTTTGAAAATCCAAGATACATCTTATGAACAGGCTATGCAGATTGTGAATGCTATTTCGTATGTGTTTCAACAAGAGATTCCTCAAATTATGAAAGTTGATAATATCTCCATATTGGATGAAGCCAAACCCCAAGAATCAGCGGTGCCTGTCAGCCCGAAAGTTGCCATGAATGTGGTGATAACCTTTGCAGCCTCCTTGATGATAGCCGTAGGCCTCGTTCTTCTTAGGGAATTCATGGATGACACCGTGAAGACGGAAGAAGACATTGAGCGGTATTTGGAACTGGCTACGCTTGGAACAGTAGGTAAGATCAAAAAGAAAGATATTCGGGTCAAAACCAAGAAACAGTCAAAAAAACAGGCAGGTGAGCAATATGCGTCGGTTAGCCAATGAATCGAAATTAATTATGAACATCAATCGCAAATCGCAGATATCGGAAGGTTATCGGAATATCCGAACTAATATTCAATTTTCGGAATGGAATCATAAACTTCATGTTATTGCCTTCACCTCGACCCAAGCGGGAGAAGGAAAAACGACAACGATCAGCAACCTGGCTGTAGCTTATGCCCAAGAGGGAAAGAAGGTTTTGTTGATAGACGCAGATTTGCGTCATCCATCACTTCAATCGGTATTTAAAGTTTCAAATAAGACGGGACTTTCCAACCTGTTGGCTAATCAATGTCGTCAAGAGGAATCCATAAGGACAACTGGTATCGAGAATCTATCACTGATTACAGCCGGACCGGTTCCCCCGAACCCATCAGAGCTGCTGTCATCAGGAAAACTAAAGGAGCTGCTAGAGATATGGAAAGAGAGCTTTGACATTATTCTAATGGATACCTCGCCGGTAATGGCGGTCGCAGATGGCCTGATTGTCGCGTCGATGAGTGATGGCGTCGTTTTTGTTGTACAGGCCGGAAAAGTGAAGCGTGAGTATATACGAAAGTCCAAAGAAAAGCTTGAGCATGTGAAAGCACAAATCATCGGAGTTGTCCTGAATCATAAAAGAATGAGTAGGTCAGAGGCCCGTCAGTACAATTACTACGGTTACCAAGATTAACTTCATAGCTGGTAAGCTTTAAGGTCATGTCTACTGCACCTTTATCACGGTAGGCACTCGGTCACGCTGTGGGTATGAAAATACCTTAGACGTTCATCGTCGATAGTGTGATGTGAGGAGGGGTTTAATGCCCATGTTCATACTTCTGGATGGAAGTATGAGCTATGTTGGGGCGTGCCGATATAGCTGATACTTTTTCTAATATGAAATAAGGCAGGGACGTAAATGGTAAAGAAGGTATGTGTTGTTGGCCTTGGATATATCGGTCTTCCAACGGCCAGTTTGCTGGCGATCAAGGGATTTCAGGTGCATGGCGTGGATGTGAACAGGCACGCGGTAGAATTAATCAATCAAGGAAAGGTTCATATTTATGAGCCTGACCTGGACATCATGGTGAAGGCTGCAGTACAGAGTGGGCAGTTGAATGTATCAAGCGAACCGATAGAGGCGGATGTATTTATTTTAGCGGTCCCGACTCCTTTTCAGGATGGTCACAAACCAAATCTATCCTTTGTGCATCAAGCAACTTTATCGATTGTTCCGTATTTGCAACCTGGAAACCTCGTTATCTTAGAGTCCACCAGCCCGATAGGAACAACAGAAAAAATTGCCGAGTGGATCATGGAAGCAAGACCGGATTTAAACATTTCCAATTCACTGCATGATGTATGCAGTCGTTTCTTTGTAGCCCATTGTCCGGAAAGGGTAATGCCTGGTCAGATTCTCCGGGAGCTCGTTGAGAATGACCGGATTATCGGGGGCATTGACAGTCAATCCACGGATAAAGCGATAGCGTTCTACGATCAATTTGTGAGTGGTAAATTACTTGGAACGAACGCGAGAACCGCAGAGATGGCTAAGCTGACGGAGAATTCTTACCGTGATGTGAACATTGCCTTTGCCAATGAACTTTCATTTATCTGTGACCATTTGGATATTAATGTTTGGGAGCTTATCCGGCTGGCGAACCATCATCCACGTGTTCAGATTTTACAGCCTGGTCCGGGAGTGGGGGGGCACTGTATTGCTGTTGATCCATGGTTTCTGGTCGATGCAGCTCCAGAGCAGACGAAATTGATACATACCGCAAGGGTCGTAAATGATTATAAACCGGGATATGTTGTTGCCCGGGTGACGGAGCGTGCCGAGCGCTTTAAAGAACCTGTCATCGCCTGTTTGGGACTATCTTTCAAAGCTGACATTGACGATCTTCGTGAAAGTCCTTCCGTTGAAATCGTGGAGCATCTATCAAGATTGAAGGTTGGAAAAGTTAATATTGCAGAACCACATATTCAAGCTCTACCGCAATCTTTGCAGTTGGAGCACGTGACTTTAATGCCAACAGAGGAGGCAATCCGCAAATCGGATATCGTACTCCTGCTGGTGAATCACAATGTATTTCAAAGTATTGACCGGAATTTGCTGAAAGAGAAAATCGTCATTGATACTAGGGGATTTTTTAATTGATTTTCTCCGCATCATGCCTGGAGTGTGAATTGTCATGACGTCGTTTATGTATAAAATGCAGAAGCTAAAAAACATGCCGTTTGATATGGCAGTAAGAAAGGTAAGCGGAAAGGCGGCCTCAATACTCAGAGACACATCACGAAAATTTCAATTATTGGCCTTTCCGATTCGGTTAGATGTAACCCAGTTTAGCGGATACAAAAGCAGCAGCCATTTTTTGTTTGATCCGCAGAACCGTTCGTATTATACGGAACATCTTGTGGAAATGCAGTCCGATCAGAGCATAATCAAGGACGCCGACCGTATATGCTCTCACTGCTTCAATTTGCTTGGCTCCGGAGAAATCATGCTTGGTGAAAAACTGCCTTGGAATGAAGATTTTAAAGTAGGATACAGCTGGAAGAACTCATTTTATAAGCATATTAAAATCATTGATCTGGATCATCCTGCAGACGTGAAGGTTCCATGGGAACTTTCACGTTTTCAGCATGCGTTCACACTCGGAAAAGCTTATTGGTTAACAAACAGGGAGAAATACGCCAAGGAATATCAGGATCAGCTGAGCGATTGGATGGAGAAAAATCCGGTTGAAATGTCGGTTAACTGGACGTGCACGATGGATGTGGCTATACGTGCTGTGAATTGGATAGCCAGCGCATATTTCTTTATCGATAGTCCTTATATTCCCGAAACGTTTTGGGCTCGCTTTCACGCCTCTTTGTACTCGCATGGGCAATTCATTATGCGGAATTTAGAGAATAAGGGTGAGCATACCGGAAACCATTATTTGTGTAACTTGGTCGGTCTTATCGCTTTAGGGTTATATTATCGTGATTTCACCTGTGACCCGGATAAGAGAAAAGGTAGTACTCCTGAGAGATGGTTAGAATTTGGCCTGCAGCAGATCGAGCGTGAAATGGTTGTTCAAGTGAATCCAGACGGATCGAATTATGAAGCATCGACCTCGTATCATCGACTTGTTACGGAATGTTTCTTAGTGACTGCGGTTCTGTGCTCTCGTAATGGGATTTCATTGTCTTCGAACTATATGAACCGTGTAGAACATATGTGTCAGTTTATGCTGGATATTATGAAACCTGATGGATTAACTCCTACTGTGGGAGATGCGGATGACGGCCGCCTGATTATTCCATCGAAGTACGGTTCTTGGATAAGAAATGACTTCAGCCATTTGCTTGCTGTAGCGGGAGAGGTGTTTCATCGCGATGACTTCCGCCATGCCGGAAGTAAGCATCAAGAGGATGCATTATGGATCGCTGGAGCAGTTACGACGCTTGATCCTGGGGCTACCAATGCCCCTCGATCCGTAGCTTATCCGGATGGCGGATATTATGTGCTGAGGCAGGGGGAAGCATATTGTCTTATTCGCTGCGGCGACTTGTCTTTTCATGGACATGGTGCACATAGCCATAATGACCAGCTGAGTTTTGAGCTACAGATCGGTGGCGTGGACTTCATCATCGATCCAGGATCGTATGTATATACAGCCGATTACCGTATGAGAAACCTTTTCCGAAGCACGGCTATGCACAATACGCTGGAAGTGGATGGGAAAGAACAGAATGATTTTGAAGAGAGGGTGCTGTTTCTGATGAGGGAGCAGACCTTTGCGAAGTGTGAGGGATTTGGTGAGAACTATTTTGCCGGGAGCCATCAAGGATATGTGCAGAAGAGCGGGATTGTGCATAGGAGGGAAATGAGATTACAAGAGGATCAACTGGAAATCAGCGATAGGCTGGAGCAGGTATCTCCCCAAGCAGCAGTTCCGTATTACAATGTTACTTTTATTCTTGCACCTGGTGTAAAAGTGAATGAGTTGGAAGAGAGAATTGTGCTGAGCCATCAAAGAGTATCGGTTGATATGACATTTACAAACGCGGAAACAACTGAAATACTTCCATGTTGGGTATCCAGTCGCTATGGTGAGAGGGAGCTTAGCCAGCTTCTTCGAGTGAAAGGGTCAAAATCAAAGCTATGTACATTCATTCAATGGTCTATAAGTGAGAAAGAGGGAATTTAGATGAGCCTTGCCAAAGATATCGCCAAACAGATTTTGTCATACTTTCCTTACCGGTATATGAATGTTGGTAAGGAATTTTACGAGTGGATGAACAAATTTGAGAATATGAAAACCATGACGTATGAGCAGATACGCGAGGCTCAGTTCATCTCTTTTAAGAACATGGTGAGGTATGCTTATGATGAGACGAAATTTTACCGTCAACTATATGATGCGCATGGGTTTCATCCGGATCAGCTGAAGGATTGGTCTGATATAGAGCGCATACCGATTATTAATAAAGCCATGGTCAAAAAAAGCGGGATGGACATCGTGGCTGCCAAGTACAGGAATAAACGGTTACATATTGGATCCACAAGTGGTTCAACGGGTACATCTCTAACTTTGTATTCCAATCGCGCAGTTAATCAGCGTGAATGGGCGGCTACTTGCTTTCTGTGGTCAAAAGTAGGATATCGTCCGGGGGATGGCAGAGTGGAGTTCAGGGGTCTTTTTGTGGGTGATGAAGAATATAAAATCGATCCTTATCATCGGGTTCTTCGTGTGAATGTCTCTAAACTAACCAAGGACAACATCCAACAAATACTGAACCTGATTCAAGAGCTGGGATATGAATTCATTCATGGGTATCCTACCTCCATCAGCTTGGTTTCGAAACTGATCCTAGAGGGGAATCTTGTTAACCAATATCGTCCCAAAGCGATCTTACTAGCATCGGAAAGTGTATTTGATTATCAGATCAACTCCATCCGGATGGCTTTTCCGGGTGCGAAAATGAATGTGCATTACGGTCAGTCCGAAAAGGTAGTTACGGCAGGTTGGAATGTAGACGAGGTTGGATATCAGTTTATTCCTTTATACGGTTATTTTGAAATGGACTCGAGCACTAACGGTATCATTGGCACGTCATTTATTAATGATGTAACTCCCTTCATTCGATATGAGCTGATGGATGTCGCCTCACCTGTTGCAGAATCAGCAAACCGAGAAGGATATATGTTTCCGACGATTCCGTCCATTGACGGCCGGGTTGGAGAGATTATGTATAAACCGAATGGAGCTATGGTTTCGTCCGCTCTGGTGGCGATAGCGCTTCGGGGGACGAAATCTGTAACGGCCTGTAAATTAATACAGCACCAATTAAACGAGATAGAAATGCTTGTAGAGACCACTCAATCTGAGAAGGATGTTACAGAGGATACAATAGAGGTCATGCAAAGACTTCGTTCTATATTTACGGATGAGATGTCATTCAAGATCACCGTGGTAGATCATATACCAAGAGAACCTTCGGGTAAGTTTAAGTATGTTGAGGTGAGAATAGATCGAGAAGGTGTTCCGATATGAAGATCGTTCTGGTCGGACCGTATCCACCGCCAATTGGGGGAATATCAATTCACATGAAGCGAGTTGCACGCCATTTGAGAATCATCGGTCTGGAATGTGATATTTATGATGAATCCAATGGAAACAATCGCTTAGAAGGTGTTTATCCTATTCGTAGTTATAAATACTTTATCTTAAGGTTCCCTTTTATTCGGGGGAATCTTTTTCATTTTCATTCCATTAGTAAGAAAATCAGGATCATGTTAGCTCTATTTAGGATTTTCGGAAAAAAAATCATACTCACGATTCATGGCGGAAGCCTGATGGAACAAATCGAGCAGTCCAACAGGGTGGTGCGATTTGTTCTACTGAGAAGTCTTCAATCGATAGATCAGATTTTGTGCGTGAATGAGGCGGATACACAACAACTGCTGGCTTTAGGTTTCAGTAGAGACAAAGTCGCCACATTGCCGGCATATGTTAAGCCTGTGGAAAGTGAACAAGACGATCTCGAAATTCCTAATGAAGTAACCACCTTTATTAATGAATCTGAGTTCGTCATCACTGCGAATGGATATATCCGATTCTACCAGGGGCAGGATTTGTACGGGGTAGATCGGCTTATCTATCTGCTGAAGGAGTTAGATGACAAGGGTTACGAGGCGCATATATTATTTGCTCTTCTTGGGGTGTCGGATCAAAGCTCAGAAGAGCGTCAGTATTATGACGACATTAAACAACGAATTAAAGATCAGGGGGTCGAGGGGAGGTTTTTATTCTACGAGGTTCAGGATACCGAACTATATCCGCTTTTGAAAAAAAGTAAATTGTTTATTCGTCCTACACTAACGGATGGATATGGGGTCTCTATAGCCGAAGCTTTGGCCTGTGGTATACCTTCAATTGCAAGTAATGTGTGCAGCCGGCCAGAGGGAACGATAGAGTATCAAGTGCGAAACAACGAAGATTTACTGCACAAGGTACGGGATGTCATGGAAAACTATCCGGTGTATAAACAAAAAGTTCTGAGTCTACGTAATCCGGATTATTTAGCTGATCTGTTGACTGTATACGAACGAATTGCGGGTAGAAGAAGTCTGAAAAGTACCAGGGTCATTGGTCAAAATGGAAAATAAAAAAATGCTTTCCAACGGATTGGTCTATTTAGGCGCATCCATATTGACGCAAGCGATGAATTTGTTGTTGATTCCGCTCTATACGAGAAATTTAACGCAAGAGCAGTATGGTCACTATGACATGATTTTAAGTTTCCAGCAGCTGTTGGCTATCGCTATTACGCTCGGCGTATATTCAGGTATGATTCGTTTTTTTAATGAGTTTGAGGACAAGAACGCACTTAAGAATACATCGATATCTTTTTCGCTTCTCTGGGGCGCTTTTTGTATTGGAGTGGCCTTTCTAATCAATCCTTGGCTCAATCCGGTGTTGTTCCATGATGATCCGGATAGGCATTTGTTTATCCCATTTATTGTGATTAGCTCTGTAATTATGTGCATGAATACGACTTACTCTAGTTATTATTCTATGAGTTTCAGAGCATTGAAAGCCGCTGCGATCCAAGTATGCACGCTTTTTATGATTATATTATTTGCCGTTTATTTCTTCCTTGTATTAGATATGGGGATTATAGGGATTTTAACGGCGCAAATGTGTGGCAATTTGACCGTTTTTTTATGTCTCTATTTAATAGACCTTCGGAATTTCAAACTGACGATCAAGCAGAAACAGCTGAGAAAGATGCTTAAGTTCGGAACGGGGTTGCTACTTGGGGATATATCAGCATGGGTACTTACGCTTAGTGATCGGTTTTTAATAAAAAGCTTAATGGATCTGTCCTCACTGGCTATCTATTCTATTGGATACAAAATTGGAATGCTAATTAATCCAGTCTTAATCAATCCATTCAATTCGGTTTTTACACCGCTAAAATTCAAAGTGTATAAAGATGAAGACGGGGCCCAGCAGATCGAGAACATGTTCCGCTTATACAATTTCTTGGGCTGGTTCTGTATAACAGGCCTTTCCTTGTTCGGAAAAATTGCTGTGAAATTGATTGCAACTGATGAATATAGCCAAGCTGCATATCTGGTTCCTGTTATTGCACTTTCTTATTTTTTATCAGGAGCTATATCGTTTTATTCATTGGGACTTCATATTGCGAATAAGGTGCGGCTGAATTCTTTCATAACTATCATCGCGGCATGTATTAACGTGATTGCTAATCTGATTCTGATCCCATGGATCGGAATTTATGGCTCAGCAATTTCTACCGTTATAGCCTATGCTTTGGGGAATGGCGTGTTTTATTATTTTGGTTCCAAGTACTATCCCGTCGGGCTTGGTCTGCTGTACCCATATAAATATTTGCTTGTTGTGGGTCCGGTTTACGGAATGTATATCTTATTAAGTCGTTTTATAGATTCATTATGGGTAGAGGCGCTGCTTAACAGCCTTTTATGTACCGTATTTGTCTTACTCACAATTGCTCTCAAATTCATATCACTTCAAGAGATAGCAGGTGTTCTGAAAGGCTTCCGCCTGCGCGGAACTGATAAAAATGCGGTTAAAGGAGTTCATTCGGAATCATGATTACAAAAATTATAGAAGACGTTGAAGGATTTCTCAGTATTAAAGATGACTGGGAAAGATTAGAGTCACAGGATTCGGATGCGACATACTATAGTACATTCCAATTCAATTATTCATGGTGGCTTTCTTATGGCGGGGATAAGAGTAATAGACTGTTTATCGTTTGCTGTTACAGGGACAATAAACTGACTGGGATCGCACCACTGATGATTAAACGTATCGATAAAAAAATCATAAAACTGGATGTCCTCTGTTTTTTGGGCAGAGGAGATTACTTATCATTTCTGTTGGATAAGAAGGGAAATATGGAGTTGAAGACGCTCAAAGCGATATTCTCTGCGATTGAAGAACATGCGGTGGGATGGGATAAGTTAGAGTTAACACATATGGCAGCGAGTACAAGCCTCTTATATTATCTCATGCGGCATGATAAGTATAATCCAGGTGTAAGTTATCTGACATCCTGTCCTCAACTGGATCTCGGTGAGTATGATACATATGAGCAGTTTGCACAGCAGGGCCTTTATCCGAGAGCACGAAAAAGCGTGGAGAAATTTCGAAGAGAAGTACCTTATCGATTAAAAGTGATTACTAGCAGCGAAGATAAGCATATTTATGACCGAATATCACACATCCACAAGCTAGAAAAAGACTTTTTGCGCACACAGAAAAAAAGACTGGAAAGAAGAAGTTTATTTGATGATAAACAAAACGAAAGCTTTCTAAAAAGCTTGTTTATGGATAATGAACAGGTGGTAACTTTTTTATTGGAAGACGAGAAAGGAGAAATTATAGTCTATAGGACCTGTTACGTATACAAAGATAAAATTCATGGATGGAATACAGGCTATTCCCCAGAATATGCCCATATCCATAGTATATCCGATGTTCTAATGATCGAAATGATTCAATACCTCTATGAGCATCCGCTTGGTCGAGTTATTGATTTCGGGGCAGGTAGTTATCCATGGAAGTTTAAATGGACGAGTAATTTTATGGTCAGTTATTCATTTACGAAGTGGAATAAGTCAAGCAAGAGAATTAAGAGGTATCAGTTTCTGCTGAAAATGAAAGATCTACTTCAAACGATTAAGGGAGAGCGTTATGCACGTTGAACTTTGCAAATGGTACAACGGCTCCGACTCTCCCGTGTTATTGATGATTGATGATCTGGCTAACAAGTGGGTGGATACAAACAACAACGGACATTTGGATTTAGGTGAAGATTGGGGTTATTTCAAGAATAGTGAGAATTCTTCATTCCATTATTTAAATGAGAAAATTCTAAAAGACTTCCCTTGGGTCAAAGTTACGTTTTTCGTGCCTGTTGGTGCACGGGTTGGAATGCTAGAGACTCCATTGTTCCCCAAAAAATCTCTACCTATGAACTCAGATGAGGAGAGTAGACAGTTCTTTCGTTCTATTCATGACCATCCCCAATTCGAACTTGCTTATCATGGGACAACGCATGGGAAAGTAGGAAGTCGCGCACAAGACTTTATTCAAGAATGGTCCTTGTTTCAAAGCCTAGAAGAAGCGGCCTCTACAATTCAGGAAGGTACAGATATATTCCGAGATGCTGTGGGTACTGATCCGCGCGGAGGGAAGTACTGCGGTTATACAAGCAACGAGTATTCTGACGATAGTATTAATCAGACTAATTTTTCATGGTGGTGCAGGTACTGGAATCGGGGAATGTTAGATGACCCCAAAGACGCCATCTGTGGACAGGATCAGAATCCGATAACGAATTTTGATGTGAAGAGATTTGGAAGCCATAATGTGATTGATATTCCTTCTACTGTAAACGGCGGACTGCTAAATATAAGCCAGAGTGATCTTTCCTTAAAGGGAATCATTAAGAGGGCTCTTGGAAACTTACTGATCCGTTGGAAGCTCCGTGAAATTAAATATTTATTAAACCATCGTTTGGTCATTAGCATACAGGAACATATTGCACCCTCACGGGATGATGGGAAAAGACAGACGCCGAATATATTTGATGATTATAAAAGCCTAATCGGCATATTCGAATATCTCGCAGATAAAAAGGTGTGGTATTGTACCGGGAGCGAATTGGCAGATTACGTGAATCTCCGTGACCATGTCAGTTTAGTTATTAAAGATGAATACCGATTTGAGTTAAATCATCAGGCGCCATACAGGAATCAGGTGATTTCTCTTGCATTTCGTGATCAAGGTCCCTTTACGGTAAAACTTCCGAATGATATACAAGTTGAAGTGGTGGAAGGAATCGTGAATTTGCCTGTAATGAAAGGGGAGTATTTCATTCTTAAAGGTGGGATCTAGATGAAGAAAAGCCTTATAGTTATCTCGGATTATATGGAAGGGCAACCCGTTGTGGCGTCAGTTAGATATGCTGGGATTATGCCTTGTTTTGCGGAGAAATACGTGTTGCTGGCTATTAATGATCAGAGATTTGGCACGGGTAAAACGGTATATTCTGACGACAATTATAAATTTCATACAACTAACAGCGTATTTACACAAACCTTTGATGGAAATGGAACTGCTGGTGGCAAGAAGACTGGAACGCTGGAAAGGCTTTTACGACATAAGTGGGTAATCTCAATATGGAGAAATGTTAAATTGAGCAAGCGATTATTCAATCAAAAAAACAAAGGGTTATTTCTTCAACTGGATCGCTATCTCGCCGAATATGAAGTTGCTGCGGTTTTTGTAACGGTGCCTGATGTATATGGACTGTACGTATTAGATTATATTAAGCAAAAACACCCTCATATCCCGGCTATTATTGAAATTCGAGACATTATTAATCATGACATTGGGGAAGGCAATCCTAAATTATCATTCAAACGAGCGGAGAAGCTAGTGTGCAAGCATGGAGATGGAGTGATCGCCGTTTCTCAAGGGATTGAGAAGTATTATCGAGGTTTGGATTCAGCGCTTGATATTAAACTGGTTATGAACGGCTACGATGAGCAGTATTTCTCGGAATGCACCTACCATTCAAAGGCATCGACAGAACATCATGTGACTCTAGCTCATATTGGCTCTATCTATAAAGGAAGAAATATTGCCGAGTTCATCGAGGGATTACAGATCTTCAGCAATCGGACAGGGATCCAAGTTACATTCAATATTGTAGGGCTATTAGATGAACAGGCGCTTCATGATATTCAGAATCTGGAACCTTCTAAAAACGGGGTAACTATTCAAATCATAGGCAGTGTTGAGCATCACAAGGCTATTGAATGGCTAAAATCAGCGGATATTGCAGTAATTCTAACGCATGTGAAGGGTAGCGATTATGCGATCCCTGGCAAAACCTTTGAATATATTGGTGCGTGCAAGCCTATTATTGCGGTAACAGAAGACGGGGAGCTTACTGCACTGGTTCATGGGAGATATGGGGAGTGCGCCCGTCATGATCGTGACGATATCGCAGACCGTTTAACATGCATTTTACAGAAAAGATACGATTATTCTGACAGAAATAAATTTTCTAGGAGAATGCAATCGGAACAGCTGCTTCGATTTATGGAGCAGAAGATGAAGGAAACCAGGCATAAAAAAAAGATTATAAACGAGGTCTAAATGGAAACTATCATTGCCTTTATTTATGTTTTTCATCAGGCTATAGGTGCCAATTTGGATCTCTTTTATTTTATGAGCCTGATTTTGATTGTCGTAGAAATCTCAAAGCAAAATAAGATAACCCTCAAAGCAGTTGCTTATATATATTTGATCGTGTTGTATTCGTTATTACAAATCGTAGTGACCGATGAAATTCACATTCAAAGGCTTGTGATTAACGTGGCTAAAGTCTTTCTGTGCCTATACTTGTTCCTGCAAGTCAGAGAGATGAAGCTGCCGAGATTTTCTTTGAACAAAATAATTAAGACGACCTCCGTTATGAATTTTATCCTGCTTCTGGTTTCACTAGTTTATAAGTCCGATCTATTATGGCGTTTAGATGATAATGTGAATATATATCAGAAGACTCGGCTGTCACTTCTTTATTTTGAACCGAGTGAAGCTTCCTTCCATGCAGCCATTCTAATCATTTTATTGATGTATCAGGCACTGAGAGAGCGTGACTTCAAACGAAATGTGTGGAACCTTTTCTTCATAGCGACAAACTTTATGATCGTTCTACTGTCGGCTGGGATGGGAGCGATGTTAGGTCTAATGCTGGCCTCCGTATTGATGTATTTTTATTATATACGTGAACGGATAAGTACGGGGAAAGCACTGATGCTTATTGCGCTTGTAATGATAAGTGCGGTAGGCATTTTTGTATTTATAACGAGTAAGAATAGTTTTTTTATGAGGTTGACTGACATCTTGAATGGTAAGGATGGATCTGTCGTTTATCGGCTAAACGTAAGTTTTACTGTGATGAAACAGATGCTTATTGAATCCAATTTCTTAGGAATCGGATTCGGCAACTTAAATACGGATGCAACACGAAGTTTATATTATAGCTACGGTCTTGTTGAGGTGATTTCAAATTCATTTATGTATTTTATTGCTGAAGGTGGGATCCCGGCATTAATTCTCTTAGTCTGTTTACTTATTTCTATCCTTTACCGTGTTGCGCCAAGTGAAAGAATATTGAAATATTCTCTCTTCGTTTTTATTATGAGTTATCAAATTGCAGGTGGTTATTTTACGAACCCTGTTAACTGGATTATTTATGGATTGATCGCGAATCAGATTTATATGCAGGAGTACACAAATCACATGAGCTCCAGTCTAGTTCGATCTACAAATGTAAATAACCTGTCCCAAATAACTCGAAAGTGGAGCTGAAGTATGAAAATAATGCATGTATCCTTAGGGCTTCCTCCATTACGAACGGGAGGATTAACAAAGTATAGTATGGATTTAATGCTGACACAGCAGCGAATGGATCAGGAAATTAGTCTGCTGTACCCGGGCCACTATACATTACAGCGTAATTTGCATATCCAGAAGAATGATTCATTTCACGATATAGAAGTATATGAAATCGTAAATCCTCTTCCGGTGTCATTGCTTGGTGGAGTGAAAAAGCCCGAAGAGTTCATGAAACTTGGTAACCGAGAGCCTTATGAGAGGCTCTTATATAAAGTTAAGCCGGATATCATTCACATGCATACATTTATGGGGATTCATAAGCAATTTCTAGAAGTAGCCAAAGAACTGGGCATTAAGATCGTATTCACATCACATGACTATTTCGGTATATGCCCGAAGGTCAATCTGTTAAATCATGAGGGAAAAGCATGTGAGAGCTTCCAGTATGGTCAGGCGTGTATAGCTTGTAATCAGAATGGATACAGCTCTGGAATGATGTATATGATGCAGTCACGTGTGTACCGCCGATTTAAGAATAGTCATATAGTCAAGCACTTGCGCAAGAAGATTAAGCAGCGTGTTCATCCCGCTGAAAATGGTATTCCAGACGGTCTGAAATCTAACTCATCTAACCCGGTGCTGGCTTCTCTTTATGCTGAATTACGCAATTATTACTTAGAAATGTATTCACTTATCGACCGGATTCACTTTAATAGCTCCATTTCACAACAAGAGTACAGCAAATATATCAGCAACCAAGGGGATATCATTTCACTTCGTCACAGGAATATGAAAGACAGGCGCAGCATCAAACCGTTTCAAAAGGATCATCAGCCTCTGCGGCTTACCTATTTAGGACCGGTAGATGTGTATAAAGGATTTTTCTTATTAAAGGATAGTTTGGATTTGCTAGAGTCTTGGGGGATAAGCAGTTGGCATCTTAATGTATATGGGGATGCCACCTTATCGGATGAGGATTACAACGTGGATCGATATACATTTCATGGACGCTATGAATATGAGGATTTAGCCGCAATATTCAACCATACAGACTTGTTGATTATTCCGAGCATATGGAAAGAAACATTTGGTTTTATCGGTATGGAGGCATTGGCATATGGTGTTCCTATTTTAATAACCGACCAGGTCGGATTTAAAGATCTCATTCATGACGGTTTGACCGGATTCATAGCAGCTCCTGAAGTGAACGACCTTGCCAGCCGGATGAGATATATCTTGGAGAATCGCCGTAGGCTTGAGGAGATTAATCAGAATATTATCGCTATGGAAATTGATTTTTCAATGGAACAGCACACGAAAGATCTTATTCAATGGTATTCCACAGTAAGGGAAGAGGTTAGGATATGAAGAGGCATGTGTTTATTATCGGTTCCAAAGGAATTCCGGCACGGTATGGCGGATTCGAAACGTTCGTGGATCAATTAACGGCAAAGAGGAAAGACAGTGATATTAAGTATCATGTGGCTTGTCTCGCTAAAGAGTCTGGAGAGTTTGAGTATAATCATGCGCGCTGCTTTCAAGTAAAGGTTCCGAGCTTAGGCAGTGCGAGAGCCGTTATTTATGATCTTCTCAGTTTGCAGGAATGCACAAAATATATTCAAAAGAATAAGCTCTACAACAGCATTATTTACATTTTGGCCTGTCGGATCGGGCCTTTTTTTTATTTGTATAAAAGAAAGCTCGAGAAAATGGGCGTCCAAGTATACGTAAATCCGGACGGTCACGAATGGAAGCGGGGAAAATGGAATTTCGCCATTAAGCAATATTGGAAATATTCAGAAAAGCTCATGGTCAAGCATGCTGATCTTCTCGTTTGCGATTCGCGCGGAATCGAAGAATACATTCAATCGGATTACTCTTCTTATAAACCGAAAACCACTTTTATTGCATATGGTGCTGATGTGGGTGAATCCAGCATGGAGAATGATGATGATATATTGCTGCAATGGATGGGGCAGCATCAGGTGAGGACGAACGAGTATTATTTGATCATTGGTCGCTTTGTTCCGGAGAATAATTATGAGTTGATTATTAGGGAATTTATGAAATCCGATACGAATAAGGACTTGGTGATCATTACTGGTTTCGAGAACAATAAATTTTATCGGGATATGTTAGCTCGAACACGCTTTGATCAGGATAAACGGATAAAATTTGTTGGAACGGTGTATAACCAGCTTTTATTAAAAAAAATACGTGAGCTGGCTTACGGTTACTGCCATGGTCACGAAGTTGGCGGCACCAATCCATCGCTGCTCGAATCGTTGGCATCTACGAAGCTGAATCTGTTGTATGATGTTGTGTTTAACCGGGAGGTAGGTGCTGACAGTTCTTTGTATTTCACAGCGGAGCCTGGCTCGCTAGCCCAATTAATTCATGAAGCGGATCGTTTCAGTAGTGAGAGGGTAGCAGCATTTGAAGACCATGCCAAAACACGGATTATTCAAGAGTATGCATGGGAGAAAATTGTGGATGAGTATGAAAGTTTATTTATCGGAGAGGAGTTGCATGTACATGAAAGGGATTATATTAGCGGGTGGCAGCGGAACAAGGCTTTACCCATTAACGAAAACCATTTCTAAGCAGCTGCTACCGATCTACGATAAGCCGATGATTTATTATCCCCTGTCCGTTCTGATGCTCGCGGGAATTCGGGATATTCTAATCATATCAACTCCGAGTGACACTCCGCGCTTTTATGAGCTCCTGGGTACAGGAGAACAGCTGGGTATACATATATCTTACGCTGTACAACCAGCTCCAGAGGGATTGGCTCAGGCATTTATCATTGCTGAAGACTTCATCGGAGGGGACCGGGTAGCGCTTATTTTGGGAGACAATTTATTTTATGGGCATGGTCTTACGGAGCTTCTGCAATCAGCAGGTAAACGGGAACAAGGAGCGACGATATTTGGTTACCATGTGAAGGATCCAGAACGGTTTGGCGTCGTTGAATTCAATGATGAAGCCGCTGTGATTTCGGTGGAAGAGAAACCAGCTTTCCCTAAATCAAATTATGCAGTTACTGGGCTGTATTTCTATGACAACAATGTTATTGATATTGCCAAGCATATTTCGCCATCAGCTCGAGGAGAGATGGAAATCACAGATATTAATAAAGTCTATTTGGAAAATGGGCTCCTAAATGTACAGATACTCGGTCGTGGATATTCATGGTTTGATTCCGGAACGCACGAATCTTTATTGGAGGCTTCACAATTTATCGAAACGATAGAGAATCGGCAAAACTTAAAGGTCGCATGTTTAGAAGAGATAGCCTATTTAATGGGGTATATTTCGAAAGAAGAACTGCTGGTACAAGCTGAATCTATGAGCAAGAGCGCTTATGGGGCTTACCTTCTGAAGCTTGTGCAAGGAATTAATAATCCGATCTATATTGCATAGTAATGTGCGAAGTGAGGTTGTGAAATGGTAAACCTAAAAGATCATTATAAAAGGGCAATTAAAACGGTTTTGCCAGCCGGAATAATGATCTCTGTTATGGGGCCGTTCTCTAACAACAATCCGTTCCCGCTCAATAATACAGCTACTGAGATAATTGCGGATGGTACGGTTAGCAATTCTCTACAGGTGGATGAGTTTAATCCGCATTGGTTCGGAGCAATTGGAGATGGGAAAAATGACGATACCAAGGGGATTCAAGCAGCTGTTAATGCAGCTGCAGTAAAAGGAGGAACCGTCGTTTTTCCTGCGGGAACATATAACGTCAGTCAAATAGATTTAAAATCTAACGTGAAACTAGTCGGAAAGAAGGGAGCGGTGTTACAGTCATCGTCTTCAAGGAATCAAGATTTCACGATGAATGCTATGGGGGTTTCTAACTTTGAGGTAGTAGATCTTGTCGGATCATTTAACTTTAATATTTCGAACTGCTCTGAATTTGTTATTCGCAATGTAAAGGTTACTGGTAACTCGCAAAGCTGGTATTTTTACGAGTCAACGAATGGGAGTATTCTAAACAATCAAATTTTGAATACAAAAAATACAACTGCACGAATTATTTACATTAATAAAAGTTCCAAAATGCTTGTTAAGGGTAATTTGATCAAAAATAAAATGTTATTTAATAACGTGAGTCCGAATTTAAATACCGGAATTAATGTTTCCTCTTCTAGGTACATTCAAGTCATGTATAACCATGTTGAGAATTGTGGTGGACAAGGAATTTTATTCGATACCAACATCGGAATTGCTGAACCGGATGAACGGCAATGTTTTAGCAATATTGCTTTTGGAAATGTCGTTATTGGCAATGGACAAGAAGGGATCACGGCTTTTTCCTCCAATCAATTTGAAACTTACGATATTACGATATCCAATAATATATGCATTAACAACCGATACGATGGGATTGAATTATGGGGCGTTAGACAATGTATTGTAGAAGCAAACAGAATAAGTGCATCCGCGATGAAGGAATATAGCTTTGGTGCAATTAATATTTTAGCAGCGAAGGATATTATAGTGAATAGTAATTCCATTGATAATGTACCGAATTCCGGAATCGCTACAGTGAAAGGTTCACAATACCCTCAGCCAGAGTGCTCGAATATTATCATTATTAATAATCGCATTCGGAACTGGAATAATCTCGATCTCAATCCAGCGCTTAATCATGATCAGAATAGTGGCATTAACTTGTTCGGAGCGGAATATAGTATTGTTCATGGGAATATCATTTGGGACACGAAGCTGGGAAGAAAGCATCCCATAAAAGCAATTTTCGTACTTCAAGGTCGTCACTTAATAGGGGACAATGTGAATCCCGGCAACCTTTTGATCGAGGATCATCAGAAAGTGGATCAGAGGTGGGCAATGAAAAGAATTGCTGGGCATATTCCTTTATTGCGAATGTCGCAGCTGCCGGGTGATATTTACAACGGGAATATTTCAGGAATAGATTCCGAGTCTCTCTGGTACAACCATATTAAAAATGCCATCTATTATAAAGAACATGTTAAA
Organism: Paenibacillus sp. GCM10028914; assembly: GCF_042666275.1. Classification (NCBI taxonomy): domain Bacteria; kingdom Bacillati; phylum Bacillota; class Bacilli; order Caryophanales; family Paenibacillaceae; genus Paenibacillus; species Paenibacillus sp. GCM10028914. The sequence continues at coordinate 141,569 of NZ_JBHTFO010000006.1, forward strand.
CCGATGCTTGTGCCTACCGTCATTGATGGGGTATAAGCACTTCAGGTTTTTTTTGTTTAGAAGACATAATGTTTTTATTCATATAACAAAGGGTGATACCGTGGAGAAGACAATGCTTGGTTTAGTGAAGGAAAAACGTGAGCCCGGAGCGGTTCTTAAGGAGGTTCCTGTGCCGGTAATCGGCGCTGATGAAGTATTGGTGCGCGTTAAAGCTAGTTCGATCTGCGGCACAGATGTACATATTTATAATTGGGATGCCTGGGCGGAAAAGACGGTTGTGACCCCAAATGTGTTCGGACATGAATTTGCTGGGGTTGTAGAAGCTGTGGGAAGTCAGGTTGTAAATGTAAAAATCGGTGATCATATTTCAGCGGAAGGTCATATCGTCTGCGGCTATTGCAAGCCATGTCGAACAGGTAATTCCCATGTTTGTTTAAATACACGAAGCTTTGGGATTACGGCCCCGGGTTGTTTTGCAACCTATGCGACTGTAAAGGCAAGCAATGTGATTCATAACCGACCGGATATGCCTTTTGAGATCGCTTGTCTACAAGATCCACTTGGTAACGCGGTGCAGACGGTTCTGTCAGGAGATATTGTCGGTAAATCGGTGGCTGTGATCGGTTCAGGTCTCATTGGCTTAATGTCTATCGCTGTTGCTAAAGCGTGCGGCGCTGGTCAAGTGATTGCAGCAGATATCAATCCATATCGTCTAGAGATGGCTCATAAGATGGGTGCTGATGTTCTTATTAACAATTCAGTAGAGAAGCTGTCAACAGCGATTTTCGAGCATACCGGGGGAGAAGGCGCCGAAGTGGTGTTAGAAATGTCCGGCAATCCAGAGGCGATGCAGGAAGGTTTTGAAGGAGCTGCAAAGGCTGCGCGTGTGTCACTTTTGGGTATTCCCGTTGAGGACGTTTCGCTCGATATGGGGCATATCATATTCAAAGGTCTGCGGGTAGAAGGAATTACGGGACGCCGTATGTATGAGACATGGTACCAAATGAAAGGATTACTTGATAGAGGAGCATTGAATCTGAATCCGCTAGTTACACATACGTTTACGTTGGACCGTTATGAGGAAGCTTTTGAGTTAATGCGCAGCGGAAGATGTGGCAAGATCATATTTCTACATGAATCTAATATGATGAATGAGAAAAATCGGAATTATGAGAACTACACCTATCTAACGGTTTGAATCCAAAAACAGCCTGCACTCTTCAATAGAGAGTGCAGGCTGTTTTTTTGATTGAGGATATTAATTCAGTCTGTTTGTTTTTGCAATAGAGATTTAATTTTCAACTTGTTCATCTGAAGTATTGTATAAAGCTTAAGCAATTTAAAGCCTTTGATGTTGCTTATAATGCGGATATGATAATTAAGTTTAACTTTATCTAACCAATAAAATTTATATTCTTGATTGCCAGCCATGAAATCTATTTCGGATATTCCATTTTGCGAATAATGCTCCACTAACCGATGAGTGAGAATTAAACCGACCCCATATTCAGCAAATTGGGATGAGGTGGCGGTGATATACATGTAAGCCTTGCTCTTATGGATGAAGGTTAGCCATACAGAAGCGATACTACCATCTATTTCAATGTAGGAAAAATGAGCAGTGTTATTCAGTTGGAAAGTCGGTATGATTTCGAGAAAAAAATTTATAAATCTAGGTTCAGTGAATAAGCTTTGAGGCCATCGTTGTTTATGGAGTGTTGTGAAACGATCCCAAACTCGTTCAAAGTTTGGTTCATGTATTCGGATATGAACTTCATGTTCACGACATAATTTCCGCTCTTTTCGTTCAATGGCTTTCAGTCTGCTTTTATCGAATTTGTTCTCGTGGTCAGCGTTTAAGTTCATAAACGGTGAAAGGGACAATTGGTTAATAAACATGTCACATTGTCCACCAAAAGATTGTTGGATTAAAGAAGTATTCGGATTTTTGGAGTGAAAGCTATACAGGTCTATCCAATCCCACTCCGTTTGATGACTTAATATAGCTGATGTAAGTAGTTTCAATAGTTTGACGTGATGATATTCCTTATGTAAGTAGAAATTATTGCTCTCACCTGTTCCCGATATAATGCATTGCAGTGATTTAACTTTGCGCCATTTCAGTTTAATTGTAGCTATACAGAGTGGGGCAATGGCAACGGCTTGATCGTCGTCTGTTACTACCACAATGAACAGCTGTTTTTGTTTTTCAAACATATGCTTCAAATAAATCTGCAGCCATTCCCACGTATCAAATATTTCGGGATGTTCGATATTACGGATTAAATTGCGCCAAGTCGTTTCTAGCTCTGATAACTTGTTGATATCTCTAATAATTACAGTTTCAATAATAATCTCTCCAGTCATTGGTTAATTTCTACTTTGTAGTACGTATTTTTTAGAAATGACATCTATTTTGTTGACAAATATTGTCGGATTATATAAATTACAGTTAAAGATACAGTTCGTATCGTTAACTGTATCTTAACTGTATCTCCGTAGGAGAGGATGTTGGTTATATGGAGGAAAAGAAGATGTACTGTGTGTGTTGCAGCAAGCTAGTATCTCTATTAGAAGGCGAGAATATTTTTCGCACGGGTTTCTTTAGAAATAATATTCCGGCTGGGATATGTCTGGCTTGTTCGAAGCTGCGTCAGGTTCATCAAAGGTAAGGATGCCTACGAATATAGAAAATATGTTACTATTAATGGGATTATATTGAAGATAATGAAGTAATATGACAGGTTGTAAAGGAGTAAAGCAGTATGCAGGAACCTTTAGTAAGGCTGATGGGTGTAACGAAAGTAATCTCATCCAAGACCTTAGTTCAGGATCTATCTTTGGATATTCCAGCTGGTCAAGTGTTCGGCTTTTTGGGTCCGAATGGTGCAGGGAAGACTACGACAATTCGAATGATGGTCGGTTTGATGTCGATTACGAAGGGGGATATTCTCATTGGTGGGCACAGTATCCGTGAGAATTATGAAAAAGCCTCTTCACAAATTGGTGCGATTGTTGAAAACCCAGAAATGTATAAATTTTTGTCAGGATATAAGAATTTGGTTCATTTTGCCCGTATGATGCCGAATATTTCTGAAGAGCGTATCCGTGAAGTGATTGAATTGGTGGGACTTACGGATCGTATTCACGATAAAGTGAGCACCTATTCACTTGGAATGCGGCAGAGACTTGGGGTGGCACAGGCACTGCTTCACCGGCCTAAGCTGCTCATTCTGGATGAACCGACGAATGGTCTGGATCCCCAAGGGATTAGAGAACTTCGGGATTATTTACGGATGTTATGTCGTGAAGAGGGCACCACAGTGTTCGTTTCTAGTCATCTCTTGTCTGAAATGGAGCTGATGTGTGATGCGGTTGGTGTTATACAGAATGGCAAGCTGATTGATGTACGTCAGCTCCGGACATCTGAAGGAGAGCGTTCATTTGAGGAAACGGCTTTTGAGGTGAATGATGTTGCGCTTTCAGAGAAGCTATTGAAATCTATTTCCTACAGAGTACATGGAAACCGGATTATCGTACGCGGTGACCGCAGCACAATCGCCGAGATTAATGCCGAATTTGTGCGAGGTGGGGTTCAGGTCTATGGAATTCAGCCAATCACGACTTCGCTCGAGGATCAATTCTTGGAAATGACGGGAAGTGAACGACATGACTGATTTTCTAAAGCTTGTTGCGAATGAAAATATGAAAATATATAGTCGGCCCCGCACATGGGTAATGATTGGAATTCTAGCTCTTTTTAATGTGCTTCTCCCTGTTCTCTGGAATCTGACGGGTGCACCACTGGGTACCTGGACCGCTTTTTCGTTAACGGAGAGCTTTACTTTTATGTTAAATATTATTTTTACTGTGGTTATTGCTGCTGACTTAGTGGCTGGGGAATTTACTTGGGGGACGATCAAGCTTTTGCTGATTCGACCATGGAGCAGAGGCAAAATCTTGCTATCTAAATTTCTGGCTATGATTTTGTTTTCCTTGTTCGGTACGGTAGTCGTGGCGGGGGTTGGGATCCTGGCATCTGCGATTCTATTTTCCGGATCATCAGAGATTTCTTATATGCCGGAAGTAACGGGAGCGGAAAGTACCATATTCATGCTGCTGACCGATTATATCGAATTGTTTGTCATCGCGTTAATAGCATTTATGATCTCCACGGTATTTCGCTCCGGAAGTCTTGCCATCGGAATATCAATTTTATTGTTGTTTACAAGTGGTTTGCTTGGTCAGTTGGTTGATCCGAATAAATATGAATTAGCGAAATATAATCTGTTTCTTCACATTGATCTCAGTGGATACATTCATTCTTCTGTTGGTCCTGCTGGTGTTGGGATCGGTTTCTCCATCGCCGTGATCGTGGGGTATTGTTTGATTTTTGCATTGATATCCTGGTGGTCCTTTGCCAAGAGAGATGTGTCTGCTTAATCTGGTTGAGTAAAGGTCACTTATAGTTCAGATAATCTAAAAGAGCTCCCTCGGCAGATCCTTTGTCGAAGGGGCTCTTTTAGTTGGTCTATATGCCATATTTATTTGGTTTACCCCGCTTCGGATCTTTGCATAGGGACTGATTCTAGAGAAGACTTACCGACACTGCTAGCAGCTGCCGAATTCTCCATGTGACTGGCCCCATTAAGGACGCCGCCTTCCATAATAATGAGGGAAGATACATTGACATCCCCATGCATTTGTCCAGTCGGGGTGATGGTAAGCTTACCTTCTGCTGAAATATCCCCGTACACTTGACCCGCGATGATCACTTCTTTAGCCGAAATGTTAGAACGTGCGATTGCACTTTCACCAATGGTTACGTTTCCTTGGCTTTCTATAGAACCGTTGAATTTTCCGTCAATTCTCAGATCAGCATCGCAGTTAAGAGTACCGTCTATCTGACTTCCTTGGCTAATTAGTGTGCTAGTTCCAGCAGATGTGCGTTTTCTTCTTTTTGACTTCTTCATGCGAAGAACCTCCTTAAAAGCATTATTGTAGGTACGGTAGCGGGTTGACGGTCTGGTTGTTCTTGACGACCTGAAAGTGAAGATGTGGACCCGTGCTGCGTCCTGTGTTGCCCATCTTACCGATCTGCTGTCCTTGTTCGACTTGATCACCAACATTTACATCTATGCTGTCAAGGTGCATATACCATGTCTCAAGCCCGTTTTGATGACGGACAATTATATAGTTCCCTCGAGCACCGCCGCTACGTTCTGCTGTTGTAATCGTACCTGAACCAGCTGCGAATATCGGATCTCCACGTTCACCCGCAATATCGATTCCGGCATGATAAGCCGAACGACCGTTAAAAGGGTCCGTGCGATACCCGAAACTAGAAGTAAGTCGTTTGGAGTGAGTTGGCCAATAGGTTGGAGTTGCTTCACGTTTACTTTGTGTTTCCTCTGCTTGATTGAGGGTTTGAGGAATATGACTCTCCATGGTTTTGATCAGATTCTGTATATCCTCAAAATCATCTTTCGTTTCTTCGGCCAAATGCAGCATTTCGTTCTCATGAACGGCGATATATTCGCCGCCAATATTTCCATTGTCCAGTGACAGTGACGACGTGTCTTCACCAGGGGAGCCATACTTTTGAATAAACTGCTGAAGCTCAAGCTCAAGCTCTTTAACTCTTTTCATTTGTGTTTTGGTTTGTGCGGCTTCGCTAGATAATTGGATGATCGCTTTGTTGAGTTGCTCAATGGCCTCTTCTTTATCGGTGACGGTTACTTCCATCTTCATTGATTCCAGACTTTTCAGGGTAATCTGCTGTTCCAGCTGTGAAATCGTACGTGCAGAGTGGATCTGCATGGAAACAATGAGACTTGAGATTGATAAGATGGCAGCGGCAGGTACTGCAATCATCAAGGGCTTGGATAAATGAACCTGCTTAACCGATTGCTGAGCATCACGGAGTACCAGCAAGGTTAAACGTTGTTTCCTTCGTTTGTTCTTCATGGCATCCCCTTTCATTTATTTCTATGAGCTACATTGGTAAAGACAATGGGGTGGACGACTCCTTATTCTCTATTTATTCTACGATTGAGATAAACATGTCAAAAATATATTAGGAGATGAAGTAGTGTTCATAATTGGGCCTGAATGGGTATGTATTGAATAAATACATAAATGAATGGTCAATGATGTAATATCATCTTTGATTCATGTAAGGGGGCTGCCAATATGATGTGGCTTCTGCTTGCACTTATAGCATTTATATGCCAAATGGCTGCGGTGCTTTTGTTGGAATTCAGAAATCCGTCCAAGGCTGTGGCGTGGCTATTTATTTTATTTTGCTTACCGTTAATAGGTTTTGTGCTCTACTTTTTTATCGCTCAAGACTATCAACAGCGTCTGAAGATTCGCAACCGTGGAACTCGTTTATTTCAGGAGATTCGGGAGCATTTATGGACGAAAGCAGCAGTTGTACATAAGCCGAATGATATGCGTAATCCCGATTTTCATCATCATTTGCGTTTGTTCAATTTGCTTAATCATCTCTCGGAAAGTCCGATCACCGGATGTAATAGCAGCAAGGTTTTGACCGACGGTGAAGAGGCCTATGCTGCCATGTTAAAAGCCATGGAAAATGCAAAAGATCATATTCATGTGGAGTTTTATATTTTCCGTCATGACAGCATTGGGACGAAGTTTCAGGATGTAATGATTCGTAAAGCGAAGGAAGGGGTCAAGGTTCGTCTTATTTGTGATGGACTCGGCAGTTACAAACTGAAAAATTCGTTTATTCGCCGGTTTAAAGAAGCTGGCGTGGAGTTCCATTTTTTCCTTCCGGCGCTTGTTTCCGTTTTTAATCGCAGAATTAATTACCGAAATCACCGGAAGATCGTAGTTGTTGACGGAACCATCGGGTTCTTAGGCGGTATCAACGTAGGTGATGATTATTTGGGGAAATATCCGAAAATGGGCTACTGGCGGGATACCCATCTTGAAGTGGAAGGGGATGCGGTATATTTTTTGCAAAATGTATTTCTTCAAGATTGGAAGCTTGCCTCCGGCAATAAAATTGTAGATCTCCGTTTATTTCCTGAGCATCAATGCAAAGGGGAAGAGCAGGTACAAATTTTGAGCAGTGGGCCGGATATGAGTTGGAATGCGATACAGGAAATGTGTTTTGGCTCGATATCCGTAGCAAGAGAACGGATTTGGATCACTTCACCATACTTTATTCCTGATGAAGGATTGTATGAGGCGCTCAAGACAGCTGCGGTTAGCGGAGTGGATGTGCGAATTATTATTCCGGATAAGGCAGATTCACGTCTTGTTAAATTAGCTTCTCTTTCATATGTGGAAGAGCTTTTAACCGCTGGGGTAAAGTTTTACGAATATCGTAAAGGATTTATTCACGCGAAAGTGCTAATCGTGGATGATTTGATTGGCTCTGTGGGTACAGCGAATATGGATATGCGCAGTTTCTTTTGTAATTTTGAACTAACCGCCGTTCTATTTGATAAAGAGCCGATCAATCATTTAGTTTCTGATTTTGAGGAGGACCTGCGTAACAGCAGCATGATAGATGCCCGAAAATTCCACGAACGCGGAAGATTTCAAAAGGCTTCTGAAATATTATGTAGAATGTTATCACCGCTGTTATAATCCAGATCGAACCTTAGTCTAGGGTCTGGATTATTTTGGGCATAATTACAATACTTAATCTTGGATTTTATATCACACCCATCATTTTATGGTAAAATAAACATAGAGATAAAGCTTATAGACAAACAGTTGAGCTTTATTGCAAAATGATCGGGGGAATTTTATGTCCAGCGAAATGAAAGTAGTAACGCAGCCGCAACCGTCTCTATCGCAGCCGCCAATGCCTCAGATAAATCAGTCACAGCCGGAGAAGCCATCTGCAAAATCGCTCCAAGTTAGGCTTTTCCGTCGGTTTGTTTTTTTAACACTTGGAGCTTTATTGATGGCCGTTGGACTGGAAATATTTCTCGTGCCAAACCGTATTATTGACGGAGGAATAACCGGGATCTCGATTATGGTTTCACATATCACCCAAATACCACTCGGGGTTTTCCTGACTCTCTTTAACCTTCCGTTTTTATTTATGGGGTATAAGCAAATCGGCAAAACGTTTGCGTTATCCACTCTTTTCGCCGTTTTGGTTATGTCGGTAGGGACTTACTTTCTTCATCCAGTGTCCCCACTTACCATTGATCCGCTTTTAGCTGCTGTTTTTGGCGGAGTTATTCTTGGTGTTGGTGTTGGTCTCGTTATCCGTTCAGGTGGGTCGCTTGATGGTACAGAGATCGTTGCTATCCTGATTAATAAAAAAGCACCGTTTTCTGTTGGTGAAATTGTCATGTTCATCAATTTCTTTATTCTCGGTAGTGCAGGGTTTATTTTTGGTTGGGACCATGCGATGTACTCTTTGATCGCCTACTACCTCGCTTTCAAACTGATTGACATTACGATTGAAGGCATTGACCAATCCAAATCGGTATGGATTATTAGCGAGAAATACAAAGAAATCGGTGATGCACTTACTCAGCGTTTAGGTCGGGGTGTCACTTATCTGGACGGAGAAGGTGCTTATACTGGAGATAGTAAGAAAGTTATTTTTGTAGTGATTACCCGGCTTGAAGAGGCGAAGCTGAAATCGATTGTTGAAGATTGGGATTCTCAAGCGTTCATGGCGGTTGGTAATATTCATGATGTTAAAGGTGGCCGTTTCAAGAAGAAGGATATCCATTAAGTTTACAATTATCAGCAGCACATACTCCTCACAAAAGCATAAAGTTTGTAATAAAAAAGATCCCTTCCTATGCTTACATCATATAGGCGGGATCTTCTTTTTGCTTTTAAGGATATCTGTGGTAGCAAATACTAAACATTTAACAGAAGTTCCTTTAATTATTCCATCTTTTTTACGGAGTCGGTTTAATATAATCATGATATTGACTTTAAGAAACACATGATAAACAATGAATTTTATACTTTCACAGATAAAAGAATATTTTGAACTTTTAAATAGAAAATTGTGAAAGGGTTTACATTAGGGGTTTTGAAACCCTTACTGATCTTCTATTGCGGATGCCAAATCCGGTAACGTCCGCTTAGTGCGAGTAGAGCGAATAGGTATAAGCAGTTGTCATAGTAACGTCTACTACCCGTTCGGAGTGGAGTCTTCCAGAACCGTTCAACAGTTGATCGTGCATGCTCATGATTAGCTGACGCCATGATCGCCACTGCGTTCGTAGCAATTAAGGCCACAGGATGAAGGGCTTTATCTTCAAGCGGCAATCCTGCTACCGTATAACGCCGATAATCTTCAGGATTCTTGTCTGAGAAAAAGGTTAATATTCGCTCGGCGATCATGCTTAATTCAGGAGCCACCCCGAACCATTCAGCATCTATCCCAATATTTGCTGCCACCCGGTAAGAGTCACTGAAAAAGTGTCCATAACCGTGCTCGTTGTTCGGTGTTCCATCATAGTAAGCATACTCAGGAGCAAGTCCGGTTTCCTTATGACAAGCAGTCGTTAAATAATGCCTGCTAGCCACAGCTGCTTCCATCCAAAATTGCTGATCTTCAGGATTTGCCCACCGTGCGAATAGCTCGTAGAAATGGGGAAGGTGGTAAGAAGGATCTGTAAATTCACAGCTGGGTACAAATTTAATTAACTTGTTGTCCAGATTCCACATTGGGAAACCGTAACCGTCTTCCGCACCTTTATGAATGCAGGTATTCAGAAGTTTTCGCGCTTGCTGTCCATAATCAAATGGAGTTTCATTCTTGTCCCCCCAGCGGTGTGAGGCGAAGAAAAGGGCAAGGGCGAAGAATTCTTCTCCGTCAGGGGCTGGTCCATCCGAATTTCGCGTTCCGTCCGGCAGACAGGACCATGCGAAATAGCCTGCGTTCGGCCCTTCATTAATGAACATATACTCCATGGTGTAACGCCATATCCGATCAAAAATTTCCTGTTGGTCCATCTGTACAGCCATCATCATTCCGTATGACATTCCTTCTGTCCGGACATCTACATTACCCGTGTCCAGCATGTAGCCCATATCTTTTCCCATTTCGTAATAGATACGTGTATCCGGCGAGTCTCCAAATAATTGCTTCCAGCATGTATGGATCCGATCTTCGATCTCGGAAAGAGCGTAACCATAATCGAACAACATATTACGATATTGATTGGTGTGAAAAGCGCCTTGCCTAACGACGGATGACATCCTATTCAAGCCTCCTATAAGTTTTAAGCTCAGATCTGGCATTCATCATCGTTAGCTTACAGCTGAATCGAACGGGAAGAAATGAAAAAAGTATAGAACGTGCTGTGGAATCTATAGAAATGATAAGAAGGAGGGAACATCATGAAAAAAGTGATCCTAGTAGATGATGAACTGTTTGTGCGCAAAGGGTTAATTGAACTCATTCGCTGGGGAGATTTAGGCTTTCAAATCGTAGCAGAAGCAGAGGATGGGGAAGAAGCTCTTTCTTTAATTAGTGAGCATAGTCCGGATCTCGTTCTGACAGATATTAAAATGCCAGTGATGGATGGCTTATCTTTAATTGCCGCTGTTCAGGAAAGTGAAGAGCCTGCTCCTGAATTTATCATACTCAGCGGTTATAACGATTTTACGTATGCTCAGCGTGCCCTTCGTTTTGGTGTTCAGGACTTTATCCTAAAGCCCATTGATGAAGATGAGCTTACCTGTACACTGCAGAGAATGAATCAAAGATGGTCGCAATCTGAGGAAACGGAATATAAAGCGCAGCTTAAGGGGGAAGCAGCACTGAATGCGCTGCTCTTCGAACAGAGAGAAGAGCTGCAGACGGCAGATTTAGCGCAAGCGTTAGGCATACAAGAGAGTGAGCCAAGCTGTTATTGCATCCTAGAGCGCAACAGTTGTAGGGAGGAAGTAGAGGCTCCTTCGCTTCGCGAATGGAAGTCGTTCATCAGCAATATATTAGCGCGGGTAGGAGGCAGCGTTTCTATTTTTCATGATCTAAGTCCCTATACCTTTGGTTTTTTGCTCACAGGTGACCACCTTCGAGATCGTCTAGAAAGGTTCAAGGTTCAGATCACGTCACAGCTGTTACGTAATACTGGGCGGGAGGAAGCATCTGAGATCCGAATTTATGTGGGTGAAATGGTACAAACTCCTCTGGATCTAAAGATCTCCTATGAAGGAGCGAGAGAAGCCATGCTAGGCAAATATGCGCTGGATGACTTTTATGTAATAACACAAGAGATGGCTAGAAAAGCTGCGCTTTCTTTTCGTGATTTGGAGACGTCTGTCTACAGTTCTTTACAGGAATATGTGGAGGAGAATAACATCCCTGCTTTATCTGAGGTTGTCACACGAATTAAGGATGATTTTAAGAAATTTGCTCTCACCTCTGATGCTGTACTGGCCTCCATCTCGAAATGTGGCATGTGTGTACTGGATGCGATTAGAAAAATAAATGTAGATGAGGAACCGACGATCCATTCCCGTTCGATTATGATGCAGTGGAACCGGGCGCCAAGAACATTGTCCTTGTTAATGGAAGAGCTGATGATTTTTTTGATTGAAAGTGCAGATCAAATGGAGGAACTATGCAAAAGTAAAACGACGGGGAACATCCATAAAGTTCGACAATATATCGAATCGCATTATCAAGAAGAAATTACGCTTAAGATTATATCTAAACGTTTTTTTATGAATCCTGTTTACTTGGGGCAGCTGTTCAAGAATACATATGGCACCTATTTTAATGATTTTCTTCTTCATCTGCGCATTCAGGAGGCGAAGCGGCTATTAAGGCAAACGGATCAGAAAATATATGAAATTGCTGAACAAGTGGGATTTAGCAGCCCAGAATACTTCATTAAGCAATTTGAGAAGGTGGAGGGGCATTCGCCAACAGAATATAAATTGGCAGTGCATACGAAAAAATCATGATGCGTAACTTTCGCTTAAATCTGAATATGAATAACGTCCGTCTTCGCAATAAAATGCTGATGATGTATTTTGTGTCAGTGTTTATACCTGTCGTGCTGACGAATATTATCTTCTATTTCATTACTTCAGATAATATCCGAGATCAAAAGATGCATGATATCTCGCTTACGGTGAAGCAAATACGTGATGAGTTTCAAGATCAGATTGATGCGGTAACCGGGATTTCAAGCATATTGTACAACGACACGATTCTCTGGAAGTATATAGAGCAGCGGTATGATCAGCCTGCCGATTATGTGGAGAACTATAACAGTTACATCAGTCTGATGCTGGAGAAATACAGCCCGTTATATAAAACAATTAAGGAGATTACGATTTACACCGAAAATGACAGCATTATATATGGCGGGCGTGTACAGCCATTAACTAACGTGAGACAGCAGGATTGGTATCAGAGGGTCAGCATGGCTTCACCTTCTACAGTTTCACTTGAGACAATATCCCCTGAGCAAGGTAATGGTTCGGAGACGCTTAGCCTGCTAAGAAGGATTGGTGGAGCGGAGGGGGGAGACAGACAGCTGCTTCTGCTAAGAATAGACTTTCACTCGGATGTCACCGAATCCATTTTTCGGAACATTACTCTGAACGGATCGCTTTACCTATTACAAGGAGATCACATCCTATATACAACAACCCCAAGTTCGAATAAAGAAGGGACCTATACACCTGTACGAAAAAAAGGAGTAGTGCTCTTCCATGAGCCTTTCTCTGCATCCTATCTGAAAGATTGGGCCATAGCCGGAGAGTTTCAAGAAAAGGTAGTTCTTGCCGATGTACGCCGTTCTGGGCAATTTGTATTCTATTTAGCGCTTGTGAATCTTCTTGTTCCGACTTTGTTGATTATATGGTTTAATCGCTCGCTGCATGCTCGTCTCGTCCGTATTCTCAAACAGATGAAGCGGGTGAAGAACCAAACCTTTGAGCCTATCGTTGAGCCCGTAACAAGGGATGAGATCGGTCAGTTAATGCTCACATTTAATCAGATGACACTTCAAATTCGCAGTTTGATTAATGATGTGTACGTCTCGCAGATTCAAAAGAAAGAGCTTGAATTAAAGCGCAATCGAGCCCAGCTTACTGCACTGCAAAGTCAAATCAATCCCCATTTTCTGTTTAATGCACTTGAAACGATTCGCATGCGAAGTTTAATCAAGCAGGAACATGAGACTGCCCGAATTATTCAGAACATGGCTAAAATCTTTCGTAAATCACTTACCTGGGGAAAAGACTGGGTTACGGTGAAGGAAGAGATTGATTTAGTCGTTTGTTTTTTAGAGATACAAAAATATCGTTTTGAAGATAAACTGCAATATTCGATTGATGTAGATCCTGAATTAGAGCAGACACTGATTCCGAAGATGACACTTCAGCCGCTGGTGGAGAATGCAAGCATTCATGGGATCGAAGCGGTCAAGCGCAGTGGAATGATTCAGGTTAGCGTGAAGAAAACAGAAGAAGGATTCATATGTAAAGTTTCAGATAATGGAGTCGGTATTGAGCCCAAAAAGCTGGAATCACTTTTATTAAATCTTTCCGCCAGTGATGAAATGGGTGAACATATTGGAATTGCAAATGTTTACTTTCGCTTGAAACTATATTACGGAGAAGCTGCAGTTTTTCGTATCAGAAGTGAAGAAGGTGCCGGGACTTGCATCGAGATTATCGTTCGTGAATCAGCGGGAATAGATAACGATTGAAGATATATCTAAACATATTGCAGTAACATATTTAGTTTCTACATTTAGCGAAAACGCTTCCCATTCTATAATGAAAATGCTTACAAGAGATGCTCATACACGCTTAATACCAATGAATATAGGGGGTAGTGTTTTTATGAACAAGAAAAAATGGCTGGCGGTCGTGCTTGCGGCGACGTTTGCAATTGCGGTCAGCGGATGCTCTGGGAACAGTTCGAATACGAATAACACCAGTGAGCCGGGTAACGAGGGGACAAATAAAAAAGAACCGGTCACGTTTACGTATTTTAACGCCACAGCCAATAAAGACATCGATACCAATAAGACCAAGATTGGTAAAATTCTTGAAGAGCAGACTGGAGTGAACTTTAAGCAGGAGTTTCTGGTAGGGGATCTTCAGACGAAAATTGGTACGATGATCGCTAGTAACGAATATCCTGATGTCATTCAGCCTGACGCGGGTATTGACAAGATTATAGATGCAGGTGCATTTATACCACTTAATGATTTGATTGATAAGCACGGGCCTAATATTAAACGTGTATACGAGCCTTACTTTAACTTGATGACAGCAGATGACGGCAACATCTATTTCTTACCGTTTTCACCGCTTGTTGGTGAATATATACCGAACCCGACGATAGACCAAGGCGCATTCTGGATTCAGAACCGTGTATTGAAAGAAGCTGGTTATCCAAAGATCAAGACGCTGGACGAGTATGTGAAACTGATTTCGGATTATGTGGATAAACACCCAGATGAGGATACTATTGGTATGACCTTGCTGACGCACGATTGGCGCTTCTTTGATGTAACAAACCCACCGAATCACCTTGCTGGTTATCCGAATGACGGCGGTGTGCAGGTTGATATGAAGACCATGGAAGCAAAAGTTTACGGAGATAACGACGACACCAAGCGCTGGCTTCAGACGCTTAATGATCTCAATGCGAAAGGGCTGCTTGATAAATCCTCTTTCGTTGATAACTATGATCAATACCTTGCGAAGTTGACCTCCGGCAAAGTGCTTGGCTTCTTCGATTATGGTTGGCAGGCACAGCAAGCGTTTAATACGCTGAGAAGTAATGGTAAAGATGATCTGGAGTATTTCCCACTTCCGATTGTATTAGATGAGAACATTAAAGATCAATATTTAGATCCGCCATCATTTGTAAATAACCGGGGGATTGGTATCTCCGTTAGTGCAAAAGATCCTGCTCGAATTATTCAATATTTCGATAACTTACTTACAGACGAGAACCAGAAGTTGACGCGTTGGGGAATCAAAGGCGAGACGTACGAAGTAGACGATAAGGGACGTCTTTACCAAACAGATGAACAGATCGCTAAGCTGAAAGACAACGATTATTCTCGTGAAATCGGGATTAGTTACTATTCCTACTACTGGCCAATGTATGGACAGGGATCAACTTTCCCGGATGGAAATGCGGTCGATCCAGGAAGACAAACAGAAGTGGCACAGGCTTCTTTTACAGCTGAGGAGAAAGAGCGTCTAAATAAATATGGTGTAGAGACATACTCAGAAATGTTTGCCGCACCGGAAGAGCGTCCGTGGTACCCTGCATGGAGTATCGCACTTGAGCAAGGCTCACAGGCTCAGATCTTCTCGGTGAAACAAACCGATTTGCAGAAGAAATATTTTGCGAAAATCGTACTTGCCGCGCCGGATAAGTTCGAAAGTGTCTGGAACGAGTACGTAACAGAGTATCGAAAAACACCGGTCGAAGAGTACGAGAAAACAATGACTGAAGAAGTTAAGAAAAAAGTTCAAAAGATTCAGGGGACGCAGTGATCTTTGAGCCATAAGCAAGAGCAAGGGATGTGTAACTGGCGATGATTGGCGAAGAAGGGGGAATACGCATGATCTCACACGTTCCCCTTCTTTTTTTATCCTCCAAAACAGCCGGACATACAATCATCAGATAGAGGAAGTGGAATGATGAGCGACCTTCAAGTTTCAAAATCTAGCCCATATAAGCCTTCTCGCTTCAATTTATTTGTGAAAAAGCTTATTAATCAGCGTGTACTCATTATAATGACCGTACCCTTTCTAATCTGGCTGGCTATATTTAAGTATTTACCGCTTTGGGGTTGGACGATTGCTTTTCAGGATTATAAGCCGGCAAAAGATTTCGCTGATCAAAAATGGGTAGGGTTGAAACAGTTTCGATTTATGTTTGAGGATGATCGGTTTCTTCTCGTGTTAAGGAACACGCTTGCGATGAGTCTGATCAATTTTGTGCTTGGTTTTGTTACTGCCATTATTCTGGCCCTTCTCCTAAACGAACTTCGAAGTGTTGTTTTCAAACGAGTTGTACAAACGGTTAGCTATCTGCCGCATTTTATCTCCTGGGTTGTGGCAGCAACAATTATTCAGACAGCGCTATCAGCAGACGGCGGTATCATAAACGTGATACTTCTGAAATTGGGATTTATTCATGAACCCGTATTATGGCTTGGCGTTGGTGAATACTTCTGGGGGATTATGGGGACAGCTGAGGTTTGGAAGAATATCGGATGGAATACGATCATTTATTTGGCGGCAATGACCTCAATTGACCCTTCGCAATATGAAGCGGCAGAGATGGATGGAGCAAGTAAATTGCGCAGGATATGGCATATTACCCTTCCTGGCATTCGACCTGTAATTATTATCTTGATTATTATGAATCTCGGTCAGATTCTAGAAACGGGATTTGAACCGCAGTATTTGCTCGGAAACGGCCTTAATATTGATTATTCTGAAAATCTTGAGATTTTCATTTTGAAATACGGGATGAATTTGGGGAATTACTCTTTATCCGTTGCTGCAGGTATTTTCAAAACGATCATTAGCATCATTCTATTATTCTCAGCAAATCATATCGCCAAGCGTTTTGGCCAAGATAGATTGTTCTAGGAGGGAGCGCCATGGCATCAGTTAAAATATCCAATAAGCGGCAAGTACCACTCGGAGACCGGATTTTCGATACGCTCAATATTATATTCATGATTTTCCTGATGATTGTTACGATTTATCCATTCATCAATATGCTCGCTGTATCTCTAAACGATCCAAGTGATTCGGTAAAAGGCGGCATTTATTTGTGGCCGCGTGAGCTATCTTTTGACAGCTATAATTATGTGTTCAAAGAGGCAACGATTCTGCATGCCACACTTATTTCTATTCTGAGGACCGTTCTCGGAACCGTTATCTCAACCTTTTGCTCAGCCATGGTGGCCTATGCGATCAGTCGACCGGATTTTGTGCTGCGCAAGTTTGTTACCCTAGCCTTTATTTTGACGATGTATTTTAACGGTGGACTAATTCCGAATTTCTTGCTTATGAGAGAGCTCGGACTTATGGGTAGCTTCTGGGTCTATATCATACCTGGTATTTTGAGCGTCTTTAATATTATCGTTATTCGTTCATTTATCGAAGGGCTGCCGGATGGCATTATGGAGTCATCACGGATTGATGGAGCGGGAGAGTTTACAACCTTTATGCGTATCGTACTTCCGCTGACGCTTCCTGTACTTGCGACGACATCGTTGTTTACAGCCGTATATCAATGGAATTCCTGGTTTGATGTATTCTTGTATAATTCCTCTCACGTCGAACTAAGCACATTGCAATACGAGCTGATGAAGATGTTGCAGAACTCCAATGCTTCTGTAAGCAGTTCAGACGCTGGGGGTGCTTTTGCGAATTCTAGTTCTTCTTCCGCTAACTACGTTACACCGACATCTATTCGTGCTACGATGACCATTGTAGCCAGTCTGCCGATCATTATGGTCTATCCGTTTCTGCAGCGGTACTTTGTTCAGGGTTTGACGCTGGGCGGAGTAAAAGGGTAGGGCAGACTACAATCCATCTCATAGAAAGGAAGCGTTGATCATGAAAAAACAGCTGACACCTAATGAACCACTTGTATCACACATCTTTACAGCAGATCCTTCTGCACATGTTTTTGAGGGGAAGATTTATATCTATCCTTCTCATGATCTTGATCGGGACAACATATCTAACGACAATGGGGATCAGTATGATATGGAAGACTATCATGTTCTGTCCATCGATCACAAGGAGTCAACTTGCACGGATCATGGAGAAGTTCTTCATGTAAAAGATGTGCCTTGGGCTTCTAAACAGATGTGGGCACCGGATGCCGCATATAAGAATAATACTTACTATTTATACTTCCCTGCTAGAGATCATGAAGGTATCTTTAGAATCGGTGTAGCAACAAGTGAATCTCCTGAAGGGCCCTTTGTTCCTGAACCAAACTTTATTCCGGGAAGCTTCAGTATTGACCCAGCTGTTTTTATCGACGATGACAACCGTGCTTACATTTATTTTGGTGGTCTGTGGGGTGGGCAACTTGAGAAATGGCAGACGGGTCAATATCGCATAGAGGGATCGGAACCTGCCCGTGACGAGCCGGCTTTAGGACCTAGAGTCGCTGAATTGAGTGATGATATGCTTCGTTTTCATGATGACGCTGAAGAAGTAATGATCCTAGATGAGAATGGATACCCCCTTACCGCAGGAGATGAGGAGCGAAGATATTTCGAGGGTCCTTGGATCCATAAATATAACAACAAGTACTATCTATCTTATTCGACGGGGACAACCCATAAAATCGTGTATGCAGTAAGTGACAATCCGAAGGGGCCTTTTACATTTCAAGGAACTATTCTGAATCCGGTTATCGGCTGGACAACGCATCATTCTATCGTTGAATTTCAAAACAAATGGTATTTATTTTATCATGACTGCTCATTGTCGGGAGGCGCCAATAATAAACGCTGCGTGAAGTTCACGGAGTTGGAATATAACGAGGATGGGACCATTCGTTCTATCGACCCTTACCATTCTCAAGAATAAGATTTCGAGGCATTATCAGCGTTTTGTCCATACGGACACACGCATGGTAATGCCATTTTTCTTTTGCCTTTTGATTGGTCAATCAATCCGTACCGTGGATGTGCTCAAGTATTATATATTGCTGTGTACCAAATTTACAAAATATTTACAACTACGACGATTTGTCGTACATTCTAACTACGACAAGTTGTCGCAGTAAAAAATAGGGGTGCGCGCCCAATGAAAAATTTAGGAAGATTATCTGAAACAGAAATGGAAGTTATGGAGGTGATTTGGCAGAAAAGTACACCGGTGACCGTTTCAATGCTCCTTGAATCTTTTGAAGAAAAGGGCTGGAAAACGTCTACCATGTCCACTCTTTTAAAGCGATTAATTGAAAAAGGGTTTTTAACAAAAACATTGAACGGAAAAGTGAATTACTACCACACTACGCTGACCATGGAACAATATCGTAAGCTTGAAACCCAGTCCTTCCTCAATAGACTATACAAAGGGAAGGTGAAAAATTTTATTACAGCATTGGTCAATGACGATGAATTTAATCAGAAAGACATTGCTGAGCTAAAAGAATGGTTCAAGCAAGAAAAAGGTGAAGAATGATCGATGTGTTATTAGCTTTAATTATTGCTTCAAGTGTCGGATCGGCGATATGGATTATCCAAAACAGTATACGCCCACTTACACAAAAACTTTTTTCGCAAACGTGGCATTATTATACGACTCTAATACCCGTATTTTTTCTTGTTGGCGGTACGGAAATGATGGTTAGAGTGATCCCGTTGATACGTTCAATATTCCATAAAAGTGTAACTGCATTATCCGGCTCCATTCCTCAGAAAATATCACCTGTGCCTCTAATGGAGGATACGACAGCTGGCAGCTCACCTTTTCTGCAAACCTTAGTTGGTTCACTCCGGGCCCTCGGATACAAAAATGATTTAGTTTTATGGATATTAGTGATTTGGATGGCAGGCATTGTTGTTTTCCTTACAGTGAATTTGAAAAGTTATTGGGTATTTAAGCGGTCGATTCTACAGCATTCTCAAGTGGCCGACATAAACGTAAAGTCCGTAAAGGTGTTTGTAAGCCCCCTTGCGATGACACCTATGGTCATTGGTTTTCTTAATCCCGTCATTGTAATGCCAGATACACGCTTTGAACAAAAAGAACTGGCAATGATCCTCTCTCATGAACTCATACACCTAAAGCGCCGTGACTTATTAGTGAAATTCATAGTTTTGCTTGCTAATTCAATTCATTGGTTCAATCCGATGGTTTACTCACTTAGCAAAAAAATCAACATCTATTGTGAGCTGTCTTGTGATGAAAAGGTCGTTCAGGAAATGGATGAGGAGAGTCGAAGATTTTACGGAGAAACACTGTTGTCTATGCTCGAATATGGCGTCATGCGCAGGAATCTTATCGGTGTAAATAGTCTCTACCATTCTAAAGAAGATATGAAAAGGAGATTAGGGAATCTGGTGAATGTAAAAAAGACAAAAAAATCGATGGTTATGTTATCAGTCGTTGCAAGTATTATTTTAGTTGGCAGTGGCGGGATTGCTGCAGATTATGCAGACGCAGCAGCGAATACTTCCTCCAAATATATGATTGAGGGAGGAAGTAACATAACCGTGAAACGAGCCGATGGCACTACCATCTCCTACGATAAGGATGGAAATATCATACCGGAACCACCGCGTACAGCCCCAAGAGAGCTTACGGCAGATGAAATGGTTGAGCGTATTGAACTGCACCTTGGAAAGGGGCTCCCTGTGCCAGAGGCATACGTTGTCCAATTGAAGAAATTGGGTAAAACAGATGAGCTGACGAAAATATTCGACGGTCTAACTTACATTAAGCTTTATATTCAAGGTGGGGTTGCCACTTTTAGTGTTGCTGATTTGCTCAAACCATAAAATCGTTGGAGTTGATATCGCTTGAAAGCAATAAGAAGGAAATTCATTGCCGTATTGATGCTGTTTGCTTTAATGATCGGTAATTCTGTTCATGCAGATCATGAGTTTTTCTGGTCAGACATAGAGCCCAGGCCTTCATGTACAAGTATCAGCAGAGATGGAACGAAAGGAAACTTGGGTCTTGTAATAGATGGAAAGAAAATTGATCTCGATCTTCCTTCATGTGATGAGGCAATGAAAAACCATGTTTCTGTGTTTGTGGAAGGTAAATATCTGCATGTCGTGGCAAGAATCATTGTTATGCATATTGGAAAACAGGAAATGCTAGTTGATGGAAGTAAAGTAAGTCTTGAAGGAATAGCACCTATGATTCGAGGGAATGTAACGTTCCTGCCGGTTAGACAGCTTGCTGAAACCCTCGGGATTAAAGTCGATTGGAGCAGCGAAAAGCGTACCGCTACATTCACTCAAGAATAGGAAAAAAGAACAGCCAATAAACGGGGACTACCCATCATGTGAGACAAATCAAAACAACTTCAAGTTTGTGAACTAACGAAGTGACCCGTAGGAGGACACCATGAGTCAAGTGCCTTCTTACGGGTCATTTATGTTTTATCGATGAATGAAGTTAGGAGATCGTTTGATCGGGCCCTTGTGGGTCCTGTGAAGCTGTACTTGAACTCTCTTCAGGCTGATCTTTTTTGCGACCTAGTTTCTTCCGCAACCAGTTAAAGCCAGCAACGAACACAGCAGCGATGACATACCAGAACTTCTTAAGCAATAATAGCAGGCCGACTTTCTTGGCAACGGCTAATCCCGCACCTCCGAGAATCAAACCTGTTAAGCCCATTTCAGCCACTTTATCGGTAGATTCATCAAAGTCTTCGTAACGTTCTCCTTGCACAATAGATAACTTCGTTAATATTTCATTGGAAAGAATATCGGATGCCTCTTTACGGCTCTCGCTAGCTGTAACGAGGATCATGCTAATATATCCTTCACGAGTAAGCAGCTTCACTTGATAATTAACAAAGGGTCTTTTTTCATTATCTTCAAGCATCAAGGACCAGGTAAGGTTATGGGTGTCCTTGTCATAATAGGGTTCAACATCCCAACCCGTTACAAATATTTGGTTGCTAGCAGCTCGATCTTCATTACTTGCTTCTGTTCCTTCTTGAATTTCTTTAAGAATTTTATCAGGTTTGATTTTCTCTTTCTCCGCGTTTTTAATGTGGCCTGAATCGTAATAATCAAAATATACAAACCAGTCCTGATCCTCTGCTAAGGGACCAATACCAGCTACCTCTTGTCCGTTTAGTATATTTCCATTTAACTGAGAAAACTTCTTAACGTTTTCTTGATCCAGATAGTAGAAATCTTCTGCGAGTTCTACTGTCCCTACATTACCGATATCAACATTAACGCCATCTCCACCAAAGATCGGTATAATATCACTTTCAGTTGCTAATGCCGTGGTAGGGAGTACCAGCATTAGAGCCATCAATAATCCAAAAACTCGTTTCACGTTTACATCCTCCATATCTGTAATAGATCCTAAAACTTTGGTCATCATATCACAGGTTGGGAATATGTACTATATTTGGATATTTTGATACTTTTTTCATGTTCACGAGAAATAATCAGGATATTTAAGGGTATAAGGACTTGAATGAATAGTATAATAGTAGGTCTAAGGGTTTGGAGTATATTATGAGATTACATAATGATGATAATAATATTCCTCCGTCCGTCGTATAATGTCATATTTCATTGACTCTGGATCAGAGGAATTTGTGAAAAATAGTTGAAAGTTCCCAAGATTTCGGATCCTTTTTATACCTATGTAAACATTTTGGGGAATAAAAGTTTTTTTGACCTACCTGAGAGTAAAGAGAAAAAGGCGCCTTGTGAAACTTCTGTTTCCGTTTGTGTTCCTTGGAAAGAAGAAGTACTGACGCCTGGATAAAAGATGAGAGGATGCTTTATAGCTTTGCGGATAGGTGACGCAGTATAGGTTCTAAAGGCTGGGGAGGGAGCAGTGCTAACAGGTCGCCTTTTTCACGCAAACGATTCTCGATGTTGAGCAGATGAAAATCTGTTGGTGAAACGTTCTGAGACACCTCATCCCAGGTTAATGGCGTGGATACGGTTGCCAGCGGGCGCGCTCTTGGTGTATAAGGTGCGGCGAGTGTTCTTCCACTGTAGTGCTGAAGATAGTCAAAATATATTTTGTCTCCCCGGTTTTTCTTAAGTCTTTCTATAGTAAAGAGCTTAGGGTGTTTCTCGGTAACATACTGGGCGACGAATTGTCCGAGTGTCCGAAGCTGGTCAAATGTGATTCCTTCCGAGATCGGAACGATAATCTGGACGCCTGTTGCACCTGATGTCTTCGGTACGCAGGAGATACCCAGTGAGCTCAGTACATGACCAACAATGGATGCAGCTTCCATAATACGCGGTTCTTCTGGCAAAGTAGGGTCTAGATCAATCATCCATTCACAAGGAAGTGTGCTGCCTGCCAGATGTAAAGAAGGATGGAATTCCAGTGCAGCCAGATTACCAAGCCACAGCAACTCAGGGAGTCCATTTAATAGAACATAATTGATATTTTCGTGCTGAGCTGTTTTGACGAAAGGAGGCGTGGGTTCAGGTGCGTTCTTTTGATAGAAGAATTCACCTGGCACTCCATGCGGATAACGAATTGTCGTAAGCAGTCTTCCTCGGCAATAGTGGAGCAGAAAGGGAGACAGAGCAGCCAGCTTCTGTAAATACATCGCTTTGGTTATCCCAACCTCTGGCCATAGCGGTTTATCCGGGTTCGTAACTATAATTTCCTGTCCTTCAATGATGAGTGTTCCTTTGACCTGTTTTCTCATGGGGAATCCAGCCCTTCAATGCCAAGCAGCTTTGGGTGACGCATCATGCCGTCCTGGCTCCATTCTAAAAAGGTGACTTGTACGGTTAACGGCTCACGGAGCCATATGATAATTTCTTTTTTTAGATCGTTGTGCAGCTCTTTCCAGTGTGAATGTCCTTGGTGTAATTCTGCATACTGAAGCAGCTGCCGCTTGGTATGTTCATTCAGGCCTAATGAGGCTCTGCCGATGTAGGACCCGTCTTCGCCGGTAAGGACAAGACTGGCCACCCGTCCATCCCGGACAATGACTGCTACCGCATCTGTTGTTAAATGTACGGCTATTTTTTTCTTGTACCAATCCTGATGCTTCTTCCCTAAGCGGTAAGGAGAGGAGAGCCGTTTTATCACAATGCCCTCCCATTTTCGTTCCTTGGCCCATTCCCATAATGTCTCCCCATCACGGAATAAATCGGCTACGAGCAAACCTGGTTTATTCACTACAATTTCCTGAAGACGCTGGTGGCGTTCGATATAAGGCAAATGCCGGAGGTCGCGTTCTCCCTCAACTAAGATGTCGAACAACACATATGTGAACAAGGGAGCATTTGTGCTAAGCGATCGAGAGCGTTCCCGCTGGAGAACTTTCTGAAATACAGGTCGACCCAGTTCCGGATGAAAATATACAACCTCTCCATCCATCAACAGTCGCTGCCCTTTAAGTTTTGATAGGGAATCTACAATTTCGGGGTAGAGAGCTGTCTTATTTAGCAGCTTACGGGATACAAGTGATACTTTATCCCCTTCGATCATAGAGAGGATGCGTACACCGTCCCACTTTAATTGGAACCCCCATTCATCCCCAGAGGGGATGGATTCCGTCATGATGGGCGCCATCGGCTCTTTAGGCAGAAGATGGTTTAAAGTCGTCATGTTCAGGAGACCGTATCTGTCTTCTTGGTTTTCGAAGTGCGCCGTTTCGGCTTAGGTCCACCAGCATCCGGTACAGCACCGGCTACTTTCGCTACAGGCTCCTTAGCAGCGGTCTTCCGGGTTGACTTCCGTGGTTTAGGTGTCGTTCCGGGATCGGTTGGAATCGGTTTAACTGCTTCAATGCTCGCTTGCAGAGCTGCCATGAGGTCAACAACATTCGTCTCTTGGCGGGCAGGAGCAATCTTCACTTCTTCTCCGGCAACTTTACTTGAGATTGCCTCAAGCAGTCGTTCCCGGTAATCATCTGTATATTTGCTAGGTTCAAATGGGGTGGACAGTTGATCGATCAGCATCCGTGCCATTGTGAGCTCTTTTTCATTAACCGCTGTGTTCTCCGGTAGGTTTGGAACTTGTGAAATGGGACGTATCTCATCAGGATAGAATATCGTTTCAATGGCCAAGCATTCCTCGATAACACGAATCGCCGCCATGCTGCTCTTGGAGCGGATTGCAATTTTGGCAATGCCGATCTTCCCGGATTGTCTCATCGCCTCAAGCAAGAGTCGATAGGCGTTGGCTCCTGCCTGATCGGGGGACAAGTAGTAAGTTTTTTGGAAATAGATCGGATCAATTTCTGTCAAATCCACAAAATCAAGAATCGTAATATTCTTACTATTCTGCTCCGAAAGCTGCTCCAGCTCTTCTTTCTCGAAGAGAACGAACTTCCCTTTCTCGTATTCATACCCTTTGTTGATCTCTTCCCAGCCGACCTCTTCTTCACAAACCGGACATTTGCGGACGTAAGAAAGCGGACTGCCGCAAGTTTTATGCAGGTATCTCATAGAGATATCTTTGTCCTCCGTGGCGGAGAACATTTTAACGGGAACATGAACAAGCCCAAAGCTGATGGCACCTTTCCAGACGGTATGCATCTATGATTCCTCCCTATCATTTTTTTTAATTAGTTTGCCCAAAAAAAGGCGCTATATAAGCTTGAGGAAGAGAACTACAACCTTTTCATCACTACGAATGAGGATCTTATCATCCGATTATTAGGAGCTTCGATTTATTTGTATAAATACTTAAACTTTGTGCCATATTGACGTTGGAACCCTATGGATTTTCTCCAGATGTCAGGAGGTGCAAGTATGGCCCGGAATTACAATGAGAATAAAGATTCGGAGCAGGCTGCATCTGAGCCAGTTAATGGGGAAATGCTCGATTGGAGTCAATTAACCTCAGAAGACAGTGAAATGAGCCGCGAGTCTACGATGTTAGATATCGATCGCATGGTGAATGAGGGGCTTGGCGGTGGTAATGTGACAGAACATAACGGTCTGATCGGTTCTACAACAACAGATACGATGGTGACGGTGGATGAGACGCCAAGGAACACAGAGAAGCGAAAGGAGTTTGAATAGACAATGGAAATGGAACGAGCTGTACAAATTTTCAAGTCCGAAGATACGTTTAAAGTGAAATTAGAAGGTGAGCCGGTATGGATTGAGCAAATCGATCCAGCGAACGGCATGGCAACCGTTCAAGTAGGATCAAGGCCGACTAATACGGTAACGGTGAATGTGGAGAGATTGGAAGAAGGCGAGTAGCAGGGGACTCAAGCGGATAGCAGCATTTCACAAACACCTATTTTCGTAGGGGCTTCTTTTATGGAGACTTAATCGGGAATAGGTGTTTTCTCTTTCCCTACGCACTTCCCTTGCGGCAGGGTGAGGAGACCGATATAATTAAGGACAAGTTAAATTGAGGCAGTAGTTATGTCAAAAAGGTGGGTATACAGGTGACAGAAAGCGGTTATGATTTCCGTTATATTTCTAAGAATCCGGCAGATACGGAACAACTAGCCGCCTGGCTGGCTGGGCGTTCGATTCCAGGAACGGTAATTGGCCTGGATGGGGATTTGGGAGCGGGAAAGACGGCGTTCTCCCAAAGTTTTGCCAAACACCTTGGTGTAAACGGTGTAGTGAACAGTCCAACATTTACGATTATTAAAGAATATGAGGGGCGTCTGCCTCTTTATCATATGGATGTATATCGTTTGTCTTTGGATGAAGCGGATGAGCTTGGATTGGACGATTATTTTTTCGGAGAAGGGGTCTGCCTCGTGGAATGGAGCAGTCTCATAACCGATATTCTTCCCGAGAATTATCTTCACATTTCGATTGAAACGACAGGATTATCAGAGCGATTAATCGAACTAAAGAGCTTTGGTGAGCCTTACGGCCAGTGGTGCCGGAACTTGAATGAAAATGGGGTTAGCAACAATGAATAATGAGAATACAAAGCCGCGCCAGCGGTTTTTGGCGCTGGATTCGGCCACAGCTACGTTAGCAGTTGCCATCATGGAGAACAATGAGTTGTTGCACGAAATCAATGTCAATGGAGAGCGTAATCACTCTGTTCATATGCATCCGGTTATAGCCCGCGCTGTAGAAGAAGCGGGTTTGACCGTGAATGATATAGAAGGAATTACAGTCGGTGTAGGACCGGGATCGTATACCGGGGTTCGGATGGCTGTTACAGCAGCTAAAACGCTATCCTGGGCGAAGAAGATACCTGTAGTCGGAGTTTCCAGTCTCCATGCGATTGCGTGGGGCAGCCTTGCTTATGGGCTGAAGGAAGAGAAGACTGGGCAGGAACGGCATTGGATCATCCCACTGCTTGACGCAAGGCGAGGTCAGGCTTATACTGCACTCTTCATTGGTGGGACTGCTGATGCGCCCATTCGTGTTGAAGCGGATGCTATTCGCTTAATGGCAACATGGGTAGATGTTTTATCTGAACGGCTGAAATCCCTTAATGAAGAAGAGATGCCAGCAGCGATTTGGTTTACAGGAGATGTCGCGGTTCATGCAGAAGCTGCAGAGCTACTTAGAGAAGTATACCACGGGCCTGTGCATATTCTTCCTTATGAGCTTGAAGGTCGCTGGGTCGGTCTGTTGGGCGCGAAACGATTGCTTAACGGAGAGTCAGACGAAATGCATGCATTGGTACCTAACTATACACAGCTTTCCGAGGCGGAAGCGAACCTGCTGCGCAAGCGGTGAAGGGAGCGTAAGAGAGGAACATGGGACAGAAACACGGAGCGCAAGCCAGTGAACAGGGATTATCTTTCCGCTTGATGACATTGGAAGACATACCAGATGTCATGGTCGTTGAGCATGATGCATTTACTCTACCTTGGACAGAGGAAGCATTTCGAAACGAACTTAAAATGAATCATTTTGCACGTTATATGGTGATGGAATATGAAGGCCAAACGATTGGATATGCTGGAATGTGGACGATTGTCGATGAAGCGCATATTACCAATATTGCATTATTAGGAGCATACCGGGGGCGAAAATGGGGAGAACTGCTCCTCAGCGAGTTAATGAAGACCGCCGCTTTTTTAGGTATGGAGCGAATAACGCTTGAAGTTCGGGTCAGCAACGAAGTTGCTAAGCGGTTATATACCAAAAAAGGATTTAAGCCAGCAGGCATCCGTAAAGGTTATTATTCCGACAATGGGGAAGATGCTCTCATTATGTGGGCTGATTTGCCCACTTACCGTGAAGACGGAGGCGAGGAAGGAAGCGAAGCTTTATCATGAATGAACAGAACATAGAACAGCACAGCTTAATATTAGCAATAGAAACGAGCTGCGATGAAACATCCGTCGCGGTTGTGAAAGATGGACATGAAGTATTATCGAGTGTGATTGCGAGTCAGATTGAGACCCATAAAGCCTTTGGGGGAGTTGTGCCGGAGGTGGCGTCACGGAAACACGTAGAGAGTATTACGATGATTCTGGAGGAAGCTGTACATGAAGCGGGCATTGAGATGCAAGATCTCTCGGCGATCGCTGTCACACAAGGACCAGGTCTTGTTGGGGCGCTGCTGGTAGGTGTCGTTGCAGCCAAAAGTTTAGCTTATGCGCTTGGAAAACCGCTGATCGGAACGCATCATATCGCGGGTCATATTTATGCGAATCGTATTGTTGGTCCGATTGAATATCCATGTATGTCTCTCGTCGTGTCCGGTGGACACACAGAACTCGTATACATGAAGTCCGAAGGCAGTTTTGAACTCATTGGCCGTACACGTGATGATGCTGTAGGGGAAGCATATGATAAAGTGGCACGCGCACTGGGCTTCCCGTATCCGGGAGGACCTCATGTAGATAAACTGGCCTTGGAGGCAGAGGAGGCCGTAACGCTTCCCCGTGTATGGCTGGAGGCAGACTCCTATGACTTCAGCTTCAGCGGTCTGAAATCAGCTGTGCTGAATGTCGTTAATCAGAGTAAAATGCGTGGAGAAGAGATTAGAACGGGGGCAATCGCTCGTGGTTTCCAAGAATCCGTGACCGAGGTGCTGGTGGAAAAAGCAGTGCGTGCAGTGAAAGCTTTTGGTGCCAAGCAGCTTCTGCTTTGCGGAGGGGTTGCTGCGAACCGTGGTTTGCGTCGTCTTCTCTCAGAACGCTGCGAGACCGAAGGAATACCATTAACGATTCCACCTCATCAATATTGTACGGATAACGCAGCTATGATTGGGGCCGCTGCTCATCTGAAATGGAAGCAAGGCGTATGGACGCCGCTTGATATGAAGGCAGATCCTCAGTTGTCTTTGGAAGAATGGGCGCAGGGAACAACGAATTGAGTGATCGCTTGTTAGGTAGGATCCAATAAAGTTTATCGAAATTTTAAGCCTGTCATCTCTGAACTAATAGATGGCAGGCTTTTTTATTCGTGTATACGAATGCCTTATTCTGTCAAGTTGTGGACAAGGTTATCCACATGTCCCCTCCAAAATGTGCGCAAACTCAAAAAACATAGATAAATAAAAGGTTTGAAAAAGAATGAAAACGGGGGACGGAAATTTCACGGAAATCTGTTGAAACTGTGGATAATGTGGATAAGTTAGTGGATAAACTTGGTTCTTTTTGCTCAAAAGCTTATTTAGCAACAAAAAAATGGCCTGATAGGCCATTTTCAAGTCATACTTATGCACTTAAGCTGGGGATAAACATGTGCATAAGTATAATATTGGAATTCTAGATATTTTGTGAATTTTTAAAGTCTTTTTAAAAATCGCCGTATTTAAGCTTCCAGAAGAGATTCCCATTCGGTAAAGATTTCATCTAGCAGTGCTTTTTTGGTATCAGCAACCTGTTGACGTTCTTGAAGTGCCATATAGTCCTGATAGATTTCGGGCAGAGCCATCTCTGCTTCTAATTGAGCAATCTCAGTTTCAAGCGTATGAATCTGCTCCTCTAAGCTAGCCAGCTTTCGTTGTCGGTTTCTTTCCTCACGCTTCGCCTGCTTATCCGCTTCAAAAGAATTGGCGCCTTGTTTATCTGCAGGAGCTTCTGTGATGATCTCCTGTTTCGTTCCTGGTCGAGAGAACGGTTCAGAAGGTTCGTTGTTCATTTCATCGATCTCTTGTTTCTTATCTGTGTAATCGTCGTAATTACCCAGGAAATGTTGAACGCCGTCAGGATGCAGCTCAACAATACGTTCTGCCATTTTATTTAGAAAGTAACGGTCATGCGAGATAAAGAACAATGTGCCTTCATAGTCCATTAATGCAGATTCCAGCACTTCTTTACTAAACAGATCGAGATGGTTGGTCGGTTCGTCCAAAATAAGCATGTTTGCTTCTAGAAGCATGAGCTTGGCAAGAGATACACGTGCTTTCTCTCCACCACTTAAAGAGCCTATCTTCTTCAGAACATCCTCACCACTGAACAGGAAGTTACCTAAAACGGTACGGATACGAGCTTCCTCCATATGCGGATAAGCGCTCCATAGTTCTTCCAAAACCGTGTTTTTTGGATTCAGTTCGGACTGTTCCTGATCGTAATAGCCAATTTTGACTTTGGTTCCCCACTGGAACGTGCCGGACGAAGGCTTCATATCGTCGATCAGGCATTTAAGTAAGGTGGATTTCCCGATACCATTTGGACCGATCAGAGCTACGGTTTCTCCTCGGCGCAGATCAAACGTCACATTACTGAACAATGTTTCGCCGGGGTGAAATGCAACAGACAGATCTTTAACCTGAAGCACCTCTTTACCAGACATATATTCAACCTCAAAGGAGAAGTGAGCTTTTTTTAGATCCCCCATCGGCTTGTCCATCCGTTCCATCCGGTCAAGCGCCTTGCGGCGACTTTGTGCACGTTTAGTAGTAGAGGCACGAACAAGGTTGCGCTGAATAAAGGTTTCCATACGTGCGATCTCATCCTGTTGTTTCTCGTACTGCTTCAGTTGAGATTCGTATTCGGCAGCCTTTAATTCTATATATCTGCTGTAATTTCCTGTATAACGTTTTGATTGATGCCGCTCGATTTCTACAATCGTTGTTACGAGGCGGTCAAGAAAATAACGGTCATGGGATACGACGAGTAGTGCGCCTGAATAACCGCGCAGGTAATCTTCGAGCCAGGTTAATGTTGCGATATCCAAATGGTTCGTAGGCTCGTCGAGCATCAACAGGTCCGGAGCCTGTAGAAGAATACGCGCCAGCGCAAGACGGGTCTTCTGACCACCGCTCAGGGTGGCGATGGGGGTGTCTGGTGAAAAGGTTCCAAACCCCATACCATGGAGAATACTGCGGATGCGCGTCTCCATTTCATAGCCGCCATGATCCTTGAACCAGTCGGATTTGACCGCATATCGGTCAAGTAGATCTTGATAACGCTTTGGATCTTCACTTGATGCTGGATCAGCAATCTGTTGCTCCATTTGCCGAAGCTCGCGTTCTGTCTCAATCAAGGGCGTGAATACGTCCAGCATCTCCTCCCAGATTGTGCGATCTGATTGTAGTCCACTATTTTGTGCTAAATACCCGATTGTCGTTTCTTTGGCTTTAAATATTTGTCCTCCGTCGTAAGATATATCTCCCGCCAAAATTTGAAGAAGGGTCGATTTTCCCGCGCCGTTTACACCTACCAGTCCGATTCGTTCTCGCTCTAAAACCTGTAGGTTGATACCATTTAGTACGGGGGTGACTCCATATAATTTTGTAATGCCATTGGCTTGCAGCAGCATAAGAGTTAAAACCTCCATCTATATGTAATTCATAAATTCATCGTGAAAATTTCGGATGATGATAACGTAAGTTTACATGAAAAATGTTAAACAAGCGACCGGGTAGATAATGACTTCTGGCATTCTTGGCGAAAGGGAGGAACAGTGGTAAACTAATGTTAATTATAAGCAGGAGAGGAAAGACTGGTTTGAACATTTCTGTATCCAAAGCTGAACTTCGTGCACATCAGATTTCGCTTAGAGATTCTATAACCGGCAGCCTTCGCGAAGAGCTTTCCGGTCAGGCCTGCCGTTATGCGGCTGAACTTCTGACAGATACTCGTGTACAGAGTATGCTCGTGTATATTCCATTTCGTTCTGAGCTTGACACACGTCCCTTGATTTCATGGGCTTGGAAGAACGGCGTGGATGTTATCGTGCCCAGAAGTCTGAAGGAGAACAGAATGATGGAGTTATACAGTCTGCACAGCTGGGATGAACTGATGAAAGGTTCATATGGCATTCTCGAACCAGATCCTCTTCGAGCTCAGAAATGTCCTGAGGATGTAATCCCGGGAATCGTATGGGTACCCGGACTGGCATTCGATCGGCTTGGTGGCAGGCTCGGCTATGGTGGCGGATATTTTGATCGTCTTCGTGAACGCATTCTGACGAAAGAGAACGATGGGCATAATATTCCTTTATGGATCGGTTTAGGGTATGAAGTGCAGTTGACTGATCATGTACCTATGGAGTGTCATGACTTGCGTCTGGACGGGCTTATAACAGAGAATGGTTACATAAAGTCTGGATTGTAGCGGAAGGTGATGAAATGGAACTTAGTCATTTTAATGAGCAGGGTAGAGCGAAGATGGTGGATGTGAGCGATAAAGACGTTACATCCCGAACAGCTACTGCAGTAACGACCGTTAAGATGCATCCGGATACGCTTCGTCGTATTCAAGAGGGCGGCGTTGCCAAAGGAGATGTACTCGCGGTAGCGCAGGTAGCGGCTATTATGGCTGCTAAGAAGACATCTGATTGGATCCCGATGTGCCATCCACTTCCCCTTACGGGAGTTAACGTGGAATTTGGTAATAACGGGGTGGACGAACTATACATAGAAGCAACCGTTAAAATAACGGGCAAAACTGGAGTTGAGATGGAGGCTCTTACAGCTGTTTCGGCTGCTGCTTTGACCGTTTATGATATGTGTAAAGCGATGCAGAAGGATATGGAGATCGGTCCGACGAAATTACTCAAGAAGACCGGTGGCAAGAGTGGAGATTACCTAAACGAAAGAAGATAGCTAGAATAAGCATTCTTCTTTCTATTTATGGAATATATAGAAGAAAGATTCGGCTGAAGGGGAAGGAGAGGGTACTCATGTTGTGGAAGACGGCGATCCTGACTGCGAGCGATAAAGGCTCACGGGGGGAACGCGAAGATACGAGCGCCCAAGTTATCCGGGAACTGATCGAAGAGGAACTGGGCGGCGAAATTATTGAATATCGTATTGTTCCCGATGAAGAGGATGAAATTATTGCAGCATTGATCGAATTGACGGATTATTTTCAAGTGGATTTGGTTCTTACAACCGGAGGAACGGAATTAGCGGTAAGAGATGTAACACCAGAAGCTACGATGCGGGTGGTTGAGCGGGAAGTACCTGGTATCGTTGAAGCGATGAGAGCTACAGTTATGCAGAAGAACCGAAGTGCTATGCTGTTTCGAGGCGTGTGTGGCATAAGGGGACGTACTCTGGTTCTCAATTTGCCAGGTTCTCCGAAAGGTGTACACGAGAATCTCGCTGCTGTCATGGATCAGCTGCCAGAGGCACTTCTTATGGTAACAGGGCAGTACCGCGAATAACACTCGAACCCATATCGAATTTAGAGAAGATTGTACAAAAAATGTCATCATTCTATAATGAATGTCGTGATTTGTACTGTATATGTGATTTTTCTTATGGTATGATGGCGTTATATATGTCAATTGGCTGATTTTTGAAATTTTGCAGTTACAACCTGTTTGATTGCGAGGGCTTTATTCGACTTGTTTCAAATAGGACAAGGAGGAGAATGGGTATGGGCATCGGAGTACCGGGTGTTATTTTGCTTGTTATCTTAGGATTGCTGCTGTTCGGTCCGAACAAGCTACCTGAGCTAGGGCGCGCTGTTGGTAGAACATTCCGTGAGTTTAAGGATGGTGCACGCGAAATTATTGAGGATGAGCCGGTTTCTAAGAAGCAAGCAGCTCCTCAGCCTGTCGCAGCACAGACTAAAGCTGAAGATAAACGTCTTCCCGAATAAGTACAATTTCGTGAAGTGAATACCCTCCCTCGGGAGGGATTTTGTTTTACATTAGTATCATCCAAGTTTGTGCAATGATTGAATTAGAAACGGAACTCTCCTGGGATGAGGATCCAGCCGTTTCTTCTTGTGCTGCCGGGATACATATGAGGTGATATCTAGCGTGACAGAGAAAATGGAAGAGATGGCACTTGTGGAGCATCTGGGTGAGCTTCGCAAGCGAATCATTGTTGTACTTGTCGTGTTTGTTGGCGGCTTGATTGCGGGGCTGTTTATAGCTGAGCCAATCTATCATTATCTGACAGAATCAGAGCAAGCTAAGAGATTTGAACTGAATGCTTTTTCTTTTTGGGATGGTATTGGGATCTATATGAAGATCGCGGCTCTTTTCTCACTTGTTATATCTGTTCCGTTTATTTTTTATCAAGTGTGGGCTTTTGTAAAGCCAGGGCTACGCGAAGTGGAGCAGAAGGCGGCCGTGCGCTATGTTCCCTATGCTTTCATTCTTTTTATCATGGGGACGCTCTTCGGATACTACATCGTATTTCCGATGACACTGCACTTCACGACATCTATTACTCAGAGTATGGGACTACAGGAAACGTACGGGATTTCGAATTATTTCAACTTTATGTTCAATTTAGTACTCCCTCTGGCACTGATATTCGAGCTGCCGCTGGTTGTGATGTTCTTAACGAAAATTCGGATTCTGAATCCGCTTAGACTAAGAAAAATGAGACGTCTTGCTTACTTTGCTCTTATATTTGTGGCTGTGGTTATCACTCCACCGGACTTTATCTCTGATTTCCTAGTATCTATTCCACTGATTCTTCTATATGAGTTCAGTGTCTTCCTTTCGTCGTTGTTGTATCGTAAACAATTAGAGGCAGATCTAGAGCGGGAGAATCGCTATACAAGAGTTGATGAAGAGTAAAGCCGAAGTGAATACCGTCATTCATTTGAGAAGAGTGTCCTAAATAGGGATGCTCTTTTTTTGTGGATTCTAAAAGATTAGTTAAGCATAAAATAAAAAGTCGTGGATAAAATGGAGAGAGGAGTCATGAGGACAAACTTCTTTTTAAGCGAATCAGATCAAAAATTGATCAAAAAATATCGCAAAAGACTTGAAATCTTCAGGCAACTTGAGTATCATAAAGTTGGTTGTTAGCACTGACGATGGTCGAGTGCTAATACATAAAGCTTTGAACGAAAAAGTACAACAATATAATTTTTATAAGGAGGCTATTTTTTCATGATCAGACCTTTAGGTGAACGCGTATTGGTAGAACCAATCGAACAAGAAGAGACCACGGCATTCGGTATCGTGCTTCCGGACTCCGCTAAAGAAAAGCCGCAAGAAGGTAAAGTTATCGCTGTAGGTAGCGGTTCTTTGAAAGACGGTGTGCGTGTAGCTTTGGAAGTTAAAGAAGGCGACCGTGTTATTTTCTCGAAATACGCTGGAACAGAAATCAAATACGAAGGTAAAGAATATTTGATTATGAAAGAAAGCGACATCCACGCGATCTTGGGTTAATTCACAACCTGAATATAAGAATGCTGAAATTTTCATAATCCATTAGGAGGTATGTAATATCATGGCTAAAGATATTAAGTTTAGTGAAGACGCCCGCCGCGCAATGCTTCGCGGTGTTGATGCATTGGCAAACGCAGTTAAAGTAACGCTCGGTCCAAAAGGCCGTAACGTTGTTTTGGAGAAAAAATTCGGAAGCCCGCTCATCACAAATGACGGTGTAACGATTGCTAAAGAAATCGAGCTGGAAGATGCATTCGAGAACATGGGTGCTCAGCTTGTTAAAGAAGTAGCTACAAAGACTAATGATGTTGCCGGTGACGGTACAACTACTGCAACCGTTCTTGCTCAAGCAATGATCCGTGAAGGTCTGAAGAACGTAACTGCAGGTGCTAACCCAATGGTCATCCGTAAAGGTATCGACAAAGCGGTTCGTGCAGCTGTAGAAGAACTTAAGAGCATTTCCAAAACTATCGAAGGCAAACAGTCCATCGCTCAAGTTGCTGCTATTTCTGCAGCTGACGAAGAAGTTGGTCAACTGATTGCTGAAGCTATGGAAAAAGTGGGTAAAGACGGTGTTATCACGGTTGAAGAATCCCGCGGTTTCTTGACTGAGCTGGAAGTTGTAGAAGGTATGCAATTTGACCGTGGCTACATCTCCCCATACATGATTACAGATACGGATAAAATGGAAGCTGTTCTAGAGAATCCATACATCCTGATCACAGATAAGAAGATTACGAATACGCAAGAAATCTTGCCAATCCTTGAGAAGATCGTTCAACAAGGTAAAGCACTTGTTCTGATCGCTGAAGACATCGAAGGCGAAGCTCAAGCGATGCTGATCGTGAACAAATTGCGTGGAACATTCAACGCTGTAGCTGTTAAAGCTCCTGGCTTTGGTGACCGTCGTAAAGCAATGCTGCAAGACATCGCTGCATTGACTGGTGGTCAAGTGATCACTGAGGAATTGGGTCTTGACCTGAAATCCGCTACAATCGATCAATTGGGTACAGCTCGTCAAGTGCGCGTAACGAAAGAGAACACGATCATTGTGGACGGCGCTGGTAACAAAGAAGACATCGCTGCTCGCGTTAAGCAAATCCGTAACCAACTCGAAGAAACAACTTCCGAGTTCGATAAAGAGAAATTGCAAGAGCGTCTGGCTAAATTGGCTGGCGGCGTAGCCGTAGTTAAAGTCGGTGCGGCAACTGAAACAGAATTGAAAGAACGCAAACTTCGCATCGAAGATGCTCTGAACGCAACTCGCGCTGCGGTTGAAGAAGGTATCGTATCCGGTGGTGGTACTGCGCTTGTGAACGTATATGGCGCTGTTGCAGCGGTAGAAGCAGAAGGCGATGAGAAGACAGGCGTGAACATTGTTCTGCGTGCTCTTGAAGAGCCAATCCGTACAATCGCTGCTAACGCAGGTCAAGAAGGTTCCGTAATCGTTGAGCGTCTGAAAAAAGAAGATATCGGCATCGGCTACAACGCTGCTGCAGATACTTGGGTGAACATGTTCGAAGCAGGTATCGTTGACCCTGCTAAAGTAACTCGTTCTGCTCTTCAACACGCAGCTTCCGTTGCGGCTATGTTCTTGACTACTGAGGCGGTAATCGCTGATAAGCCAGAACCAGAAAAAGCAGCTATGCCAGACATGGGCGGCATGGGTGGAATGGGTGGCATGATGTAAGGCAATAAAGCCTTAGATCATGTGCCTAGCGGAGTGAATTTTCGTCTAAATTAGACGGGGATTTGTGAAGCAGTCACTGTTACAAATTATAAATGAAGCAATGACCACTTCTTAATAGTCTTATTAAGGAGTGGTTTTTTGTGTTGTAAAGTTTGCATTTCAAGAGGTATCGACAAGAATTTTGTGTAAATGAAAATATCTTTCCTTGTAGAAGATGGTTCTAATCCTTGGTGGAGAACATTTCCAATAGATCGGAATGTGCTTGGTCAAATTCAATATGACAGCGTGTAGCGAAGGGGATGAGGTTGTACTATTTTGGAAAAACATAGTAGAATGGTGTCTATTTCTATGAGGTATTTTATGACGACTATTAAAATAACTCCTGAACAAGTTATTACAGTCTCAGCTCAGTTTGATGAATCAAGTAAGTTTATTCAACAAATAAATGACCAATTAGTTAAACAAATACTATTAATGCAGTCCACGCTATTTTAGTTCCTGAAAGAATGCCCCCATGTCTCTTCGGACTCAGAATCACCTAGCGTGTGTCCAAGTACTTCACGAGTACCATCGGTATTGACGCCTGTGGCGATTAACAGACCGCGAGAACGAACACATCCGTCTTCACGCACCTTCAAGTACATTGCATCGACAAGTACTAGTGGAAAATGGCTGTCACCAAGCAGACGGTTGCTCCAAGCCTGCACGATGGGATCAAGATTCTTGCATAGCTCACTCACCGTAGACTTCGAGAATTCTGCACCACATAACTCTTCCGTGATTTGCTTAACTTTGCGAGTAGAGACACCATTGACGACCATCTCCATTAAAGCAAGTACAAAAGCTTGCTCACTACGTTGATACCTAGCAAATAAATCCGTATAGAACTTCCCGTTCCGGATCCGTGGAATATGAAGGGTAAGTGTACCTACACGTGTCATTAACTTATGTGGATACGAGCCATTTCGGTATCCCTTGCTCTCCTCAGCTCGTTCGTAACGTTCTGCCTCCAAATGTTCCGTTACCTGCGCTTGTAAGACTTGGTTTAATACGGATACCAGTAGTTTGGCCACACCCGTATCTTTAGAATCTCCAATAAATATATTGATGCAAAATTTCTGAATCTACATTAATCTGATATTGAGCCATTTCAAATCCACCTCATTAGTTTGTTGTCTCGACAACTTCATTCTACTTGAGGGTTTTGAATATGGCTCTCTTTAATTATTGGAAGAACCTATTTTACACAATTATACGGACTCAACTGAAATTTTCCTTCTTATCATTTTCAATGAGTGTATTATTGATGTATTTTGATGGCGGATTGTAATATGCAGTCCGAGAGCTAAAAAATAAAAGGCCCATGTATGGATTCATGTAAAATGGAAGTTACCACATCATCACTATTATAGGAGAATCCAACATGAGCTACGCCCATCTTAGCATAATTGAACGCAGACAACTAAGACAACTAGAGGCTCTACATCGTCTAGGTTGGACAGCACGCGAGATTGCCCGTGAATTAAAGAGGCATCATTTTACCATCGCACCGAGAACTAAAATGAGGAAGAATGGATAAACTCTATGCAGCACAGACCGCTCAAGAGGCTTACGAACAGAGGAGATCCTCCTCTGTTCCAAAAGGGAAGTGTACACCCGAGTTGGCTAAAGAAATTGAAGATAAGCAAACGGCATAAACCCCAAGAAACTCGCGGTCGGTTTCGAATCGGTAAGCCTATTCGTCAGAAACCTAGAGAGGTTCGAGTACGTAAGGCTTTTGGTCATTGGGAACTAGACAATGTTGTGTCCAGCCGTGGTATAAGCAAGACTTGTTCAGCTAACTTTGTCGAACGTAAAAACCCGAATGTATGTCGCTCTCAAAATGCCGGATCAAATGGCGCACTCCATTGAGGTTGCTCTTGGTATTCTTGTAAGTCAGTATCCATTTTCAGCCTTTTTGACCGCTACGTCAGATAGAGGTAAAGAATTCGCTTGCTGCAAACCTGGAAGTAATACCTAATCCTTCAATTATCTATTCTAAGGACTTTAAGAAAATATTTCCTTCCCTATGCTCAACTCCACCTATATAGGAAAATTGAAGTCCATCTTTTCCTCAAGTTCTTCTTGTGTCGAATCTCTTGCTTTTCTAATTGCACGAACATGACCTCCAAAAAATCCCGAAAAATCAGATGTGTTAATTACCTCTCTATCAAAGTAGAGAAGTTAGTTTGGAAAGTAGATTCACAAACTATAAAAATTTATTATAATAGTACTTATGAGTATTATTGGTAATGGGAGGAGTTTGATGTTATTAAGTTTGAAAGATAGCGTTAAGAAATATGTGTAAATGAAAATATCCTTGTCTTGTAGAAGATGATGCTAGCCCTGGTGGAGAACATAGTCAGTATATCGGAACGAGCTCTGTCAAAATCAATATGGCACGTGTAGCAAAGTGCTGGTTGTAACTTTCAAAGTGAGAAACTAAGATTTTTTCAAGCGCTTCTTTATGTGGAAATTGCTCTTTAAGCTTGGTATATCGGTTAATTTGATTGTTGAAAGATTCATTTTAATTAGTCGAATAAATGCTTCTCCATATAGAGTCTGGAAGCTATAAAACGTGAAGATGTATTGGTTATCTTGTAGAGATTTAACAACCTTAGGATGAGTAGATTTTAGTTGTTGCAGAAGGGCTCTAGAGATTCTCTACCAGCTTGCTCATCCCTTGCTCGGTAAAGTCTTTACAAATCTCAGCATGATCAGATACGCGTACTCTATGGCAATACTTCGAGCTAAATGGACACAATATGTTTGGTATTTTGCCTTTGGATAAACTTCGCTAATGCGTCTACAATGATTCATAGGGAAGACTACTCTTTGAATTGTTGTGTGGTAACTCAATTCTACAAGCAGAGGTCTTCCTTTTCTATTTACACAAGATATTTTACGTTCTCGTTTGACAAAATAAACAAAATTGTTTTGCTTAAAATCACATCCTAGATTAACACATTCAGAAGAGGGGTCTTTTGTAAATGGAAACTGCTTTAGCACTGATTGGAGTAGGCAGCTTTTTAATTTTTGTTATTATATTGATTATTGCAATTTTTGGATTACTACTCAGAAAAAGTTGGGGAAAGAAAGGCTTAACATGGTCGATATTACCGCTACTAGTGTTTTTTATCTGTGTTGGTATTCAAATAATCAGCAACTCAAATTCTCCTGAAACAGATGGCAGTATAAAAGATTCAAAAACTAAGGTAATAATTGACTTTGATGATTTCAAATACAAAGTGGAGAAGTTTAAGTATAACAGGGAGAATAATTCGGTTGATATTGAATTATCTACTAATATTCCAAGTGGTACAAAAGTTAATGTTGGTCTAACCAAAATGTTAGTTGGTGAAGAAGGAATTGATATTGACTTAAATGACCCAGTTTTGAAGAGTTTAAATTTAGAAAGGGAGGAAAAGATGGTTGAAGACGGAAAACTCAATCTTCATTATGATTCCTCTGATACAACAACAACCTTCATTAATGGGCAATATGGTGTTTGGTTAGATTTTGAAGTGGGTTCGTTAATTAATGAGGATTTATATGATGAGATGGGAACCATGGATGAAGCTAAACAAAGGTTTATAAACACTACTATTTCGGGAAATGCGGAAGAAGGCGAATATACAGTAATACTAGGTCAACAGTATTTTGAAATCACAAATTCCGTCTCATATAATGACTTAAAAAAGCAGGAGCAAGAAAAAATACAGCAAAAGAAAGCTAGTGCAAAAGAAATTCGCTTTGCAGAACTTGATAAGAATCCTGACAAATATTATGGGGAATTTGTTAAGTATCAAGGTGAAATATTGCAAATTATAGAGGACGAAACTTCTACTGTTATTAGATTGGCTGTTACAAAAGATTCGTATGGATATGATTTTAATGACGTTGTATACATCACTTATAAAGGAACAACACCATTTGTAAAGGAAGACATTGTTACAGTTTATGGGACAATACAGGGTTCTTACACATATGAATCTCAAGCAGGACATCAAATAACTCTACCATACTTAGAAGCTGAAATTATTGAATAATATAACTTGTAGTCTAAGAGAGCAGTGAAAAGGCTGTTATCTTTTTTAAATATAATGCTTAACAACAACTGTAATTCTGGTGTGGATAAAATGAGAAATCACATAGTAATTAACTGTTGTTGCTTGTGACAAATTTAAAGGGGATATGTAACTGTAATCAATTAAGCGATAATACGGGAAAAGATTTTTGTTACCAATAGTTTGAGTATGTAGCCTATTAGGTGAATGCAAATTAATAGATAAAAGTTAACATTCGATTCATTCGAAATATTGTGCATTTATCGATTTGGGTGGTATGCTAAAAGCACCATACAAAAGTATACATTCAAATCGTTGATAAATAACTTATTGGGAAGTGGTAGTTGCCCAATAAGTGAGAACGGAAAACGATTTGAAACCTTAATTCATCAACTAAAGTAACTTGTTCCGCTCTTCAAAACGCAGCTTCCGTAGCAGCTATGTTCTTGACTACTGAAGCCGTAATCCCTGATAAGCCAGAACTAGCAACTCCTGCAGCTCCAGGTATGGACGGCATGATGTAATAACGCCAAAAACCTTTGATACAACAAGGGTTTAGGTGAGTACGGGTAACATTAATTTTTTAGAGGCATCTCATTAGTTCTCCGAACTTTTGAGATGCCTCTTTTTTTTGCGTTTTGTGATATGCAATGTAGATTAACTTTCGGACATCGGCATTAATCACATTAATGACTTTGAGTTAACTTGGAATAGTAGGTGTTACATTGCCATTCAGGGGCGAGCGAATTAACTCTTGAGGTGGTTTTTTTGTATGTAATTAAACTCTA
Organism: Paenibacillus sp. GCM10028914; assembly: GCF_042666275.1. Classification (NCBI taxonomy): domain Bacteria; kingdom Bacillati; phylum Bacillota; class Bacilli; order Caryophanales; family Paenibacillaceae; genus Paenibacillus; species Paenibacillus sp. GCM10028914. The sequence continues at coordinate 183,312 of NZ_JBHTFO010000006.1, forward strand.
CCCCAAAATCACTATGTCATGAGATAATATAAAGGAAAATAAATCCAATTCTATTTTTGGAGGAATGCATATCTTGACTAATTTTACAATTCGCCCATTTCGCAAGGAGGATTATCCGGCAGTCGCTTCGCTGCTCAACCTCATCTGGTCGATGCCCATAACGGCTGAGCAGCTGCAGGCTGATGAGGAGAGCATTCCGCCGGGGCAACTGCATTATAATGAGGATGGCCAACTGATGGGGTGGGACCGTCCAAAGTGGGTGGCAGAGAACGAGCAGGGGGAGGTCATTGGATATACGATCATATGGCGCGCGCCCTGGAGTGAGCCGGGCAATCTGTATCTCACTCTGATCGTTCGTCCGGAGGAACGCAGATACGGAGTCGGCAGGGCCTTGTACGATGAAGTACGGTCATGGGCTCAAGAGGTAAAGGCTACTCTTCTTGTTAGCTCCCTGAAGGAGGATGATGAGACTTCACTCCGTTTTGCGCAGCGGCGGGGTTACGACAAGGAGCGGCACACCTTCGAATCTGTGCTGAATCTTCCTTCTTTTTCTAATGAAGATTTATTCCAGTGTATCGGTATGGCCGAGCAGTCAGGCATTCGGTTTGTCACGCTGGCGGATGAGCCCGGCGAGGAGAATGAACGGAAGCTTTATGAGTTGTACCGCATAACCCACCAGGATATCCCGGGATATAGCGAGGACTTCCCTTGGTTTGAGGAGTGGCGGAAGTGGAATCTGGATTTAGCTGGCATTCGGCCTGATTACATACATATCGCCAAAGAAGGCGAACGCTACATTGGGGTAGTGACGCTACAGCAGAACGAACAAAGCGATGCGATCTACCACCATTATACTGGCGTCCTGCCGGAATATCGGGGGAAGAGGATCGGACTTGCGTTAAAACTTCTAGGTATACAATCTGCGCGTGCCGCCGGGGCTAATTCTCTGAGGACTCATAACGATTCGATGAACGCTCCTATGCTTCACATCAACCGTGATTTGCTAGGGTTTATCGCGGTTCCAGGAGATTACAAAATGGTATGCACGGTTTGAAGCGCATATTCACGTACTCCTAGCTTGAGACTGTAACTGTTCAATAACAACAAAAAGCTGCCTTATGGCAGCTTTTTTATGATTAAATTCCGTTTTCCCCTTTTTGAATCCATTCGCCGAACTGCTTCATGGCTTTCTCGCTGTGCACGTATTTATACGTTTTGCCGTCCTCATAATGAAAAATAGCAGCACTATCTTCGTCGCCTTCAATTTCGGACGAGATCGATAGGATACGTTCAACGTCGAGCAGCTTGAAATTGCCCTGGTCGTCTTCCGCCGGTATGGCTTGTTGTTTTGATTCTTCTTCCATATTCATGATGTAGCCTCCACATTCCGTTTTGTCTTATTGTACCCGATCGGAGAACGATTTGCATTTGTGAGATGATGAAAGGAAGAGACCTCCACCCAGAATGCTTTTATTTTCTTTTCCTATAATCGCTTGGGGTAGTACCCGTACTATTCTTAAATATACGATAAAAATACGAACTACTCGTAAAACCTGTTTTTTCAGCGATATCAACAATGGTGTATTCAGAAGTCTTCAGCAGCTCTTTGGCTTTATTCAACCTTATATCGCTAATTACATCAGATAGTCCATTTGTAGTTAATTGTTTATATAACCGGCTCAAATAAATCGGAGACATCGATATTTCATCAGCAATTGAATTCAAGCAAAGGTTAGAATCACTATAGTCTCGCTCAATAATCTGATGTACTTTTTTAATGAGATCCTCTTGTTTTGTACTTCGTTTTTCCTCGAGTTTTTGACTAATCTCTTCAAATATCTTGAAATACGGAATGTTGATTTCTTCCATGGTTTCAACATGATTGGGGAGTAAGAATGTTGTATCGAATTCGGGTATTGTTAAAATCGCATTGTTCTTTTTCAACGCTCGCAATACGTTATTAACGGTAAGTGCTAAATTGGATATGACAAGCTGAACAACGGTAAAAGAATATTCCGATATTTCTTCAACGATCTCAAGATAAAAGCTTCGGGCTTTATCCACATTTCCTGACATTAAGGATTCAATGAACTGTTTTTCTTTGTGAACGGGAAATATATATTCTTTGGATTTTAATTTCATAATATCGGCCGAAAAAATGATGCTGCCATGTCCTTTGAATAATCGGTGGTAAGAAGCTTCAAGAACTTGCTTGTAAACTGAAATGCATTGATCGATGGATTCCTCCACAGGGCTAAATGTAAAGGAGACGGATAACTTTAAATGTTTGGTAATTGACACTTGCATAAGCTGTGCCATTTCAATCAACGAATCCCGTTCCAAGTTATAAAGCGGATCATGGATGCCCAGTATAAGAATAAGACTATCATCCCCAATATCAGTGGCTTCGATTTGAAAGTTCGGCGAGGCAATTTCCGTGCAAACGTTCATTATTCCGTATTTGAGCAATTTAATATCATCCTTGTATTTCTCGAGAACAGAGGGGTACTGATCAATCCTTAATAGAATAATCAGTGATTTACTATTTACCTTTAGTCCTGAATTGAAGTATTGCAATTTTTGTTGTAACACCTCAACGTTATTCGATTCTCTACCCAAAATCGTATTTCTTAGAAAATCTTGCTTGAGAATATGTTGATGATTACGTCTTTCTGTTTCCAAGGTTTTGAACTTACGTATGACTTTATCAATTGGGCGATATACACGATGAGATAAGGTTAACGAAATCAACAAGCCTAAGAGAAGAATGGCAAGACAGATATAGAGTACCTGATACCTCATATCCTTTATTTCATGATTAATAATGCTATAAGGGGTAATGCGAACGTATCTCCAACCTAATGGATCGGGAGAAGTGTACGTTATTAATGATTTAACTTCGTCCACTTTGTCTACAAAATATGTTGAGTGTGAAGGGTCCTGAATAATTTTCTGTATATAGGTTTTATCAGATATATCCGTTAGCATTGTTTGCCTGTCATTACTGGAGTACAGTATTCCATCCTGACTAATGATAAATGTGTTAGTCTCCGATTTTTCTTTCTCCGATTGATCTATTCGCTCGCCTAACCAAGATGCCGAGATATTGACAACGACCGCTGTATTTAAATCGGTATTATCATCAACGATGCTATAACACAAGTAAGTGTAGCTTGATACTGAAGTGGTCTCAACAATCGAACCGATGTTATAGGTTCTGGGAATAGGTTGGAAGGGACGATGTTCTTTGAAATTCTTAAAAAGTTCTAGAATTCCCTTATCATCAAGTTCGGACTTCGGTTGAACTCCATTCCGTGCATTATTGGAACTAATATAGAACTGATTGGATTTTGCATTATATACATAAATGGATTCAATGAATGGTAAAGATGCGCGATAGTTATCAAGTTGTTGCTGTGCAAAAATGGTGTCATAGATATTCAAGTTCGTATAATACAACAATTTGGCTACCGCAGGGTCAGTGTAAATCTGGGAGGACAGTGAAGTAACCGTTTCTGTCATATTAGATAGTTCTGTTTTAATTTGATTCAGACTATCTGAATCGGAACGATATACTTGTTTAAGTGCAATGCTTTCGAAGCTCATGTAAAGAATCGTTGAAGTTATCAAAAGTGTAATAATAACACATGCGATTGAGCCGAGCAGTATTCGTATATATACTTTTTTGTGCTCATTTGACCATTGTTTCAACATTTTTGAAACCCCTTTCATTGTTGCTTGAGTATACCTGTCAATGATGTTCTTTTCAATTGAAATCGTGCTCAAACAATCTAGAATGGGGTGAAATGTAGAGAAGTTTCACGAAAGTACATAAAGTACACACGTGAAAAGTACAGAATTCACAGTATTATGCGACAAGGTTCAGTATGTAATCGAAACCATTTGAACTATGATTTGGATGTAAAGATTTACAACGATTTTTAGGGGGGAGGTGGAGAGACATGTTTAAGAAAAAAGGTTTTTTATATGAACTAAATAAAAACAAAATCATGTTTTTGATGATTGCACCGACACTGCTTTTTTTCTTAATAAATTCTTATTTTCCAATGGTCGGTATCTATTATGCATTCACAAATTATGATTTTGCAGGAGGTTTATTGGGAAGTCCGTTTGTAGGATTAGACAATTTTAAATTTTTAACTCAGTCAGGAATTCTGTTGAAGTTGACACTTAATACGCTAGGATACAACGTGGTATTTATCATATTAGGAAACGTGGTATCTATAGGGGCAGCAATCTTATTAAGTGAAGTCCGAAGTAAGTTATTTAAAAAATTATCACAATCCATTATGTTTCTACCCTACTTTGTTTCTTTTGTTCTGATTAGTGTTTTAGCGTTTAACATGTTTAATGCCGATTCCGGTTTTGTTAATCAGTTACTAAAATCGTTCGGATTCGATCCAGTAGACATATACAATACACCATGGCTCTGGCCAATTCTGATTACATTATTTTATATATGGAAAAACCTCGGTTATTCGATGGTCATTTATCTTGCATCCATCATGGGAATCAGCGATGAGTACTACGAAGCTGCCAAAATGGATGGTGCAAATATTTTTCAGAGAATCTGGCATATTACCGTACCTATGCTGAAGTCAACATTTATCATTCTGCTCTTATTTGCACTTGGAAGCATTATGAAAGGTCAATTCGATCTGTTCTATCAGCTTGTCGGTAACAACGGAGTGCTCTTCAACGTTACGGATATTATCGATACTTACGTTTATCGATCTTTAAAAGTTAATTTTGATATTGGGATGGCAACGGCTGCTGGTTTGTATCAGTCTATCTTCGGATTTGCAATGATTATGACAGTGAATTATATCATCAGGAAAATTAATGATGAATACGCATTGTTCTAAAATAGGGGGGAGGATCACATTGGATGATAACATTCTAAGTTCTAGAGTTTTTCGCATGATGGCTTACCTGATCATTACGATTTTTTCTTTGCTCTGTCTTTTTCCTTTCCTTCTGATCATTTCAGGCTCATTGACAGCCAATGAATCCATTATTCGTGACGGCTTTCATCTGATCCCTAAAGTATTCTCGCTGGAAGGTTATGAAATGGTGTTTATCTTTCCAACACAGCTAATCAAGGCTTATGGTGTTACGATTTTTGTAACTGTGGTTGGAACACTATTGGGATTGTTTCTTATTACGATGGCTGGTTATGTTCTGCAGAGAAAAGATTTCAAGTATCGCAATCAATTGTCCTTCTTCATTTATTTCACAACGCTGTTTGGAGGAGGACTTGTGCCTTGGTACATCATGCTGACCACATACTTTGGGCTGGCTGATACCTATGCCGTACTGATATTACCTGGTCTTATGACACCTTTTCTCATTATTTTAATGAAAAACTTTATCAAGTCTGCGATTCCGGAAGAATTATTCGAATCAGCCAAAATCGATGGCGCGAACGACTTTACGATCTACTTCAGTGTCGTGCTGAAGCTTGCTATGCCTGGGATAGCTACTGTCGGTCTGTTCCTTGCTCTGACGTACTGGAACGACTGGTTCATGTCATCCTTGTTCATTAATGATACTAGCATGTATCAGCTTCAATACTACTTGTATAACACGATCAATACCATGATGTTCGTTTCTCAAATGGCCTCTGGAACCGGGGTATCTCTAGGGCGTGAAATTCCGACAGAATCAACCAAGATGGCGATGGCGATCGTCGTTACAGGACCTATTATTTTCTTGTATCCGTTCGTGCAGCGATATTTTGTGAAGGGATTAACGATTGGTGCGGTGAAGGGTTAGTACCGAAAGCAAACGTAAGAAACTCGTAGGCGATCGGCTGACATATAGCAATTAAAAGGGAGGATTAACATGAAAAATAGGAAAAAGATTATCGCATCTGTCTTAACTTTGTTATTCTTACTCTCAATGGTTATGACTGGATGCGGTAACACGGCGAAGGAAACGGTGTCAACTCCACAAGCAACAGAAACAAACAAACCTGAAGATACACCATCTCCTGCACCGGAGGAGCCAGTCGGCATCGACACATCCAAGAGAGTAGAGCTTCAGTTCTATATGCTTGGCGATGCACCAAAGGATTTAAAGATCATTCAGGATGAAATTAACAAAATGGCTTTAGAAGATTTGAATGCAACCGTCAAATTCAACTATACAACCTGGACAGACTGGGAACAGAAGTACAAACTTCTGTTGTCATCAGGGCAGCCGATTGACCTGATCTTTACGGCAGAATGGACGGATTACCAGTCATATGCGAAGAAAGGGGCTTTCCTTCCGCTAGATGAACTTTTACCGAAGGCTGCACCTAAACTTCAAGAATTTGTACCTCAGGATTTTTGGGAAGCGGTCAAGGTTAATAAGAAAATTTACACAGTTCCAGCGATCTGGAAAGAGTACGTGAATGATGGTATTGCCTATCGGGAAGATTTGCGTAAAAAGTATAATTTGCCAAAGCCGGAATCACTCGAAACGCTAGAGCAGTATTTGGATGGCATACGCAAGAATGAACCGGATATGCTGCCTCTGGCGGATACTGAGGTTAGTCATACAGATTCCATCCTACAAATGAAAACTAAAATTGTGAATACCAACGATAACGTTCCATATGGACTTAACATCATGTATGACACCCCAAGAGACGTAATCTCCTATTGGGGCTCTCCAGAACATTTGGAAAATTTGAAAATGTTCCGGAGATGGCAAGAAAAAGGATTCTTTATGAAGAATATGCTGAACATTAAAGATAGTGCTCATGATATATTTGCCGCCGGTAAAGCCGCAGCCATTTTAGGAGGAGAAAATCCAAACCGCTTTGGTGATGCTGTTGTCAAAGTGAAAACACTGCACCCGGATTGGGAGCTAGGCTATTCCCCATATCCAAATATGAAAGGGTTCTCTTCACCTGTTCATCCGATTCATAATGGCTTTGCAATTCCACGCAGCAGCAAAAATCCAGAAAGAGCGCTTGCTTTCTATGAGAAAATGGTCACCGATAAAAAATACAATTGGCTGACGCAATACGGTATCGAAGGCAAAAATTTTGAGATTGAGGATGGTAAATATTATAAAATGCTAGGTGATGTCCAATCAAACGGCTTCTCAAGAGAAGCCATGAATGGATGGGCATGGAGAAATCCGGAGTTCATGTTGTTTGATAAGAGCTTTCAAGCTGTGCTAGATATGTTTGACGAATTAGATAAGATAGCCAAACCGAATATATTCCAAGGCTTCGGAGAGGATTGGACGTCTTATCAAGCAGAGAAGGCTGCCCTTCTACAAGTTGAAAAGCAATACTTATATCCTTTGAATGTTGGTTTGGTTGAAGATGTTGAAGGAGGCTTGAAGTTATTTATGGAAAAGGCCAAACAAGCTGGTCTCGATAAAATTCAAGCGGAATACACGAAGCAATGGTTGCAGTATTTGGATGATTCGAACATTAAATAGAATAGTCTAAAGTTACGTAGAGGGAACAACAGAACGAAACTAACGTTCTGTTGTTCTCTTGTTATAAGGGGGATCATATTTATGAAGGTTCATTTTCATGGAACGGCTGCATTCGAAGGAATTCCCTCGTTATTCTGTCATTGCGAGACTTGCAAGAAAGCTAAAGTGCTTGGCGGGAAAAATATTCGTACACGGACCTCGATCTTGATTGATGAGGTGCTTAAGATCGATTTTCCGGCGGACACCTTTTATCACTCGATTCGTGATTCTGTAGATATGGATAAGGTTCGTGATTTATTATTTACACATTCACACTCGGATCATATGTATCCTGAAGATTTACTGATCCGTGCCTCTGGTTATGCGAAGTTTATTGAAGAGGAAGAACTCCATCTGTATGGTCATGACTTGCCTATTAAGCACTGCAGTCAATTGCTTGCCACGGAATCACATCGCTTTCAATTCCACAACGTGAAACCCTTTGAAACCATACAAACGCAAACAGCTACGATTACTCCATTACTTGCTAACCATGATCCTAAAGAAACTTGTTTATTGTACTTCATAGAGAAGGACGGCAAAACTATTTTCTTTGGACACGATAGCGGCTGGTTTCCTGAACAGACTTGGGATTGGTTGAAAGGGAAGAAACTAGATCTTGCTATTCTGGAATGCACGACGGGAAATGCTGAACAATGCGACGGTCATATGAATGTCAAGGATACACTAAACACACGGGATTGGTTAGTTGAGAATAATGTTATGAATGCAGGAGGGGGAATTGTGGTAACTCATTTCTCTCATAATGCTCATCTGTTGCATGAAGATTTGATGGCAATTTTTGAACCGAATGGAATTATGGTGGCCTATGATGGGATGCAACTAGACATATAAGCTCAGGCATATTCATGAAAACGATTTGCATTAGATCTCCGCCATTGTCACATAGCTTGAAATAATCACTAATATTGTTCGATTCATTGTGGAAAGATAGGTGAGGTGAAAATAAAATAATTGGAGTTAGGTGCGTAACGAATAATGCAAACTTCAGAATTAAAAGGAAAAGATAAATCGGATAAGTTATCTTCACCAAGAGTCATTCTACTCGGTTTTGCCATTACCATTTTGATCGGAACCGTGTTATTGGCGTTACCTGTATCTTCAACAACGGGTATGAGTGTAGGTATAATGGATGCTTTCTTCACGTCTACTTCTGCCGTATGTGTGACGGGGTTGATTGTAGTTGATACAGCCTCAGCTTTTACAACCTTTGGTGAAATCATCATCATGATACTGATTCAAGTTGGCGGTCTTGGATTTATGACATTTGGTGTTATTGTAGCGTTACTTTTGGGTAGGAAAATAGGATTAAAGGAACGTTTGCTGATCCAGCAATCTACAAATGCTTTTAAAACACAGGGCGTTGTACGGTTATCTTTAAGCATTTTCCTTATTGCTTTTATAGTTGAAGTCATAAGTGCTTTAATACTTGCACTCCGTTGGAAGGGGGATTATGGATTTTTAAGAGCATTTTATTACGGTTCGTTTCATTCCATATCATCCTTTAATAATGCAGGTTTTGCACTATGGCCGGATAGCTTGATGCGACATGTAGGTGATCCCATTGTTAATATCGTTATCACGTTTCTGTTTATAGCTGGTGGCCTTGGTTTTACAGTCATTTTAGACATCTTTCAAAATAGAAATTGGAACGGATTATCGTTGCATTCCAAAATAGTTATAACTGTAACTGCTGTACTTCTTGTGCTAGGTCCCATCGTCATCTTCTTTATCGAATTTCCAAATCCAAAAACGTTTGGTGATCTCACATTAAGTGAAAAGATCTGGGCTAGTTATTTTCAAGGAGTGGTACCAAGAACAGCTGGTTTTAATACACTTGATATTGCATCAATGATGACAGCATCTCAGTTCTTTATCATTTTTCTTATGTTTATTGGTGCCTCTTCAGGTTCAACAGGAGGTGGAATTAAGACGAGTACCTTTGCACTATTGATTCTTTCTGTTTTCTCTACTGTTCGTGGTAGAGGAGACGTTCAGGCTTTTAATCGAAGAATATCCACTGAACTTGTATTAAGATCACTTGCAGTGATTATTATTTCATTAATACTTGTTCTAGTTGTTACGTTTTTGCTGGTCATTACTGAAAGCGATCCGTCTCATTCTTATGATTTCATGACCATTTTGTTTGAAGCCACTTCGGCATTTGGCACGGTCGGTCTATCGATGGGGTTAACTTTTGATCTTTCACCCATTGGGAAGATTATTATTATAATCATGATGTTTGTGGGAAGACTCGGACCCTTAACCCTCGCATACGCTTTAGCAAAGAGAAACTTGAAACAACCATATCGTTATCCTGAGGAAAAAATCTTGATTGGATAAACTAGAACAATTAAGCCGAATTGAATCCTTAGAGTAAGAAAATTCGGCTTTTTGCTCTGGTTCTTCCATTACCCCTCCAAATTCTCTTCCATCTGCTTCAAAATCCTCCGCATCAGCATTAATTCCTCAGACGGAATGCCACGAAACATCGACAGTTCATGTTCTTTCCAGATTTCTTCTACAGGTCCTTGTAGCTGTTGTCCCTTATTTGTGAGATAGACATTGGAAATGCGTTGGTCTGATTCATCTTGCTTGCGATAGACGATGTGATCTTGTTCTAACCTTCTTAGCATATTGCTTATGGTTGACGCTTCAACCCCCATCTTATTCCTTAATTGCGATTGAGGAATGCCGTCCTGTTCCCACAAATGGAATAATGCTAGCTCTTGTCCGATATGAAGCCCTAATTCCCGAAGCTGCTGGGCGTATTTTTTCCGTGTTTGAATAGCGATGTTTTGTAATAGGATGCGAATCTCACTTTCAACCATAGTTACTCCTCCATAGTAAGTTAGCATACTAACTTTTAAATAAGATGTATTATTGCTATAGTATACTATTTTAACTGTGAATTGACTTTATTTTTACATTATTATTTAATTAGCTTACTAACTAATTTTCTAGTCATCATTTCCAAATTCAATAGTGAAGTTAGCATTTAACAACGGGAGGAAAATATCTATGAATATATTTAATCTACATAACGGTACTAAAGATGAATCTGCTGTAATCGTCGGTGCCTCGCTTTCTGGACTCATGACAGGTATTGCTCTTGCGCGTGAAGGATTACATGTAACGATTGTCGACAAAGTTGGAGAGGAAGGGCGTACGGGAGCTGGTCTTCGTGTTGACGGCGGGGAATTCGATGATTCGAAAACAGCGAAATACTTACGAAACTTAGTTTCGGGAGGGAAGAGTTCTATACAGCTGTGGTCTTCCATAGAGTCTCGTTTGCGTAAAGAAGCTATGAGTGATCCCAGAATTGAATTGAGATATAACACCCGAGTTCAAACGGTAGAGCAGGACAATGCTGCTGCTTGGATTGTCACAGACACAGGGGAGACAATTCGAGGTGATATTCTGATTGGTGCGGACGGTCATTACAGTATGGTGAGGCGTCATGTTGCACCGCATAAACCAAACGCTATATTTGCCGGGTATATGGTATGGATTTCTTCGATGAGTGAGGAGGACTTGCCCGAGAAATACCGTCCACGTTACAACCACCCGCCTGTCACGATGCTAGATAGCAGCAATGGCTTTTTATTTGGTTCTGTTATTGATAGAGAAGATGGTTCATCCGATTCAGGAGGTCGGCGGATTGGATGTACTTGGTACGATAATTCCCGGAATGATCTGCTGCGCCGCTTAGGATGTATAGAAGGAGATGTAGTGGTTCATTCACTTAGCGGCCCAGATATTCCAGAGCAGACTCTCACCGAACTAGCTGGACAAGCTACTGTGAAATGGCCTGAGCCTTGGTCATCCGTCATGCGTCATGCTGTTCGAACTCGTAATATTATTGGCATACCCATTAAAGAATACGTTCCTGACAATCTTGTTAGAGGGCGGATCGGCTTGGTTGGAGATGCTGCACATGTGCCTGCGCCCGTCACTGCCAGTGGTTTTAATGAATCGCTGCAGGATGCTGCCGTATTAGGTACATGTGTTTCAAAAGGTATAGATGACAATAAGGCGATTAAAGCTTTACAAAAATACGAATCTCTCCGATTAAATAGAGTACGCCAAATGGTGCAATCTGGACAGTTTTTCAGTCAGACTTTTAGGGATTAGAAGAATTATAGAGTATGAGGTTCTACGTCTCTAATGATTGAATTTAAGAAACGATGTAACTTTTTGGTATATTTTGCGTCAAAATAATAATGAGAGGAGGATAAGAATAAATCTTAAAACTTTTAGATAACGCAACGAGGTGAAACATGAAGAAGATTTCTTTTTTTGTATTGTTAATGTTTACAATGCTCCTTATTATTAATCCGAATGATAGTTATGCTAGTTCTTCAGGAAATACGAGCATCATCTTAAATGGTAATAAGCTTGATACGACAAGTGTTGCAGATGTAGAAAATATGAATGGCACGATCATGATTCCCATACGAGTGGTTACTGAAAACCTGAAATATAAAGTTACATGGAATCAAGAAGAAAAAACGGTTGAAATCGTGAATCAGGATAAAACGATTTTGTTAACCATAGGGAGTAAAAATGCAATAGTAGATGGGGAAACATACAAGTTGAGTATAGCTCCTCAAATAAGTAAGTCTACTGCATTAGTTCCCTTACGGTTTGTAGGCGATCAAACGGGTCTTAAAGTAAGTTGGGATAATCATAGTAAAACCGTATCTTTGATAACCAAGGAACAAGATAATAGCAATACCGACAATAATACAAATAACAACGGTGATACAAATAGCAACAATAATAATACAGATAGCAGCAATGATAATGGTTCTATAAGTAATATTAGTTTTGCTAATAATCAACTCACGGTAATGCAAACAAAGAATGTTCAACCGAATATTTCAACTTTATCTAATCCCAATCGGATTGTAGTAGATATACCTAATATGGTACTGGATGAATCAATTACTACGGGCCTCGCTATGGAAAAACTTGATATCACGGGACAAGCTAATGTAACCGAAATTAGATATTCTCAGTTCTCCACAAATCCTAATACCGTTCGTATTGTTATTGAATCCACGAATAAGTTGAATTACAGCCTAGACTTATCCGATTCAAGCATGATCAAGATGAATTTTTCTGTGAGCGAATCTAATAATACGAATAATGGCACATCTTCCAAAAAGCTAATTATCATCGATGCTGGTCACGGTGGATCTGATCCGGGTGCGGTGAGTGTAAATAATAGATTTGAAAAGAATTTTACACTTCCTGTCGCATTAAAAGTTAGAGACCTGCTGAAAAAGCAGGCAAATATTGAGGTTGTTATGACTCGTGATGCTGATGTGTATCCTACACTTAAAGATAGAAGTGATTTAGCAAATAAATTAAATGCGGACGTCTTTATTTCGATACACGGTAATAAAGCTGTAGGCGCACCTGCAGCTAATGGTACAGAAACTTATTACTATAAAAGTGCAAAAGGGAAAGAACTCGCGAGTAACATTCATAAAAATCTTATAAAAGCTTTAGGTTTAAAAGATCGTGGTGTTAAAGAAGCGAATTATCATGTGCTAAGGGAAACAAAAATGCCAGCTGCTCTACTAGAAATTGGTTTCTTATCAAATTATTCAGATGAGAAATTGATGTTTACAGATTCTTTTCAAGATAAAGCAGCCCAAGCTATAGTCAAAGGAATACTCGAATTTTTAAATTAAATAAAAGGTACAGCTCTTAAATACCCGGTAAGATAGGACCGGGTATTTTTAATTAAGCGAACAAAACTTGATTGCTTGTAAAAAATCTTTCATATCCCCACTGGTAACCCAATTTCCTTTCATCGTAACACCTTTGTGAAAGCTAAACGAAGAGTGAATGATATCAATATGACTAATGTCAGTATACTGGTGAATTATGATTTCTTTATGGGCAAAAGGGTATTTGGTAAGCCAAATTAATCGAGAGTCTGTTGCAATTAGAGTTCCAAATACAAAACAAATTCCTACACCCTCATCCAATTCAAAAGTTCCAGTTACCCGTGATTTTATTCGTTCTCCTGGTAAAAGCAATGAATCCGTCAGGTTATTCATATTATCCATCTCCTTGACCGAAAAGTATTTTTCTAACTCCCTTATTAGAGTTGTAATTTATGAAATCATTTTCAGGTCAAGAGAAAAAAATAATCTTTTTATAACTTTGAAACGGTCTTCCTAACAACCATCTCAAATGGGACACAAATTTTTTGTTGTTTACCATGAAGAAATAAATCAAATGCTGTTTCCCCAATTTCTTTTAAATGCTGGTCAATGGTAGTAAGTTCTAAAGCCTCTGAGAATGGTTGATTATCAAATCCAATAATGGATAATTCGTCAGGCACATGGATTCCTTCTACTTTAGCTTGTAACAATACACCCGCAGCCACCCCGTCCCCAGTCACCAGTAACGCAGTCGGTCGTTCTTTTAATCGAATAAGCTCTTTGACAATCCGCTTGCCATCTTCTATATCAAGACAATCCGAGAAAATAAATGATTCATTTATAGGCAGATTGTTTTTAGTGAGTACATCATGATAAGCGGAAAATCTCGTTTTACTGCTGGTACTATCAATTCTGGCTACAGAGTATCCGATGGATTTATGACCTTTTTCAATCAAAAAATTCAAAGCAGAAGAAAAAGCATCATAATGATCGGTATACGCACATGATATTTCTTCTGTTAATTCGCACGCAACGAGTGAACCATACTCAGCAAACGGTAAGATGACTTCCCATTTATTCGCACGAGAACAGATTATTATTCCATCAACCTGCTTCTTTTTCAGCATTTCTAAATATTTCAGTTCTTCAATTTGACTATAATTCGTTGGGCAGATAACAACAGCAATCTTATTAGAAGCTGCCGCTTGAATAATTCCTCCGACAATGGATTGAAAAAAAGGATGATCAGCGTAGGGAAGAATTACCCCTAACATAAATGTCTTCCCTTTAACAAGATGTATGGCATTCACATTTTGTTGATAATTTAATTCTTCGATGACTTGTAATACTTTTTTTCGCTTTTCATCTTTTACATATGGATGGTTATTCAACACCCTTGAAACCGTTGTAATTGATACGCCAGCTAATTTCGCAATATCTTTTATATTTGACATCTACATACCTCAAATGTATTTGATATTAGAATTATAATATAAAAATACAAAAGCTCAGAATTAAACAAAAAACATACCTTATAGCACGAACCGCTAATATAAATTAAAATAGATCTATTACACCTTAGACAACACAGAAGAAGTGGTGAACGACATGGGATAACTGTAAAAGATATGCTTCAATTGCCTTCATTTCGAGGTGCAAAGGTACTGACTGGAAAGAATAATCTGCAACGTACCGTTTCCTCTGTATCCGTCTTAGAGGTTTCAAACGCGGAGTACTCTTCTCGAATTGTTCATTCGATTCAGGAAGAGTGGTATTCGGAAGAGATTGTTATCAGTTCTTTTTTCTCTATTAAAGACAGTGTAAAGAAACAGTGCGAAACGATAGAGTACTTACACGGACTTGGAGAAGTGGGATTGATTCTTTACTATGTTGGAATTATCATTCCGGAAGTGGCCGAAGAGGTGCTGCAATTAGCAGAGTCCAAGAATTTCATCATCATTTGTATGCCGGAAAACGATTATTCACTTCGTTACAACGAGGTGATCTATGAAGTGATGGAAGCGATTGTTCTGAACAACCAGACGATTAATGATAATTTTGTTAATGAAGCGTTAGAGAAAGTATCGCTGTTGCCAGAGCATTCACGAAGCGTGGAAATTACACTGAAGATTCTGTCTGACCGGCTGAAAGCGAACATTATCCTGACGAATACTCACATGGAGATTGTAAATCAGGTGATGTGGCCCCGCAATTCATCATTGGACGTGGTTTCTCTTATTGAGCAATATGCTCCCTATTTGATGAATGGAACGAAGGAACAAGCAGAGTCTACTTCTGATTGCTATGTGGAATACAAGAGTATTCATCAAAAAAATGGGGAAGTGCTGTATCTATTTTTGATTAAAGAGAACTCGAAATTACCTGCGAAGACCATTGATAAAACCAGTGAAGTTGTCCAGGTGGCGATCAATTTGTGGGGAGATAAGCATAACGAGGTCAGCGAATATGCCTTGGTAAAAGCGATCATAAATGATGAAAGCGAGAAAATGCGAAGGCTGGCTCATCTTCTTCATATTGATGTTTCTTCCATTCAAATGATGTGGTTAGTATATATACACGATTTGTCGCAAGAGAAGCAAATCCGCGAAGAGCTGGAAGAGCATTTGTTCAAGTATTACAAAACATCGGTCATTCAAACCATCGACCATTGCATCATAGCCCTCATGGGGAATTGCTCTTATAAGTACAACGAGTATGAAATTGCTGCAGAGTATATCGATACGACGAATTTCTCCTCGCAGATATCCGAAATGGTCTATGCTCCTAGAATGAGAAGTACACAAGATGTACGGCGTATGTACCGGCTTGTGAACAGTGTGGGGCGCAAAGTTCATCTGATTTATGAGCATCGTAAATTATTTACGACAGCTGAAATCCGTTCAATGAAGCAAGCTATTGATTTGAGTGTAAAGGGAGAAGAAGCTCTTGAAGAATGGATGGCTGTCATTGATCCGATATTAAACGATCCCGATTCACTCAAGACACTGTCGACCTTTTTGCTTGATGCAAAAGGGAATTTCGATGACTGTGGGAAAATGCTATTTGTTCATAAAAATACAGTGAAATATCGAATTAAAAAGATCAGCGAATTAATTGGCTACGATGTAACAGTCAACTCGGAATTTTACGATGTGTACATCGCCTGTATGATTTATCGCCTGATCCATAGCTAGTTTAATCCGTAACTTTTGTCGTAAAGACAAAAATTGCGGATTTTTTTTTGGTTTTAGAAAAAGACGTAGTCCCATGATTCCCTCTATACTAAGTGAAATTTACTTTTCGAGGAGGAGAAATGACATGAGAAAGGACGGAGAACACCAATCTTGGTTCACTCTCGGGATGGTATGGGCCGGGGCGGTAATTAGTATACCAGGTCTGCTGGTTGGGAATACGCTGATATCTGGGATGAGCTTATCCAAGACATTATGGATCGCGTTTTTGGGATATGCCATTATTGTAGCCCTTATGATCCTTCAGGGTATTCAGAGTACGGATCTAGGTAAATCCACCGTTCAAGTCGCAGCCCAAGTATTTGGCAAAAAAGGCTCGCGCACAATTTTATCCATTATTCTCGCCATTGCTTGCCTCGGTTGGTTCGGGATTCAGGCTAATGTATGCGGGGCTGCTCTGGCAAATCTGCTGGCGGAGTATGGAATGGACATCCCAGTGCCTCTTGCTTCATTGATTAGCGGTTTGGTCATGGTGGTCTCAGCGATGTACGGTATTAAAGTGCTTCGGGTACTTAGTTATATAGCAGTGCCTTTACTGATCGTGGTATGCATATATGGTTTAGTCCAAGCGTTCACGATGGATTCGATTCAAAACATTTGGAGTTACCAGCCTGAGAAGCAGATGAAGTTTATGGATGGATTAGCAGTAACCATAGGGTCATTTGCCTTAGGAGCCGTTATTGCAGGAGACTATTCGCAGTTTTCGAGAAAGCGTTCCGATGTGCTTAAAGCGGCATTAATCGGAATTGTTCCTTCTGGCGTACTGATGATTAGTGTGGGTGCTATTCTATCTTTTGCTTACCAGACTAGTGATATTGCGGCTGTCTTTATCAATATTACAACACCTTTTATTGGGGGGACGGTATTGATTCTGGCTACATGGAAAACGAATATGGTTAACGCCATCTCAGGTGGTTTTGCTCTTACTAATGTTCTTCATATTTCTAAAGAGAAAGAGAAGTGGGCAGTAGGTGTTGCTGGACTGATCGGGACTGTACTTGCCGTGATCGGTATCTTGAATTACTTCACGCCAGTGATGTCGATCTTGTCAGCTATGGTTCCACCGGTAGCAGGGGTTATGATTGCATCCTATTGGATTATGAACAAAGGTGATAAGAACAGCTGGAAGGAAACAGAGGGTATTAATCGTCTCGGGGTATTGTCTTGGCTGATCGGCTCCATTATCGCATGTATGCCGGTTGTTTTGTCCTTTTTCCCAAGCTTGCCTCAAGTATCGAACCAGCCGCTGCTGGGTATCATCATTTCATTTGTCATTTATGTTGTCTGCTACCGAATAACAGCTAATAAGACTGTCTTAATGGAGGGAAATCAATGAGATATATAGATAAACAATCGATTGAACATATTGCCGTAGGGGCTGCATTTTTAGGCACAGGTGGAGGGGGAGATCCTTACATCGGTAAACTTATGGCTCTTTCGGCCATTGACAAATACGGACCTGTAAGACTTTACTCTGTGGATGAAATCGAAGATGAAGGCTTCTTCATTCCTGCTGCGATGATGGGTGCGCCTTCGGTATTAGTCGAGAAATTTCCAAAAGGTGACGAGTTTGTTAAGGTGTTTCAGATGCTGGCTAAGTATTTGGGAAGAGAAAAGATTACCGGCACGTTTCCGATGGAAGCAGGCGGAGTCAACTCGATGATCCCGATCGTTGTTGCAGCACAGCTGAATTTGCCGCTTATTGATTGTGATGGCATGGGGAGAGCATTTCCTGAACTTCAGATGGTGACGTTTAACCTCGATGGCATTTCGGCTACGCCGATTGCAATCACGGATGAGAAGGGGAACATCGGTATTTTTGAGACGATCGACAATAAATGGACTGAACGGTTGGCCCGTACAGCAACGGTGGAGATGGGAGCTAGCGCTCTAGTAAGTCTGTATCCAACGACAGGAGCTCAAATTAAGAACAGCGGTGTCCACAACATCGTGACTCTATCTGAGCAGATCGGAGAGATCATTTCTTCTAAAAATAGAGATGCGAAAGACAAGCTTGAGCAGCTGTTAAATCTGACATCCGGTTATGAGCTTTTCCAAGGGAAAATAACAGATGTCATCCGGGAAACCAAGGGCGGCTTCAATTTTGGGAAGATGAACTTGGAAGGCATTGAAATGAATAAAGAGGAGCAGATGAAAGTTTATTTCCAGAATGAGAATCTGATTGCCGAGAAGAATGATCAGGTTATAGCCATGACGCCGGATTTAATCTGTCTGGTCGATTATGAAACCTTGCTGCCTGTGACAACAGAGAGCTTGAAGTATGGCAAACGAGTACGCGTCATGGGGCTCCCAGCGCATCCCAAGTGGAGAACCACAATGGGAATTGAAACGGTAGGACCAAGATATTTCGGGTATGATTACGATTATGTTCCGATCGAGGAACTGGTAAGTAAGGCGGTGGCTAAACATGTATAGAATCGGAATCGATGTAGGCGGCACGAATACAGATGCGATTATTTTGGATGAACATAGCCAGTTGGTTCATAGCGTCAAATCTCCAACGACACTGGATATTAAGACGGGGATTGAGACGTCGCTGCGGAAAGTATTGAAAGAAGCGAATATCGATAAGACGAAAATCACACATGCAATGCTCGGCACAACACAGTGCACGAATGCGATCGTAGAGCGGAAGAAATTAGCTAGAGTCGGTGTGATCCGCTTGGGATACCCCGCTACTGCGTCTGTACCCCCATATACGGCTTGGCCGAAAGATATGGTGGATAAACTATCAGGTAACTATGCTCTCGTTCATGGTGGATATGAATATGATGGTCAATTGCTAGGGGAGATCGACGAGCGAGAAATAATGGATCTGCTGGTCGACTGGCGAGATAAGGTAGAATCTATTGCGATCATCGGTGTTTTCTCATCCATTAAGAATGATCAAGAGCTTAAGGTTCGGGACTTAATCTGGGAATCATACGGGGAGACATATCCGGTATCTTGTTCTTCCTTGATCGGGTCTGTAGGCTTGATTGAACGTGAAAATGCAACAATATTGAATGCGGCTTTATGCAAAGTCATCGAGACGACAACGACAGGTTTTGCATATGCGTTAGAGGAAGAAGGGATTCAAGACGTAGAAGTGTATTTGTGTCAAAATGACGGTACGCTTATGTCTATTGAGTATGCCAAGCAGTTCCCGATTCTTACAATTGCCTGCGGGCCGACGAATAGCATACGGGGAGCTTCCTATTTAGCGAATATTAAAGATACGATGGTAATTGATGTCGGTGGTACCACATCGGATATCGGTGTTTTGCAGGATGGATTTCCAAGGGAATCCTCTGTAGCAGTCGAAGTAGGAGATATTCGTACCAACTTTAGGATGCCAGATATTATCTCCATAGGACTTGGTGGAGGAAGCATTGTACGCGTAGAGAATGACAAGATTACAGTTGGCCCGGATAGTGTAGGCTATAAGATCGGTGAAGAGGCGCTCGTCTTTGGCGGAAGTACTCTGACTACAACGGATATTGCGGTCCGTCTCGGATTAGCTGATATGGGTGATAAGAGCTTGGTAAGCCATATTGATGAAGGATTTGCCAAACGAGTTCAATCTGTTATTTCTTCGCTTATAACCAACGCGATTGATAAGATGAAGACTTCATCCGAAGATGTACAGATCGTACTCGTAGGCGGGGGTAGCGTCATTATTCCAGATGAGATTCCCGGGGTTGCCGAGATTGTGAAAGTAGAGAATGGTGGAGTCGCGAATGCGATCGGTGCATCGATCTCTCAAATTAGCGGACAGTACGAACAGATTTATATTTATTCCCGGGAGCCAAGGGAGCAGTCGCTGAAAGATGCGGAGGAAAAAGCGGTGAAACAGGCAGTCATGGCAGGAGCTGATCCTGTTACGGTTAAATTGGTTGAGGTTGAGGAGACGCCGCTTGCCTACCATCCGGAAAATGCGACAAGATTAAGAGTCAAAGTTGTAGGTAAGATGAGTGATTACCCGTTAAGTGATTGATGCGAAGTGGTAACAAACAAAAGGGCCTGCCAGAAAGTCAGTGAGAACTGACGATCTGGCAGGCCCTTTTGCTTTACACAGTATGCATCAATCTAATTCTTGATCTAAAAGAGGTTTTACTAATCGACGTACTTCGTCTGTTGATTTGGTATCCATTAATTGGCGTCTTAGTTCATCTGCACCGCTAAATCCACGAGTATAAATTTTGAAAAAGCGAAGAAGTGGTTTGAACAAGCGTGGTGTGGCTTCTGTTGAATATTTATCATGAAGATCTATTTGTAAAAGTAGTAAACGGAGAAAATCCTTCGCACTGTGTTCTTTTGGTTCTTTTTCAAAAGCAAATGGATTGGTGAAGATGCCGCGGCCAATCATAACACCATCAACGCCGTATTGTTCAACTAGTTTTAATCCTGTTGCGCGGTCAGGGATATCTCCATTAATCGTTAATAGCGTATTTGGAGCAATTTCATCGCGTAACTTTTTGATTTCAGGGATTAGTTCCCAGTGTGCATCTACTTTACTCATTTCTTTTTTTGTACGAAGGTGAATGGAAAGATTCGCAATATCTTGTTTCAAAACATGTGTTAACCAATCGCGCCACTCATCAACCCTACTGTAACCTAATCTTGTTTTAACACTGACCGGTAATCCACCTGCTTTGGCGGCTTGAATAATTTCTGCTGCAACTTCAGGATGTCGTATTAATCCTGCACCTTTTCCACCGTGCGAAACACTTTGTGCTGGGCATCCCATATTCAAATCGATACCACGAAAACCAAGTTTCTTCATATCAATACTCATTTTTTCAAATAGTGCGGGCTTATTGCCCCAAATATGAGCGACGATCGGTTGCTCATCTTCTGTGAACATTAATCGACCACGAGTATTGTTTCTTCCTACAGGATTACAATAAATTTCTGTACTGGTGAATTCCGTGAAAAATACATCGGGTTTCGCAGCTTTATTTATGACCTGACGAAAAACAATATCTGTGACATCTTCCATGGGCGCTAATATAAAAAATGGCTTCGGTAATTCAAGCCAAAAGTTTTGTTCGTTACTCATATGATCCCCTTCTTTTGCAACATATCAAAATGATTTGTTTATTATATACTCCTTTATCCATCATATCATAGTATCATTTTTTCGTTTGATAGTAATATGCTGTGTACCTTTACAATAGACATTGGAAAAACCTCTGGGTAAATCCATCTAATTGTAGGGGTGCTTTTTTGCTACCCGTTAAAAAGCTAGAAGTGTAAGCATTATCCATAGTCACGTAAGTAGTTCTTATCTAGGACATTACATCCATGAAGATAGGAATAGAGCATCTATGAGGCTTAGGACATTAGATACGGTAGAAAATGACGAATGCTGAATTATTGTACATTAACTAGGAGTATAAGTTCATTTTATAACCAGTGTTCAATTCTTTGGAAGGAAATGGTCGATCGGCAGAGAATCCTCATATTGTCATCTTGAGTGAGCACAGATATAGGAATGATGAAGTAATCATACCACTATCCTATTTTGATGAAGGAGTTGACATGTGAGTGATTAGAAGAATTTTAGCAAGTTTCCTAAGTATGCTGCTTGTCCTTATGCTTGTTCTTCCTAACGTAGGAGCGGAAAGCGCAAAACAGCTTTCACCCACTGCTGAAAAGAAGATTACTTCCAAGCTCTTAGATGAGCAGAGGGCTCTGAAGGGTACAGAACTAGATCAACAAGGTTCCTTTGAAAGGAATCAGCCAAACTCTAAAACCTTCGATGCCAAGCAAGGCTTGAGATCGGAAGAACTAAAGATTGAGTCAACGGATGGCTCAGATGTGACTGCAACAGTTCCTGAGAATTACGTGCCAAGTTCAGACAGCCAAGGTACCATTTCAGTTATCGTTGAGCTTCAAGCAACTCCGGTCAAAGTTTTTGAAGCTCAATCTAGTAAACAAAAAAGTTACTCAGCTGTAAAGCCGCAGGAATCAGTGATTAAAGACGAGCATCTAGCATTTAAGAGTGATGCGGTAGCTAAGTTGCCTGTCTCGATCACCCACGAATACTCGGAAGTATTCAATGGATTCGCCCTCACTATCCCGGCAAATCAAGTGAAGGAATTATTAACGATTAAAGGTGTCAAAGCGGTATACCCTGACAAGACCGTATATGCTACGGATGAAGATTCTGTGTCCGTCATGATGGACAGAAGCGCTCCGCATATTGGGGCTCCTGTAGCTTGGGATCTAGGGATTAAAGGTACTGGAGTAAAAGTTGGTATTATTGATACAGGAATGGCAAAGGACCATCCTGATCTAGCTCCAGCTATTGCTCAAGGCGATTATTGGGGCTATGACTTTGTCAATAACGATAATGATCCATCTGAAACGACAAAGAAGGACTATGAAGAAGCAAAAGCACTTGATCCTTCTTTGCCTGAAGTGAATGATAAAGGTCGTCCATATTGGACCTCACATGGTTCCCATGTAGGTGGTACAGTTGCGGGGCGTGGTGTAGGCGTGAATGGGCAGCAAGGGATTACCGGTGTTGCACCTGAAGCAAGTTTATATGCTTATAAAGTATTAGGCCCGTATGGATCAGGCTCTTCTTCCAATGTTATTGCTGCTATCGATCGATCCGTAAAGGATGGTATGGAGGTTATTAATCTATCTTTAGGCTCTGAGAGCAACAATCAGCAGGCAGCTGATTCTGTAGCCCTCAATAATGCGATGACGGCTGGTGTTATGGTAGTCGTATCCGCTGGCAATTCAGGTCCAGGAGACGCTACGATGACGGATCCAGGAACTTCAGAATTAGCTCTTACTGTGGGAGCTTCAAAGCCACCGCTGGCTACACCGATTATGAAGGTTGAGGAAATTAGTGGTTCTCAGTATTATATGGATTCATTTGATAAGTCTACAGGCATTGAGAATCTGACTGGCAGATATGAGCTGGTGGATGTTGGGCTTGGAAAAGCAGAAGACTATGCTGGTATAGACATGAGCGGAAAGATTGCCTTCATCAAACGAGGCGAGATCGCTTTCACCGATAAAGCCCTGAACGCAATCCAGTCGGGTGCTATTGGTGCCGTTGTATATAATAATTCGCCGGAAACACTCGAAAGCGGTACATTAGGTACAGTCGATGTTACAATCCCAATCTATACCTTGTCCGGCACGTACGGTGAATCGATTAAAGCTGCTATGAGTACTCAAACGCTCCATACCAGCTTCAGTACAACAATTGAATCAGATATTATGGCATCCTTCAGTTCAAGAGGACCGGCTAAGCCTTCGTATGCGATTAAGCCCGATATATCTGCGCCAGGAATAGGTATTGTATCCAGCGTCCCGGACTATGAAGGCTGGTATGAGTCCAATAACGGTACGAGCATGGCCGCTCCGCATATGGCTGGGGCAGCGGCACTAATCAAGCAAAAATATCCGACACTTAATACATACGAAATCAAATCCTTGCTCATGAATAATACCGTGAAGATGAACGACCGAAACGGTAATCGCTACACTCATATGGATCAAGGTGCAGGGCGAGTTGCTCTGGATCATGTTCTTCAAGCGAAAGCCGTCGCCACTGTCGAAGAATCGACATCAGCGGTAAGCGGCGGAGCAGATACGACGTATTACACAGGAGGCGTTTCATTCGGTTATGTTGCTGCAGGTGAAACGGCCAGCCGCAATATAGAGGTTAAAGATATTGTAGGTTCAGGCTCTAACTATTCTGTAGACGTGAAGTGGTATAACGAAGCACCAGGTAATTTGAATTCCAGTATGGCACAAGTTCATGTGCCAGCGGGAAGCAGTGATTCCTTCTCTGTACAGCTGGATGTCGCAGCAGATGCAGCCGAAGCGCGCTATGAAGGCGAGATTATACTGACCGAAACGGGAGGACATGTCATTCAATTGCCGGTAGCTGTATATGTAGGGACAATGACTCAGACAGATCCAGTTACGAACCTTGCATTGACGCCAGATATTTTCTCCCCGAATAGTGACGGTATTCAGGATAAATCCGATATTACCTTTAACGTTACAGAGTCTTTGGGGTATTTTTCTTTGGACATTTATGATGCGAGTAGCAAGTGGATAGGAACCCTTGTAGAGCAGGGGATTAATCCAGGTAGCTATGCACTCCGCGGTTGGAACGGCTCTGGTCTTCCGGATGGTATGTATTTGATGGTACCTTGGGCAGGAAGCTCTAGCACGACTGCAGTTCCCCTTGAATCTCAGCTAGCATTATTCATAATCGATAACGGAGCTCCTGCTGTTAATCTGAATGATCCGAAGATTACGATTGATGAGGCTTCAATGACAGGCTCTATTGCCGGACAAGTGACAAGTGATCTGCTGATCGATCTTCTCGTAAAACCAGGTGATTTTACGATGGATGAGATGATCGGAGTGGCAGCACTATATCAGGATGAAGCTGGCTGGCAGCAGGTTGACGGTATGATCGAGAATAATGGTAATTTCAAGATTGATGTGCCTATTAAGCTTGGTGACAACATATTCGAGGTATATGTGTATGATGCAGCAGGGAATGGTTTAATCGTTCCGGCGGATGTGGTCAATTATAATTTTGCTAGTGATCCTGTTCTTACGGTGAGTCCGCTTACCCTTAGTTTGGAAGAAGGGACGACCCAACAGTTAAGTGTACTCTATAAAGATGGAGCTGGCGATGAGCAAGATGTTGCTGCATCGGCTAGTTATTCGGTGAAGAATCCTGAGCTATTAACCGTAACGAATGGGCTAGTAACGGCCCTTCAGGCCGGTACTACTCAAATCGAAGTGGCTTATGAGAATCTCACTACAACGGTTGATGTGACCGTTACGAAGAAGCCGATTGTGGAACAACTGATTGTAACACCAGCGAATGTTACACTCAAGATTGGTGAATCTCAGCAGCTTCAAGTTACGTATATTGGCAAAGACGGTAAGGCTAAAGATGTCACGAGATTAGCTACTTTTAAATCGAAGGATACGAGAACAGCGATTGTCATATTGGATAGAGTTATCGGAGTAAAGGAAGGAACTACACAAGTTGAAGTTAGCTATAATCAATTGAAGAGTAACGCGCAAGTAACGGTGAGAAATTGGTTTAATCTACCGGTATCGAAGCCGAAGTTAATAGCTACACCAGATCAGCTCCAACTGCGTGCAGGCGAGTCGCAGAAGCTTAATGTGATTTATAAAGGTGAAGACGGTAAGGATACGGATGTAAGCGAATTAGCAACTTACCATGTTAAAGACCAGGATAAGGTCGCCGTTGTAAATGGTGTGGTCACTGCGGTTGCAGCAGGAGATACGAAGATCGATATTACTTACAGTAACCTTAAGGTGACTGTCCATGTAAAGGTGAAGAATCCAGCCATTCAGCCTCAACTGACGGTTGCTCCAGAATCGCTTTTCTTGAAGACAGGAGAATGGAAGGACTTAAAGGTGCTGTATACGGACGAAGATGGCAAGACAAGTGATGTTACTGTGTTTGCAAAATATGAAGTGAAGAATTCGAAAGTAGCCGTGGCTTCCTTTGGAAAGGTTATTGCTTTGAAGGAAGGAACAACGCAAATCGCAATTAGTTATAAACAACTAAACGCCAATGTTGATGTTTCCGTAAAGGGCTGGTTTAATTCTTCATCTGAAATTGATGCAGCTGATGAGATAGAAACAGCAGATGTGAATCCTTCAGTAGAGGCTTCTACTACTCAAAAAGAATCTGAGCAGCAATAGGAAGAACTTTAGAAGCTTCCCGAGATCATCTCTTTGATCTTAGGAAGCTTCTTTTTTGTGCAAATAAGGACAGTAATTTGGTCTAATCACGTTATAGGAAATTCCATGTTTTTTATTATGATATAAATAAATCGTTTTCAGACAGGAGGTGGGATTTTGACAAAATACAGTGCAGCCATTGATATTGGTGCCTCCAGTGGTCGTCTTATTCTGGGGTATCTGGAAGATGGATTAATGAAATTGGATGAAATTCATCGTTTCGAAAATAGGATCGTAAAGAAAGGTGATTTCTTCTGCTGGGAAGTTGATAAGCTATTTCAAGAAATTATAACAGGTCTTAAGAAATGCAAGGAACTCGGCATAAAACTGGACAGCATTGGTATCGATACATGGGCGGTTGATTTTGTATTGTTGGATGAAGCCGATCAGTTAATAACCGAAGCTGTTTCTTATCGTGACCCACGGACGAACGGCATGATGGAAGAAGTGTTCAAGCTTATTCCCAAAGATGAGCTCTATCTGAGAACAGGCATCCAGTTCCAAAAATTCAATACGATTTACCAACTGTACTCAATTAAAAAAGAACAGCCAGAAATTCTTGAGAAAGCAAAATCCTTCTTAACAATTCCTGATTATTTCAATTTTTTATTGACAGGTAAAAAAGCAAATGAATATACGAATGCTACTTCCACTCAGTTGGTGAATGCGATATCGAAAACGTGGGATCTTGATATTTTAGATGTCATCGGAATGAATAAAGATATATTCCAAGAGATTCCACCGCCAAAAACCATTCTTGGTTCGCTAAAAGAAGAATGGGTTTCTGAATTAGGGGCTGACATAACAGTTGTCCTTCCGGCAACTCACGACACAGGCTCTGCCGTTATTGCTGTTCCTGAAGAGAACGAAACCATTTATATCAGTTCTGGAACATGGTCATTGATTGGAACAGAAACCGATTCTCCGATTTGTACCAATAAGGCACGGGACTACAACTTTACCAATGAAGGGGGTATCAATGATCAATATCGCTTCTTGAAAAATATCATGGGTCTGTGGATGATCCAGGAGGTCAAACGTGTATACAATGATCAATATTCTTTTGCTGATCTGATCGATTTGGCGAGAGAAGTCAAAGACTTCAAGGCGATTGTGAATGTGAATGATGACCGCTTCCTGAGACCTGACAATATGGTTCAAGAAATAATAAATTACTGCCTCGAAACGGGGCAATCTGTGCCAAGTAGTCCAGGGGAAATAGCCAAGTGTGTGTTTGAAAGTTTAGCAGAAAGCTATCTTGAAGCTGTGATAGAAATTGAGGAAATCCTGGAGAAGAGATTTGAAAAGATCAATGTAATCGGCGGGGGTTGTCAGAATGAAATTCTGAACCAGCTGATTGCTGATGTTTCGAATAAGGAGGTTTATGCAGGACCAGTAGAAGCAACGGCCATTGGAAATATTGCAGCACAACTAATGGCTCTTGGGATTATCAAGGATATAAAAGAAGCTCGTGCGATAATCAAAGCTTCCTTTGAAGTCAAGCAATATAAACCAAGCGTAATGAACTATATAAAGGAAGGAGATTGAAGATGTCGATACAAGAAAATTATGATTTTGCTAAACAGGCATATGCCAAATGGGGAATTGATGTTGACACCGTTCTCGAACAACTGAAAAAAGTCTCCATATCCATTCACTGCTGGCAAGGGGATGATATCGGAGGATTCGAAGTCATTCAGAATGAAAGATCGGGGGGGATTGATGTAACCGGGAATTATCCCGGTAAGGCAAGGACTCCTGAAGAATTAAGAAGTGACTTAGACAAGGCACTATCTTTAATCCCAGGGAAACACCGAGTCAATTTACATGCCATTTATGCAGAAACAAATGGTGAAGTGGTTGATCGAGATCAGCTTGAACTAAAGCATTTTGAGAATTGGGTGAAATGGGCAAAAGAAAAAGACCTTGGACTTGATTTCAACCCAACACTGTTCTCTCATCCAAAAGCTGCAGATGGTCTGACATTATCGCATCCAAATGAAGAAATTCGTGAGTTCTGGATTAACCATTGCATTCTCAGCCGGAAGATTGGTGAGTATTTTGGACAACAGCTTGGCACACCAGCTTTAACAAACTTATGGATTCCAGACGGTTATAAAGATATACCAAGTGATCGCCTCACGCCGAGAAAGAGATTACTTGATTCTTTAGATAAGATTTATGCAGTCGAAATTGACGAGCAGTATAATTTGGATGCGGTTGAGAGTAAGTTGTTTGGGATTGGGTCAGAAGCATTTGTGGTGGGTTCGCATGAATTCTATCTGCATTACGCTATGAAAAATAATAAACTATGCCTGCTTGATACCGGTCATTATCATCCGACCGAAACGGTTTCGAATAAGATCTCTTCCATGCTCTTATTCAGCGATAAGATTGCTTTGCATGTCTCAAGACCCGTCCGCTGGGATAGTGACCATGTGGTGATCCTTGATGATGAGTTGAAAGAAATTGCGCTTGAGATTGTTCGGAATGATGCTCTTGAACGCGTAATTATAGGTCTTGATTTCTTTGACGCCAGCATTAACCGAGTGGCGGCATGGACGATTGGCACCCGTAATATGATAAAAGCATTACTTTATGCAATGCTGGTACCCAATAAATATTTGAAAGAGCTCCAGGAAAAAGGCGACTTTACAGAAAGATTGGCACTAATGGAGGAATTTAAAACCTATCCATTCGGGGCTGTGTGGGATTACTATTGCGAGAAGATGGGGGTTCCTGTTAAAGAATCCTGGCTGGAAGAGGTTAGAGTTTATGAGCAAGAGGTTTTATTAAAGCGATAGAATCTATAAATTTCACACGCCACATGATATGATTCCCGTAATATGAGAAGAAATAGGTGAAACTCTTGAGACGGGATATTTTAGCTGAGCTTTTGACCATAACCGATGAAGAGAAAGCTATTCTTGAACAAAAAAGTAGTCTAAATAAAGAGTTATACACGAGCGGGAAAAGTTTTATTATTGAAAGCGATAAGTTCTTAAGTAAAGACAAGATGATCATGATCCGAAAGCATACAAGATTTGTCGATTTCCCTCTGCATAAACATGATTATATTGAAGTGAGTTATGTTTATAATGGGCATTTATATCAGAAAATAGGTGGAAGAACGATTCACCTGAAAAAAGGAGAACTTATTCTTTTAAATCAGCATATTGAGCACGAAATATTAGCGTCTACTCATGAAGATATCGTTATAAATTTAATTATACGACCTGCCTTTTTTGAATTTATTTTTTCCTTTTTAAGCTCTGAAAATATAATCAGTGACTTTTTACTGTCCAGTTTATACAACCAAACACAAACGGGACAATATCTTTATTTTAAAGTCTCCTCAGATCCTTCAATCCAAAATATCATTGGAATTATGATTCGCGAATTTATGGAGCCCTCCGCTTTCTCGGATTCAACGATTAAGCTGTATATGGGACTACTAATGATTGAGTTAATAAAGAAATCCCATAAGGTAGAGAGAGAAGGCGGATCAGGTGCCAATCATTACTTGATTTTTGAATCGCTTAAGTATATTGAGGAAAATTTCAAGGAGGCATCGTTGTTTGAATTGGCTGAACAATTAAATCAATCCCATTATGGACTTAGTAAAATGATTAAAAAGTCCACCTCTTATACATTTAAAGAGCTTCTCCAGGAAAGGCGGCTGGAAAAGGCAAAAGAATTATTAGAAGGAACCGGGATGCCAATCTCAAATATTGCTGAGCAAGTGGGTTATAATAATCTCAGTTATTTTTATCGTATTTTTAAAGATAAATACAGTAAGACTCCTAAGGAGTATCGCCAAAGAGGATCCTGTTCTATCAAATAATTTATGTGTCCCTAATCTAAAATTAATCTTATATTAAGATTGCAGCTGTACTATAAAGACACCCCTTTTAGATATAGTAGAAGCCCTTCAACTTCGGTTGAAGGGCTTCTTTGGTTTCGTGAGTATAAAACACTAAATTCTGTAAGAGGAAATACCGATAAAAATATAGCAGTTTCATGCGTAAATATAATCATACGAATTCCTCACAGGAGAGTGGACCACATGTTTAATTCCGTTCGAAAAAAAATACTGAGTGGCTTTTTGGGTATTTCTCTATTGCTAGGGATAGTGAGTTTTATATCCCATACTCAAATTGAGAAGATTAATACATCCTACTCGGATTTGATAAATCGAAGGGTAGTCATTGTGACACATGCTAAAGATGTTCAAAATTATTCAACTCGTGAAATCAGTTACCTGCGTGCGATGATGTTAAAAGAAGATGAGGCATTCAACTCTGTAAAGGAATCTGTTTCCGGATTGGATCAAACCATTAAGGAAATTAATGATAAAGTGTTCCTCGAAGAGCATAAAGAAATGTTAAAAAAAATCACGGCTTTAAATAAGGAATTCAGCACAAAAGTAGATCAAATCGAAGGATTAATTAATAGCTTGCCGGAAAGTGCCCAACAAATTGCTACAGAAGAGGCAATACCCTTGGCAGTAGAAATAAGGCTAATGGCAGAGGAGTTGGTATCGGCTCAGGTTGAAAACATGAACAATGGTACTGAAGCCAATACAAAGTTGGTTGAGTCTGTTGACCGTCTGGTTATTGGTCTGAGTATCTTGGCAATATTGACGGCGATTGGAATCAGTCTCATTGTCTCGCGAAAGATCTCTAGTCCGATGGCGGCATTGTCTAAAGCAGCTGAAAACATTGCAGCTGGTGTGTTGAACGAAGATGATATTAAGGTGAAAAATCGTGATGAGATCGGTAAGCTGGCACAATCGTTTAATCTGATGAAAAAAAATCTGCGCGACTTGATTAGTCAGGTCGGATTAAATACTGCACAGGTTGCAGCAACCTCCGAGCAACTGAATGCCGGTGCCGAGGAGACAGGTAAAGCAACAGAGCAAATCAACCTGGCGATTCAGGAAATCGCAACCGGATCAGAGAAACAAGTTTCGAACTCCATTGAAGCCGTTGAATCTGCAGAGCAAATTTCAATAGGAATGAACCATGCGGCTCGTTCGATTCGTTCAATGGCAAAATTAACAGAAGCGGCAAACGAGAAAGCCAATGTAGGAAATCAGGTTGTGATAAATACTGTGGAACAGATGAATGTCCTCCAACAATCTGTCAGCGGGACGGCAGTGGTCATTAATGAGTTGGGTGAGAAATCAAAAGAGATTGGCCAAATCGTTAATATGATTACGGATATTGCGAAACAGACCAATTTGCTGTCACTCAATGCAGGCATTGAGGCAGCGCGGGCCGGTGAGCATGGGAAGGGCTTTGCTGTTGTTGCTGGAGAGGTAAGAAAATTGGCTACAAGCTCGAACGATGCAGCAGAACTTATTCAGAACCTAATTCGTGACGTTCAATATAAAGCGGATAGCGCAGTGCGGTCGATGGAAGAAGGAACGACTGTTGTTGACGAAGGCATGAAGATGGTACATTTAACCGGTGAAACATTCCGTGATATTGCTCTATCTGTAGAGAATTTAAGTGCAGAAACTCAGGGCGTGTCTGCGATCGTAGAACAGGTAAGTGTAAGTTCGAAGGGTATGGCAGAAATGATGGAGAGTATTGCGAATACTTCACAACAGTCAGCAGCGAATACACAGAACGTTGCAGCCTCTGCTGAAGAGCAAAATGCCTCCATGGAAGAGGTATCCGCCGCGGCATCTGCTTTGAGTAGTATGGCTTTAGAGTTACAAGAGACCATTAATAGATTTAAAGTATAGTGTAACAGGTCCAGCTAATAAGAAATTTTTGAGTGCACCCCTTAGAATCGACATTGGAACAACCTTTGGGTAATCCGATGTTATTCTAGGGGGGCATTTTTTTTAGGTGGCTATGCCAAACTAGACTTTTAATTGACGACACGGAAGAACCCACGTAATAATGAATTCAATGAAACCAAATAGTCAGGAGCGTAATCGGTATGTTAGAACGTTATGGGCATGGCGGAGATTTGGAAAGTGCAGCGAAGGCCTATGGAATAGAAGAGAGTCAATTTCTCGATTTTAGCGCAAATATTAATCCGCTTGGACCACCTGTGCAAGTGTTGAAGAAATTGGAACAGGCACTCTCCTCTATTATTCGCTATCCTGATCCAGGTCATCGGCAATTCAAGCAAATCCTTGGTCGTAAGCTGAACGTGAACGTTGATAACATCTGTGTAGGAAACGGGGCAGCAGAATGTATGTCCCTTATTCTGCTTGGACTTCATCCTCAGAAGGTTGGAATTATTGAACCATGCTTCTCTGAATATCGGCAGCTGGCAGAACAGTTTGATATCGAGGTTTATTCTGTCCGTGGCAGACAAGATCTGGATTGGAAAGCATCGCTCCAGGACATCAGTGATTTGTTACAGCGAGTGGATCTGCTATTCATAGGTCAGCCGAACAATCCGAACGGTGTACAGTATAATCTGAAGGAACTGCTCCAATTAGCAGAGTTGGCTGAACAATCAAATACCTATCTCGTCGTAGACGAAGCCTTTATAGATTTTATTCCAGCCGAACAGCAGGCGTCATTATTACCGATGCTGGACAAGTATCCCCATACACTGCTGGTAAGATCCATGACAAAGTTTTATGCTATCCCGGGTCTGCGGTTGGGGTATACATTGGCGCATCCGGAGGTCATCCGATCCATGACACGAAAACAGGTAACGTGGAGTGTGAATGGACTGGCCTTGTTAGCTGGTGAGGCTGCGCTGGATTGTGATCAAGAATACGAGCAGGAGACGATGGATCTGATCGCGAAAGAGCGAGACGTTCTAATTCATGGACTTAGAGCGTTAGGTTGTGATGTTAGCCCAGGAGAAGCTAATTTCTTATTAGTACGACTTCCCGATCCATGGAGAGCGATCGAGATGCAGCGGGAACTTGGACTTCGAGGAATACTCATTCGAAGCTGTGCAATGTATCCGGGACTTGAAGAGGGTCATGTTCGAATCGCCGTTAAAGGCACGGAAGCGAATCGAATACTGTTAAATGAAATTCAGCAAGTGATCAAGAATTTAGGTTGAGAATAGGAGCTTAAAGATGACAACGCCTTTTTTAAGTGATGACAGTAAAATATATAGATCTACAGCTTGTCCAGGCTTAACACTTACACGGTACGACCGTCACTTGCTTCTTCACACACCTGTTTATATGGACTGTTTGAGCAGTGCCATACAAGGGGGAGGTAAGGGAAAGATCGATCGAATAGCTAATATTTATGTGGATCGGTTTTATAATTGTGACCATCCGGAAAAAGATATAGAGAAGCTGTTCCTTGAATGGGATTACCCCCTATCATCAACGGCAGGATTATTGACGGCGGTGCGTTTGGAATATGCTGCTGTTCACGAGGAGACCGGGAATGACGCATCTTTATTCTGTTGTACAACAGCGGGAGTATCTAATGGTGCACGGGCTGGTTCTGAAAGAACTACATATCCCGTATATGAACCAGGTACGATTAATATTATGCTTATGATTGATGCTAGGATGACCCAAGCGGCCATTGTGAATGTGATCATAACAGCTGTAGAAGCGAAGGCGGCTGCACTGGCTGATCTCGGTATTCGCGATGCCGAGAATGGCTTAATCGCTACGGGAACGACGACGGATTCGATCGTGGTAGGTGTCAGTCAATCCGCTGCATATCCCACGGAGCATCGTTATTGTGGAACAGCCACAGACCTGGGGGCTGCTATCGGTCGGGCTGTATATGGAACGGTACAAGAGAGCTTTAAGGCTGCGGGAGTGAAACATTCATGATGGAGTGGACCATTCTATTCATTCTTTGTGCTGCATACATATTAGATCTCATCATTGGTGATCCACGCTGGCTTCCTCATCCCGTGATCGGTATGGGTAAATTGATTAATCTGGTGGAGAAGAAGATTCGCCGTCAGGTTGTCAAGCCAGAGCAACTGAAAAAAGCCGGAATTCTACTCCCGGTTGTTGTCGTGGGGAGTGCGCTGCTCATAACTTGGGCGTTGCTGAAAGGACTCGCTATGATTCATCCATGGCTTGCCTTAGGAGCAGAAATCGTATTGATTGCTACAACGATTGCGACAAAAGGTCTCAAAGATGCGGGGATGGAAGTATACAATCATCTTAAACACGGAGATTTACTAGCTGCTCGGCAGGCTTTAGGCATGATTGTTGGTCGTGATACAGCGCATCTTGATGAGCCAGAGGTTGTTCGTGGAACGGTTGAGACAGTCGCTGAGAACATCGTAGATGCCATTGTTTCTCCGCTGTTCTATGCACTGATTGGAGGAGCACCACTTGCCATGGCTTATCGCGCAGTGAATACCTTGGACTCCATGGTTGGATATAAGAATGAGAAATATATAAATTTAGGCTGGGCTTCTGCTCGTTTGGACGATTTGGCGAACTACATCCCGGCTCGATTAACCGCTTTACTGTTAGTTATTAGCAGCTGGATCTTGCGAATGGATTACAAAAAATCGGTTCAAACCATCAGGCATGATGCTCGTCTACATCCAAGTCCTAATAGTGGTTATCCGGAATCAGCCGTGGCCGGGGCATTAGGAATTCGTCTCGGAGGGGAGAATGTGTATCATGGTGTCGTCTCTTTCCGTGCTTATATGGGAGAACACACCCGCCCAATGAACAAGGAGGATATTCGGTTAACCATTAAATTAATGCTGAGCGCATCGTTGTTATTTTTACTATTAAGTGCACTTATTATATGGAGCTTAGGTGGAGCAATATGGAGTTAGAATTGACATGTATTCGTCATGGGGCTACGCAGTGGAATAAGGAAAGACGTTATTTAGGTCATACGGATGTTGGAATTCTACAAGAGTCACTGATCGAACTTGCGCCGGTGAAAGAGGCTCTTAAAGGAAGGTCTTTTCGCAAGGTGTTCTGTAGTGACTTGAAGAGATGCAGAGAGACACTCGACTGGATTTATACCGTCTCAGCAGATCAGGTGGTCTTCGATAATCGTTTGCGGGAAATGGATTTTGGCGAATGGGAAGGCCGGACATATGATCAGTTAAAGCATCTGGACACCTACCGGAATTGGCTCAGCGATCCTGAGTCTTCCACCCCTCCTGGAGGCGAATCTTGGGGACATTTTCAGGGGAGAATAGCTGACTTTATGAATGGCTTAACTTGTTTTACTAAGGAAGAGTCGAAGGATAACCAATTATTAATAGTGGCACATGGTGGAGTGATCAGGCAGATTGCAACGATGACGGTTCCCGGTTCTTCCTTTTGGGATTTCTCAGCAGATCCGGGAAGCTTGTTAACGTTGAAGCTGACTTTTGATGGAGGAAAATGGACAGGATATGTAGGATGAGTTTTTTAAAGCTTTGTTAAAAGCTTGTAAGGTGTTCTTATCTAACCTATAATCATGAATTGAGAGCTAAGACTTGTGTCTCAGCATGATGCTATCGAAATGAATAATGAACTTGTGAGGTCTAGAATTAGAAGCGAAAAGGCTTAGGATTCTAGTTAAAAGGGAAGTCGGTGAAAATCCGACACGGTCCCGCCACTGTGAAACAGGGATATTCTCTATATGCCACTGTTCTGCGATAAGCAGGATGGGAAGGTGAGAATATCATTAACCTGTAAGTCAGGAGACCTGCCTTATGAGTAGTACGATGGTCCTTCGAGGAAAGGATTACGTTTGGCTATAGCCTGCGGAACACATGGTCTTGACTGTGAGCCCGTAAGACGTAATCCCTGATTCTTTCTTGTTACAAGAAGATCAGGTTTTTTTTGTTGCACAGACTTCGTCACAAAGGATTCATGGAAATGAGCATTTGTAAATTGCTAAACAAGGGGAGCATCTCACGGAATCATAAAAAAGTAGATAGAGGAGAGAGATGGAAATGAAGCAATTATGGAAGAATTGGACGATGGGTGCTTTAGCACTCATAATGGTACTAGCGCTTGCAGCTTGTGGAGATAATGCAGAGCCGAAACAAACGACAGACCCAGCACCAACCCAACAAGAACAAGTAACACCACCGGCTGATGAGACAGATGCGCTAAAAACCGAATATCCTCTAACGGTAAAAGATGCTACAGGCGAGGAGCTTACATTTAACGAAGCACCAAAGAAGATCATATCGATCTCACCATCAGAGACAGAAGCTTTGTTTGCAATTGGCTTAGATGAGGAAGTTATTGGTGTATCTGACTATGATGATTATCCGGAAGCTGCTACAACGAAGCCAAAGATGGGTGGTCTGTACAACCCTAACGTTGAGGAAATTATTGCAGCACAGCCAGATCTCGTTGTTACAGGTATCTCCATGAGTGCGGAAGGTGCACAGCAGCTACGCGATCTAGGGATTACAATCTTCAAGACAGATCCGAAAAAAGTAGATGATGTGATTGCAAACATTGAAATATTCGGTCAAATCACTGATCATCAAGAAGAAGCTAAAAAGGTTGTAGACAAAATTAAGCAAGATCGTGATGAAGTAACAGAAACATTAAAATCACTGACACCTGAACAGAAAAAGAAAGTATATATCGAGTTCTCTCCAGGCTGGACAGTAGGTAGCGGGGAATATATGGACGAGCTGATTAACTTGGCTGGTGGTATTAATGTTGCCGCTGATACGGTAGGATGGAATGAAATTAGTGAAGAGAAGATCATTAAGGATAATCCAGACGTGATTTTGTTCTCAAAAAATGTTGTTGATGAGAAAACGAAGGAAACACTAGACCAAATGATTAAAGCACGTAGTGGTTGGGATCAGATTACAGCCATTAAGAATGACGCAGTTGTTGGGTTAGATGATAACTTGGTAAGCCGTCCAGGTCCACGTGTTACTGAAGGTTTGAAGCAAATAGCAAAGGCGATCTATCCTGAACTGTTCAAGTAACGCTTAGATTTGTAATGAGATGAAGCAATCGTGCTTTAGATTTAAGAGCTTAAGAAGGAGAAATGATGTATGAGACAAAGTGTCATGGAACGTATCGGAGAAATTCGTGGTCTTGATCAATCTGCGATCGAGGCTGCGAAACTGCACATAAGTAACCTTACTGTCCCTCCTGGCAGCTTGGGTAAACTTGAAGCAATGGCGTTACAGCTTGCCGGCATCACGGGAGAGGTACGTCCTTCATTTGACCGAAGAGAAGTTATTATTATGGCAGGCGACCATGGAGTATGTGATGAGGGTATTAGTGCATTTCCCCAAGAAGTTACACCTCAAATGATTCATAATTTCCTTGCGGGTGGTGCAGCTGTTAACGTGTTAGCCAGACAGGCGGGCGCAGATGTTGTATGCGTGGATATCGGCGTGAATAGCGACTTATCCCATCCTGATCTTTTATCGCGTAAAATCCGGTATGGTACAGCGAATATGGCACTTGGTCCTGCAATGTCTTATGAGGAAGCGATCGAATCTATTCTGGTAGGCATGAAAGTTGTTGAAGATGCTGTCAAACGCGGGGTCCAGCTATTTATCACAGGCGAAATGGGCATTGGTAATACGACAGCAAGCTCAGCAGTTATTTGTGCACTTTCCAACATCCCGGTTGCCGAGGCGGTTGGTCGAGGCACTGGAATTGATGACTCGCGTTTACAGCATAAAATCGCTGTAGTTGAAAGAGCGATAGCGGTGAATGTTCCTGACCCGCAAGATCCAGTGGATGTTCTGGCTAAGGTAGGGGGCCTTGAGATTGGAGGCTTAGTTGGTGTTATTCTAGGAGCAGCGGTACACGGCTGCCCAGTAATTATAGATGGATTTATATCAAGTGCAGCAGCGCTGCTTGCAAAATCGATCTGTCCGGCAGCTGCGGATTATATGGTGGTATCCCATGCTTCTCATGAACAGGGACATCGGCGGCTTTTAGAAGAGCTGAATCTCCGTCCTGTATTGGAACTAGATCTTCGTATTGGTGAAGGTACAGGCGGGGTATTATGTCTTCATCTTGTAGATGCGGCATGCCGCATTGTTAATGAAATGGCAACTTTCGAGAGTGCGGGTATCTCAGGTGAAACGAAGGAGCAAGTGTAATGATCACACTCGTTACCGGCGGTGCGAGAAGCGGGAAGAGCAGCTTTGCCGAAAGGTTATGTATGTCTAAGTCGCCAGAAGCTGTATATGTGGCTACGGCTCAAGCTTTCGATGATGAGATGAAAGAGCGGATTGCCCTCCATAAACTTAGTCGGGAGCAAGCGGGTTATGAATGGCGAAATGTAGAAGAACCATTTCAATTGGCAAAGCTGCTAAATGATTGGCGTGATAACAGTCTACGTAATGAGGAGTGTGCTCCTACGGTCCTCGTGGACTGCCTTACACTATGGTTGTCCAATGTTCTTCTCTCTTGGGAAGGCAAACAGGATGCGCAAGCGAAGGTGAAATCCGAAATTGCTCGTCTTGTAGACCAAGCGGAGCAGTATCCAGGTCAATTGATTTTGGTCACAAACGAAGTGGGTAGCGGAATTGTACCGGAATATCCACTTGGCAGGCTATACCGTGATTTAGCCGGATACATGAATCAAGCTCTATCCAGAAGCAGTCATGAGGTATTCCTGGTAACAGCAGGCATTCCGATTGAGCTGAAGAGCAAGGAGTATCATTTATGATGAAATGGGGACAAGCGGCTGCGGCCGCTTTTCAATTTCTATCGCGCCTGCCTGTTAAAGCGAATTTGGATTACACGCCAGCACTCTTTCGTCAAAGTGTGAAGTTTTATCCGTTGGTAGGAGCGGCGATCGGGCTCATCGTATGGATAGCTGCCGCAGGATTGGCGTTCGTATTACCTCCTTTACCTGCCGCAGCATTGACCCTTATCCTATGGGTTTGGCTTACTGGAGGACTTCATCTGGATGGCTGGATGGATACGGCAGATGGGATTTTGAGTTATCGATCACGAGAGCAGATGCTAGATATCATGAAGGATAGCCGTGTTGGTGCTATGGGTGTCATTGCATGTGTGCTGCTTCTTATTCTTAAGTTCTCTTTAATTTACTCATTGCTTGTTGCTGGTTCTAATTATTCCGGTTTGTTACTTCTTCCTCTCATATGGAGTCGCTGGTTTATGGTACACGCAATGTTCACGTGGCCTATGGCGCGGGGCAAGAGTGGTCTGGCTGGACAATTTAAAGATATGGATCGAAGTCAGTTATGGAGAACATTTTTAATCGCTGTCATATTGTCGTTTGTAGCGGCATCGATTACTCCTTTGGTTGTTAAGGATTATGTTTTACTGATTGTGGCATTGCTCGGATTCGTAATCATTCCACTTATGGTATGGATCGCGGGTACTTGGTTAGCACGAAGAATGAATTCTGCACTAGGTGGTTTAACGGGTGACACATATGGTGCTTTGAATGAATTTTTGGAAGTAACCGCTATGCTCGTGCTAGTCCTTATTTATAATCAGATATGAATGAAACACCCCTGATTCATCTAACAGATGAATCAGGGGTGTTTTTTTATTCGACAATA
Source organism: Paenibacillus sp. GCM10028914 (assembly GCF_042666275.1). NCBI lineage: Bacteria > Bacillati > Bacillota > Bacilli > Caryophanales > Paenibacillaceae > Paenibacillus > Paenibacillus sp. GCM10028914. The sequence continues at coordinate 222,991 of NZ_JBHTFO010000006.1, forward strand.
AATAAACATGTCCTTCATGTTATGGAATATTCCACTTTGGTATGTCCTCATTGACATAATATTTTGATGATAATAGAGCCTAAATGGCTTACAAAGTTCGACAAGTGTGATATTCTTAATATGAAAGTTCATTGTTTCACAAATAGTACGTCTGTAATCGTTATTGCAGGCGTTATCTTTCATGTTACGAAAGGGGGGCACATCTTGGATTCATGGTCACAATTTAAAAAAGCTTCTCGGATGAAGGTTATTCCCGTCATGTTGATTCCGGTAGCGCTCGGTGCACTTGGTTCATTTGTTTGGACAGGCAGATTTAATGCATGGCTGTTCATATTGACACTGATTGGAGCGGGATCAGCTCATTTATTTTCTAATATGATCAATGATCTCTGGGATTATAAGAACGGGACAGATGATGAGGCCAAGAATAATGTTGATGCGATCTCCACGAACTCTGGGTTCCTTACTAATGGGAAATGGTCTATGCGGAAGTTTGAAATCACCACTTGGACCCTGTTCGGTATAGCTGCACTCAGTGGTATTATTCTCAGTATCATAAGTGGTTGGTGGGCCTTTATATTTGGGGCGTTAGGTGGATTAATCGCATATTTCTATGTAGCTCCGCCAATACGATTCGGATATCGTGGTAAAGGATACAGCGAGTTTGCTATATTATTGTCTTTTGGCATTTTACCGGTGATGGGCGCATATTACGTGCAGACCTCTCATATGGATATCCGCGCGTTGCTCTTATCGCTACCCATTGGATTATTAACAACCTTGATTTTGTTTAACCATCATTTTTTACACTGGCAGGCTGACAGACTAGCCGGCAAGAATACACTTGTTGTCGTTTGGGGAGAAAAGAGGGCACTTCGGTTTTCCCGGATTCTTTTATTATTGGCGTGCCTTTCTCTCATTGCTTGTGTGCTAGCAGGAGCACTTCCTCCATATGCACTTCTGGCATTGATCACCGTTATTCCTTTGTACATGGTGTACGGACGCTTGCAGGATAGCAATCGTTCAGAGGCTTATTTGCCATTAATGGGTGCCTCAACGAAGACGGCGCTTCGGTGTGGAGGAGTTTTAATCATATCACTTATTGTACAAGGATTTATTCAATCTATGTAGGAAAGAAGGTTGTATTATGGAACAGGTTCGTGTATTTGGAGATTTTCATAATATTTTATCGGAAGACGACGTTTGGAAAATTGGGGGCTTTCCTCTACCGGACGGTACATTCTGGGAATATCGTGAGCCTAATGCGGTTGTTATTGTTCGCAACGGAATATTGTATGTTCGTGCTCCACTTAGCCGTCAGCACAATCAGGTGCAAATTCTCGATAACGCGAAGCATATGTATTATTCGAGAGAAGAGGTGAAGGTTCCGGAAGAAGGCGAGATTAGCTTCGAGCTCCAGATCCGCGCACGTACGCAGGGAACTGTACTGGGTGATCTTTATGATGGCTATGTATCGCTTAATTTGCTTGATTTCACCACTGGCGCAGCTCTCGATTTCTTTGCTTCTAACGATAAATACGCGAGCGTGTATGCCGTTCTTCCGTTTCCGGGTGTAGAAGTTCCTGAGTCCAATAAGACTCGATATTTCTGTGTTTTTAAAGAAGATACCAACTTTAAACCACGCGAATTCAACACCTATAAAATCACTTACAATCGCGGTAATGATGAAGTGATATTTTATGTGAATGGGGAAGAAGTACGTCGTGAGAAAAACGTACCGATCAAGTTTAATCAATTCACCATTGCGCTTGGCATCATGACAGAGAAGGATTTAACGCCGGAAGGCAGTGTGTCTGTTCATGGGCAGACCGTAATCGGGGAATATTCACCTGTAACCGTGACGATCAAGGAATAGAGTTGAAACGGTTGAGACTTTTACTGAAAATATAAAATAGCCGCCCAATTGAACTGCACCCCAATTGTTAGACACACTCTAACAGTTGGAGGTGCAGTTTTTTTATGACTAAATT